>NZ_JAIQDF010000026.1:0-89060 GCF_020037055.1 Myxococcus sp. AS-1-15 | reverse complement strand
CGGGCAGGGCCTTCTCGCTCTCAGGTCTTCTGCGCACACAGAGCCGAACGAGAAGTGCCCCTGCTCCCTCTTCCCGCGCACTTCCCGCCTGCCCGCCCTTCAGCCTGATCGAGAATCACGAACTTCGGTTTAGAACCAGTGGGTCGGACCTGTTCGCACCGTGAAACATGCATCTGTGTGACAGGCCCGCGAGGATAGCCACGGGTCCGAGACCCAACGCCCTCCGGCATCACGGCGAGCAACGGTTCAGCTCCGGCGACGGCTTCGGCTCCGGCGACGGGTGCTCAATGCCTTCCGACATTACGGCGAGCAACGGTCGCCAACTTCAAGGAGATCTACAGCGACAACTTCATGTGCTCAACGCCTTCCGGCATCACGGCGAGCAACGGAGTGAGTGGACGTTGGACAACGTCCGCTGGGACGACAGTGCTCAACGCCTTCCGGCATCACGGCGAGCAACGCCGCAGTAACAACGCACATCAATATCACCACGCACAAGTGCTCAACGCCTTCCGGCATCTCGGCGAGCGGTGGAATTGCGCAACCCGCGTCGTCTGCAATAACACGCTGGGGTGCTCAACGCCTTCCGGCATCACCGCGAGCAACGGAGTCTGGCCCCTATGCGCGCTGCATGAAATGGGAGTTGCGCTCAACGCCTTCCGGCATCTCGGCGAGCGGTGGTTCATCACATACCTCGCTACGAACACCTGCGCGGGTAAGTGCTCAAAGCCTTCCGGCATCACAGCGAGCAACGGTGACCGAGGAAGAGAAATGCGGGCTAACGCCTTCCGGCATCTCGGCGAGCGGCGACCGTGGAGGTCGCAGCCGAAGAGCAGACCATCGAGTTCATGTACTCAACGCCTTCAGGCATCTCGGCGAGCGCGGGACTCATCCAGCAGACCAACAACCTGTCCACCACCAACATGTGCTCAACGCCTTCCGGCATCACGGCGAGCGGCGGGATGGATAACGTCCTGACAGGGACGGCAAACCTGATGTGCGCAACGCATTCCGGCGTTACGGCAAGCGGCGGCTCTTGGGCGAGCTCTTCACCGTGGCCATACCGGAGCTCAATGTCGTCCAGCATCACGGCGAGCGTCAGTCGACTTGATGACCGAGGTCCTCGCACAGAAGTTCGAGTGCTAAACATCTCCCGTCATCACGGCGAGCAACAGCGAAGAAACTGGGTATCAACGCGCTCCGCACGCTGTGCTCAAGGTCTTCTGGCACGAGCAGCACGACGCGATTACGTGGCTGTGCGGTGCATGCTCAACCCCCTCCATCATCACGGCGAGCACCTGCCCCGAGCGCCGACTTCTTCGGCAACGCCGGTTAGTACTCAACGCCTTCTAGTATCACAGCGAGCAACGGCACGCCGCTTGTCCCTGCGCGTAACAGGCACCCAACGCCTTCTACATCACAGCCAGCAACAAAGGCGTGCGTCGACGAGTGCACCATGCGGCGGTGATGGTGCGCAGCGCCTTCCGGCATCACGAACAGCAACGGGAGCGAATGCACTACTTCAACATCAGCGACTACGACTTGTACTCAACGCCCTCCAGCATCACGGCAAGCGGAGAGCCCACCCCAGATTCAAACGCCTATTCATCTAACAAAGAGCGTCCCACGAAAACATGGAAGAACGCTGCTCTTCCGTCACCTACTTCCGCAGCAGCCGGTCGCTTACTGGTCGTCACGCCGCATTCGATATACTCCTCAACGTCCTCCATCAGGCGTCATCTACCAGCCCCCTAAGCAACTCCTCGCAACGCGCTTGAAGCTTGGGGCTCTTCACCAACACACGAAGCGCCTGGGCGCACTCCACCCGCACCTCGCGCGGCAGGTCCATCAACTTCTGCATCCACTGCGCGTCGAAGTCCTCGAGCACCTTACGCTGCTCCGTCTTCGCCGCCCGCTGCGCCTCCCCCCAGGCCTTGAACGCATCCCGCGCCGGTGACGGCCGAGACACCGCGCGCGGGGGATTGACCACCACGCTCCCCTCGGGCTCCAACCGCCCGTATCCTGCGGCCGTCTTACCCCCCACGCCCCAGTCACGCAGCGCCTCGCACAACCGGTCCGCGGCCCAGCGCAACAAGCGGAGCGTCTCCTCGTCCGCCCCCGGGGCCACGCTCAGCGCCACGAGGAAACGTCCCCCAGGGCGCACCGACAGGAACGCCACCGGGTTCGGCGACTCGTAGTCGTTGGGCCACGACCCCGCCGTCCCGTACCAGCCCCGCTGGTGCACCGTGAGCACATCGCGGGCCAGCATCCGTGGCGCCACCCCCTCCTTTCCGCGACTCGCCACCCACGGCGCGTCGTGGAAGAGGACCTGCCCCACGCTCGCCTCCTGGCCGAGCCGTTCATCCCCAGGCACCCCGAACAGCCGACGACTCGCCTCCGCCACCTCGTCGGGCTCGAAGCTCGCGCGCAGGTAGGCCGCGAGCACGCCCTTGAGTGAGGAGCCCGGAATCACCGGCACGCCCCAGGTGTGATGCAGCGTCAGCCCCACCCCCGTCGGCGAGGCATTCCCGTGCCCCGCCAGGAGCCGCCCCGTCGCTCGCATCTCCACCGAGGCCGTGTGCCACTGCGTCAGCGAGCCGCGCCACCGGCGGTACGCCACCCCGTAGTGCTCCGGCTCCCGCGCCCCGTCCATCCAGCCCAACCACCTCCGCCATGGCGAGCCGCTCTCTTCCTTCTCGTCGTCCTTCTGGGGCGCGTAGCGCTCGTGGGCCAGCCCCGCGTGACTCGGGCCCGTCGCCTCGAAACGGGGGAGTGTGGCCAGGACCTCACGCACGAGGAGCCTCCTTGAACGTGGCCTGGACCGCGCGACGGAACCACACCACCAGCCGCAGCGTCTCGCGCGTGGCCAGCATGTACTCCTCCAGCCCCAGCTTCCGCACGGCGCCCGGCAGCGTCTCCCCCGTCAGCGCCGAGGACAACCCCGGCAGCCGCGCCTTGCCGAGCACCTTCGCCAGGTCCTCGAGCAGCAACATCGCGGCGTTCGGCTCCTTCGGGTCCCGCTCCCGCTCCAGGAACGTGAGCGCCGCGGCCAGACCATCCCGCAGCACCGACGCCCCCAGGCCATGCACGCGCGGCTTGTAGTCGGGCCGGAGGTCCGAGGGGACCGCCGACACCCGGGCATACGCATCCGTCGCCCGCTGCTGCTCTCGCGTCACGCCGCTCATCGCCGCGCCTCCGTGTCGCCCGCCGTCCACGACAACAGCCGGCACCACCCACGCCCCACCGTCGCCTTGCCGCCCAACTGGAGCATCGTCCCCTGCCCGCCGAGCGCCGCGTCCAGCACCGCGCTCGCCGCCATCGCCTGCTTCGGACTCCAGGACGGGGACGCCGCCATCACCCCCATCAGCAGCGTCTCCGCCGGCAGGCTCTCCTCCGTCCAGAGCTGCCCCTTCGCGGCCGTGCCCGTGTCCGGGTCGATGCTCACGCGGGTGTCCACCTGCATCGCCGTCTCCCACAGGAAGCTCATGGTCTCGTCATCCACGAGCACCAGGCGCCGCGCGAGCAGCTCCCGCTCATCACCGGGCAGCGCGCGCTGGAGCGCCTCCGCCCAGGCCCCGAGCACCGCGTCGTCCTCGGCGTCCACCTCCAGGTCCAGGTCCTCGAGGTAGACACGCGCCCCGCCCGCCTGCTCGTGAAGACAGACACAGGACTTCAACGAAGCCACCCGCGCGCGGTGCTTCTTCAGCGCGGGGACCGGCGGAGGCGCCTCACCGCCTCCCTTCCGTCCACCCCAGTCCCGACGCGCCAGTGTCAGCAGCAACGGCGACGTCACCAGCGCGAACGTCCCCACGAAGCTGCGCACCGGCAGCGCGAGCAGCCGCGCGTCGCCCACCACCAGCGCCCCCGCGTACTCGCTGGGCTCGTCCCCCTCGGGCCCGTTCTTCGCGCGCCGGGGGCCGAAGACCGCGTCGGTCCGGACGGTGTCGCTCGCGCTCGCGTCACGCAGTACGCCCTTGAGCGACGAGCCGGGGATGATGGGGATGCCCGTGGAGCGCATCCGCATCAGCGGCAGGTCGATGACTCCCACGCTCTGCCCCGTGCCGACGTGCAGGGGGGACAGGGCTTGCAGCAGATAGGCTCGGCTTTCCATGCTCACGCTCCACACTCCGGGGGCAGTTCCCAGACGCCGGGCAACACCTGCCCGAGCGCCTCGTCGCGGCCGCCGCCCCACGAGGCCAGCCACAACGCGCGCAGCTCCTCGGTGGTGAACCAGCCCCCACCGACCTTCTCGAAGAAATAGACAGCCCCCGCAGGCACCCACCGCCGCGTCGCCCGGGGCTGGCGCTTCACCATGTCCCACGCGGACACATCCTGCGCCCGAGGCACCAGCGCCGCGCGCAACACCACCCGCCCCTCCACCCCAGGCAACGTGCCCACGTACTCGGGCTCGCCACCTTCCGCGCACGCGAAGCCATCCGGCAGCCACCCGCGCTCGAAGCTCGCGGGCGTCGCCAGCACCAGCTTCAAGCCCATCGAGGGCTCGGGCTGGAAGTCCTCGGGGCAGGCGAACAGGTCCGCCGTCGAGCGCTCCACCTCCGTCAACCGCCTGCGGCCTCCCAGCCCCAGCACGCCCGAGGGGAAGCCCGTCACCGCCTCGCCCTCGGGCTGCCTGCAGCGCACGCCCAGCGCCCACTCCACCGCGACCGGCGCCGCCGCGCCCTCGCGCTTCTCCAGGCGCAGCAGCTCCACGACCTGGCGCGAGTGCAGCATCGTGTCCTCCGCGGTCTGCTTGTCGGGCGCGATGGCCACGTGCAGGTCCGTGCGATGACCGGGGCCCGGAGTCGCCGGAGCCGCGAGGTCCTTGCGCAGCAGCCACGCGACCATGTCCGCCTCGGACCAGAACGCCGGCGCATCGCCCGAGGGCTTGCCCATCCGCCCCTCGTGGTCCGGCCGGGGATGCCACAGCGCCTCGCGCGCCCGGTCCTCATCGGGGCCGAGCGAAGTGATGACGCCCTCCGAGTCGGGCCACCAGGGCCGCAGTCGCTCGACCCGCGCGGGCTCGCCGTCCTTGCCCGCCACCACCACCGCGTCCGCGGGCGCGGGCCACATCCGGTGGCGCGGGGTGAAGGACGTCTCCCCCAGGTCACGCCGCAAGGCGACGAACCCCTTCAGCGCGAGGCTCGCGGAGCGCTGCTCCCACGCCTCCGGCGTCAGCCGGACGCCCGGCCGGTTCGACATGAGGTCCTGTCCCCACGCGGCGCGCAGCGCGCCTCGCACCGTCGTGGGCAAGGGCCACGGATGCGAGTACCCGCGCCCCACTTCACTCGTGTACCAGCCGCGACCATCCTTCACGGACAGCCCGTCGCGCGGCAGCAACGCGAAGCACTCCTCACTCATGCGCCACCTCCCTCTCTGAGCTCCAGTCCGCGACGCGAACGTTCGAGCGTCCCCGCCACCAACATCCGGTCCACCCACGCGAGCAGCTCCGCGTGGACCGTCTCGACACACTCCGGCGGCTTCTCCGCGAGCGCAGCCAGCCCCACGTCCGTCAGGGACAGGGCCTTGTCCTCCCGCTCACGGTCCTCGGAGTCGCGAGCCCGCCCCTCGGCGCGCGCCAGGATTCGCGACACCTCGGCCACCAGCACTGCCGCCTGTTCCTCCGACGACGTCTCCACGGGGAAGCGGCGCACCATCGTCTCCACCTCGTGCACCTTGCCCAGGGGCAGCCGGTCTCCCCCCAGCAGCGCCATGTCCTGGGACAGCCGGGTCAGCGGCTCCACGGCGGCGCCCTTCGGTGTCCAGCTCGCGGTCCACAGCCGCTCGCGCCCCGCATGCTTCGCCACGAGGACCGCGAGCGCGTCGCGCCCCGCGTCCTTCGCGGCCTTCTCCGCTCGACGCCCCAGGGCCAACAGCTGCCCCAGGCTCTCCATCACGTGGCCGATGCCCAGCCCCACCGACAGCGTGGGCACGGACGCTCCGCTGACAGGGGCCAGGTGCTTCGAGAAGGCGGCCGCCAGCGCCCGGGCACACTGGAGCGCGTCCGCCGGACACACGAAGGCCAGGACGTCATCGCCCCCCGCGTAGACGAGCATCCCGCGGTAGCGCGACTGGACGATGTCTCGCGCCTCCGCCGTGAAGCTCGCGAGCGCGTGGGAGACACGTCGGTGCGCCTCAATGCCCCCGTGCTCCGCCAGTCGACGGAGCAGCTCCCCCATCCGGTCCCCGTCGGCGACGAGGCAGGCCACGTAGGGGTACGGCGCCACGGACATCGCCGCGAGCAGCGGGCGGATGTGCTCATCCGCGAACCGCTCCGCCTCCTGCTTCGCCGCCTTGGGGTCCTCACTCCACTCCGCGAAGTACGGACGCCAGCGCTCGGACAGCAGGAGCTGGCCGTCGAACGGGAACGCATTCACCCACGCCAGGTCCGTCCGGTACACCGACGTGAACCCGCGATGGTCCGCGCACGCACCACGCAGCGCGGAGAGCTTCGAGCCGTGCTTCTTGCTCGCCGTCTCCAGCCACGCCGCCAACCCGATGCTCGGCACCGGCACGAACTGGTCCGGCTCGCCACCCGCGCGCTTGAGCAGCCCCAGCGCGTCCAACTCCTCGCGCTCACCGATGCGCAGCCGCTTCCACTCGCCACTCCGCGGGCGCTCGCGCTTCAGCACCGACGCGCGTCCACCGTCGAGGCTCGACTTGTGCGTGCCCGCCGGAGGCGCCTGGGTCCAGGCCCTGAACTCGCGCAGCCCCCGGCGCGCCTCCAGCGCGGCCTCGGCCTCCTCGAGGGCCGTCAGGTAATCACCGTCCTCCATCGGCGCCCAGGCCGCGTGGAACTCCAGGAAGGTGTCGAGTTGCTCGTCCGCCCACGCGTCCGCGCCCTCCGCGAGCAGCGGCCCGCCGCGCTCTCGCACGCGCACCCACTGTTCGCGCAGCGTGGCCCGAGCCGCCTTGCGCGCCGCGCGGGCCACCTCGGCCGCGTCACCCTTCACCACCGCGAGGACCTTGTTGGGGAAGCCCTTCACGGCCTCGGCGTCGGCCAGGGCCTGGTCGGTCCTGGTGACACGCCCCGAGGGCTTCGGCGCCGCCGCGTCGAGTTGCTCCGGATGCGGGAAGATGAGCTCGGCGCCCGCGTCTCGGAGCGCGCACGCCATGGCGCGGCTCAAGGAGGAGAGCAGATAGCTGCCGAACCACAGGTCGCGCGTGCGTCGGGCCTGGGCGATGAAGCCCTGCACCGGGCCGACCTTGAGCACGAGCACATAGGACTGAGTCGTCATCGGCTTACGCCTCCCGAGCCTTCTTCGTGTCACGCAGCCAGTTGAAGAACGCCTCGCGCAGCGATGTCGCCTCGCGCAGCGGCGTGAACAGGGGCTGGTCGTCATTCGCGCGCAGCACGTCGAAGCCCGCGCGCGTCGCGTCGAGGGCCTTACCGGACTGCATCAAGACGACCTCGCCATTCCGTGGGTATGCGCGCTCGAGCCACAGCGCGATGGGCTCGAAGTGACCATTGGCCAGCGGCATCGCCTTGACGATGAGCGGAGAAGCCAGACGGTCTCGAGGCACAAACTCCGTGCCTCCACGATTCCTCTTTTCTGCCACCCCCCACTGGAGCTGAACATCCTCGGGCTCGCTGGGCGAGTAATGACCCTTGTCCCGTCGCTTCTGTTGAAAGTGAACGACGATGGGGAGGCCGAAGCCTGCTCGTGGCCACGCAGGTCCTCGTGAATGCTGCGGCCGAGGGGCGTGCTCCTCGGGGTAGGCCCGATAACCCTTCCCCGACTTCAAGGGCCTCGCATGGTGGCGAATCTTGTCCGCCTCGGGCCAATTGGAACGTCGTGGACGCTTGGGGTGATCTCCCGGCAGTGGCGGATTCCTGGCCCGCTCCCCCTCCACCCCCGAGATCCCCTGGCGGAACTCTCGCAACCACCCGAGCGCCTCTCCCCATGCGGAGACGCCGAGTGACCCCGAGCTGTTCTTGAAGCCACGGTAAAGCCTTGCGCCTCGCAACAACGGCATCTCACCAGGTGACGGTGCGAGGTCGGGCCGGAACAGGGGCACGTCACCGAAGACACGCCGTAGGTCGTCGAGCGTCGCGCTCTTGGGCAACCACGCTTCGCGCTCATCTGCGGAGACGAAGGTCACCGTGCCACAGCCGCGACGTGTCCGTGAGCCATAGCCCCCGAAAAGCACCCACGCGCGGAGGGCCCCTCGAACCTCCCGAATGCCCTCCCCTTCCGGAGCTGAAACCTCCAAGGTGAAGCTCAGTCCTGGACTCCAGCGCGGCACCGGCTCCTCGTCGTCTTCGGCTCGGGCGGGCCACAGCGCATAAGCAGAAGACGGAGTCATGTCGATGGGAGAGCCATCCCGCCTGGCATCCCGGACGGCGCGCACGCACAGGTCCACCTGGGAGCGACAGGGCTTCTCTTCGCCGAGCGTCATCCCACCCCACAGCGCGCGCTCACGCCGGGCCAGTTCGAGCCGCTGATGCTCGCCGTAGGAATGGCCATACAGCGCGCGCCACCAGAAGCGCAGGTGTCCGCGCAGCGTGGGCACTCGGATGGGGTCCACCTCGGAGAGCTGACGCGGGACAGGCGCGCCCCCGAGGATGGGCGTGACGGTCTTCAGGTCCACGGTGAAGGTCTCTCGCCGAGGGCCCGTGGGCAGTCCGCGCCTGGGGCGCGGGGCCTTGGATGGAACGGGCAGGTTCAAAGAATCAGGGCACACCGCGGCTCCTCCTCGACCCGCCGGGGCAGGACGGTGATGGGGGTGAAGACATGGGGCGACCTCGCCCACGGGAAAGGGCGCACGACGCGCGGACGGACTCCGAGCGGCCATGGGCGGCGGAGCGCTCCCGGTGGTGGTGGATGAAGCGTGGGCTGGGGCGTCGGTGCACATGTCCACCGAGGAAGACGCCATCGCCGCGCGCCCCCCTCGCGGCCCCGTGCGTTTTTCTCCTGTGCGTCCAACCCTACCTGACGGATGTCAGACCTGGATGCTACCTCTCAGGTACAACATGAAACCCATCTTCGACCTGGTGCTCCGGGGGCTCGTCCAGCGCCATCCAGCGCAGTTGCTGTTCCTGCTCTTCGGCGATGAGGCACCACGCTTCGTCCGCGCCGCGGACAGCAGCCTCCCCCAATCCGAGCGACGCGCGGACGCGGTGCTCGTCGTGGAGTCGGACTCGGAGCGCTTCGCAGTGGAGCTCGAGCTCCAGGCACAAGCAGACCCGGACTTCGCACGGCGGCTCCTGGACTACACCGTGCGCGTGCACCTGCGCGAGAACCTCCCGGTGTTGCCCGTGGTCATCCTCGTGGTCCCCGAGGCCGAAGGTATCCGCCCACCCTACGTCATCCGCTGCCAAGGACAGCCGCGACTCACCTTGGATTTCCTGGTGGTCCGGTTGTGGGAGGTGGACTTCTCGCAGCCGGCCCTCCAAGCCGCCACGCCGCTGTTGCCACTCTCCGTCCTCGATGCCCGAGCAGGGCCCGAGCGAGCGACCTGGGCGGAGACACGCATCCGACAGGCCACCGACCTTTCTCCACGGGAGCAGATGGACTTGCTCGTCGTCCTGGGTACCCTGACGTCACGCCGCTTCGGAAGTGAGCAGCTCACTTCATCGTTGAGGAACATCATGATGGACTCGCCTTTCTGGGATGAACAGCGCGCGCTGGAGCGCGCCCGGGACCGAGCTCGGACGCTCATCAACTTTGCGCGCGTCCGGGAGCTGACGTTGCCCCCGGATTCACAGGAGCGACTGGCGGCACTGGGCGAAGCCGCGCTGGACCAGCTCATCATCCTCGCCTTCTCCCACCCGGACGCGGCGCTGCGCACCCTGCGCGACGCGACCCGGCCCCTATGACTTCCGAGCGCAGCCGTGGCGAAGACATCAAGCCTTCAACAGCGCGCTGAGTCGCTCGACCATTCGCCCCTGCTCGTCCACGGTCGAAACCGCCTCATACAGTGCCTCGAGCCAGTCTTCTCCCTCGCCCAGCGCATAGGCCAGGGAGGCAAAGGCACGGGCCTTCGAGAACATCTCCAGGGCCTCGGCCTCCGCGCTCCCGTCCTCGTCGCACCGGGAGAGATACGCCTCATCAAGCTGCGCGGCACGTTCAGCCAGCTCCCGTCGCAGGGTGGGCGTCGCTGAACCGCCACTCCGGATGGATTCCAGCGCACGGCTGGCGAGAGGGTCCATCACCCTGGAGTGACTCAACCCCATCTCACAAGCCGCCACCAAGGCCGCACGTCGGTTCGAGGATGGGGCTTGCAAGAAGACTTCCGCGAATCCGCGAGCGACAGCATCCAACCGATAGCCCTTCTTCACCGACCCACTCCTTTCAGCGCAGGGCCAGTCTGCCGTCGCCTACGCCGGGCTCGCCAGCTCCCTCGGGCCGCGCTGCCAGCTCCCCACGCCGACACGCAGGCGCGTGGGCAGGAACAGCCCGCACCCCATGTGCCGCCGTCCGCCCATCCCCTGCTCCTGCAAGGTCACTGAAGCGCACGCGGACAGGTTGCTCAGCGTCAGCCCGTACCCAATCACCTTCTTCCCCGCGATGCGCACCACGCGCCGCCGCCCCACGTGCACGGTGGCCTCGCACTCCAGCGTCGTCAGGGTCCGCTGCACCGCGCTCCGGAAGCTCGCGTCATCCACCGCGTTCTTGAACGTCACCAGCCGCGAGGACAGGGACACCGGCGCCTCCAGCGGAAATACCCGGGGTGCCCCCAGCGTCACCTCGCCCCCGCCCACTTCAATCGCCGAGCCGCCCAAGGGCATCCACACCGGCAACGCCTCCGTCGGGCACCGCACCCGCAGCGTCCCATGCCCCACCAGCAGGCTCTTCCCGCTCGCCCGCGTCCCCCGCAGGTTGAAGATGCCGACGTCCTTGCGCTCGTGCAGCCCCGGCAGCCGGTGGGACAGCGCCGAGAACAACGCATACCCATGGTCCAACGGAACCCCACCGCCTCGCGCGGGGTAGACGAGGTCAATCACTGACATGTTCATCCTCGATGGCCCCGCCACGGCGGGACCGGCCTGCGGGGAAGTCCTCGTCCGACACCCTGGACGAAGGGGTACTCAGGTGATGGCACCCGCCCACGCATGGAACGCCGGCGCGACGCCACGGGCCATACCTCTCGAAAGGCAGCCCAGGCACGTCCGATGCTCGGAAAGCAGGGGTCATCACGCAGCTCCACCCAGGAAGACGCCAACGCCACGTCGTCCCCTCGCGCCCCCTCGCTTTTTTCACCGGCCCCGCTCAGCGCCCTCGCCGCTTCGAGGCCCGCGCCGCCCCCTTCGCGCGTGGCTTCGGCGCCGCGTCCTCGCCTCCCTCCTGGAGCGCGATGCGCCGCGCGACCTCCGCCGCCGCGCGGACCTGCGGCGCCAGCACCTCCCCGGGCCCCTCCTGCCCGCCCCAGGATGACGGCGTCCCCAACTGCCGCAGCACCGCCCCCTCCAGCTCCGGCGCGTCGAACGAGAAACTCAGCGCGGGCAGCGGCGCGCGCGGCTGGTCATAGTCCGCCGAGGTCAGCTTCCCCAACCTCACCCCCGGCACCTCGGGGACGACGCCCGGCGCCTCCGACTTCCCCCGCTGCTTCGTCGAAGGCGAAGCCGGACGCCGCGCGCCCGCCTTCCCGCTCCCGCGCGTGGCCCGCAGGGCCCCCAGCACCTGCTCCTTCGTCCTGCCGCGAAGCTCGAACAGGAGGAACGGGTCGCGGTCCAGCGCCTCGCCGAGCACGTAGTGCGTGGCGGCCACGTGCTTGCACGGGTCTCCCCAGTCCGGGCAGGAGCAGCTCGTCACCAGGTCCTCGCGCCGCTGCGGGAACAGGCTCACGCCCGCCGCGCGGAACACCACGTCGATGTCCTGGGGCATCGACCCCGCCAGCAGCTCCGCGCTGTACTGCGCCTTGCCGCCCATCCCGGCGATGGCCTTCGTCCACACGTCCTCGTCGAGCTGTCCCAGCTTCAGCGAGATGACATAGGGCCGGGGCCGCGAGCCCGTCACCTTCGCGGTGACCTCGCCCCCGCGGATGACCAGGTCATGCGTCCGCCCGGCCCGCGCGTACGTGCGCCCTCGGGCCAGTCGCTTCGAGTCCCCCGCCAGCACGCGCTCGAGCGCCTCCAACCAGCGCTGGCCCCACCACGTGACGCCGGCCTTCTTCATCTTGATGCCGTGCTCGGGAGGCGGCCGCTTCGGCGCGGACGTCCAACCCCAGTCATTCCAGCGGCTCATGACGCCACCCCCTTCCGGCGCGGCGCGCGTCGTCGGAGTGCGCTCGGCCCGGGCGCCTCGTGCTCCTCCGCCTCGTCCGCGACGGCGCCCGAGGACAGCGAGAACAGCTCGCGCAGCGCCGCCGTGTCCAGCTCGGTCACCCAGTGCTCACCCGTGCCCACGACGCGCTCGGCGAGCCTGCGCTTCTGCTCGAGCAGCGTGTCTATCTTCTCCTCGACGGTGCCCGCGCACACCAGCTTGTGGACCTGCACCGCGCGCTTCTGGCCGATGCGGTACGCGCGGTCCGTGGCCTGGTCCTCGACGGCGGGGTTCCACCAGCGGTCGTAATGGAAGACATGGCTCGCCGCCGTCAGGTTGAGGCCCGTGCCCCCGGCCTTGACGGACAGCACGAAGACGCGCGGGCCGTGGGACTCTTCCTGGAAGCGGCGCACCAGCGCATCGCGCGCCTTGCGCGACGTGCCGCCGTGCAGGAACAGCACCTCCTGCCCCAGCTGCTCCGACAGGTGCGCCACCAGCCGGTCCCCCATCTCCCGGAACTGGGTGAAGACGAGCGCCTTGTCCCCCGCGGACAGGGCCTCCTCGAGCATCTCCGTCACGCGCGCCAGCTTCCCCGAGCGCCCCCGCAAGGGCCCCAACTCGCCGAGGTACTGCGCGGGGTGGTTGGCGATCTGCTTGGTGAACAGCAGCAGCGCGAGCACGCGGCCCCGGCGCTCGATGCCGTCGGCCTCCTCGATGCGGCGCAACTCCTCATCCACCACGGCCTTGTAGAGCGAGGCCTGCTCGCGCGTGAGCGTGCAGACGACCTTCATCTCGTTCTTCGCGGGCAGGTCCGCGATGATGTTCGGGTCGCTCTTGAGGCGGCGCAGGACGAACGGGCCGGTGATGCGGCGCAGGCGCTGCGCGGCGTCCTGGCTGCCATAGCGCTCGATGGGCAGCGCCAGCTCGCGCCGGAAGGTCTCCAGCGGCCCGAGCAGGCCAGGGTTGGCGAACTCGAGGATGGACCACAGCTCCGCGAGGCGGTTCTCCACCGGAGTCCCCGTGAGAGCGAAGCGCTCGCTGGCGGAGAGCGCCCGGGCCGCGCGCGCCGTGGCCGAGGCGGCGTTCTTGATGTTCTGCGCCTCGTCGAGCACCACCGTGGCCCAGTCCACGCGCGCGAGCAGCTCGGCGTCGCGGCGCAGCAGGCCGTAGGAGGTGAGCACGAGCGAGCCCGGGCCGCGCGGGAGGTCCTTCACCGCGCGAGCGCGCTCGGCGCCGTAGTGGGGCGTCAGGCGCAGCGAGGGGGCGAAGCGGGCGACCTCTCGCTCCCAGTTGCCCACCACGGAGGTGGGCGCCACCAGCAGCGTGGGGCGCGCCTCGCGTGGAGCACGCTCGAGCCTCCGGAGCAGGAAGGCCAGCACCTGCACCGTCTTGCCCAGGCCCATGTCATCAGCCAGGCACGCGCCAAGCCCGAGCGACGCCAGGGTGTCCAGCCAGTGCAGTCCACGCGATTGATACGGCCGCAGCGTGGCGCGCAGGGCCTCGGGGGCGGGCTGCGCGGTGGTGCCGCCCGAGCGCAGCCGGCCCAGGCGCTCCTCGAGCGCGCCGGTGGCGAGGACGGTGACGGGGAGCTGTCCGTGTCGCGTCTCTCCGAGCAGGGCCACGCGCACGGCCTCGCTCGCGGACAGGTGGCCGGGGCCCTCGGCGAGGTGGCGCTGGATGGCGTCGAGTTCGTGGGGATCCACCGCGACCCACGCGCCACGGAAGCGCACGAGCGGGGCCTTGCGCTGGGCGAGCAGCGCGAGCTCGCGCGCGGAGAGCGGCGTGTCGCCCAGCACGGCGTCCCAGTCCACGCGCAGGAGCGAGTCGAACCCCAGGCCCGAGGTGCCCTCGACGACGCCGGCGGTCTGGACGCTCGCGCCTACGCGCATGCGCAGACGCAGGCGGCGTCGGCCCGAAGAGGTGAGCTCACCGGGGACGATGACACCGAAGCCCGCGTCGGCGAGCAACCGAGCGCCCTCGGAGAGGAACGTCCACGCGGTGTCGGGTTCGAGCAGGAGGGCCTGGGGACGCGGGCTCTCGAGCACGAGGCCGATGGGGGAGAAGAGCCGGGCGGCGCGGCCGAGCGCCTCGAGCAGCGACTCCTGCGGGTCACGGAAGGCGCGGCCGAGCTTCTCCAGGTGGCGTCCGCGAGTCTTCCAGACGTCGGCGGCGGACACGAGCAGGCTCGGGTCATCCGGGGCCTGGAGGTGGAAGCTCAGCACGAAGGGCTCGCGGTCCGCCGTCGGAGGCTCGAGCCGGAAGCAGGCGCGCAGCCGGTCCCTCGCGCCGAGCGCGGGCTCGCTCCAGCGCGTCAGCTCGTCGACGACGGAGCGCTCGGCGAAGCCCTCGGGGGCGAAGTCGCGGCGAGGCCCGGAGAGCGCCGCGCGCCAGCGCTCGTCCCACGAGGCCGGACGACGCGAGGCGGCGCGAGGAGGCAGCGAGGGCCCACCGCCGCGCGCAGCGCGGACGAAGGTGTCCACGGTGGCGTCGAGGAAGGCGCGCAGCAGGGCCTCGGGGGCCCAGACGGAGGGAGTGGGGCCGGCGTCCACGGGGACGGCGTGGGCGGCGGCGGGCATGCTCCGGGCAAGGGCGACGACGCGGCCGGAGTCCTCTGCGGCGGAGAGGGCCGCGGCCCAGCGCGCCTCGATGCGCTCATTCTTGCGCAGGAGGGTGGGCGCCACGCGCTCCCGCGCGATGAGCTCCAGCGCGAGCTTGCTGGCGAGCGTCCAGAGCGCGAGGGAGCCGGGGAACGTGTCGACCTCGGAGGCGGGCACCACGGCGAGTCGCTTGACGGTGGCGGCGAGCGGCAACGTGTGTCCCGCGCACTCGCGCGGTCCGTCGGGCGTGACGAGGAGGGTGGAGGATGCGTCGCCCGAGCCGCGCAGGTCGGAGAGCACGCGAGGGAGCGGCTCGGTTCCCCAGAGGAACAGCGACTCGACGTCGGGCAGGAAGACGAGGGGCATCGGGCTGGAATGTAAGCCCGAGTCCTTGGGGCACCAGGACAATGAAGCGGAAGCAGGCACCCGGGTCATCGGCCCGCCCCCTGCGTCCAGACCGCCGGGTGGTGACTGGAGACATCAGGGGATGAACAGGAGACATCAGCCGGCGTGCGCCGGGGCGGGGTCCCTTTCTCCACAAGTGCCAGTGCTTCCTGAGAGCTCAGGAAGGAGACCCGGCTGGCGTGGAAGTTGCCTTGGAGCCTTGCAAGTCACCCTCGACGCGCCATCCATCCCCTCGACAACAGGAGTCTCTCCGTGAAAGGCATCAAGCTCGGCGGTTTCAAGAACCCCTTCAGCACCAAGGGCCCTTCGGGCACTGGGAGCGGCGCGAACAAGCCGAGCGCCCCGCCGCCCGTCGAGACGAAGCCCGCGCCCACCAAGCTGAACTCCGTGCAGGATGGGTTCGACACGCAGGGCAGCAAGCCCTCGTCGAGCAAGGTGAACACCCCGCCCACGAAGCAGCCGGGCAAGGACGTCACCTCGTCGTTCGGCGCCAACCCGCTGGGCCACGCGGGGCAGAACGTCCTGAACTCCTACAACATGTTCCCGGGCGGCGCGCCGCAGGGCGTGGCGCTGCCGACCGCGCAGAAGCCCTTCGTCAACGCCAGCGACTCATTGGTGTCGCTCAACGCCCACAAGTACCAGAACAACACGAACCTGTCGGTCTCGCCCGCGGGCAGCCCGGGCGTCCCGGCGCACTACATGCACTACCTCTCGACGGGCGAGGGCAAGTTCGCGGGCATCCAGGGGGTGCCGCTGCATCCGCGTCCCGGCGAGCCGAACATGGTGGTGACGGGCGCGCTCAACGGCTGCGCCGTGCATGCGCTGCACGACACGAAGAACAACAACCTGTCCTTCCTGCACCACGCGGACTACTCGAAGAACGGCAAGGCGGAGCTGGACGGCTTCCTGTCGCAGCACCCGAACCTCAAGCCCGCGGGGAGCTACACGCCCAGCGACTACTCGCACCCCACCGGCAAGCACAACCTCCCGACGGGCTCCACGCCCTTCATCCACTACGCCCAGGGCCCCGGGGGCCAGCCGGGCCAGTGGATGATTTCGGGGCAGCTCAACACGTACAAGAACGGAGGCACGCCCGGGGGCCGCCCAGAGCTGATGCTCCCCACGGACATCCCGGGTGGAGCGCTCCAGTCCGTCCCGGTGACGCTGCCCTGAGGCTGTGACCTCCCGGCCTCAAACCTCGTCGAAGCGTCCCCCCAGGATGCCGTTCGCCTCCAAGGCATCCTTCACCTCTTCGTCGACGATGAGCGGTACACGCCAACCCCACAATCGAAACACCTTCTCGGCGCCGACCTTCGACTTGTCGATTCGCAACCCGATGACGGAGCCATACTCTCCAATCCGGTCATCATAGTCCTCCGCGGTGCGGAGCTGGACCTCTTCGGAGGCTTCGTCATCGATACAGCGGAGCTGTCTGGCCACGTTGAGCAGGAACCAGGTCTCGCTCGTCCCTTCGACCTCCACGGGGAAGAGCTGAACGTCGTGGGGCGCCAACTCTCGGAAGACTGACGCGACTCGTGCGGAGACAATCGACACGAGGCCCACTCCCGCGAACTCGATATCGAGCGCGGTTCCGGGCGTGCGCACCGGCACGCGCAGTCTCTCGGAGAGTTCGACGGGAACACCGTCCGAGAACCGCCAGACGTCTTCAACTTCCCCGCCGTCCAGATGGGTCGGGTCCCCGAGATACCAGCGCCCCTTGACGTACTCGTCCGAGTTCAAATCGAAGAACCGTCGCTCCACGACTCACTCCTCGGCGCCCTTCACGACGAGCTTCCGCAGCTTGGACCCTTCCCTTACGAGATCCCGCACAATCCGAGCAAGCTCCCTCTCGAGCGCGACCCGACAGGCCGCGACGGAGCCGCATCGGCATGAATCACGACGTCGCCACGTGCTCAACGCCTTCCGGCAGCACGGCGAGCGGCGGTCAGCTACCCGGCTCACGTCATCGCGACGATGCGCAGGTGCTCAACGCCTTCCGGCATCACGGCGAGCGGCGGAGCCGCCCTGGAATCCCAAACGATTCCGCCCTCTTACCACCCCCGTTTTCAAGCACCCCCACCCTGTCCACGAACTCCAACGCCAACGCGACATCCCACATCACCCAACCCATTGAAACCCCTCACCCATTCCCCATTCAAGCACCTATTCACCTGTCAAAGAGCCCCAACCCCGCGTCACCCCACGACTTTTCACCCGCCTCAAGCCCCGCGGCCCTCGCCACGCCGAGGTGCTTGAATGTCCAATCCCACACATCAGTCGCCCGCACGCTCCTTCGCCCCACCTCGCACCATCACCACCTCCACTCAGCGAAGTTCCTCACGCCCCCCCGAAAACCCATGACAGCACCGCGTCCTACAGACAGGACCACGCCAACCCCTTCAAGACAGACACCTCCAACAACAATCACACCCCTCCCCAAGCCGCAGGCCCCTCACCCCGTCTGCACCGTGAGCGCGGGCACATACCGTCCATCCAGCGCGAGTTCATGCACCAGCACGGGCCCGACGGCGTTGAGCCGCTGTCCCAGGAACAGCGCGCACGTCGAGGGCGCGTAGAGCAAGAGGTGCGTCGTCCGCACCCGGTACTGGCTCCGCGCGCGACGGATGAGCTCCCGAGCCTGCACGGCGAACGCCACCGCGTCCCCCGCCGAGCGCACCGCGCCGTCCCCTGTCCCCTCCTCCGGCTCCAGCACCAACACCGCGCGGTGAACCCCCGGGTGCTCGGCCTCGAAGCGCTCCCGCTCCGCCCCCGCGTCCCCCGTGAGCTGGAACACCACGAGCAACGCCTGCCCCTCCGGCGCCCCCTCGCGCTCCACCGCGCGCAGCCTCCGCTCCGAGGCCCCCACGTCCGAACGCCACAGGAACGTCTCGCCCCGCGTGAACTGCTCGGCCCGGAGTCGGAAGCCCGCGGCCTCCGAGAACTGCGAGCCCACCGCCAGCGACACGCTCAGCGGCACCTTCCCCCGGACATCCACCAGCGCCCCCTCCGCCCGCTCCATCAGCCGCCTCCGAGCCGCCCGAAGCTCCGGCCACAGCCGCTCACTCCACACCGCCTCCTCCGGATGACGCCGCGTGTCCCGCTCGAAGCACCCCGTCCAATCCAGCTCCTCGGTCGGCGGCGGCCCCTCCCACCTGCGCCGCGCCCACCCATGCACCCACAGGCTCACCGTGGGCCCCTCCTCCCGCGGCGCGAACAGCTCCCGGGCCCGCAGGAACGCCACAAGCGACTCGCGCGTCACCCGCTTCACCTCCCCCGAGCGCTCCACCCATTCGCGCATCCCATCGAGCACGATGGCCCTCGGGTTCACGCCCTGCCGCAACCCGAGCCCGTCCATGCGCCAGTCGACCTGCTCCTCCAGGTCTCGGATGCTCGCGAACCCCAACCGCAAGCGCAGGTCCCCGAGGAACGACGCCAGCTCCTCCGGCGTCGTCTCGCACCGCTCGGCCCACCGCGAGCCCCCCTCTCCGAACGCACCAGGCCGAGACTCCGAGAAGAACGCCGGCGCCAGCGAGTGGTCCCGGCCCACCAGGTAGCGCCCGAGCCGCTCCTCCGCCCCCCAGTTGCTCACGAGCCACACCTCCACGGGCCCTCGGGCACGCAGCGCACGCCAGCTCGTGAAGAGCTTGTGCAACAGCGGGCGTCCCTTCCCGCGCTGCACCTCCGTGAGTGAGTCCAGCGAGTACACCTCACGGTGGTCCACGTGCCACTTCACCTGCACGAAGCGGCTCGCCACGCCCGAGCCCTCGCGCGCGTGCAGCGTCACGTCGTCCGCGGAGCCCGCCTCGGGATGCTCCAGATAGCCGTGCTCGAAGGGACACTCCGCGTCGAGCAGCCGGAGCAGCTCGTGCCAGGCGTACAGGTACTGATACCGGTCTCCCTCGAGCCGGGATGCGCTCTGCTCTCCCATGGCGGACCGCGCTCCTTCAGCGGGACTGAACCAGCTCGCGATGACGGTTGAAGAACTCCTCGAAGAGCCGCCGCATCTCGTCCTGCGCGTCCTCGCGCGGCTTCTCGCCCCAGCGGCTGAGCGCCTCGAGCACGCGCTTCACCCAGCGACGATCCGGGTCTCGAACCAGCTTGCGCTGGAAGTAGACCCCCGTGATGAGTTCGTCATCCAGGTCCACGTCGAGCAGGTCCACCCGCTGCTGCGAGTACGTCTCGAACGGGTCCGGCGACGTCCTCAGGCCGGCGATCTCCACCGTCGCGCGCTCCAGCTTCGGCGCGGGGCCTCGCGCGGAGGTCAGCTTCAGCGCGCTGAGCCGGCACACCTGGAACATCCAGATGAGGTAGCGGCGCAGCCGTCGTTCGGAGAGCGTCCGGATGGGCGTCTCCGGCTCGAACATGCGCAGGCTCTCCATCGCGTTCCAGATGATGCGCTCCATCGTCCGGGTCTCACCGTCGCCCGCCACCGTCCCCTCCTGCTTCGACTTGCGCCACGCCAGCGCCACCTCGATTGCGATGGCGTCCGCGTCGAAGTCCGCCGCCTCCAGCACGAAGCCCGTGCGCCCGCTCCCGCTGTAGGTGTACGAGGTCAGCCCGCCCTGCTGGACGTGGAAGACCTCGTGGACCATGTACAGCCGGACGCACTCCTTCCAGTCCTCGCTGCCCACTCGGTCCTTCAGCTCCTTGAGGGCCAGCAACATCCCCACGTCGAAGCCCCACTTGCCCTCGAAGTGCCGGTAGATCTCGATGGGCCCGGTCGACGGCGCATCCTCGACGGAGCCGCGCACGAAGTGCGTGCGGTCCTGCACGCTCAGCTCCGACAGGAGGTCCTGCTGCGCGGGCTCGGACAGCCAGGACACCAGCTCCTGGTGGACCTTCCGCACCTCGCCGAGGACCTTCGCCGCCACCGCGAACTGCGCGGTCGTGTACTCCACCGCCAGGGGCGCGGCGCGTCCGGCCTTCATCTCCTGGACGAGCAGGTACTGCCTCCGGTCCGCGTCGTAGTGGTGGAGCCACAGCGGGAGCTGCGTGTTCACGTTCACCGCCGTGCCCAGCGCGGCGGCGAAGCTCCCCGGGCAGTCCATCGCCAGCAGCATCGACGTCGCGCCGCCCAGCCGCTCGTGCAAATCCCCGAGCACACCGCGAAGCTGCTCCGCCGCGCGCGACACCTCCGCGGGGCTCTGGATGGCCGCGGGGCCGGGCCCGCGCACGGGGCGAACCCGGACCTCGGCCAGGAGGTTCGCGCCATGCTTCCTGCGGAACGCCTCCAGCGCCTGGTCGCCGATGGCGCGAGTCACCTCCACGACGAGCGCCACCACGCCCGAGCCGCCCTGCTTCGCCTTCGGCAGCCCCTCCACCTCCAGGAAGTCCTCGGACGCGGCGGCCATCGTCCGGTCGAAGCCGAGCGACCACTCGCCGCTCCCGGACTGCTGGTACACCCGGAGGCGACGTCGGGGCAGGCACGAAGCCAGGTGGAGCATCAGCTCCAGCGGCGCGCAGCCGAAGAAGTGCACCGGCAGGTGGTCCAGCCCCAGCTCCTTCTCCTTGCTGATGAGCGCGCTCGCGAACCGCTCGTTCTCGAGGAAGGCCCCCGCCCACGCCTCCCCCCGCAGCGAGCGCACGCTGAGCTTCTCGTCGTACGGATGGAGCACCGCGCTGGCCACGTCGCGATAACCCTCCAGCCCCTCACGCGTCAGCGTCTGGCGTGCCGCGTCCTCGATGACGGGCCGGTCGTGCTCGTAACGAAGGATGAGCGCCTCGGTCCTGCGATTGATGGACAGCTCCACGTTCGACATGTGCGCACCTCGGTTGACGTCGTCCACCGAGGAAGACGCCAACGCGAAGTGGCCCCCTCGCGAGCCCGCTCATTTTCCCACGAGGGGCTCAAGGGCCGCGCTTGCGGTAGACGGGCCCGAACAGCGTCGAGAGGCGCTGGTGCGCCTGCTCCGGGTTCGACGTGCGCTCCTGCGAAGCGAGGCGCACCTCCCGGATGGCGTTCTGGAACAGGTTGCGAGCGGCCTCCTTCTGTCCCTGCGTCATCCGAGCATCCACCGCGACGCCCAGCTTCGCCGGGTCACGGCAGGTCTGCATGACGCGCTCCGACAGGTGCCGGAACAAGGCTTCGAGTCGCTCCAGCAGCGTCCCCTCGGGCGGCGACGCAAACGCCGAGTAGCACATCGCCTCCAGGTGGAAGGAGCGCAGCGGACTGTTGTCCCGAGCTCGGTTCCACTGCTTCACCAGCTTGATGAGGGGATTGAGTCGACCTCTCGCGGCCTGGTCCGCCTGGGCACAGGCGGCCTGGTGTTCCTTCGGGTTCGTCTGAATCCAGGCGCCCGTGTCCCGCTGGGGAATGAGATAGCCCCCGGGTCCTCGCGTGTAGGCCGGCACGATGTCGACGCTGATTCCCGAGGAGAAGTCGATGCGCAGGGAGTGTCTCTGCAGGGCCGGCGAGTCGCGTCCCGGCCACTCCGCCTCGAAGACCTGCCGCACCTCACCCAGCAACGCGTCAGGCTCCCGTTGCCCCCTCGGTTGGCGGTCGGCGTCGAACACGGCGAACACATCCACGTCGTGCAAGGGACGCAGCGCCGTCCCCCGGCTGTACGAGCCCGACAGGAACACCTCCGACAGTGGCAGCCGCCGAATCAGCACTTCGCGCACGACCTCGTGCTGCCGCGTCACGTTGTCACGCTCGGCGCGAGTCAACTCCTGCTCCTCGACGAGCCTTTGCATCGCCTGCTCCACGGTCCACATGTCGCACCTCTCCCACGCGGGAAATCCCTTCCGGAAGAGAGGACGCCAGACCGGGCTCAGTCCCTCGCGAGCGAGTCCAAGGTCCTCGCCACGTCGACCATCTCGGGCCGCTGCCCCGGCTTCTTCGCGAGCATGGCTCCGAGCAGGACACGAAGGGGCTCGGGAGCCAATCCCTCCAGGAGAGCCAGCGGCGGGGGCTTGAGCGCATGAAGGAAGAACAACCCCGAACGCTCACTCGCACTGAAAGGAGGCGCGCCCACCAGCAGACGGAAGCCCAGCACCCCCAGCGCATAGACATCCACCTTCGCGTCCACGCCCTTGGGACTGGTCCACTGCTCGGGGGCCATGTACTCCCCCGTCCCCAGCAGCGCATCCCTCGCCGTGGACACGTACAGCGAAGGAGCCCGTGCCCCCTCTCCCGGGACGAGGCGCGCCAGGCCCAGGTCGGTGAGACGGACCTCCAGTGCGTCAGGTCCGGAACAAGCCATGAGGACGTTCTCGGGCTTCAGGTCTCGATGGATGACACCCTTCTCGTGCAGGAAGTGGAGCACCTGCGCGAGCTGGCGCAGCACCTGGACACCTTCCTCCAACGACAGTCGACCACCTCGCCGCGCGAGGAGCTCATGCAAGCTCACCGGGAGCCACTCCAGGACGAGAAAGGGGGGCCCGTCTTCCGTGGGCGTGCCCATCTCGAGCGCCTCGACCAGATACGGATGGCGCAGTGACAGGAGCGCCTCTGCTTCGTTCTGGAACCTCGCGACCAGCTCCGCCTGAAGACTCGCGCTCTGGCTCAGGGTCTTCACCGCCACCCAGCCATCTCCATCGAGCGCACGAGCCCGATAGACATCACTCGACCCGCCCACCGCGACGAGGCTGTCGATGACGTAGCGCCCCCACTGCATCCCGTGGAGCGACATCAGCGCTTCCTGGATGGGTCCAAGGCACGCAGTTGGTCCATCCAGTGGAGCATGCCCCGGAGCTCTTCTTCGCAGTCCGGGTAGCCCTTCACGAAGGCTTCGACCTCCACCGTCCCGCCTGCCTCCAGGAGCCGCAGGTACTTGGAGAAGGCCGCATCCACCTCGTTGCGCTCCGCGGCTGCCTCGGTGGAGAGCGGGTCCTCCAGGACTGGTTCATCCGCCATCCAGGCACGCAAGGCGCGCACCCCACGCCCCATGAGGCTCTCGACCGCCTTGGGCGTCCTGCCCATGTGCTCCGCGATGGCCTTCACCGGGTGCTCATCGAGATGGAACATCTTCAGGGCCTGGTGCTGGTCCGGCTGATGACCTTCCAACCACTGGAAGCCGGAGATGAGGCGTCGCCACTCTTCCTGGAGTGCCGTCACCTGGCTCGGGCTGCGCTCCTGCGCCTTCACGCCGAGGAGTTCTTCTCCATCCAGCGACACCGTCGCCGTCGCGTCGCGCCGCTTCCGGGTGCCATGTCGATAGGTCCCGATGGCCTCGTTCCTCACGATCTGACGGAGCCAGGCCCACCACTCTCCCTCCGTGGTCCCCTGGAAATGGTCGAGCTGTTGAAACGCCTTCAGCAGGGAGTCCTGGGTGACGTCCGAAGGCCGCGCGCCGACCTTCTCGACCTGGGCACGCTGTTTCTCGGCCCACTGGGACACCTGCCGCAGACAACGGCTCCACAATTCGTCCCGCGCGGCCTTCTCCCCTTCTCGAACCCGCTGCAACAGCGCCTCGAAAGACCACTCCGACAAAGAAGGCTCGGCCATGCGCATCCCCCACGTCACGGTTTGAAACTCTCGCACGCCAGGGCCTTGAAGCGCACGTCCTCCGGGTCGCGCGCGACGAACTCATGGACCAGCGCACACCCCTCCCTGCGCAGTGCCTCCGCCTGGTCAGAATCCCCTCGCCGAAGCGCCAACGCCTCGGCCCCACGCAGCGCTTCCAGGAGCGCCAGGGCGAATCGCTTGCTCGTGGGCTCCCCCCTGACCAGCTCGCGCCCGGAAGTCACCGCGGCCGTGTAGCCCACCGCTGCGTCCGTCCAGCGGCCCTCGTCAGAGGCCAATCTCGCGCTCCAGAGTCGGACCCACTCCAGCATCCACTTGCGGTGATGGTCCCCGGCATGCGTGCTCGCCTCCTGTGCCATGAGCCTCATGGCCTCATCCAATCGAGGGTGCGCGTCCGCCAGACGCCCCGCCCGTCGCATCACCTCCGCCTGATACGCCAGGCCCTGCGCGTACAGCGCCGCGCCGTAGTCAGGGTCCCGCGTGGAGAACAGCGGGACGGCGCGCTCGATCCAGCGCAGGGCCCCCTCCACATGCCCCTCGGCGAGCTCCAGGTCCGCCAGCTCGCTGAGGCCCACCGCGGAGTCCCGGTCTCCGGAGACCGAGCGCGGCTCAGCGGCACGCTGAGCTTCGAAATACTCGACGGATTGCAGGAAGAGGGCTCGCGCTTCGGACAATCGCCCCGCCGCCAGGTCGACCTTGCCCTGCTTCGATTGATTGAAGGCCCACTGCATGCGGTAACCCTCGTCTCCAAAACCGAGCGCCTCACCTTGGGTCAGGAGGTTCCTTGCGTGGAGGAGGTGCGCACCTGCGACCTGCAGCGTGTCATTCAGGAAGCTCAGGTCGGCCATCCGGTGGGCAAGCTTGATGCGTTGCCAGAGGACCTCTCGCCGCTGCTGCTCCTCCTCGGAGAACCCCTCCAGCGAGTCCGACAAGCCACGTAGCAACGCCCGTCGGACCTCGAGCGTGTTCGCAATCCAGCTCAGCTCCCAGTCCGCGTCGGAGACGATGCCTTCCGCGGAGTTCATGATGCGGTGGAGGTTCTGGTCGGCGCGCTCGCGCTGCTCCCACGCCTGCACCGTCACTCCAAGCATCACGACCACGGCCAATGAAGCCGCGGCCACCAATGCGCGGCCGGTCCACACCCGACGCCGCTCCAACCAGCTCGCGGCCTGGAGAAATGCGTTCGCGCGAGGACTCAGCCGATGGACACCCCGTCCAGAGGTGCCGACACCGCCCCGGTAGTGCGTCAGCATCGTTCCCCGAGGGAGCCACTCATTCGGCCGCGCGGCCTCTTCCCAGTTCCGTGCGGCGACCTCGACGTCCGCGCGCACCTCCAGGTCTCGCCGCTCCTCCTCCAGCCACGCGACGAGCGAGCGGACCCGCTGCAACAGCGTCTCATGCACCAGGTCCACACGTTGGGACTCGACCTCGGCCCCTCCGGACAGGAGCACCAGTCGAGGTCCGGGCTCACCGCCCGCCACCCCGGACAGCCCGCTCAGGCGAAGCAACGCTTCTTCGGCGAGTGCATCACCTCCCGCCTCCGCCAACACCTCGCTCCTGGGACGAGGCCGCCGCGTGTCCTGCACGCCACGTCCCACCTGGACCAGGGACAGCAGGATCCACTTCGCACGCTCCCGGCCCTGCTCGCCCAGGCTCGCCAGCAGTTGCTCCGCCTGCTGGGACAGCGCGCCGCCCACGCCTCCCATCCGGTCATAGTGCTCGTGCGTCAGGGGCGCGCCACCGCTCAAGGTCCACAGTGAGCGCAGCGCATGCCCGAGCAACGGCAGCCCGCCGCCCTCTCCCTTCGCGTCGCGCACCATCCGCTCCGCCAGGCCTTCACTGAGCTGCATCCCCGCCTGGCGCGCCATCCCCTCGACGACCTCCTTC
Source organism: Myxococcus sp. AS-1-15 (assembly GCF_020037055.1). NCBI lineage: Bacteria > Pseudomonadati > Myxococcota > Myxococcia > Myxococcales > Myxococcaceae > Myxococcus > Myxococcus sp. AS-1-15. The sequence goes on along the minus strand of NZ_JAIQDF010000026.1, from coordinate 63,504 downwards.
AGCGCCGCTTCACCCATCGGCAAGAGCGGGAAGCGCATCGCTTCTTGAAGCTGGTGGGGAAGCCTCGGCAACTGCTCCAGCCGGTGCAGGAAGTCGCTGCGCAAGCACGTCAGCAGCCGCAGCCGCCCCTCCCCGGACAAGGCAGTGACAAGCAGCCCATCCAGCACCGACTGCTCGGCGCTCCCCGAGGTGAAGAGCTCCTCCAGCGGCTCCACGACCAGCAGCATCAAGCTGTCTTCAGGAACGTTCGTCTGGACGAAGGTCCGCAGGCCCTCGGGCCCGCTTCGCAGCCCTCGCTCCACCGCATCCGCATCCCGCGTGGGGAAGGCCGTCACGAGCGCCTTCGCGAGGCTCCGCACCGGCTCATACGACGGCCTCGCCACGACGACCACCCAGCGCGGCAGCCCTGGCGGCGGTGGCTCACGGAGCCTCGGCAGCACGCCCGCGTGCAGCAGCGAGGACTTGCCCACACCACTCGGCCCTTCCAGCGAGACCCAGCGCCGCCCTCCCGAGCGTGCTTCGTCCAGAGACTCGAGCACCCTGCGCGTCTCCGCCCCGCGCCCGAAGAACAGCTCCGCCTGCGACTCATTGAAGGACGCCAGCCCCGGCACGGGACAGACGTCCTGCTCCTGCGCCCAGGGCCGGAGCAGCATGTCGCGACACCGCGCCATCGTCGGGCGCTCCTCGGGCGACTTCGCGAGCATCGACGCCACGAAGGTCGCGAGCGCCCCAGGAATCGTCGGCGCCAACTGCCCCAGGAAGGGCGGCGGCGTGTTCACGTGCGCGGAGATGACCTCGACCATCTCCTCCGACTCGAAGGGCCGCTGCCCCGCGAGCAGCTCGAACAGCATCACCCCCAGGGAGTAGACGTCCGCGGAGACCTTCGCCGAGGAGGCACTCCGGAGCTGCTCCGGTGCCGTGTAGTGATAGGTCCCGATGAGCACGTTCTCATGCGTATGGACCTGGGTCGCGGCGACTGCGTCATCACGGTACGGCGGCAGCTTGGCGATGCCGAAGTCCAGCAGCTTGACCCGATATCCCAGGGCCGAGCTCGCGTCAGTGCAGAGGAACACGTTCTCCGGCTTCAGGTCCCGGTGGACGATGCCCTTCGCGTGGATCTCCGCCATCACTCGCGCGACCTGCGCGCACAGGGCCAAGGCCGTCTCGCGCGGCACGCGTCCCGAGTGCCCGCCCATCCACTTCCGCAGGTCCTGGCCGTCGAGCAACTCCATGACCAGGAACACCTGGTCCGCCTGCTTCTCACAATGAAAGGCTCGCACCACATCCGGGAGGTCGAGCTTCACCAGCGCGCGCCCCTCCTGGAGGAAGCGCGCGACGACCTGCGGCTCCCTCGACGCGTCCCGGGACAGCAGCTTCAGCGCCACCAGTTGTCCGGTGTTCTCGTTGACGGCCTCGAACACCTCACCCATGCCTCCGGAGCCACACTGCCGCAGCAACCGGAACGGACCAACCTGGGACGACGGAGCACGGAGCATGGGATGCGAAAGGATTTACTCCGCCAGGCCTCACCCGAGGAATCCCCCGCGCGGGGGCGGGTCTCTCCCACCCCGTGCGCCCTACTCCTTCACCGCCCCCGCCGTGAGCCCGGACACAATCCTCCGCTGGAACAACACGGTCAGCACCACCAGGGGCAGCGTCGCCACCACGGAGGCCGCGGCAATCTCTCCCCACGGCTCACGGTACTCGCTGGCGAACAGGCTGATGGCCACGGGCACCGTGCGCTTCTCCGGCGTCGTCAGGAACGTCAGCGCGAACAGGAACTCGTTCCACGCGAAGATGAACACCAATATCGCCGTCGTCGCGAGCCCCGGCGCCGCCAGGGGTAACAACACCCGCCGGAACGCCTGGAACGGCGTGCACCCGTCCACCCTCGCCGCCCGATACAGCTCATCCGGCAGCTGCTTGAAGAACGACGTCAGCACCCACAAGGTCAACGGCATCGCGAACGTCGCATAGGGCAACGCCAGCCCCACCAGGCTGTCTCGCAACCCCACCGCGCGCAGGATGAGATACAGCGGGCTCACCGTCGCAATCGGCGGGAACATGCTCACCGCCAGGGCCGCGCTCAACAGCAGCCCCTTGCCTCGAAACTCCAGCTTCGCCAGCGCGAACGCCGCCGCCGAGCCCACCACCAGGCAGAACCCGGTCGTCAGCGCCGCCACCACCAGCGAGTTCACCACCACCCGCAGGAACGGCCGCCCCCACAGCACGCTCGCGTAGCTCTCCCACGTCAGATGCGACGGCCACGGCCGGGTCAGCTCTCCGTCCGGCCACAGGCTCGTCAGCATCTGCCAGAAGAACGGCCCCAAGAAGAACGTCAGGAACGCCACCACCGCCAGCGCCGTCCCCAAGCCCACGCGCTGTCTCATCGCGCCCGCTCCTCACGCCCCAACAGCCGCAGCCACACCGCCGCCAGCACCACCACGCACAGGAACGTCGCCACCGACAACGTGCTCCCGTACCCGAAGTCCCCCGAGCGCATCAGCGTCTTGTACGCGTAGATGCTCAACGTCTCCGTCGTGTTCGCCGGCCCGCCCTCCGTCAGCACGTAGATGGCGTCGAACACCCGGAACGCATCCAACGAGCGGAACAGCACCGCCAGCAACAGCGCCGGCTTGAGCAACGGCAGCGTTATCGACCGGAAGATTCGCCACGGTGTCGCCCCGTCCACCCGCGCCGCCTTGTACAGGTCCTCCGGAATCCCTTGCAGCCCGGCCAACACCAACAGCGCCACGAAGGGCGTCGTCTTCCACACGTCCACCAGTATCGCCGCGTGCAGCGCGTACCCCGGCGCCCCCAGCCAGTTGATGTCCCGTCCGAGCAGCAAGCGATTGATGAGCCCGTAGTCCGGATTGAACATCCACGCCCACAGCCTCGCGCTCACCACGGTGGGAATCGCCCACGGCACCAGCACCGAGGCTCTCAGCAAGCCCCGCCCCGGGAAGGACCTCTGGAGCAGCAGCGCCAGCGGCACCGCGAGCAGCAACTCCACCGTCACCGCCACCGCGGTGAAGTACGCCGTGTTCCCCAGCGCCGCCCAGAACCGCGCGTCACTCAGCAGGTATGCGTAGTTCCCCAGCCCCACGAACCTCCGCTCGCCGAAGACGAGGATGAAGCGGTGCAGGCTCAGCCACACCGCCGCGAGAATCGGGTACAGCGCCACGCCCGCCAGCACCACCACCGCCGGCGCCACCAACCAGTACGCCTGCCGGCGCTCCCGCTCCAGCGAGCCACGCACCGGCTCGCTCATCGCGCCTCCCGCTCGTGCTCACGCAGCAGCCGCATCCGTCCACCCGAGGCACGGCCGCACCGAGCCCACCCCACCGCGAGCCCGCTCATCGCCCCTCCCCCATCAGGTGGTCCACCTGCTTCTGCGCCCGCCCCAAGGCCTCCTCGGGCGTGCGAATCCCCGCCACCGCCGCGGAGAACTCGCTCTGCAACACATCCGAAATCAGGTTGTAGTACGGCGTCACCGGCCGGGGCCGCGCGCGCTCCACCATCTCCCGCAGGCTCGCGATGAACGGTGAGCCCTGTTTCAACCTCGCATCGTCATACACCGCCGCCCTCGGCGGGTTGCGCGCGTAGTGCACCGCCAGCACCAGGTTCGCCTCCGGCGATGTCAGGTGCGCGATGAGCTTCTCCGCGAGCTTCTTCCGCTCCGGTGACACCTTCGCGTTCACCGCGAGCTGATACCCGCCCAGCGTTCCAAACCCAGGCTCCCCGCTCACCGTGGGCAGGGGCGCCATGCCCACCTTCCCCCGAATCGGCGAGCCCTCCTTCTGCGCCTCGCTCCACGCATACGGCCAGTTGCGCATGAACACCGCGCGCCCCTCCTGGAACACGCGCCGCGCCTCCTCCTCGCCGAACCCCATCACCGTCTCCGGAGACACCCCGCGCGTCAGCAGCCCGCGCAGATACCCGAGCGCCTCGCGCCCCGCCTCCGTGTCCAACAACACGCGCCCGTCCTCCCCCAACGCCTGCCCACCGTGCCCCCACAGCGCCTCGTACACGTTGCAGCTCAGGCCCTCGTACTGCCGCCCCTGCCACACGAAGCCCTGCACCCCCGGCGCCTTCGCCTTCGCCTCCAACGCGAACCGCTCCAGCTCCGCGTACGTGCGCGGCGCCCGAGGCACCAAATCCGTCCGGTAGTACAGCACCCCCACGTCCAGGTACCACGGCACCGCGTACGTCCGGCCCTCCACCACCACCGCCTCCACCGGCCCCGGCAGGAACTCCTCGCGCAGCCGCTCGGGCGGGAACGCCTCGGACAGGTCCGCTATCCACCCCGCCCGCGCGAACTCCGGCACCCACACCACGTCCGCCACCAGCACGTCGAAGTCCGCCGCCCCTCCCTCCAACGACGTGAGGAAGAACTGGTGCGCCAGGTCCGACGAGTTCGGCAACGCCTCCGTCACCAACGTCACCCCGGGGTGCGCCTCCTCGAAGCCCGCCAAGAGCTCCCGGAACGGCTCCGGAGGCCCCCACAGCGGCTGGTACTTCAGCACCAGCCGCGCCCCCCGCTCGCGCTCACCCTCCCCGCGCCGACACCCCAGCGTCACGAGGACGAGCCCCAGCACGAGCGAGAAGAAGAACGGGCGAGCCATGGGAACCCGGCATGAGCCCCTCCCGCCCCCCCCACCGTCAACACACCCGCACCGCCCCCGTTCTCACCCGAACACCCCGGCACCACGTAATTCGTGTGCATGTGGAGAAAAACGTCTCCCTGGAACTTCGGGCACACAACTCGGGACGTCTGTTTGCCTTCTGCCCGGGAGCGGGCGTTATTCTTCGGACAGACAGGACCTCTGGGTGGGGGAGCACATGGCGGAGAAGCCTCGGGAGTGGAAGTTCGGCGCGCACCGCGTTCGCATCGAATCAGCCGACATGGCGGTGGCGACCTTCGAAGGCCCCATCACCCTGGACGACGTGAAGCGCACCTCCGAGGTCTACGCGGAGCTGTTCACGATTCTGGGCCCCTACTACATCGTCGCGGAAATCGGCCGCTCCCAAATCGAGGCCGCCGGCCGGCGCTACCTCTCCGAGAACAACAAGAGCGAGTGGTTCAAGGGCTGCGTCTACGTGGGCGCCGACATCGTCCAGAAGACCTTCGGCAAGGCCATCTCGCTCGCCATGCTCTACACGGGCAAGACGAGCTTCGACACCACCTTCGTCGACACCCTCGCGGACGCGCGCACCTGGGTCGACCAGCACCGCGCCCGACAGCAGCGCAAGGCGGGCTGAGACGCGAGGCCCGGCTGTGTGCCGGGCGACACCCCCGCTGTCCCATTCCAGACCCAGGGTCGTCCTCAAGTCGCGGTTTGAAGGCGAAGACTGGATTCTCGCTCCCGTGGGCCACGGGTTGTATGCTTGTGTGGCCAGCTCAGAGGGAGTGCCCATGCAGCAACAGGAATGGAAGTTCGGTGCGCACCAGATTCGCCACGAGCAGCAGGACGTGCTGGTGGCGGTGTTCAGCGGCATGCTGAACCTGGAGGACATGAAGCGGGCCGTTGAAATCTACAGCCAGGTCGCCAAGGCCGGCCCCTACTTCATGATTGCGGACATCGGCAACTCGCAGCTCCAGGCGGAGGCGCGCCGCTACCTGTCCGACAACAGCAAGCCGGAGTGGTTCAAGGGCTGCGTCTACGTGGGCGCGGACATGGTCCAGCAGACCTTCGGCAAGGTCATCTCCCTGGGCATGTTCCTGACCGGCAAGACCGAGTTCAAGACGGAGTTCGTCAAGACGATGGCCGAGGCCCACGCCTGGGTGGAGCAGCAGCGCCGCGCCAACGTCCGCAAGAGCGGCTGAAGCTCGCCGCACCCGCCGTCCGTCTGGCTTTCGTGGCGGCCCCCTCCCCGGGGCCCCCGAGGCCACCCCTGGTGACACCGCGGTCGAGCCCGCTCGCGCTCCCCGGCCGTCCCTCCCCCGCCTCCCTCTTCCTCAGAATCCGAGCCGGCTTGCGGCCGACGGGACCCGCCAACCGTCTGAAATCCGGCACATTTCAGGAATAGCGCATCTTCCTGCCGTGGGCAGAGGCCAGCCAGACTATAAAAATCCTCCCCCACTGGCTTAATAGTCGGGAATCGTTGTATAGGCGGTCACTCCAGAGCCTCCAACTCGCCCGGTAATTCCCTCGCCCTGGCTCCGGACCGGCTGTGCCCCACGCCTCAATCAACCCATGTCCGAGCGGTGAGCTGGGGGGCCCGCGCTCGAACTGCGAGTGACACCATGCCCGTGACGGTTCAGAAGCAGGAAGAGACCGGAGTCCCGGCCCACGCCCCGACAGGGCGCTGCCCCCACCTGGGCGCCCAGTACAACCCCTTCGCGGGGCCGCACGTGGACAACCCCCACCCGTTCTTCGAGCGGCTGCGCAAGGAGGAGCCCGTCAGCTTCAACCCCATGCTCGGCATGTGGTTGGTCAGCCGCCACGACGACATCCTCCAGGTCCTCAAGGAGACGACGCGCTTCTCCAACCGGGACATGCTGGTGAGCGGCACCCAGCTCACGGAGGAGGCCAAGAACATCCTGTCGCAGGGCTTCCCCATCGCCCACGTGCTCTTGGGCATGGACCCGCCGGACCACACGCGACTCAGGCGCCTGATGAACCGGGGCTTCACCGCGCAGCGCATCGCCGGGATGGAGCCCTTCATCGAGAAGATGGCGCGCGAGCTGATTGGCCGCTTCGCCAAGGACGGGCACGCGGACCTGGTGGAGCAGCTGGCCTATCCGCTGCCGGCCCACGTCATCCTCGGCGTCATGGGCGTGCCCCAGCAGGACGTGTGGAAGATAAAGAAGTGGAGCGCGGACTGGCAGTCGCTCACCTTCGAGCACGTGCCCGCGGAGAAGCAGGCGGAGATGGCGCGGGGGGTGCTGGAGTTCCAGCGCTACTGCGTCAACCTCATCGAGGAGCGGCGCAAGGCGCCCCGTGAGGACCTGACCAGCTACCTGGTGGAGGTGGAGGCGGACGGCGAGGCGCTGAGCGTGCACGAGCTGGTGATGGCCATCGGCGCGTCCTTCCTGTCCGCCGGCCACGAGTCCACCACGGCGCTGATGGCCAACACCTGGAAGCTGGCGCTCGAGCACGGCCTGTGGGGACGTCTCCGGGAGGACCCGGAGCTCATCCCCAAGTTCATCGAGGAGGGCAGCCGCTTCGACTCCGTCCAGCACGCCATGATTCGCACCGCCCTGGAGGACGTGGAGGTGGGCGGCATCCAACTGCCCAAGGGCTCCCGGCTGCTGCTGCTGTACGCGGCCGGCAGCCGCGACGAGTCGCTCTGCCCGCACGCGAACAAGCTGGACGTGGACCGCGAGAAGCCGCCCCAGCACCTCACCTACGGCCGCGGCATCCACTTCTGCCTGGGCGCGCCGCTGGCCCGCCTCCAGACCCAAATCACCACCCGCATCCTCGTGGAGGCCGTCGCCCACCCGCGCCTGGTGCCCAACCAGGACTACGGCACGTGGCAGAGCATCGTCCTGCGCCAGATGCGGCACCTCAAGGTGGAGTGGGACGCCACGCCTTGAGCCCGCTCACGCCTCGCGCGTGACAGCTCCCATGTCGTTGCCCGGGGCCCTGTGGACCTTCATCGGTCTCCAGGGCCCCGCGCATGTCTGGCGTCTGACTTCAGTGACCGAATCCCTCCCACCGGAGTCCAATCACACCCGCCCGGGGCTTCGAAAGGCAGTCATTGTTGACCCCCAAGGGGTTTTCGCGGACTGCTTGTGGCTGTTTGAAAAGGGCGTGCGTACGTTACAGAGAGAAATTTCTTGCCATACTGGCCGTTCTTGCGAGAAAGAGTCCTGGAATACCCCGCTTGCTCGTGAAACGAAGGAGCCCCCTCATGTACGCCGAAGTCGTTGACGAGGCGGATGTCCAAATCGCGCGGCGCGTCGATCGCCAGGCGCTGTCCAAGCTGACCCGGGAGATGTCGCGGGTGAGCAATGCTCGGGCGGTGTGGGCGCTCGCCTCCCAGTGGCTCGTCATCGCGGCGGCGTTCGCCGGGGTGGTGTGGGTGGACCGGTGGTGGGCGTGGCCCATCGCGGCGCTCATCATCGCCACGCGGCAGCACGCGATGCTGGCGCTGATGCACGAGGCGGCGCACTACCACTTCCTGTCCAACCGGAAGGTGGGCGACGTGGTGGCGGACTTCCTGTGCGCCTTCCCGCTGAACATGACGACGGCGGGCTACCGGCACCAGCACATGGAGCACCACCGGTACGTCAACACGCAGCAGGACCCGTACTGGGCCTCCATGCAGGGCGACGCGTCCTGGCACTTCCCGCGCACGCCGCTGCGCGCCGCGGCGGTGTTCGTGGGCGACGCGCTGGGCCTGTACGCACCCAACCACCTGAAGGTCGTGCTGCCCTGGACGTACTGGGGGCGGCTGTTGGGTGGCGCCAAGCCCCGCATCAGCGCCGCCGAGCACGCTCGCTACTGGACGTACGTGGCGCTGCTGGTGACCACGCTGGTGACGACGGGCGCGTGGCTGCACTGGCTGCTCCTGTGGGTGCTGCCCACGACGACGGTGATGATGGCGTTCTTCCGGATGCGCGCCCTGGGCGAGCACCCGCTGGACATCGAGCCCAAGGGCGACGAGACGCGCGAGACGCGCGACGTGAAGGGCACGCTGCTGGAGAACTTCTTCGTGGCGCCGCTCAACTGCAACTACCACCTGACGCACCACGCGTTCCCGTCCGTGCCCTTCTACAACCTGCCGGTGATGCACGACGCGCTGGACCAGGCGGGGCTGCTCGAGGACGGGGTGAACCGCTTCGACACGTACCTGGGCAAGCACAACAGCCTGGTGCAGTACCTGACGCGCACGCCGGGCTCCGGGTTGGAGGAGTCGCTGCCCACCGCGCCGCCGCCGCAGACCTCGGGCGTCCGGCTGCCGCTGCACTCGTAGCGCCCGGGCGCGCGCTCGCGGCCTCCCTTCAGGGGAAGCGGCGCAGCGACGTCCAGGGGAAGGGCTTCCAGAAGGGCGTGGCCACCGCGTCGGTCTCCAGCGGGAACCAGGGCCCGGTGTCCCCTCCCCCTGACAGGATGTGGAAGTCCTGGGCGGGCATGAACCCCTGGCCCAGCAGCGCCACGCGGCGGCCCCCCGCGTCGGCCGCCACGTCCAGCACCAGCACCGCGTGTCCCGGGCTGCCGCCCAGCACGAAGAAGTCCCCGGGACGCACGTCGTCCTTCGTGGGCCGGCCCTTGGCGCCCTCCAGCGACAGCGTGCCCGCGTACATGAAGACCAGGTCCAGGTAGGCGCGGAACGCGCCGCGCGAGCTGTCCGCCGCCGCGCTCTTCACCCACGTCACCTTGGAGCCGGAGATCCTCGCCCGCTCACCGGAGGCGTACTTCGTCCACGAGGCCAGGTGGCCGCTGGTGAAGCGGTAGGCGATGCGCTCCTTCTGGTTCGCGGACCACAGCCACTCGGCGTGCAGCCGGATGACGGAGTCCGCGCACTGCTGGAGGTTGGCCGTGCCGATGTCCAGCTCCGCCACCGCGGCCAGCCGCGCGTCGTCCGCGGGCAACACCTGTCCCCCCTTGAAGTGCAGCACGGGTGTCCCCGGCGCGCGCAGGGGCAGGCCGCGCAGCCACGCGGCGAACGTGCCCGCCTCCACGCCCACTCGCGTGTAGCCCTCCGGTGGGGGCACGGCGAGGTCCAGCGGACGGATGCGCGCGTCCTCCGACAGCCACGTGTAGCGGGCGAGCTCCTCGCGCGTGGGGGCCCGGGGCTCGGCGTCGGACACAGGGGCCTGGGCGACGGTCCTCGTGAGCACTTCGCCTCGCACGTCCAGGGACGGGGCGGCGCCGGCGAGGCCCGGGCCCAGGAGCGCGGCGACCAGGAGCCAGGAGCGGCGAGGGAGGACGGACGGGTGTTCGGGGGCAATCACGAGCGTGGGACTCCAGGAGGCTTCGGGGCTCTTGCTGGGAGGATTGTCGCCGGCCGGAAGTTCCCTCGCAGCCCTCGAATGCGGGGCGGTGAGGTCGCCTGCCCTCTGTCCGGGTGACGACCAGTGGAACGACGACAGCCCGTCCTCCACGGCAGGTGCGTGACCACGGGCGAGCACTACCTTTGCGAGAAGATGCGCCGCCAGGCGAGCCTCGTGCTGCTCAACATCCTGTCGCTGTCCCGGCTGCCCATGGCGGTGGCCTTCATCCTCGTGCCCGACGCGATGGTGCGGGCGACGCTCGTCGTGCTGGCGGCGCTGTCGGACTTCCTGGACGGATGGATTGCGCGCAACAAGGGGCTGGCCACACGGCTGGGCGCGCTCATCGACCCGGTGGCCGACCGCGCCTTCATGGTGACGGCCATCCTCGTGTGCTACCTGGACGGGCTGGTGTCCCTGCCGGAGGTGCTGCTCCTGCTCGTGCGCGACATCGGCACCGCGGTGGGCTTCGTCGTCGCGCGAGGGGTGCCCGCCCTGCGGCGCGTGGAGCTCAAGGCGCGGATGCTCGGCAAGGTGGTCACCTCGCTGCAGCTGCTCGCGCTGCTGTGCGTGCTGCTGTTCCCCCCGGCGGTGCGCCCGCTGGTGGCGCTCATCGCCCTGCTGTCGCTGGCGTCGGTGGTGGACTACACGCGCGCGGTGCTGCGAGCCCGGATGAAGCCTCGTGAGGCCGCGCGGCCTCCCGTGGGCGACGGGCATGGGACGCGGGGGACGCCCATGCCCACGGCTCGCAAGTAATCAGCCCGGGGGCGGCGGGGCGGAGTCCTCCGACTCCGCGAGCCCCAGGATTTGGGCGCGCTCGGAAGCCACCGCGGCGCGCTCACCCTCGCTCATCTCCGACCAGACGTCGTCCAGGTCGTCCAGCAAGGCATCTTCCTCGGGCGAGCCACCTTCCGGATGTCGCGCTCGCACATTCGAGACTTTGCGCAGGAGTGCGCGGTATCGGTCAAAGGCCGTCATGACGGGAACCTCCCTTCGTGCGACGACGAGGCTGGGAGCGGACGACTGACGCGAGCGGACCCCGCGCCCTCAGTCCTCGGGGTCCTCCTTCCGCACCACCGAGATTTCTATCGTCTCGTGTCGGCCCACCATGTCCACCACGGCGTAGACGCGGTCTCCCGGGTCCAGGTCCCGCACGCCGATGCTCCGGCCCTCCCGCAGCACGCGCGTCCTGGGGCCCACCTCCAGCGTCAGCGCCTCACCGGAGTCCTGTCCGATGACGACCTCCGGCGGCGCCACCGAGCGCACCACGCCCGAGTACGTGGCCTTCACCACCGCGGTCCCCACCGGCGCCGGCACGGTCGTCCCCGCGGGCGGGACATCCCGCGCCATCCCCGTTCCATCCTCGGGGCGCGGCTGGGAGCCCGAGCCGCCCGTGCCTTGTGCTTGAGCGTCCGTGCCTGGTGCTTGCGCGCCCGTGCCTTGGGCCTGGGCGTCCGTGCCGCGCGGCGCTCCCGCGTCCACCTGGGCCCGCAGCCTGGAGACCTCCTGGCGCAGCTGGCGCACCTCCGCGCGCAGCCCCGAGATGCTGTTCCACAGCTCGGACACCTCGCCCGCCGAGGGCGCTGCCTGACGCGAGGGCGCCGCCACCGCCGAGGTCGTCTTCGGGGCCTCGTTCGACTGCGCGTTCGCCGTGCACCCCCCGCCGCACAACAGGACGCAGAAGCCCGCGACCGCCACCGCCATCCCAGCCGCTCTATGACGCATGGTCACGGCCTCCCTTCGTCCTTGGAAGATGGGGCCTGCCCACCCATGGACAACCAGCGACAGGGCAGGCCGGCGCACGGGGAGCAAGCCGCCGGGAGTGCGCCCCTTCGGCACCAGGCACGGCAACACACCTGCCTGACGCCGCGAATCGGGCGATAGTGCGGCCCCACCCCGGCTCCGGAGCACGGCCATCACGACGAAATCCCCCGAGGAGACGCCCACCCAACCCGGGTTTCGTGTTCCGAACTGGCCCCCGCCCGCCAACGCCCTGAGCGCACCCGCGCCGGAGCTGCTCGCGCCGGTGACGGGGGTCCCCGCCGGCACACCGCTCCAGCAGAACCGGTTCATCACCGAGGGCTACACGCGCCTGGCGCGCACGCTCCAGGAGCTGGTGGACCCGGAGTTCCATCCGACGCACGGCAGCCAGGCCACACCCGGTTGGTTCGCCTTCGCCATCCATGCCTCGCACGAGGCCGGCAAGGGCATGCTCGGCGCGGCCATCGCCCGGCGCATCATCGACCTCGCGCAGGGCGAGCCCCTCCCCAGCCCCGCCCGGACCTATGACCGCATGGGCCTCACGGGCACCGCGCGGAAGGGCGCGGAGCAGCTCTCCGAGGCGCTCGGTGGACATGGCCTGCCCCAGGACGCGGCCACCGCGCTCGGCGCGCTCGCGGGGGCCATGAACCTGGAGCCGCTCGGGGACCCGCGCACGCTCTGGGCCACCGCGCATCGCTTCGCGCGGCTGTTCTTCCAGGCCCCCGGCATCCTCCCGCTCGACAAGGCGGAGTCGCTCGCCATCACCCTGGAGCGCATGCTCAACGAGGGCAACGTCGCCATCTTCACCGACATCGGCGGCGCGGCCCTGCGCTACCTCGACTGGAGACCCGACACGGGCGGCGTCACCCCCGAGCGCGTGCTGAGCGACTTCACCCTCGCGGGCGCGAAGCCCGACGAGTCCCAGCACGCCTTCACCGTCCTGCAGGGCCTCACCCACGAGAAGCCCGCCCCCTCCGACTTCGCGCGCCGCTTCCCGGGCATGTCCGCCATGAGCCTCGTGGTGGCCGGCTTCGCGCTGCTGGAGCGCGCCCGACAGTGCCCCGGCCCCGCCGCGCGGGATGCGCTCATCCAGGTCGCCAACAACTGCTTCGCCTGGCGCGAGCAGGCGGACGCCGTGCAGCCCGCCTTCACGCCTCCCGAGCGGCTCCCCGGTGAAATCTCCCGCGCGGACCTCACCCTGGCGATGACACCGCTGCTGCGCCTGGAGCTGGGCACGGTGGCGTGGAACTTCGCCGACTACGCGGCCACGCAGCGAGACCGCGACTCCAACCCGCTCACCTCGAAGCCCACCGAGTACAACTGGGCCCTGCTCGCGGACCGCTGGCCCGCCATCCTCACCGCCTTCGAGCTGGGCTACCGCCACCCCTCGGCGCTCTGGACGCTCCCCGCGCCCTTCACCTCCGGGGACGACGAGGTCCGCCGTCGCCTCGGCTGACGCGGCGGCGGCCCGCTCCGGCGCGCGTCGGAAATGCGCGCTGAAACTTCCCGCGCCCTCGCCGCACTGAAGGGACGCCGGGCCACACGCGCCCGGCCCCTCGGTGGCTCGGGCCGACCGCGCCCGGGGTGTGTCTTCATTCCGGGAGTCGCGTCGTGCACAAAGCATCCGTGTGGGTGAGCCTCGTCGTGGGGCTCGTGTTGGGGTTCGTGGGAGGACGCACTTTCGCGCCCGTGCCCGCCAAGGTCGCGGAAGCTCCGCGCGCGCCGTCCGCGGCCCCGCCCTCCGCCCGGCAGCGGCCTCCCATCTCGCCCGTCGTCTACAAGGTCCCCGTGGATGACTCGCTCGTCCAGGGCTCCGAGTCCGCGCTCGTCACGCTGGTGGAGTTCTCCGACTACGAGTGCCCCTTCTGCTCGCGCGGCCACGGCACCGTGAAGCAGCTCCAGCAGCGCTACGGCGACAAGCTGCGCCTGGTGATGAAGCACCTCCCGCTGGACCGGCACCCGCGCGCCCGGCCCGCCGCCCTCGCCGCGCTGGCCGCCGGGGAGCAGGGCAGGTTCTGGGAGTTCCACGACGTCCTCTTCTCCAACCCGCGCGCGCAGCAGGAGGAGGACCTGGAGCGCTATGCGAAGGAGCTGAAGTTGGATGTGGAGCGCTGGAAGAAGGACCGCGAGGACCCGAAGCTCGCCGAGCGCGTGCGCCGCGACGAGAACCTGGCCCGCCTGGTCGGCGCCACCGGCACCCCGGCCTTCTTCGTCAACGGGCGCTTCATCAACGGCGCGCAGCCGGTGGAGGTCTTCACCGGTGTCATCGACGAGGAGCTCGCGAAGGCGGAGGCGCTGGTGAAGGGCGGCGTGCCGCGCGCGGAGGTCTACGCGCGCACCATCGAGCGCGGCGTGGACCGCCCGCCCGCGCCGCCCGCGCCCGCGGAGGGGGCTCGCCAGCAGGTGGAGGTGGGCAAGGCGCCCTCGCGCGGCCCCGCCAACGCGCCCGTCACGCTGGTGGCGTGGTCGGACTTCGAGTGCCCGTTCTGCTCGCGCGCCGTGCCCACGCTCAAGACGCTGGAGAAGGAGTACGAGGGCAAGCTGCGCGTGGCCTTCAAGCACCAGCCGCTGCCCAACCACCCGAACGCGAAGCTCGCGGCCGCGGCGTCCCTGGCGGCGCATGAGCAGGGGAAGTTCTGGGAGTTCCACGACCTGCTCTTCGCCAACCAGCGCCAGCTCGAGCGGCCCGCGCTGGAGGGCTACGCGAAGCAGCTGGGGTTGGATGTGGCGCGCTTCAACCAGGCGCTCGACTCCGGGAAGTTCGACGCGGTCATCGCCGAGGACTCGCGCGAGGGCACGCGCGTGGGCGCCGGGGGGACGCCCACGTTCTTCATCAACGGCCGGCCCATCCTCGGCGCGGTGCCGGTGGACCAGTTCCGCCGCGTCATCGACGAGGAGATGAAGAAGGCCGGCGTGGCCACCCGCTAGCGCGCCTGCGTGCCCCGCGTCACCGCGCCGTCACGGCGGGGGCGCGGGGCTTGGGCACCAGGAAGAGCAGCCGGCCCTTCTGCTTCATCATGCCGGCGGCGAGCTCCGCCTGGGAGCCTCGGCCCCAGAAGACATCCACGCGGCCCGCGCCCCGGATGGCGCCGCCCGTGTCCTGGTTGAAGACGAAGCGCGACAACGGCCGCCACTGCACCGAGCCGTCCGCCATCCGCACCGGATGGTCCGTGTGGATGAAGGCGAGGCCCCCCTTCGGGAACAGGCGCGCGTCGGTGGCGATGGAGCGCCCCGGCGTCACCTCGCGCCCCAGTGAGCCCACCGCCGCGCCCGGCAGGAAGCGGAAGAAGACATAGGACTCGTTGTAGTCGAGCACGCGCTCGCGCTGGCTCGGGTTCGCCGCGAGCCACGCGCGCAGGGCCTGCATGGACATCTGCTCGCGAGGGATGGCGCCCTCCTGGATGAGCAGCGCGCCGATGCTGCGGTACGGGCGGCCGTTCGACGCGGCGTAGCCCACGCGTCGCTCGGTGCCGTCGATGAGGCGCAGCGTGCCGCTGCCCTGAACCTCCATGAAGAACAGCGACACCGGGTCCTTCACCCACGCGAGCTCCAGCTTGCGCTCGCCCAGCTTCCCCCCGCGAATCTCGGCGCGGTTCCAGTAGGGGACGACGCGCCTGCCCTCGAGCCGGCCGAAGACGCGCTCGGAGGCGAAGCGCTCCGCGAAGGGCTCCAGCGGGACTTCGATGAGGTCGTCCGGCGCGGAGAGCACGGGGATGCGGTACTCGGCCGTGGGCGCGAGGCTCGCCTCGATGACCGGCTCGTAATAGCCGGTGAAGAGCACCGTGCCGTCCTCGCCGCCCGCGGACTCCAGCAGCTCGAAGTCCTCCATCACCGCCTTGGACACGTCGAGCGAGGACATGCCGTCGGTCAGCCGCGCGCGCAGCCGCTCCAGCGCGGAGACCAGCTCGCCGGCCGTCACCTCGCGAGGCCCGTAGACGAAGCGGTGGTCCACGGGCCGGGTCCGCAGCCAGCTGAGACTCTGGTCCAACGCCACGCGCAGCGACGCCGGGTCCGCGTCGTCCATGAGCGCCACGTTGGAGGCGAGCTCGGCGACCAGCGCATCTTGCGGACGCGTGACAGGGGGACGGGGCGCACGCGCGCACGCGGCGCAGACGAGCAGCAGGCACAGCAACCCAAGGCGACGAGAGGACCGGGTGGGCATCACCCCTCGTACCTACTCCAGCCCGTGCACGGGCGACACTTCCGGACAGCGCCGTGCCGGGAAGCCACGGGCCGCCGACGGCACGTCCCAGCCCTCAGCGACGGGTGGAGCCCTCACGCCTGGACCCGCGCCACGCACCGGGCCCGCAAGCCGTCCACCCCGGCACGCAGGCGAGCAGCCCCTGGCGTCACCGCGCGAGCATCGCCCCCATCCTTTCCGCACACGTCGGGCGCGGCCATGCCGGCCATGCCCTCGGGAGGATTCATCGTGAACGCAAGGAAAGTGGCGAGGGTGCTCGGATGGGTGAGCATCGGACTGGGTTTGAGTGAGCTGGTGGCGCCCGGCGCGCTGGCCCGCTTCCTCGGCGTACGACGAGGCACCGGACTGCTGCGCGCCTATGGCCTGCGCGAAATCGCGGCGGGCGTCGGCATCCTGACCCGCGCCAATCCCACGCCGTGGGTCTGGGCACGCGTGGGAGGAGACCTGCTGGACCTCGCGAGCCTCGGCCCGGCGGTGAAGCACAGCCCTCGCAAGGAGAACGTCGCGGGCGCCGTCGCCTTCGTCCTCGGCGCCACCGCCGTGGATGCCTGGTGCGCCCGACGACTCAGCGCCTCGAACGCCTGACTCGAACGCCTCACCGCCCCGTGAGCCACGCTCCGGGGCGGTGTCGTCTCCGCGTCCCGCGCCATCGCGACGCAGCTCCGCGTCGAGGTCCAGGGCCCCCTCCACACGGAGGTCCGCCGTCGTGCAGCGCCTCGCGCCCTGCGAACCTCACGCGCGGGCTCGACCTCTCTTCTTGCGGACCGGAGCCGTGAGTCGCCGTCCCAGGTGGGCGATGAGACTCCGACGACCGTCGTCTTTCCGGCAGGGGCTCCCTCCCCGGAGACAACGACTCCTTGCCCGGGGGAGCGACGGCACTGCTGTCCCCCGGGCCCAGCATCGCGCTCGGGCGGCGCACCGACACGGCGCCGTGGTGGGTGAATCGGAACCTCCTCACACCCGGCAACGACCTGAATCCCGAAGTGCCCGCGTATGGAAGGATTGTCTCCCCTCCCCCGCGATGACACGCCTCGGCCTCCTCTTCCTGCTGCTCCTGGGTGTCCTCCCGGCACGGGCCTCGTCTGCCGACGAGCCCTCGGCCCTCGTGGCTCCCACCCTCGCCCAGGACGCCCCCGCGCGCTTGCCCGAGGGCCAGGTCCTGGACGCGCCTGTCTCCGTGGAGCTGGAGCTGACCCTCGACGAGGCCGGCGAGGTCGTCGAGGCCCGCGTCGTCGGTGAGCCGCCGGTTGCGCTCGCCCGCGCCGCGCTGCACGCCGCGCCCCGCCTGCGCTTCCACCCCGCCACCTCGCAGGGCCAGCCCGTCGCCGTTCGCGTCCCCTTCACCTACCGCTTCGAACCCCCTCCCGTGGAGGACACCCGCGCGGTGCTCACCGGCCGCGTGCGCGCGAAGGGCAGCCGCAAGCCGCTCGCCGGCGCCATCATCCGCACCCACACGGCGACGGTCGAAGCCGACGCCCAGGGCCTGTTCCGACTGGAGCTCCCTCCCGGCGAGCACGCGCTGAAAGTCACCTCGCCGGGCCACCGCCTGCTGTACCTCACCGAGACGGTCGAGGCCCGACAGCGGCTGGAGGTGCTCTACACACTGGAGCCCCTCGCGGTGAACCCCTACGAGACGGTGGTGCGCGCGGACCGGCCGCGCACCGAGGTCTCCCGCGTCACGCTGCACGAGCAGGAGCTGCGCGAGGTCCCCGGCACCATGGGCGACCCGTTCCGCGTGGTGATGCTGATGCCCGGCGTGACGACGCTCGCCTCCGGGCTCTCCTACCCCGTCGTCCGCGGCGTACAGCCCGCCGCCAGCGCCTTCTTCGTCGACGGCGTACGCGTGCCCTTCCTCTACCACCTCATGCTCGGCAACGCGGTGGTGTACCCGGACCTCGTCGAGTCCCTCGACTTCCAGGTCGGTGTCCCCTCCGCGCGCTACGGCAGCCTGCTGGGCGGCGCGGTGGACGCGCACGTGAGCCGGCCTCGCGAAGAGGGCCTCCACGGCAGCGCGTACGCGGACCTCATCCAGGCCGGCGCCTTCCTGGAGGTGCCCATCCCCGAGACGGGCACCACCGTCGCCGCCGCCGCGCGCGTCAGCTACACGGGCCTGGTCATCACCCGCGTCATCAACACCGTCAACGCGCCCTCCTCGTACACCTCGGGCGACGGCACCGTGTACCGCGACTCCGGCGAGCCCAAGGTCTACGCGGACTACTGGGACTATCAGGCCCGCGTGGAGCAGCGCGTGGGCCAAGGACAGCTCCGCCTCCTCGCGCTGGGCACGTCGGACGCGGTGGGCCTCACCGCGCGCGAGCCGGAGACGGGCGACTCGGGCGGCGTGGGTCTGCTGTTCCATCGCCTGGACCTGCGAGGCCGTCACCCCCTCGCGGGAGGCGAGGCCGAGGTGGGCCTGACGCTCGGGTATGACCGGCTCGGCCTCGCCTACAGCAAGGGCCTCCGTCAGCCGGGCTCCTACGAACTGTCGCAGGGCAGCGTGGCCCTGCGCGCGGGCTACACGCGGGAGCTCTCGGCGGACCTGAAGCTGGAGCTCTTCAGCCACGCGGAGCGCCGCGAGGCGAGCATGCTGGCCATCGGCCGGTTCCGGCCCGTGGGGCCCTTCGACGGGAAGGACGCGTACTCGCGCCCCGGCATCCTGGGCACCTTCGCGGGCGTGGGCACGCAGCTGACGTACACGCCCTCCGCGCGCTGGGTGCTGGTGCCGGGCCTGCGGCTCGACAGCTACCACGGCTTCGGAGACCGGACGCGGCTGGCGCTGGAGCCCCGGCTCGCCGTGCGGCACGCGCTCACGGAGGGCCTCACGCTGAAGGCCGGCGCGGGCCTGTATCACCAGCCCGCCACCGTGCTGCTGCCGGTGCCCGCGGGCGAGATGCTCGCGCTCGAACGCGGCCTCCAGCGCGCGGCGCAGTTCTCGCTCGGCGCGGAGTGGCGCCCCCTCAACGGCTGGGAGGTGACGGCCGAGGGCTACTTCAACCCGCTCCTGCGCACGCTGGAGTTCAACTTCGAGGACGTGCTGAGCAACCTGCGGCGCCGGGGACTCGAGGCCGAGGACGTGGAGCGCCACGGCCACAGCTACGGCCTGGAGCTGATGGTGCGTCGTCCCCTGGGCCGCCGCTGGTTCGGCTGGCTCACGTATGGCTTCAACCAGAGCAAGCGCTTCGAGCGCTACGCGAAGGTGGGCCCCAATGGCGAGGAGCTCGGCATGGTCGAGGGCTATCTGCCCTACACCTTCGAGCAGGCGCACTCCGTCAACGCCGCGCTCAGCTACCGCTTCGACTTCGTCACCCTGGGCGCGGTGGCGCACTTCAACACCGGCCGTCCGGAGACGGGCCAGTTCGGCTACCGCACCATGCGCGAGGGCGTGGGCGCGGACGGCGAGCCCGAGTGGAAGCCCGTGGGCCGGGGCGCGGTGGACCGGCTGCCCTCGTTCTTCCGGCTCGACTTCCGCGCCTCGCGCACCCTCGTCTTCGATTCGTTCCTGCTCGACGTGTACCTGGATGTCTTCAACGTCACCGCGCGCAGCGAGGTGCTCACGCGGGACTACGGCTACGAGGGTGAGGACGGCCAGCCCGTGCGCCTGAAGCGCAAGGACTTCGGCATCCCGGTGATTCTGCCCACGCTCGGCGCCAAGGGGACCTTCTGACATGCACCTGCGTCACGCCCTGCCCCTCGTCCTCCTCACCTCCGGCTGCGCGCTGGAGCCGGAGACCCCCGTCTTCCTCTCCGGCACCGTGCTGGAGACCGACGGCACGCCCTGGCGCGGCGGCCCGCTCACGCTGATGCGCCCGCGCAAGCTCCCGGGCACCAGGCCACTCCCGGGCGAGCCTCCCACCGGCCAACCCACGCTGGCCTACGAGCCGTGGGCCCAGGTGACGCCGGACGCGGATGGCCTGTTCCTGCACGAGCTGTCCGCGCGCGACACCGGCGCGGACCTGCTGGAGCGCCCCTCCCCCTGGGCCGACGTCAAATCCTTCCAGCTCCACCTGCCCCCCGTGGACGGCGCGCGGGACTTCCTCGCCCTCCACTTCATGCTGGACGTGGACGTGCCCCCGCTGCGCCGTTGGGACAGCCGCGTCCAATCCCATCCAGACGCCGCTGGCGTGAAGCTGTCCTGGGTGGACGTGCCCGCGCTGGCGGACATCCCCTCGCACACCTACGCGGTGCAGGCCCGCGGTGAGTGGGGCGTGGTGTGGACCCAGGACACGCGCTCCGGCGAGGCCTTCCTGGGACCGGAGATGCTGGAGGACTTCGCGCCGCCCTTCGCGTACGTGCAGGCCCGCGCGCGGGGACAGCGCTCGTGGATCCAGAGCGCGCTCGAATACACGGACGTGCACGAGGCGCCCCCGGTGCCGCTGCCCTTCACCGGCGCCGTCCCCGTCAGCCGGGGACAGCCCTGTGAGACGGACGCCGTGGTGGACCCGTGCCCCTTCACCGACGGGAAGCTCGAATCGAAGCGGGTGCCCATCTCGCGCTTCGGCTCACTGGAGGATGAGCTCGTCTTCCGGCTGCGCGAGCCCACCCGCCCGCGACGGGTGCTGATTCGGGGCCACACCGGCACGCGTCCCCAGGAGGTCTTCCACGTGGAGGGCTCGCTGGAGGGCGGAGCCTGGGTGGCGCTGGGCCAGAGCGCCCCGGCGCCGGAGCTGGGAGACGCGCCCTACACGGATGACGTCAACACGCAGTTCTCGTTCGAGCGGGACGTGGACATCCCCCTGGCCGGGGGCGCGCCGCTCGTGGACAAGGTGCGGGTGTACTCGCTCGGCACCGTCCCGGGGCTGCCCACGCCGTCCCGCGGCTACTTCACCCAGCTGCGCGAGGTGTCCGTCTTCTGAAGAAGCGACACCCCGCGCGAGCGGGGCTCACGCGTAGGGGTTGTAGAACCGCGCGAAGGTGGCGCGCGCGAAGTCGCCGAAGGTCATCCCCGGCTGGAAGGCGCCCACGCGGACCTCGGCGGGGTCCGTGCCCTCGGGCGGCCGCAGGTGCTCCTCGTTGTCGGGCTGCATGAAGACGGCGAACGTGGAGCGGGAGATGTTGCGGCTCGCCGGGTGGGCCAGCGCCTGCACCGCGTGCGGCGTGGAGCGCAGCAGTCCCCCCGTCACGATTTGCGCGCTCTCGCCAATCTGGAACGCCAGACAGTCCTTGGGGATGACGACCTTTCGCTCCTCGCCGGAGCGCGTGCGCACGTAGAGGCCCGCGTCCGGGTCCGGCACCGGGATGTCCTGGCGCGTGGGCTCCGGGGCGCCGGGCTCCGCGTCGAAGTACATGGCGGGGCACAGCGCCGTCAGCGAGCCGTGGTCGCTGTGCCAGCCGCACCACGAGTCGCGCGTGCGCGGCGTCGCGTCCTCGTTGATGGCGAAGTAGTAGAGCAGCCGCGCCTTGCACGCGCGCGACTCGCGGATGGTGCGCGTAAGGCTCGCGTCCGGGGACAGCCGCTCGCCCAGCTTCGCCTTCACGTAGCGGTCGCACTGCGCGGCCACCAGCAGCCCCACGTCCACCATCTTCCGTCCCAGCGCCTGGAAGGCGGGGCGCAGCGCGGGGAAGTCCGCGTCCGGCCACACGTTGGGCAGGTAGTTCTCCGGGTACTTCTCCACCAGCGCCGGCGCCACCGCGGGCGCGTCGTACTGGGGATTGTTGTAGTAGGAGCCCTTGAACTCGTCGAACTGGCCGGGCTTGAGGACCTCCTTGCCGTGGCTCCAGCCGAACGAGTAGCTGCTGCGCTCGTGGACGTAGCGGTCCTTCACCTCGTTGGGGAGCGCGGCGAAGCGGAAGCCCAGCGGCAACAGGCCCTGGCGCAGCTCCACCAGCCCCGGAATCCCCCGGACGATGAGCAGGCCGATGCCATCCGGGCCATACGCGCGGGCGATGTCCGCGGACAGGTCCGCGCCCTCCACCAGCTTCGCGTAATCGAGTACCACCACCGCGTCCTTCGCTGCCGCCACGTCGCTGCTCATCCCGAACGCCTCGTCTGTTCTCCCCGGGCCCCACCCCCCAAAGCCATCCGGAGGCCCACAGCATAGCTCAGCCGCCATGCCGTGGATTCCCCGTCCGTCAGGAGACGGGCCCCAGGCGCTTGAGCAGCGAGCCCAGGGTGTTGAAGTCGATGGGCTTCACCAGGTGCGCGTCGAAGCCGGCTTCCTTTGAGCGCAACCGGTCCGACTCCTGGCCGTAGCCCGTCACCGCCACCAGTTGGAGCCCGCCGTCGGGCCGCTGGGTGCGCAGGTGCTTCGCCAGCTCGTAGCCGTCCATCACGGGCAGGCCGATGTCGAGCAGCGCCAGCTCCGGGCGGAACGTGGGCGCCACCTGGAGCGCGCTGGGGCCGTCGTAGGTGACGCGCGTCTCGCAGCCCAGCATGTCCAGGGCCTCGGCCAGCACGTCCGCCGCGTCGCGGTTGTCGTCGACAATCAGCACCCGGTGCGGCATCGGGACCGCCTCCCGCGGCGAGGCCGCCTCATCCGTGGCCACCGTCGCCGAAGCCTCCACTCCCGCCTCGAGCGCGGGCAGCCGCACCGTGAAGGTGCTGCCCTGGCCCCGCCCCTCGCTGTCCGCGTGGAGGGTGCCGCCGTGCTGGGCCGCCAGGCTCCGGGCGATGGCGAGCCCCAGGCCCAGGCCGCCCTGCGAGCGGTCCAGCTCCTGACGCTCCTGGAAGAAGAGGTCGAAGATGCGCGGCAGCATCTCCGCGCTGATGCCCGTGCCGTTGTCGCGCACCCGCACCACCAGCGCGTCCCCCTCGCGCGCGCCCTGGACGGTGATGCGTCCCCCGGGCTCGGTGTACTTCGCCGCGTTCGTGAGCAGGTTGGAGAACACCTGCGCCAGCCGCGTCGCGTCCGCGTCCAATGGCAGGCCCTGGCGCGCCACCTCCACCGTCAGGTGATGGCCGCGCTGCTCCAACAAGGGACTGGCCAGCTCGATGGACTTCGCCACCACCTCCGCCAGCTCCACGCGCTCGCGCCGCAGCACGACCTTGCCCCGCGTGACGCGGGACACGTCGAGCAGGTCATCCACCAGCCGCACCAGGTGGTGCACCTGCCGCTCGATGACGGTGCGCTCGCGCTCCACGGCCTCGCCGCCGCGCAGCCGGAGCAGTTGGAGCGCGGTGAGGATGGGGGCCAGCGGGTTTCTCAACTCGTGGCCGAGCATCGCCAGGAACTCGTCCTTCGCGCGGCTGGCGGACTCCGCCTCGCGCCGGGCGTTGGACAGGTCCGTCACGTCGAAGGCCACCACCACGATGGAGTCCACCTGACCGGCGTCATCCAGCATGGGCTGGTAGACCAGGTCGAAGAACCGCTCCTGCGGAGGCCCGCCCTCGCCGGAGATGATGGTCGCCCGCAGGGAGCGCCCGATGTACGGCTCGCCGGTGCGGTAGGCGTTGTCGAGCAGCTCGAAGATGCCCTGGCCGGCCAGCTCGGGGAGCGCCTGGGCGATGGGCACGCCCACCACGGACCGGTTGGCGATGAGCCGCAGGTAGCCCGCGTTGACGAACTCGTAGACGTGCTGGGGGCCGCGCAGGATGGCGATGCCCACGGGGGCGAACTGGAAGACGCGCGTGAGCATCCTCCCGTGCGCCTCCTGGATGGCCTGCAGGCGCGCCTTGGTCAGCTGCGTCTCCACGCGCGCCATCAGCTCGCGCGCGGAGAAGGGCTTCACCAGGTAGTCGTCGGCGCCGGCGCGCAGTCCCTCGATGCGGGCCTCCTCGCCCGCGCGCGCGGAGAGGATGGTGACGGGCACGTGGCGCGTGCGCTCATCGGCGTGCAGCTCGCGCAGGAGCCCGAAGCCATCCAGCCCCGGCATCATCACGTCCGTGAGCACCAGGTCGGGAGGACGCGCGCGCGCGGACTCGAGCGCCGCGAGACCATCCGCCACCGTCTCCACCTCCCAGTAACGGGACAGGAGGGACCTCAAGTACTCGCGCATGTCCGCGTTGTCGTCGGCCAGCAGGATGCGCGCGGAGCCGGGGCGCTTGTCCTCCGGAGGCACCTCGGTGCCCACCTCGAGCGACTCCACCTCCAGGCCCCCCGGCAGCCAGCGCAGCGCCTCGTTCACGAAGGGCGCGGCGCCCAGGGCGGTGGAGGCCCGCGTGTCGCGAGCGCCCAGGTGCTCCTGGGGCAGATGGGCGGTGCCCGCGGGGATGCGCAGGGTGAAGGTGGTGCCCTGGCCCTCGGTGCTCGCCACCGACAGCGAGCCGCCGTGCAGCCGGACCAGCTCGTGCACCAGCGCCAGGCCGATGCCGGAGCCCTCGTGCGTGCGCGCGCGGGCGCCCTGCACGCGGTGGAAGCGGTCGAAGATGCGCGGCAGCTCTTGCTCCGGGATGCCGATGCCCGTGTCGGAGACCTGGAGCTGGACCTGGCCGTCCACCCAGCGCTGGGAGATGGCGATGCGGCCCTCGAAGGTGAACTTCAGCGCGTTGGAGAGCAGGTTGAGGACAATCTTCTCCCACATGTCCTGGTCGACGTGGATGGCCTCGGGCAGCGGGGCGCAGTCGATGTCGAAGCCCAGCCCCGCGCGCTCCAGCGCGGAGTGGAACGCGCTGGCCAGGCCCGCGGTGAGGGCGGCCAGGTCCACCGGCTCGTAGCGGGCCTGGATGCGGCCGGCCTCCAGGCGGGAGAAGTCGAGCAGCGAGTTGACCAGCTTCAAGAGGCGCTGCGCGTTGCGGTGGACGGTCTCCAGTCCCTCGCCGGACAGCGCGCGCGCCGACGACGCCAGCGCGTCCTCGGTGGGGCCGAGCATCAGCGTCAGCGGGGTGCGGAACTCGTGGCTGACGTTGTTGAAGAAGGCCGTCTTGGCGCGGTCGATGGCGGCCAGGGCCTCGGCGCGCTGGCGCTCCTCTTCGTACGCGCGCGCGTTGGCGATGGCCGTCACCACCGGGTCCGCGACCAGCCGGAAGAGGGCCAGGTAGCGCTCGTCCAGCAAGCGGGTGGGACTGACGCCGGCGACGAGGAACCCATACGGGTGCGACTGCCCCGAGCGCGCCAGCGGCAGCACCACGGCCCGCGAGAGCACCACCCCGCGAGGGCCACGGGGCAGCACACCGAAGCGCGCGCCCAGCTCCTCCACGAGCACCTCGCGGCCGGTGTGCGCGGCCTGCGCGAAGGGCCAGGTCTGGGGCGCGTCGGGCATCGGAGGGAAGGGACAGGACTCCGGCTTCGCGGGGCCCGAGTAGCCATCCAGTCCGCTGGAGCCCACGCAGCGCACCTGGGTGGCGGCGTCGTCGAGCAGGTACAGGAGGGTGAAGGGCAGGTCCTCGCCGTAGGCGGAGAAGATGCGCGCGGCCGTCTGGCAGGCCTCCTCGGCCGTCTTCGCGGAGGCGGAGCTGGTGGCCAGCTCGCCGAGCAGCTTGAGCTGGCGGTTGTCCTGGACCTGCTCGGTGGTCTCCTGGACGGTGACGAGCACACCGCCGACGCCGCCGCCCTCGTCGTAGACGGGGCTATACGAGAAGGTGTGGAACGTCTCCTCGACGAAGCCGCGGCTGTTGATGAAGAGCTGGAGGTGCTCGCTCCAGGTGGCGGGGCCGCCCTGGCGCACGCCCTCCGCCATGGGGCCGATGACGTCCCAGATCTCCTGCCAGATGACGGACGCCGGGGCGCCGAGCGAGGCGGGGTGTTTCATGCCCAGCACGGGGCGGTAGCCGTCGTTGTAGATTTGGAGGAGCTGAGGGCCCCACCACAGGAGCATGGGGAAGCGGTTGCCCAGCACGACGCCGACCATGGTGCGCAGGCTGGTGGGCCAGCCCTCGAGAGGACCCAGGGGGGTCTGGGACCAGTCCTTGGAGCGGACCAGGTCCGCCATCTCGCCACCTCCGCCAAGGTGGCCTTCCAGGAATGCCGCGGCGCGCTTCGGGGGGGAGTCCTGCTCGGACATCAGTGCTCGGAGGAAAAATGGAAGTGGCCTGCGCTTCTAGTGTCACGTCCACAAGCGTGCAATCAGTGACGCTGGAATGCTCTGTTCCCCAACACTTCGCAGGTAAGTCGTCTTCCCTCCAGGCGAACGGGCTCGCCGGCGTGGCTCAAGGCTTCTTCCCGCGCCCCCGGCTCCGCCCCGCGAGTTGCCGGGTGGTCTCGACGGCGCGGTCGAAGTCCGAGTTCGGGAGGCTCGCCTCCAGCTTGCGTCCCGCTTCGCGGTAGCGGTCGAACTCGGCCTCCGCATGGGCCGTCGCCAGCTCGTGGCTGATACCTCCCGCATGAGACAGGACGTCTCGCTCGTTGAACTGCAGGAAGCCATCCAGCTTCGTCACCCACTCCCGCATCGTCATCGGCCGTCGTCTCCTGGCCTGGTCCTCCGCGTAGTCCAGGTACATGGTGACGACACGACTCAGCTCCCGGAGCTCCTCCTCCGAGAGGTAGTTCTTCGCCACCGTGACGTCTGACTTCCGGATGGGCCCGCTCGGAGCGTTCTTCCAGGTCGCGAGCCCCATGTTGGGCTGACTCGCATCGGCGCGCTCGTGAATCAGCTCGGCCGCCGTGTGTCCGTGGATGGCCCAGTGCAGCTTGTTCTGCACCGTCGCATAGAAGGTCTGCGTGACCTCGGCCTGGACGTCGTAGTCGACGCTGCACTGCGCATAGATGTCGGTGAGCTTCTGGTAGAAGCGCCGCTCCGATGCGCGAATCTCGCGGATCCGCTCCAGCAGCTCGTCGAAGTAGTCCTCGCCTGGCTGCGACGTCGACTGGAGCCGAGCGTCATCGAGGACGAAGCCCTTGACCAGGTACTCGTCCAACAGGGCCGTGGCCCACTGACGGAAGCGTGTCCCTTGCGTGGAGCGGACGCGGTAGCCCACCGCGATGATGGCTGGCAGGCTGTAGTGGTCCACCCATCGCGTGACTTCTCGGGAACCCTCGATTTGAACTATCCGGAATTTCCGGAGGGTTGCCGTCGGGTCGAGTTCTCCCTCCTCGTGGATGTTCTGGAGGTGCTCGTTGATGGTCCGCACATCCTTGCCGAACAGCTCGGCAAGCTGCTTCTGGGTCAGCCAGACCGTGCCCTCGAAGAGCCGGACGTGGACCTTCGAAGCACCGTCGTCACCGACATAGACCAGGAACTCACCGGCTCCATCCCCGGACTGCCCGGAGTCACCCTTACCCATCCTCCACACCCTCCTCGCCGATGGCGCCATGTCGAAGCCCGAGGTGGATACACGGTCCATGCCACGACATGCACATGGACCGTCGCCCTACACCCGGCCTCAGATGAAGTAATCGGGGAACAGGTCCTCGCCGGGCACGGATTGATACTTGTCGAAGTTCGTCACGCCGTCGGCGCGCAGGACGTCCTCGTCGATGCAGAAGTTGCCCGTGAAGCTGCGGCTGGGCTTGGTGAGGATGGCGTACGCGGCGTCCGCCATGATGTCCGGCGTGCGGCTGCCCTTGATGGTGTCCTCGCCGCCCAACAGGTTCTGCACCGCCGCCGTCGCGATGACCGTGCGCGGCCAGAGGGCGTTGACCGCGATGCCGTCGTCACGCAGCTCCTCCGCCATGCCCAGCACGCACATGCTCATGCCGAACTTCGCCATCGTGTACGCCACGTGCGGCGCGAACCACCGCGCCTCCATGTTCAACGGCGGCGAGTTGTTCAGGATGTGCGGATTGCTCGAGCGCTTCAGATGCGGGATGCACGCCTTCGAGCACACGAACGTCCCACGCGTGTTGATGCTGTGCATGAGGTCATAGCGCTTCATCGGCGTGTCCACCGTGCCCGTCAGGTGGATGGCGCTCGCGTTGTTCACCAGCACGTCGATGCCGCCGAACGTCTCCACCGCCTTCGCCACCGCGGCCACGACCTGGTCCTCCTCACGGATGTCCACCGCGATGGGGAGCGCCCGACCGCCCGCCTTCTCGATCTCCTCCGCCGCCGTGAAGATGGTGCCCGGCAGCTTGGGGTGCGGCTCCGTCGTCTTCGCGGCGATGATGATGTTCGCCCCGTCCCGAGCCGCACGCAGCGCAATCGCCTTGCCGATGCCCCGGCTGGCCCCGGTGATGAACAGCGTCTTCCCCTTGAGTGTCGTCATGCGCGCGTCTCCGTGGGTGGCACGTAAGGTCTGCTTAAGAACTCCCTGGGTATAGCGATTCTCGAGCCCGAGGACACGGGCTGTTCGGGCCGGACCCATCGACCCCCAAAGAGGACTCGCGATGAGCAACCAGGACACCAAGACCCTCACCTCGGCCATCATGAGCCGCCGCAAGGTGCTGCGCGGCATGGGCCTGACGCTGGCGGCGATACCGCTGGTGCAGGTGCTCGCCTGCGGCCCCGAGGACTCACCCTCCTCCGGAGGCGACGCCGACTCGGGCTCCCCCCCGGACGGAGGCACCGGCGCCACCGCCTGGGCCACCGGCGGCACCGCCGCCATGTCGGGCACCTACGCCGACCCCTTCACCGACGAGTCAGGCACCCCCTGCGCCCTCACCTGCGCGGCCACCCTGGGCCCCTGCTACGCCCAGACCCTGGTCCGCAAGGACATCAGCGAGGGCCACGACGGCCTGCCCGTGCGGCTCGCCTTCCGCATCCTCGACGACCAGTGCCGCCCCATCCAGGGCGCCTCCGTCGACATCTGGCACGCCGCCCCGGAAGGGCTCTACTCCGGCGAGGACGCCAGCACCTTCTGCACCTCCGATGACCCGTCCGCCACCAGCGCCCGCTGGTTCCGCGGCGTGCAGGTCACGGACGCGGACGGCCGCTGCGACTTCGACACCTGCTTCCCCGGTTGGTACAGCAGCCGCACCGTCCACATCCACTTCACCGTGCGCCTCGGCGAGGCGGAGTACGTGACGTCACAGCTCTTCTTCGACGACGCGCTCAACGACGACATCATCAACCACCAGCCGCTCTACGACACGCGCGGCCCCCGCGACACGACCAACGCCAACGACAACGTGGTGTCCGCCGAGTCCGTGAACGACTACCTCTTCCAGACCGCGCGCCAGGACGACGGCGCCCTGCTCGCGTGGAAGACGCTCATCATCCGCTCCTCGCTCGACACCGCGCAGTGCCAGATTCCCGGCGGCAACGGTGGCGGCGGAGGCGGGCCGCCTCCCGGCGGCGACGGTGGCATGGGTCCGCCCCCGGGCTGGGATGGCGGCATGGGACCTCCACCGGGCCTGGACGGCGGCACCCCGTAATCACCTCGACGAGCGCGCGAGGCGTCAGCGCTTCCTCGCGCGCTCCAGCTCCTGCACCAGCAGCTCCGACACGCGGCGCACCCGGGGGATGTCCAGCGCCGACTTCGCGCAGATGAGATGCAGCTCGCTCTTCGCGTGGGGGCCCAGGTCGATGTCCAGCTCCACCAGGTTGCGCTCGCGCCGCGTGCTGAACCGGTGCGGGACGTGCCCGCACACCGTGGCGCCCACGCCCGCCTCCACCGCCGACAGCAGCACCAGGTAGTTGTCCGAGGTGAAGGCGGGCGAGAAGTTCGGGATGATGGACTCCAGTTGCGGATTGGGCGGCACGGCCTCGTACGGCGGCGCCCACGCCACCCACGGCAATTGCTGGAGCGTGGGGCGCCGGGGCAGCTTCTCCTTGAGCGCGCGCGAGACGAGCACCGCGTTGTGCACCTCCAGCGTGAACAGGCACGTGAGGTCCGCGTTGCGCGTGCACTGGGTGCGCAGCGCCAGGTCCGCCTCGCCACGTCCCAGGTCCGCGTACTGGATGGTGGACTGCACCTCCAGCCGCAGCCCCGGGTGCTTGCCCGCCACGTGGCTCGCGAAGGGCGCCAGGAAGTCGAAGCTGAGGAAGGGGCTCGCCGTCACGCGCACCAGGCCCTTGGGTGACGAGTCGCTCGACTCCGCCGCGCGCTGCAGCTCCCCGGCCCACTCCGCCATCTTCCGCGCCGGCATCACCAGCCGCTCACCCGCCGCCGTCAGCGCCGCGCCCTCCACGCCGCGCCGGAACAGCTTGGCGCCCACCGCGTACTCCAGCGCCGCCAGCCTCCGGCTCACCGTGGGCTGACCCACGCGCAGCCGCTTCGCCGCCGCGCTGAAGCTGCCCGTCTCCGCGATGGCCAGGAACAGCCGCGCGTCCTCCCAGGAGATATCCATGAATGCATGGCTTCATACCAGAATCGCCATTTTCCATGCAGGAGCGCATCGCTACCTTGGCTCCCATGAAGAACGCCAAGCGCATCCTCCTCGTCGCCGTCGCCGTCCTGTTCGTCGCGGCAACCACCCTGGTCCTCGTGGGCGCCGCGACCACCTCGCATCCCCACCAGCGCTCGACGCTCGGCGCGGCGCGGCCCTCGGCGGAGCTGCTCGCGCTCCTGAGCGAGCCCGGCCCGGTGGAGCTGGAGTCCATCGCCTCGGCGGACTGGGCCGTGGACCGCGGCGGCCTCGTCAACCTGGGCCACCCCACCGCGAAGTCCGCGGGCCTGGTCGACGGCGACGAGCCCATCCAGGTCTTCTTCCACGCGCTGCGCCACCCGACGAAGGGGCTCTACATCGTCGACACCGGCGTGGAGAACGCGCTGCGTGACGCGCCCGAGCAGGCGGCCCTGCGCGGCCTGCTCGCCGACGCCATGAAGGTGAAGGAGAAGATGCAGGTGAAGGAGCCGCTGGGCGCGTGGCTCGCGAAGCAGCCCGGGCCGCTCTCGGGCGTGTTCCTCACGCACCTGCACCTGGACCACCTCACCGGCATGGCCGACGTGCCCGCGGGCACTCCCGTCTACGCAGGGCCGGGCGAGACGACGACGCGCGCGTTCCTCAACGTCCTGACCCAGTCCATCGCGGACCGCGCGCTGTCGGGCAAGGCCGCCGTGTCCGAGTGGACGTACACGCCCGACACGGAAGGCCCCTTCGACGGCGCGGTGGACATCTTCGGCGACGGCTCCGTGTGGGCGCTCTGGGTGCCGGGCCACACGCCGGGCAGCACCGCGTACCTGGTGCGCTCCACGAAGGGCCCCGTGCTGCTGGTGGGCGACGCCAGTCACACCCGCTGGGGCTGGGAGCACGACGTGGAGCCGGGCACCTTCACCGCCGACGCGGCGCGCGGCCGCCAGAGCTTCGAGAAGCTGCGCGCCTTCGCCCAGGCACACCCCGAGGTGGCGGTGCGCCTGGGTCACCAGCACTGACGCCTACGGCACGTCGAGCGCGTGCTGCTTGAAGAAGTCCCACATGAGCGTCGTGGCGTCGGGACCGGCGGGGTCCGCGAACGGATAGCGTGAATCCCCTCCGGGCCAGGCGTGGTCCATGCCGCGGACCTCCAGCTTCTGTCCCACGAGCTCACCGCCGTAGACGTAGTTCTTCACCGTGTAGTCGCGGCCCCCGGCGGCGCGGAAGGTGGCGGTGCTCGTGGGCGTGCCGCGGACGCTGTCGTTGGCCACGCCGTCGTCGCCGTAGTCGCTGGTCTGCAGGAACTGCTTCATCGCCTGCTCGCCGTTGAGGGGGTTGACGACGCTGTCCTCGGTACCGTGCATGACCAGCACCGGCACCGTGCGTCGCGGCCGGCCCGAGCACGTCCACGCGTCCTTGCCCCGGTCATCCGGCGAGTAGATGCTGCCGAAGAGCATGGCGAAGGCGGTGCCGGACACCGTGGTGGCCGCCTTGTACATGGCGCCCGCGCCCACCATGCCCGCGGCGAACACGTCCGAGTAGCAGGCCATCAGCGTGCCCGTCAGCACGCCGCCCGCGGAGACGCCGCCCACGTACACGCGGCGCGCGTCGACCGAGTACTGCTGCTTCATCGCCTCCACCATGCCCACGATGAGCGCCGGCTCGCCCTTGCCGCGCTCCATGTTGGTGCCGAGCATGAAGTTCCAACACTGCGTGGCGTTCACGAACATCGCCTGGTTCGGATAAAGGACGAGGAAGCCCTCCGCGTCCGCCTTCTCGTTGAGGCGCGTGAGGCCCGCGAACTGGTCCGGGTTCTGGAGACAGCCGTGCAGCGCCACCAGGAGCGGCCTGGGCGTCCCGGGTTGATACCCGGTGGGCACCCAGAGCTGATAGCCCCGCGCGCCCGAGGAGCCCACGTGGATGCCATGCACCCACGAGCCGGCGTGGGCGGGGGCCCCCACGCCGAGCGTCACCACCACCGAGAGCAGCCACAGCGACCGCGAGAGTGCGCCACCACGTCGAAGCATCGACATCGTCCAGCCTCCTGTTTGGGGAGCTCGCTCAAGGCCCGGCGCGAACGCCAGGCGTGGAACCGGCGGCGGCGCCATCGACCTCGCGGAGGAAGACCTCCACCGCGTCACACAGCGCCTCGGGCTGGTCCAGCGGCGCCGCATGCCCGGAGTCCGCCAGCACCGTCAGGCGCGCGTCCGGCAGCAGCTCGACATACGCCTGCTTCGAGGCCAGGGGCGTGTAGTCGCGCTCGGAGTGCACCACCAGCACCGGGCAGGTGATGTCCTTCAGCCGGGACAGCACACTCCACCCCACGAGCCCGCGCGTGGCGCGCAGGTAGGCATCCGGCGCGTTGGCGGAGAACGCGGCGATGGCTCGCTGACGCAGCGACTCCTGCTCCGGCTTGGGGAACAGCTTCGGCGCCAGCACCCTGGCCAGCCCCGCGGGCCCGAGCAGCCGCAGCAAGGTCAGCCGCAGCGCGAACTCGAACTTGCGACGCAGGGTGCGGGCCACCAGCTCCGGCCCGCTGTTCACGATGACCAGGCTGCGCACCAGGTCCGGCCGGTCCACCGCCAGTTGGAAGCCCATCATCCCGCCCATCGACAGCCCCACCACATGGACCTTCTTCAGCCCCAACGCGTCGCACAGCGCCGCGACGTCGCGGGCGAACAGTGGCACTCCGTACGTCCCAGGGGGCTTCCCACTCGTCCCATGCCCCCGTGCATCTGGCACCAGCAGTCGGTAATTCCCTGACAACCTCGGTGTCACCAGCTCCCAGTCCGCGCCCGAGGAGCCAAGGCCGTGAAGCAGCAAGACCGGAATGCCGTGCCCAGACTCTTCGTAGTGAAGAGACGAATCCGCGAGCTGAAGCGTGGACATCCAGAACTCCTGGCGCGAAATAACAGCAGTTCCCCACACCCTAGCTGAATGAACGTTCGTTCATCAACCACTGACATGAGCCCACCGACCCGCTCGCGGCTTCGCGCCCATCCGGCGAGCCTTCCGCCTTCCGCTCCGTCGGACGGCACCCGTCGTCGCATCCTGGAAACCGCGCTCCAGCTCTTCGCCAGCCGCGGCTATCACGACACTTCCATCCGAGACCTGGCCAAGGTGCTGGAGCTGCAGCCGAGTGCGCTGTACGCGCACTTCTCCTCCAAGGAGCACGTGCTCGCGGAGCTGGTGCGCATCGGCCACGAGGCCCACCACGACGCGCTGCAGGCCGCGCTGAAGAGCTCCGGCCCGGAGCCGGCCGAGCAGGTACGGGCGCTGGTGCGAGCCCACACCCGGACCCACGCCCTGCACCCGCAGCTGGCGGTGGTGGTCAACGAGGAGCTGTATGCGTTGACACCGGAGCTGGCCGAGCCCGCGGTGCTGCTGCGGGACAAGTCCGCCGCGCTGCTCGCGGAGGTCATTGAGCGGGGCGTGGCGCAGCGGAGCTTCTCTCCGCCGCATCCGCGCGTCGCGGCGGCGGCCATCTCCGCGATGGGCGTGCGGCTGCCCTACTGGTACGAGCCCGGGAGCGCGCTCGACGTGGACACGCTCGCGGACCTGCACGCGGAGCTGGCGCTGCGCATGCTGGGAGGCAGTGCGGCGTCGTGAGCTGAGCGCGGGGGGGTTCGCGGCCTCCACCCGTGAGCGCGCTGCCTGCATCGACCGCACGAACCGCGCACACGAAGAAGCCCGCCTGAATGAAGCCAGGCGGGCCGTGACTTCACTCCGACGCGCGTGACAGCACACCTCTCGCGCGGACACGGTTTCACTCCACCCGATGCGGCCTGGCTTGCCTCGAGCAGACCCGGTCGAACTCGCCGCTCCCATGGCTCACAGGTGAGGACGGGACGGGACGAGCTGTCCTTGCGAGCACAGCGCCGGGTCCGCATCCGCCAGACGGTCATGAGGAGCTTCACCTCCGCGCGTCGCGGAGCCACTCACGGAGTCGAGCCGGTCCAGTCGCCTCCGCACAGCCCTCGCGGATGCCCCAGACACACGGGACAGCCACCCACGGAGTCGACACAGCCCGGGCGCGACCCGCGAATCACTCACACCGAGGGACACCGGACGGTTTGCTTCAACAACAGGCAGCCCTGTCTGCACGGTGGCGATCGACACACCCGGACACGACGCACCGAGCGAAGCCGGCCAGGCCCAGCAGCGCTGCCTGCACGGTGGGGCGGTCGACACACCCAGACACGACGCACCGAGCGAAGCCGGACCGCGGCCCTTCAGTCCAGCAGGTGCGGGTTGCGCACGACGAGCAGCCCCGCCTGCACGGTGGCGGGATAGTCATTGAGGTGCCCCGCGGTGTGAAGCACCGTCGTGTCGCGGCTGCCCCCCTCGCTCAGGGCCTGGTCCACCTTGCGCTCACCCTGGTTGTACGCGGCGAGCGCCAGCCGCCAGTCCTGGTAGCGCGCGTGCAGGTCCGACAGCAGCGTCGCCGCCGCCTGCGTCTCCCGCGCCACGTCGAGCCGCTCGTCCTTCGTCGCGCTCACCTCCAGCCCGTAGCGACGCGCCGTCTCCGGGATGAACATCCACACGCCCGCGCCACGCATCCCCGGAGCGAGTGAAGGCCGCCCATCCGTCTGCGGCATGTTCGTCACCGCGGACTCCACCACCGCCACCGCGAGCAGTCCCTCGGGCAGCCCCTTCGCCTTCAGCGTCGACGTCATCGCCGCGCGGTGCGTGCCCAGGTTCTCCAGCGCGCGCTTCATGAAGGCGCGGCCCTTCTCGGTGCCGATGAGCTTGTTGAGGTTCTCCACCACCTTGTCGTCCACGACGATGGACACATCCCCCTGGGGCTGACTCGTCCGGGCGAGCGCCTCCACCTCGGCGCGAGTCACCGTGCGCCCCTTCGCCGCGCCTTGCGCGAGCACGGCCACGGGGAGCAGCAGCAGGGACAGCGCGGCGAGCAGCGCGGGGACGGCGTGGGTGCGACGGGGACGCGGCTGGAACAGCATGTGGATTCTCCTCTGCGTGGGATGGGACATGCCGGTGGCACCGGCGGGAACGGGCTGGGCGCCCGGGAGTCGGAGCGCCGCCTGGAGCAGGCAGCGCGCATACGCTTGGGCCTGTGCGCGTCCACTGGCGACCAGCGCCTCGTCACACGCCAGCTCCTGCAGCGACGCGAGCCAGCCCGACAACACGTGCACCGCCGGATGCCAGAAGAACAACCCCGTCAACCACAGCCGCCCCAGCGCCAGGTGCGTGTCCCGCTGACGGTGGTGCTGCAGCTCGTGCAGCACGGTGAGCCGGAGCGCCTCCGGGTCCTCCAGCAGCGCCGCGGGCACCACCACCCACGCGGACGGACGCGAGCCCCAGCGGGGGAACCACGCCGAGAACGCGGGCGTCCCATCCTCGCCCAGCACCACCGCCACCCGCCGCACCGAGCGCACCCGGGGAAGCCGCTCCAGCCGTCGGAGCAATCCCTGGTGTCGCCAGAGCGCCCGCCCCAGGAAGAGCGCCACGCCCACGAGCCACGCGCCGGACAATCCTATCCACACCCCGACGGGCACGGCGGTCGCCTTCGACGCCGCGGGAGCCGCGTTGCCCACCGCGCTCGCCGTCCACACCGCCGACGGGAGCCGCTGCGCCTGCCGCGCCACGGAGCGCTCGAAGTCGAACAGCGGCCCCGCGGGAGACAGCGCCCGCGCGCCCATCACCAGGAGCGGCAGCACGAGCGCGAGCAGCAGCGCCCCTCGCCCCACCTTCAGCGCCTGCCGCGCCGACAGCGCCCACCCCAGCCGCGCGAGCACCGCCATCGCGCCCCAGGCCAGGAGCAGCGCCACCGGCAGCACCAGCGCCACCGCGAGATACAGCGACACCAGCGCGCTCACGGCTTGCCGCCCTTCGCCTTGAGCAGCTTGCGGATCTGCTCCACGTCGTCAGGCGCCAGCGGCACCGCCTCCACCAGCCGCGCCACCAGCGCGGAGGGCGTCCCGTCGAACACGGTGTCCACCAGGTGGCGCAGGCTCTGCGCCTCGTACGTCTCGCGCGGCAGCGTGGCCGAGTACAGGTGCCCCCGCCCCTGCTTGCGGCTCACGACGACCCCCTTCTGCTCCAGGATGCGCAGCACCGTGGACACGGACGTGTACGCCAACGCGCGCTCCGGCGGCAGCGCGGCCAGCACGTCCGCCACGCTCACCTCGCCCTGCTTCCACACGATGTGCATCAGCTCGAGCTCCACCGGCGTCAACGGCCGGGGCGCCTCGGGCTCGGGTTGTCTGGCCATGGAGGTCCTCCGTGGCCAGCAAACTACTAAGACCTTAGTTCTTCGTCAACTAAGCCCTTAGTTCGAACCGCCGCGCCGCTTCCGGGTGGCTCGCTTCACCAGGGACAGGAGCTCCCTCAGGCGCGGGTCCTCCACGGGCTCCACCAGGTCCACGGTGTGTCGCCGTGTCCCCTCCTCGACGGTGAGGGTGTAGCGACGCCGGTCCGCGCCTTGTGCGCCCGCGCCGCCCACCACGCGGGGCAGCGCCTGGAAGCGCGTGTCGCGCAGCCCCTCCTCCAGCGCCCGGGCCTCCTCGGCGGGGAGCGCGTCCAGCTCCACGCTCCTCGGACGGGCGAGCCCGGGGAAGGCCCCAAGTCCGCCCTCCTGCGAGAGCGTGATGCGTGTCGACATGGCTCAGGCTCCAGCGGGCTGCGAGCCCTGGCTCCACTGCGACACCGACACCCTGTCGCGGGTGACGCGCAGGCCCACCTCCTCCCAGGCCTCCTTCACCGCCTCCTCCACCTCGCCCGGGCCGTACAGCCGCGTGGCGGCGATGACGGTGATGCGCGCGAAGTCGGAGAAGTTCGTGTCCGGCAGGATGCGTGGGTCTCTCATCGCCTCGTACCAGACGCGCCCCGCCCGCTCCCACGCCTGGCCTCCCAGCCGCAGCGCCGCCAGCACGAAGGCGCGGTTGGGGATGCCGGAGTTGATGTGCACCCCACCGTTGTCCTCCCACGTGTTGACGTAGTCGCGCATGTGTCCGGGCTGTGGGTCCTTGCCCAGCACGTCATCATCGAAGGCGGTCCCCGGCTCCTTCATCGAGCGCAGCGCCCTGCCCTCCACGGCCTCGCCGAGCAGCCCGTCGCCGATGAGCCAGTCGGCCTGGTCCGCCGTCTGGCCGAGCTTCCACTGCTTCACCAGCGAGCCGAAGACATCCGACATGGACTCGTTGAGCGCGCCCGCCTGCCGGAAGTACCACAGCGGCCCCTCGTCCTCCGTCACGCCGTGCGACAGCTCGTGCGCGATGATGTCCAGGCAGACGGTGAACCGGTTGAACAGCTCGCCGTCACCGTCGCCGAACACCATGCGCCGGCCGTCCCAGAAGGCGTTGTCGTAGTCGCGCCCGTAATGGACATACGCCTGCAACGGCATCCCATCCCCGTCGATGGAGTTGCGCGCCAGCACCTCCCAGAAGAAGTCATACGTGGCGCCCAGGCCGTCGTAGGCCTCGTCCGCCGCGAGGTCCCCGCAGGGCGCCTGCCCCTCCGAGCGCACCAGCGTCCCGGGGAAGGCCTCCTCGCCCTTCAGGTCGTAGATGCTCCGCTGCCGCTGGGACTCCACCATCATCGCCGGCACCCGTCGGAGCGACGGCGTCGCGGCGGCCAGCCGTCCCCCGGCGAAGCGCAGCGCCCGGAACGTGCTGTCCGTGGCCACCGTGCGCAGCGCCTTCACGCGCTGCTGGGGCGTGCCGTTCTCCGCGATGGAGCGCAGCAGATACGGCGGCAGGATGCAGTGGATGGAATGAACGTGTCTTCGTGCTCCGCGCGTCCTCATCGGTGTCCCCCCTCGTGGGCTTTCCAGCCGTCAAGGTAGGGACACCGCCAGGGCCCCGACGCCCGCGCGACCCGGGCTCGCACGAGGGGCCGGGGACACACGGGGCGCCACGCCGCGTGCCCGTCAGGAGGGAGTCTGGCGCACCCCTCGGCCTCCCACGGGGTGCACCCGACTCCAGCGTCACACGCCCAGCGCGTCGCGCAGCTCCGGCAGCCGCTCCGCCTTCACCGCGCCGAACACGAAGCGGTCCGGCCGCAGCACCACCACGTCCGAGCCATGGCGAGAGAACCAGTCGCCCAGCTTGCCGGTGATGTCCTCCACCGCGGGCACCTCGCCGCCGTGCTCGCCCGCCGACTGGACGGCGAGCAGCCGCCCACCCAGGGCCTCCGCCAGCCCGCGCGCCGCGGCCAGCTGCGCCGACGGAGCGTTGGCGCGGCACAGCACCGCGAAGTCGTTGCCGATGGCGTCATCCAGCAACACCTCCTGGCCGGACGGCAGCCGCACCTTGGGCTGGATGAAGTACGTGCCCTCCGCGGACTGCGCGCCCTCGCGCTTGCCGCCCAGGTAGTAGCCCTGCTCGTGCATCGGCGGCTGCTTGAACTCGAAGCCCTGGATGAAGCGCCGCACCCGGGGGATGCGCTGCAGCGCGCGCATCACCATGTCCCGGGCGCTGGCCACCCAGCGGTTGCGCGCGAGGAACAGATGCCCCACGCGCACGCACAGCTTCTGCACCGCCTCCACGTGCGGACGACGCTCCTCCTCGTAGGTGTCCAGCAGCGACGCCGGCGCCAGCCCCTGCACCACGCGCTGAATCTTCCACGCCAGGTTGGACGCGTCGCGCATGCCCGACACCAGGCCCTGGCCCATGAAGGGCGGCATGGTGTGCGCCGCGTCCCCCAGCAGGAACACGTTGCCGTCGCGCCAGCGCGCCGCGTTGAGGCAGTGGAACGTGTACACCTGCGCGCGCTCCACGTGCACCCGCGCCGGGTCGATGTAGGGCTCCAGCAGCTTCTTGATGGTCTCCGGGCGCTCCATCTCCTCGCGCGTCTCGCCCGGCATCAGCATGAACTCCCACCGGAACTGCCCCACCGCGCCCGTGGCGACGAAGGCCGGACGCTTCGGGTCGCACACGAAGCGGCACAGCTCCGGCGCGTCGCCCTCCACCTGCCCGGACACCGCCAGCCACGGCTCGCCGTACGCCCGGCCCGCCATCTTGATGTTCAGCGCCTTGCGCACCGGGCTGCGCGCCCCGTCGCACGCCAACAGGAAGCGGCCCCGCACCGTGCGCGTCTCACCCTTCTCCACCAGGCGGTAGCGCACCGTCACCCCGGCGCCGTCCTGCTCCAGGGACTCCACGCTCGCGCCCAGCTGCAGCGTCACGTGAGGGAAGCGCTCCAGCCCGCCGCGCAGCACCCCCTCCACCAGCGGCTGGTGGAAGAACCACAGCGGCGAGTACCCGAAGCCGAAGTCCGCCGAGCTGGTGTGCACCTCCGCGAAGCGCCTGCCCGTCTCGCCCACATATTCAGCGAAATGGTTCTGCCGCATGTCCTTCTGCAGCTCGGCGCCCAGCCCCGTGGACTGGTAGATGCGCAGCCCCTCGTCGTCGCAGGAGAACGCCCGCGGTTGTCCATGCGG
The DNA here is from genome assembly GCF_020037055.1 of Myxococcus sp. AS-1-15. Classification (NCBI taxonomy): domain Bacteria; kingdom Pseudomonadati; phylum Myxococcota; class Myxococcia; order Myxococcales; family Myxococcaceae; genus Myxococcus; species Myxococcus sp. AS-1-15. The sequence continues at coordinate 24,154 of NZ_JAIQDF010000026.1, read as the reverse complement.
CGCCAGGTCCTGCTCCAGCACCAGCGTGCGCACGCCCAGCGAGCCCAGCAGATTGCTTGTCAGTGCTCCCACGGGACCGCAGCCGCTGATGATGACATCGACCTCCATGTCGGCCTGCTGCTTGTCACAAACCATTGCGACCCCCGTGGTTCACCAGTCTGGCTTGATTCATAACGAACGAGGTGTGACCAGGGTGTGACCGCACAGGTCGATTCGCAATGCTGTCCGCTCGTGGCGGCGAGCTGCCGTGTACTGGGAATTCGAGCCGCACCGCGTGATGAAAGCCACCCTGCCTGGGTTAATCCCTACCCGCGAGGGAGCGTCCGGTGCGACGTGTTACGTTAGGCAAGACACGCTCTTCCCTTCTTGGAACCTCGGAGGCCATGGCAGGCGACGACGCGGCAGGGACGCCAGTCTTTCATCTCGCGCTGCTCGGCGAGGCCCGCCTGCGGCATGGCGGCGCCCATCTGCCGTTGGAGCGCCGCACCGCGGCCGTGCTGACATGGCTGGCATTGGAAGGGCCGCATCCGAAGTACCGCCTCGCGGGCCTGTTGTGGGCCGAGTCGAGCGAGGCCACGGCCCGCAACAACATGCGTCAGCTGTTGCGCCGGCTTCGGCTGTCGGTGGGCGCGGAGCTGGTGCAGGGCTCGGACGTGCTGTCGCTCGTGGAGGGCGTCACCATCGACGCCGCGGAGCTGCAGGCCCACGTGCTGGCCGGACGTCACGCCCAGGCGCTCGCGCTGGAGGGCGTGCTGCTGGGCGCGCTGGAGTTCGACGACTGCCCGGAGTTCCAGGCGTGGCTGGAGAGCGCGCGGGAGCGGCTGGACAAGCTGCGCCGCCGCGCCGCGTCCGCGGAGTCGGAGGCCAAGGAGCGCGCGGGGGACCTGTCCGGCGCGCTGGTGCTGGCGGAGAAGCTGCTCGCCATGGACCCGTACTCGGAGGAGGCGTGGCGCCGGCTGATGCGGCTGCACTACATCGCCGGGGACAGGATGGCCGCGCTCAACGCCTTCGAGCGCTGCCGTCGCCTCCTGCGCGAGGAGCTGGACACGCAGCCCTTGCCCCAGACGGTGGCCCTGGCGCGGGAGATAGAGCGCGGCCCCGCCACGCCCCAGCCCCCGCGCGGCGCCCCGGCGAAGCTGCCCCTGTCCGTGCTGCGCCCGCCCGTCCTGGTGGGGCGCGAGCGGGAGTGGGCGCGGATGGAGGAGGCCTGGGCCGAGGGGAAGACCATCTTCCTGAGCGGCGAGCCCGGGGTGGGCAAGACGCGGCTGGCGCACGACTTCGCCGCCTCGCGCGGCGTGCACATGGTGCTGGAGTCCCGGCCCGGCGAGACACACGTGGCATACTCCACGCACGTGCGCCTGTTGCGGCAGATCATGGCCCGGTGTCCGGACACGACGCTGGCACCCTGGGTGCGCCGGGAGCTGTCGCGGCTGATGCCGGACATGGCCGGCACGGAGGGGCCACCGCCGCCCATGGTGGACGAGGCCGAGCGCAGCCGCTTCCTGGAGGCCAACTGCCTGGCCATCTACCAGCTGTGCGCGGGGATGGACGCCATCGTCGCGGACGACCTGCAGTACATGGACGCGGCCACCGCGGAGTTCGCGCTGCTCATGCTCTCGCGCCGGCACGACATCCCCTCGGACGGCGTCTTCCCCCGCTTCGTCGACACGTACCGCCGCGGCGAACTGACGCCCATCGCCGCCGCCTGCATCCAGCAGCTCGTGGAGGCGGGGCTCGCGGTGGTCATCGAGCTGGAGCCCCTGCACTCGGAGGCCGTGGGCACGCTCTTGGGCAGCCTGGAGCTGGCGGGCGCGGAGGGGCTCGCGGACAACGTGATGCGCTACACGGGCGGCAACCCCCTGTTCATCATGGAGGCGCTGCGGCACCTGCTGGAGTCCGGGGGCCTGGAGCGCGGCTGGCCCGAGCACGTGCACCCGTCCGGGCGTGGACGCGACTTGATTCAGCGCCGGCTGGAGCGGCTGTCCGCGCCCGCGCTCCAGGTGGCCCGGCTGGCCGCGCTCGCCAAGACGTCCTTCGCGCTGGAGCTGGCCAGCGAGGTGCTGGAGATGACGCCCATGTCGCTCGCCACGCACCTCTCCGAGCTGGAGGCCGCGCACGTGCTGCGCGGCGAGCGCTTCACGCATGACCTGCTCTTCGACGTGGTGCGCGAGGCGATTCCCCCCTCGCTGGTGCCCCTGCTGCACCGCCGGCTGGCCAGCGCCCTGGAGCAGCGCAAGGCCGCGCCCGTCGTCGTCGCGCAGCACTGGCTGGAGGGCAAGGAGCCCCAGCGCGCCGCGCCCTTCCTCGTCGCCGCCGCCAACGCGGAGGCCTCCGCCTTCCGTCACATGGAGGCCGCGCTGCTCTACTACCGCGCCGCCACCGCGCTGGAGGAGGCGGGCGCGCTCGACGAGGCCGCCCGCGTCAGGGCCCGCGCCCGGGGCATCCCCAGCGCCTGAAGCCCGCGCTCACGCGCGGCGCCTCGGGGAGCGGGGCACCTCCCGAGACCCCGCGCGCCGCTCCGCCGCCACCTCGCGCGCCACGTCAACGAAGGCGCGCAGCGCCGGTGACACCCGCGCCCGGCTGGGGAAGTAGAGATAGAAGCCATCCACGTGGGCCGCGTAGGGCTCCAGGACGATTCGCAGCGCGCCCCGCCGCACCCGCTCCGCCACGTCCGGCTCGAAGGCATACATCAAGCCCACGCCCTGCTCGACCAACGGGAACAGGCCATGGAAGCTCGTGGAGCTGAGCGGCCCGCGCACCGGCACCCGCCAGCTCTTCGCGCCGCGCTCCAGCTCCCACTGGTAGAGCGCCCCCGTGGTGTTGGAGCGGATGCAAAGACAGTCATGGGACAGCAAATCCCGGGGCTTCTCCGGGACGCCTCGACGCTCCAGGTACTCGGGCGCGGCGACCACCACGAAGCGATAGCCCTCCGACAGCCGCACCTGCACCATGTCGCGCTCCAGCGACTCGGACATGCGGATGCCCGCATCCAATCCCTCCGCGACGATGTCCACCATCGCGTCCTCCACCCGCAGCTCCACGTCAGTGCGGGGATGGCGCTTCAGGAAGCGCTCGAGCATGGGCGGCAGCACATGGTGCACCGCGATGCTCGGCACGGTGAGCTTCACCGAGCCCGTGACCTCCCCGGGCTCCGCCGCCGCGACCTTCAGCGCCGCGAGCGCCTGGTCCACCGACGGGCCCGCACCTTCCAGGAGCCTCCGGCCCGCATCGGTGAGCGCCACGCTGCGCGTGGTCCGGGTGAGCAACGCCACGCCCAGTCGAGCCTCCAACTGCCGCACGCTCTGGCTGAGCGAGGAGGCGGACACGCCCAGCTCCCGCGCCGCCACGGCGAAGCTGCGCTTGCGGGCCACCGCCAGGAAGGCATTCAAGGCATTGAGCGGGGTGAAGGCCATTCGGAAGTTTTCCTACACAGCCCCTGTGGATTCCACAGATTTCCCCCCTGCACGCGCCTACGCATACTCCTGGAGAAAGAAGTCTCCCCTCCTCCCAAGGACCGAAAGCCATGACCACCGTACGCGGATACGCGGCCCAGGACGCCCGCTCCCCTCTCGCCCCCTTCCAGTTCGAGCGCCGTGCGCCCGGCGCCGACGACGTCGAGCTCGACATCCTCTACTGCGGCGTCTGCCACTCCGACATCCACCAGGCCCGCGACGAGTGGGGCGGCTCCATCTTCCCCATGGTCCCCGGCCACGAAATCATCGGCCGCGTCACGCGCGTCGGCACCAACGTCACCCGCTTCAAGGCTGGTGACTCCGTGGGCGTCGGCTGCATGGTGGACTCGTGCCGCGTCTGCACGTCCTGCAAGGACGGCCTGGAGCAGTACTGCGAGAAGGGCGGCCCCACGTTCACGTACAACTCGCGCGAGCGCCAGGGCCAGCAGCCCACCTTCGGCGGCTACTCCAGCGCCCTCGTCGTGGACCAGTCCTTCGTGCTGCGCGTGCCCGACAGCCTGGACCCCGCGCGCGCCGCGCCCCTGCTCTGCGCGGGCATCACCACCTGGTCCCCGCTGCACCGCTGGAACGTCCGCGCCGGCCAGCGCGTGGGCATCGTCGGCCTGGGCGGCCTGGGCCACATGGGCGTGAAGTTCGCCCGCGCCCTCGGCGCGCACGTCGTCGTCCTCAGCCACTCGGAGAACAAGCGTCAGGACGCCCTGCGCCTGGGCGCCCACGAGTTCGTCGTCTCCTCTGACGCCGCCCAGATGAAGGCGCGCGAGAACTCCTTCGACTTCATCCTCGACACCGTCTCCGCCGAGCACGACCTCAACGCGTACCTGCGCCTGTTGCGCCGCGACGGGCAGATGGTCCTCGTCGGTGTCCCGGAGAAGCCCCTGGAGCTGGGCGCCTTCACCCTCATCGGCACCCGCCGCAACCTCGCCGGCTCCATGATTGGCGGCATCCGTGAAACACAGGAAATGCTCGACTTCTGCGCCCAGCACGAAGTCGTGTCCGACGTGGAGGTGATTCCCATCCAGCAGGTGAATGACGCCTACACCCGGATTCTCCGGGGTGACGTGAAATACCGGTTCGTCATCGACATGAAGAGCCTGAAGTAAAGCCTGACGCGCCGCAGCGGTGCGCGATGGGTTCGGAATTCTCCGCTGCGGGCGTTCGCGCGGGCTCCGCTGCCTGGAAGCAGACAGTGGGTTGCCCGAGCGGACAGGTGCCTGCCTGGTCTCGGGTTCACATTCTCAATTCATGACTACGACACTTGAGCACGCCGGTTACAACAAGATGACGATGCTGTACCCCGAGGAACACGAGCTCCAGACGCCCACGCAGTCGCTGAAGGACCCTCACTCGGCCGCCAAGCTGCGGCTGCAGGCCAGCCTGTGGCTGAGCCGTGCGCAGCGCGAGCTGCATGACGCCATCTTCCTGCGCGACGGCTCCGACGAGAGCCTGGAGCGCTACTACAGCGCCCGCGCGGAGCTCGACTCCGCGGAGGCCTACGCGCTGATGGTGGCCAAGGCCCTGCTGCAGGCCGGGTGAAGCACCCGGGCGCGCGCGTGGAAGCACCGCCACGCGCGCCGCTTCAGCTCACGGCGCCCGATGAGCCGGTGGACACCGGGACGGGCGCGGGGGCCGGACGCTCGCTGTACGGGAAGTAGTCCTTGAGCTTCAGGAAGTGCTTCTCGAACAGGTTCCAGCTCACCAGCGCGAGGCCCCACGACAGCACCGCGGCCACGACGTAGAACACCAGCTGCATCGGGAAGTCGGAGCCCGCCACCTGCTGCAGCGGCGTCTTGAGCACGGTGCGCCGCAGGATGGCGTCCAGCGGCGAGTGCACCAGGTAGATGGCGTAGCTGTACTTGCCGTACGTCAGGAGCACCCGGTTGGAGAAGACGCGGTGGAGCACGCTGCCCGGCTTCGCCGCCACCACCCGATACACCAGCACGGTGTAGAGGATGCCCACCGCGGTGTAGCCGCCCGTGCGCACCACCGTCTTGAACGCCGGGCCCATGGGCAGGGCAATCATCGCCGCCACCACGGGCAGGGCCAGCCACGGCGCCCAGCGCATCCACGGGAAGGCCGCCAGCCCCTTGCCCTCCGGGTGACGCAGCGCCAGGGACAACAGCGCGCCCAGCGCGAGCGAGTCCACGCGGCAGAACGTCACCACGTACGTGCTCTCCTCGCTGGCGCCCGCCAGCGTGAGCCCCACCCGCACCGCCACCGCCAGGGCGACGGTGCCCAGGCACAGGCGGATGGCCCCCTTGTACGAGACGGCGGCGATGAGGAACGGCCAGACGATGTAGAACTGCTCTTCAATCGCCAGCGACCACACCACGCCGAGGATGGGGTGCGTCGTGTCCACCCACAGCTGGTAGAAGTTGGACAGGTAGAGCAGGTACCAGACGGCGCCGTCCGTGGTGATGCGCTCGTCCAGGTTCAGCCGCCCCGCCAGCGACGGCAGCACCAGGAACGACACCGCCAGCGCCGCGTAGTACAGCGGGAAGATGCGCAGCACGCGCCGCGCGTAGAAGTTGCGGAAGTAGTACGTCTGCCCCTTCGCCTCCCACAGGATGCCGGTGATGAGGAAGCCGGACAGGACGAAGAACAGGTCCACGCCCGTCCACCCCGCACCGGCCAACCACCACGTCGCCTTGCCCGCGACGCTCTGGTCGCTCAGGTGCGTGGTGTGGAAGAAGACGACCAGGAGGACCGCGAGTCCCCGCACGCCGTCGAGCACGGGCAGGTGCCCATGCAGGCGCGGAGCAGGCGCCGCCGACGCCGCGGCGTCAGGACGGGCGAGATGGGAAGACATGGGATTCTCATACCAACAACGTCAGTTCCCCAACAAGGTTGGCTCCCGGCCCTCGTGAGCGGGGCAGGCGGGCACCCGCGCGCGCCGGATTCGACGGGTCGGCTGAAACTCCCGCGCGTCTCGTGACACGGTGGTGGCGTGGCTCTTCTTTCCGCGGTGAAGATGGTCCTGGTGGGTGCGCCCCCATCCGACACGGAGGGTGAGCGCCGCCTGTTGCGCCGGGCCCGCACCGGGGACCCCGCCGCCTTCCGCACGCTCTTCGAGCGGCACGCCCCCGCCGTCTGGCGCTTCCTGCGCGACGTGCTCCGCGACGAGGCCGCCGCCGACGAGGCCACCCAGGAGACCTTCGTCCGCGCGCACGCGAGGCTCGGGGCGCTGCGCGACGAGGACAGGGTGGGCGCGTGGCTGCTCGGCATCGCCCGGCATGTCTATCTGGAGTCCCGCCGCACCCGGGGGGTCCACGTGGACGTGGAGGACGAGGAGCACGCCGCGCACCTGGAGGCGGTGCTGCCCACGCCGTCACCGGAGGACTTGTTGTTGGACCGGGAGCTGGAGGGGCTCCTGGCCCAGGCGCTCGGGACGCTCAACGAGGAGCGGCGCGCGGCGCTGCTCTTGCGCATCGACCATGGGCTTCCCTACGAGGAGATTGCTTCGGTGATGGGCTGGTCGCTGCAGAAGGTGAAGAACGAAATCCACCGCGCGCGCCTGCGCCTGCGCGAGCAGCTGGCCGCCCACCTCGGAGGAGGACACCCATGAGCACGTGCCGCGAGAGCGAGCTGGACGCGCTGCTGGCCGGAGAGCTTTCACCCGAGGACGCCGCGAGGGTGCGCGCGCACGCGGACGCCTGCGCTGCCTGCAAGCACGCGCTGGCGTGGCAGCGCGCCGAGCGCGGGTGGATGGCCCAGCGCGCGCGCCGCGAGCCGCGCCGCCCCGCCCTGAGCTTCGAGGCGCTCGAGGCGCGCCTCCACGCCCGCGCGACGGCGCCCGTCGTGCGTGAGCTTCCGCGCGAGGGCGCGTGGCGACACTGGGGGATGATGCTGATGGCCGCCACGGCCGCCGTGGCCTTCGTGGGGCTGGTGCTGCCCCGGGGCGGCGTGAGCGGCGCTGGCGTGGACGAGCCCTGGAGCCGCGAGGTGCTCGTCACCGGAGGCGTGGAGGCATGCGAGGACGCCGCCGCCGCGCTGGAGGCCCGGGTGGGCGCGTGCCTCATCGCCTCACCCGTGCTGGCCCTGCGTCGGGACTAGGTCCGCTTCACGGCGCGGGAGGCGGGCAGATGCGCCGGGCCTCGTCCACCGCGGCCTTGGCCTGCACCAGGCCGTGACCGAATTTGATGTCCTTGCCCGCTTCGCCCAGGTCCAGCGCCGTCTTCTCCAGCACCTCGCGCACCTGGACATGGGTGAGCCTGGGACACGCGCCCAGCACCAGCGCGGCGACGCCCGCCACATGCGGCGTGGCCATGGACGTGCCCGACTGGCGCAGGTAGTCCAGGCCCGACACGTCCACCGTCACGTCCTGGCCCACCAGGCCCTTGAGCGTGTTGGCGTTGACCAGGGTGACGGACGTCGTCGGCACCCAGAAGTCCTCCGGGTCGGTGAGCGTGAAGTTGCCCGCCCCGTCCTCGCTGGTGTTGTTGCCGACGACGATGGCCTTCGCGCCGGCGCGGATGGCGTTGAGCGCCTTCTCCTTGAACAGGATGCCGCCGCCTCGGTCCACCAGCGCGACGAAGCCGTCACAGGTGGCGCCCTCGCCGCACGACGAGACGCGCTCACCCAGGCCGCAGTACACCATCCGCCCCGCGTACTTGCCCACGCCGGTGTACTCCAGCGGCTCGGAGGCGAAGCGCGTGCCGCCCACGTCCACGTCACCGTACGGCGCGCCGCCGACGATGGTCGCGCTCAGGATGCCCACGCCCGGCGCCACCAGCGACACGAAGTCCCTTCCGTACTGGGAGAAGGGCGCCCACGCGTTGTTCGCGTCGATGGCGCCCACGGCGATGACGTTCTCGTAGCCCGCGGGGTAGGACTTCTCCTCCGTGCCCCGGTTGCCCGTCGCGGCGATGGCCACCATGCCCGCGTCGAACGCACGCTGGAAGGCCGCCTCCTCCGTCTGCGAGGGCGCGATGGAGCCCAGCGACAGCGACGCGATGTGCGCGCCGCGCTCGATGCACCAGTCCATGGCCGCGATGACGTTGGACGTGTTGCCGTCGCCGTTGACGTCGAGCACGCGCGCCACCAGCAGCGACACGGTGGGCGCCACGCCCGCCACGCCGTTGGGCTCCTCGCCGGGCCGCACGTGCGCGCCCGCGCCCAGCTGCGCCGCGATGGTCGCCGCCGTGTGCGTGCCGTGACCGCCGCCCCACTTCAGCACGCCGCTCACGCGCCCCTGGTCCAGCGGCTCGTCGTCCCCGTCGAGGAAGTCCTTGCCCTCCAGGTACGCCGCCGCCAGCTCCGGGTGCCGGTTGTCCCAGCCGCTGTCGATGATGCACACCTTGATGCCCGTGCCCGAGGGCGCGCCGTCATCCAGCACGCCGTCGTTGTTCGCGTCCCAGACCTGGGGCGCCTGCACGCGGTGCAGCCCCGCGGTGTACTCGCCCGTGGAGCCGCTCGTGTTGGGCAGCACGCCCTGCAAGAGGGACGGGGACAGCGGGCTCGGCATCCCGAACGCGCGCACCACGCGGTCGGGCTCCACGCGCAGCACGTCGGGGTCCTGCTCGAGCGCCCGGCGGGCCTCGGGAGACACCTTCGCGGCGATGGTGTTCAGGTGGGGGAAGCGGCGGTGGACCTGGGCGCCCACGCGCCGGGCCGACTCGGTGAGCGTGTCCAGGTTGGACACGGCGCTGGCGGACACGCGGGGTCGGAAGGTGATGAGCACCGGCTCCGCGCCATCCTCGCCGGCGAGCGGGTTGAGCGACTGACGCGCGGTGCCCGGCAGCGACAGCGCCTCCGTCCCGGGGCAGACCTCCTCGGAGACCGGGGGATCCCTGTCGGGGACCTTGGTGCACGCCACCGCCCCACCGAGCAACCCGAGCCAGACCCAACGCTTCATCGTCATTCTCCTTGAACGCCCCGGCGAACGGGTAGGTACGGAGGGCACCCCGGTCCGGATTCGACGGCCGGGGTGAACGAGAGGACACCGCTTCCCGTTCCCCACGCGCAAGTTAAGCACGCCAGCCGTCCGGCTGCTCGCGGGCCTGTCAGGCGGAGGACGACTGTCTCGGGGCGTGAGACACGCGGGCGTACGGCGCTGGACGGACGCTCGTTGTTTCGCCCGCCTTCTCAGGATTCAGCGCTGTCGATGCCGAAGATACGCAGCGCGTCGGAGGCGTACGTGTCGAGTTGACGGCGGGTCTCGGCCTCGTCCCAACCGAGTCGGGGGGCCATGACCTCGGCGGCCACCTGGGCGGCGCCGCGGCCGAGGTCCCGGGTCTCGAAGGCGACCTTGAGTCGACGGATGAGCAGGTCGGAGAGCGTGTGCACCAGCTCGTGGGTGACGCCCCACACGGCCTCGGCGGCGCGGTAGGGCAGGCCGGGAGCGAGCGGGCGGGCGAGCGAGGCGTCCTCGCGGGTGAGCGCCCAGACGCGGCGCCAGCGGCTTCCGTAGGCGCGCACCAGGTGCGTGGCGGTGGCCGCGTCCCCGACGACGTCGCGCGCGGCGGCGAGCTCGGCGTTCAGGTCGGGGATGTCGCCGCCGGGCAGGGGCAGGGACTCGGTGGGGGCCTTGCGGCGGGGCTGGCCCAGGTGCTTCTCCACCGCGTCCACCACGTCGCGCGCCATGACGCGATAGGTGGTGAGCTTGCCGCCGCTGATGGCGAGCACGCCGGTGGGGCTGAGGTCGATGTGATGCTCGCGGCTGGCGCTGCCCGCGTCGGTGGTGCCGTGGTAGCCGCTGGCGGACAGGGGGCGGATGCCGGCCCAGGCGCTCACCACGTCCTCGCGGGTGAGGTGCGCCTCGGGGAAGAAGGCGTTGGCGGACTCGAGGAGGTAGGCGACGTCCGTCTCGCTCGCGCGGACCTCGGCGGGGTGCGCGCGCGTGGAGGTCTCCGTGGTGCCGATGATGGTGAAGTCGTCGGCGGGGAGGACGAACATCACGCGGCCGTCCTTGGGGGACAGGAGCGTGAGGGCGTCGTGGTTGCCCAGGCGCTTGCGAGGCACGGCGACGTGCACGCCCTTGCTGCCGCGCACGGCGTGGGCGTTGCCGTCGGGGGCATCGAGCTTGCGGATCTCATCGCTCCACGGCCCGGTGGCGTTGACGATGGCGCGCGCGCGCACGGTGAGCTGCTGCCCGGTGAGGTGGTCGACGACGATGGCGCCGCGGGCCTTGCCGTCGACGACGTCGAGGCGTTGGACGGAGGCGTGGTTGAGGACGACGGCGCCGGCCTCGGAGGCGCCGAGCGCGTTGGCCAGGGTGAGGCGGGCGTCATCGGTGGCGGCGTCGTAGTAGCGGGCGCCGCCCTTGAGGCCGTCGGTGCGCAGGCCGGGCTCGGACTGGTGGAGCTGGTCGCGGTTGAGGCGCTGATAGCCCTTCACGTTCCGGAAGAGGGAGAGGGCGTCGTAGAGCATGAGGCCCGCGTTGAGCTTCCAGCGGGGCACGCGGGCGCCGGCGTAGACGGGCCACACGAAGGCGAGCGGGCGCACCAGGTGGGGTGCGAGCTTGAGGAGGCGGCGGCGCTCGATGCTGGACTCGAAGACGAGGCCCAGGTGACCGTGTTCGAGGTAGCGCAGGCCGCCGTGGATGAGGCGGGACGAGCGGCTGGACGTGCCGCTGGCGAAGTCCTCTCGCTCCACGAGGGCGACCTTGAGTCCGCGCAGGACGGCGTCGCGCGCGGAGCCCGCGCCGGTGACACCGCCCCCGATGATGAGCAGGTCGAACTCCTCGGTGGCGAGGGCCTTCAGCCGCTCGGAGCGAGGCTTCGTCGGCGGAATGTCCCCCTCTGCGGACAACTGGCGGAGCGCTACGGATTCAGAACGCACACGCATATTGTAATGACGGTCCGCCCTGGGTGACACGGGAATCAATGCGCCGCGTCAAGAGGGACACAGCACCCACATCCCGGGGGCGGGTGCGGTGGACAGTCTCCCAGGGGGAGTGACAGGTGGGAGGCAGAGGGCCCGTTCCCGGGGGACCTCGGCGGCGGACCGGTTGATCGCGGTGTCCGACGCCTGCATCGGGGACCCGGCGCGGGTGTGCGGCGGGGGTCTCGCGCGCAGCCGGGTCACCCACATGCGCTGGGACACGAAGCGCCGGGGCGGCCGCGCACGAGGCACGTCCCGACGGGCTGGGAACACCTGCTCATGCGGCGAAGAAGGCGCGTGGAGGGCCCGATGTTTGCGATTGGCTTTGTGTTCGCTCTGGGCGCCGACACCCGCGAGGTGACCGCGCGGCACGAGGCCCGCGGGTCGCGAGGTCGCGCTGCGTGAGCATGGAGTCGGCGCATGAGCGGGCACGAGGACTGGGGCGAGCGGTGCGGGTGTGCTGCCTTGCGTGGGCCCGGGAAGCCGGGTAGGAGGCGACCATCCCCTGCCCTGTCGACCAGCGCCTTGCTGAATCCCCACGACCGACGAGACCTCGCGAGCCTGGGCCTGATGGTCCTGGTGTACGGGCTCGCGGTGGCGCCGGTGCTGCACGCGGTGGTGGGCCATGGTGGCGCGGCGCATGTGCACAGTCACGGGGGTCAGGCGCACAGCCATGACGCTCCGGACGAGAGTGGCCTTGCGCCGAAGCCCACGCGTCAGTCGCCTGAGACGGGACATGGTCCGGATGGCCACAAGCACCTGACCGGCGCGGTGGAGCACCTGAGCGTGGTGGCGGCGACGTGGGTCGTGGCCCTGGTGCCGGTGGTGCGGTGGGTGTCGTGGAAGCACGAGTCCGTGCATGCGCCGACGCGGTTGCCGGGTGTGGCACTCCGGCCGACGGCGATGCCGCAAGGGCCATAGGTCCACGGCGCTCGCGCTGAAGCGAATCCATCGAACGTGAGCTTCGGACCTCCGCGCGCCGGGTGTGCGCGATGAGGTGGCGGAGTCTTGCGTGTCATCGCCCCCCATCCATGACGGCGGAGGGTCTCCGTCTTCGAGCCAGGAGTGTCACGCGAGAGCCGCGTGGACGAGGGCACGAGGACCGAGGCGACCTGCCGTGAGTGTCCTTCATGTCCACGAGTGTCGTGACCGTCGCGCTATCGACAGGTTTGTGGGTCCTCTGTGCACCGCTGCTCGCGGTGGCGAAGCCACGTTTGACGCTCGGCGAGGCAACCATGCCCTCGGCGACGAGCGCACGAGCGAGCACGAACCTGTCCGTGGTCACAAGCGGCGCGCCAACCTCCGGCGCACCATCCAGGGCCACGAGCCACGCAGCACTCGCCAGGCGGACCGTCGCGGCAACGACGCCGTCTGCGGAGTCTGCCGCGAGTCGCTTTGCTCGCGAAGCGCTTGCACCGGGAGCAGACAAGTCGTCGACGGAGCAACACGCGAGCCGTGCCGTCACCGGAGCACCTGTTCCGACGGCGACGCCGCACGCACTGAACACAGCGAAGACCGCTCCCCCCACCACAGTGCCCCTCTCCACGCCCCCAGTTCTTCACGCGGGGCTGAACACCGAAGCGGCAACCCCGGCCGCGCGGCTCCGCACCGCCACCCAGCCCTCGCAAGCAGCACCAGGCGCGACGCAAGCGATGACATCGTCCGAGCAGCTCCGCATCGCCACCCAGGCCTTGCAAGCAGCACCGGGCATGACTCAAGCGACGACATCGTCCGAGCAGCTCCGCATCGCCACCCGAGCCTCGCAAGCAACACCGGGCACGACTCAAGCGACGACATCGTCCGAGCAGCTCCGCACCGCCCCCCAGCCCTCGCAAGCAGCACCGGGCGCGACTCAAGCAACGACATCGTCCGAGCAGCTCCGCACCGCCCCCCGAGCCCCGCGGGCAGCACCAGGCACGACTCAAGCGATGACATCGTCCGAGCAGCTCCGCATCGCCCCCCAGGCCTTGCAAGCAGCACCGGGCGCAACTCAAGCGACGACATCGTCCGAGCAGCTCCGCATCGCCACCCAGGCCTCGCAAGCAGCACCGGGCATTGCAGCCACGACACCGTCTTCGCAGCCCCCAATCGCCAGCCCTCCTCCACAAGCAGAACCGAGCGCCGAAGCGACCACACCGTCCGCGCAGCCCCATATCTCCAGCACTCCCGCGCAAGCAGCACCGAGCGCCGAAGCGACCACACCGTCCGCGCAGCCCCATGTCTCCAGCACGCCCGCGCAAGCAGCGCCGAGCGCCGAAGCAACAACACCGCCCACGGAGCCTCAAGCCCATCAGGTCCCACAGTCCGAGCAGGACGCAAACAAGCCCCCACGCACGGAGCCGAAGACCCACACGGTGGTCCGAGGCACACGGCCTCCACAAAGCGCCTCGGAGCTCACCCTCGGCCGGGACATCCTGGACGCGGCGCCGCGCAGCGGAGCCGTGGACCTGCTCCGCGCCGTGCCGGGTCTCGTGGCCTCGCAGCACAGCGGAGAGGGCAAGGCGCACCAGCTCTTCCTGCGCGGCTTCGACGCCCTGCACGGACAGGACGTGGAGCTGACCGTCGCGGGCCTCCCGGTGAACGAGGTCAGCCACATCCACGCGCTTGGCTACGCGGACCTCAACTTCGTCATCCCCGAGGTCGTCCAGGCGCTCGAAGTGACGGAGGGCTCGTATCGCGCGGCACAAGGTGACTTCGCCGTCGCCGGCACGGTGCGCATGGACCTGGGCGTCAAGGAGCAGGGCGTGCACCTCGCGGGCACGCTGGGCCAGTACCGCCAGCGGCGACTGGTGGCCACCGTGCGTCCGGGCGAGGACCCGGAGACGTTCGCCGCGGTGGAGCTCGGCGAGGCCAGGAACTACGGCGCGCAGCGCGGCTATGGCCGAGCCTCCCTGCTCGCGCAGGCAACGACGAGACTCACCGACGGACTCACGTTACGAGCCCTCGCGGGCAGCTACATCACCCGCTTCGACTCGCCCGGCGTCGTACGCGAGGACGCGCTCCTCACAGGTCAGCAAGACTTCTTCTCCGCCTCCACGCCACGGCAGGGAGGCACCGTCTCCCGGCACCAGCTCCTGCTCGGAGTGGACCTCCCCCGCTCGGGTCAGGGCCGCACGAAGCTGGAGTTCTTCGGAATCCTCTCGGACCTGCGGCTGCGCAACAACTTCACCGGCTTCCGGGTGGACGAGCGAGGTGACGGACTCGAGCAGACGAACGACTCCATCATCCTCGGAGCCCGCGCCGAGCACCGCCGCACGGTGACGATGTTCGGCCGTCCCGTAACCCTGGAGCTCGGCCTGGGCGCCAGGCGTGACGGCGTGGAACAGACACAGCGGCGCTACCGCGAATCGGACGGCACCTTCTTCTCCGACGAAATCGACGCCCACTTCACCCAGACGGATGTCTGGGGTTGGGCCGAGGGGCGCATGGTCCTCGGCCGCTGGGCGCTCCGAATCGGTGGCCGCGCGGACGCGCTCGGTGTCGAGGTCTTCGACGCGCTCGCCTTCCGCGACCCGCGCTTCTACGACGGCCAGGGCTACTCCCGCAGCGCCTTCGGCGTGCACCTGGGCGCGAAGGCGGGCCTCGAGTACGCGCTGTCGGACGACGCGACCCCGTGGCGACTGTTCGCCAGCTACGGCGACGGCTTCCGCTCGCCCCAGGCACGCAGCCTCTCCGAGGGAGAGCGAGCCCCCTTCGTGTCCGTGCACGGCGCGGAGGTCGGCGCGCGCAAGGACAGGGAGACGTGGGCCGTGCAGCTCAGCGTCTTCGGCTCGCAGGTGGAGAACGACTTCTTCTTCGACCACACCGTGGGCACCACCGTGTACACGGGCGAGACCCTCCGCTCGGGAGTGACGGCGTCGCTCCAGGCGCGCCCCGTGCGAGGCCTCGTCGCGGCGCTGAGCGGCACCGTGGCGCACGCCTACGTGACGAGGACCGACACGCTGCTCCCCTACTTCGCCCCCTTCGTCGCCAGAGCGGACGTGGGCTGGGAACATCCCCTCGAATGGTCCTGGCTGGGCGCCGAGCCCACCCTCTTCACGGTGGGCACGGGGCTGACGTTCCTCGGCCCGCGCCCGCTGCCCTTCGACGAGAAGAGCCACTCCGTCTTCCTCACGGACCTGGACCTGGGCCTGCGCCGAGGAGAACTGGGACTGAAGCTGGAGGTGCGCAACCTCCTGGACGCGCGCTGGCGTGACGGCGAGTTCGTCTACAGCTCCCGCTTCGACCCGAGCGCCCCGGCGAGCCTCGTCCCGGCCCGACATTTCACCGCGGGGTCGCCTCGAATGGCCTCGCTCACCCTGGAGGTCCATCTATGAATCGCAGACACATCCTGAGGGGCACGGTGGCCGTCGCGGCCCTGCTGCTCGGCTGTGGCAGCGAGGCCGAGCGCCGCGTCTTCACCGTGGAGTCCACCTCGGCCCCGCTGTCCAACACACCCAACGAGCGAGGCTGGCGAATCACCCTCGACGCCGCGCACGTCTCCCTGGGTCCGGTGCGCTTCTTCGAAGGCCGAGTGCTCCTCTCCCGCACCTTCGACTGGTACGCGCTCCTCGGAGGCACGGCGCACGCGCACCCGGGCCACTACGCGCCGGGAGACGCCCTGGGCGAGTTGCTTGAGACGCACACGGTGGACCTCCTGAGCGGAATCACCCCCCTGGGCACCGCGAGCGCGGTGACGGGAGAGTACGGCTCGCTGGAGCTGACACTCGCCACCCCGACGGCGACCACCGACGCGCAAGGCGTCCTGAAAGGCCACGCCGTACGGCTGGTGGGCACGGCGACGAACGCGGAGGGAGGTCAGGTGCGCTTCGACGTGGAGGCGGACCTGCCCAAGCCGGTGGCCGGAGTGCGTTTCGAGAAGTCCCTCGGGCTGGAAGCGGGCCGGGTACGCATCACCGTGGACCTGAGGAAGTGGGTTGACCGCATCGACTTCGCCACCGCGACCGACACGGACGCGGATGGCATCTACACCTTCCCCGCCGACAGCCAGGCGCGCAATGCGCTGATGCGCGGCGTGGAGGACACAACCGCCTACGTGGTGACGTGGGAAGAGGGAGCCGCGCAATGAAGAACTGGATGCTGGGGTTGTCGTGCCTGGGACTCGTCGCCTGCAGTGATGGGACGGGCAACGTGACGTTCACCACGTATGGAGAGGACTTCATCGAGAAGCAGATTCCTCCCGCGGTGGGCGACGAGGCGGGCTTCACCGACGGCTGGACGGTGCGCTTCGACAAGTTCCTCGTGGTGCTCAGCGAGGTGACGGTGGAGACACACGACGAGGTGGCCGCGAAGCAGACGCAGGCGCGCGTGTTCGACGTGCACAAGCCCGGCCCCGTCGTGGTGGAGAGCTTCAAGGACCTCCCCGCGCAGAAGTGGGACCACATCAGCTTCGCGATGGCGCCGGTGGCGGACGCGGTCGCGGGCAACGCGGACGCGGCGGACGTGACGCTGATGAAGACGGAGGGCTACAGCGTGTACGTCGCCGGCCAGGCGACGAAGGACCGCGAGACGAAGCGCTTCAACTGGGGCTTCACCACGAACACCCTCTACGAGCACTGCGAGAGCCTCGAGCTGGGCGCGGGCGTGACGGTGCCCAAGGACGGCGAGGAGACGGTGCAGCTCACCATCCACGGGGACCACCTCTTCTTCGACGACCTCCAGTCGCCGGACGCGAAGATGCGCTTCGACGCCATCGCCCAGGCGGACAGGCTGGGCATCGCCGGACCGGATGGCGAGGTGACGCTGGAGGAGCTGGCCGCGGTGGACCTCACGGAGCTGCCCATCGACCAGTACGGCACGGGCGGCGCGGCCAACGTGCGCAACCTGCGCGACTTCGTCACGGCGCTGGTCCGCACCGCGGGCCACTTCCGGGGCGAGGGTGAGTGCGAGCCCCGCGCGCGCTGAAGCACTTCGTCCCACGACACGGCGGCGCGGTGAGCACCCGTCGCGCGAGCGACACACCGCGCCGGCCGTGATGGCTTACGGCTCCCTCTCCACCGGTGCTGGTCCACCGGGAGCGGGGGCCTCGCGCCAGAAGGGACCTCAGTGCTTCGGCGTGTTCGAGCCTGGCTGCCCGCTCCCCGGAGCGCCGCCCGGGATGGTGTTGCCCGGGCCCTTGCTCGGCGCGTGCTCCTTGTTCAGCTGATTGGCGCGGTTGTCTTGCGACGACTTGTGCGCGGGGTTGTTGGGATTCTTGGAGTCGGAGCGCTGGTCATTGGCGCTCGGCATCTTTCCGCTACCCTTGTTGCCCATGGGCGAACCTCCGGCGTTCCCGAGCGGGAGTGCTCGAGAGGGCCGCACCGTAGAGAGTGACCCGGCGGTGGACACTCGGGCGGAGGGCTCGCCACGCTGTCCTGAAGCGTACGTCCGGGTGTCGGTGTGGCGGCGCTGCGGGCCGTCCCTCGTCCGTGCGGGGATGTCGGGACGCGCCTGAGTGCCTACCTCCTTGGCACGGAGGTGATGGGCGTGAGGACGATGACCTATGAGCGCAGCGGCCGGACGAACACGGCGGCCCAGGCCTTGCGGTTGACGGGACTTGAGCACCTGTCGGTCCTGGAGCAGGGCGAGGTGGTATCCGAGCGGGAACTGACGGCCCATGAGGTCCGCACGTTCATGCCCCTGCTCGAGCAGGTGGAACACCAGCCGGCACCCGTGGTGCTCGTACCCCAGGCGGGCGGTCCCGACGGGCTCGCCGTGACGCTCGCGTTCGAGGACGAGGAGTCTCCTCGGGTCCGACTGGCCACGGAGCGCCTTCCCGCGAAAGGCGCGGGCCCGCTCTACGACCTCCTGCTCTGGGAGCTGGACGCCCTGCTGACGCGGGAGCTGCACACCCGCGCGCCGCGCCATGCGCACGTGGTGTTGCCCCACGAGCTCCGCCAGGAGGAGTAGTCAGAGGGCCGCGTCGGCCGCGGTGGTCGAGTCCTGCAAGGGCAACCGGACGATGAAGGTGGAACCCGCGTGGGGCGCGCTCTCCACGCGGATGTCGCCCTGGAGCGCCTCGACAATCTGCCGGACGATCCAGAGACCCAGCCCGAAGCCGCCGTAGTGGCGTTGGGACACGGCGCGCTCGAAGCGTTGGAAGATGCGGGCGTGGTCCTCGGGAGCGATGCCGATGCCATGGTCCTTCACGCTCAAGCGCGCGTAGCCGTCCTCGCGCGTGACGAGGACGTCCACGGGCTGCTGCGCGCCGTACTTGAAGGCATTGGACAGCAGGTTGGTGATGACCTGCTCCAGCCGCACGCGGTCCCAGTGGCCGACGAGGGGCTCGGACACCACGAGCCGCACGGGGCATCGCGCGCCCGCCGCGTCCTCCTGGACGCGGGACACCATCTCTTGAGTGAGTGACGACAGGTCCACCCGCTCACGATGCAGGTCGAGTCGACCCGCGCGGATGCGGGACACGTCCAACAACGTGGCGACGAGCTGGTGCAGCTGGGCGACGGAGCGCAGCGTGGACTCGACGCGGCGACGCACGAGCGAGGCCGTGGCCTCGGAGCCCATCGCCGGCGCGCCACGCAGCAGGAACTGGAGCTGGAGTTGGACGGAGGTGATGGGGGTGCGCAGCTCATGGCTCGCGATGGAGAGGAACTCGTCGCGGGACTGGACCACCTCGCGCAAGTCCCTCGCCAGGTCCTCCGCGGCGCGCCGGGCCACCACCAGTCCCGTCACCTCCACGGCGACGGCCATCACGCCCTGGACGACGCCTCGGGCATCACGCCAGGGCTGCCAGCTGAAGTCGTGGAAGCGCTGCTGTCGGGAGAGCGCCGGGGTGACGTAGGGAGACGCGGAGGCCAGGGGCACCTCGCGCCCGGAGAGGGGCTTGCCTTCGCGGTAGACGTCATCGAGGAGCCGCAACATGCCGGGGTCCATGGCGGGCTGCAGGTCGCGCAGCGGCTTGCCGATGGCGTGGGCATCCACCTCCAGCAGCGCGCACGCCTGGGGATTGAGCAGCTCACAGACATGGTCCGGCCCACGGAAGACAGCGATGGCGACGGGGGCCTGGAGGAAGAGTGACTCCATCCGCTCGCGCTGGACCTGGGCCTCGGCGAGCGCCGCGTGCTCGCGTTCGAGCAACCGCGTCCGCTCGAGCTCCAGCTGTCGACGCGCCGTCGCGTCGCGGAACACCCACACGGCGCCGAGCTCTTCGTCATCGGCCCCGCGCAGGGACACGGTGCACTCCTCGATGGGCAGCTCTCCGCCGTCGCGTCGCTTCAGCGCGCGGGGCCACTGGGACCACGTCTTGGGAGGCGCCGCCTGGCGCAGCGGGAAGGAGCCCGACTCGGGGCGGGAGCGCAGCACGTGTGAGAGGGGAGCACCCAGGGCCTCCGCCTCCGAGCACTGCAGCAGGTGCGCGGCCGCGGGATTGAGGTAGCGCACGACGCCTCGGTTGTCGGTGGCCAGGACCGCGTCGTTGAGGCTTCGCAGCAAGTGGGCTTCCAGGCCGGAGGACGGCGCGGGTGTCACGAGCGAGGGCGCCGTGACGCGCTCTGGTACCTGTACACGTCGTCCCGCCAGCAGGGAGGCAAGCGCCCCCACGATGAGGAAGAGGGCGACGGTGCTCGGCGCCGAGGGGCTCGCTGGCGATGCGGGACCGAGCATGCAGAGGAGCGTCCCCACCAGGGTCGCCAACCCGGCGGGTCCCGCGCCTCCGGTGAGCGCCGCGAGCAGCACGGCCGAGAGCGACAGCAGGAGCGCCGTGGCCCCAGGCAAGACGAACCACCACGCGGCGAGCCCCGCGAGGCTCACGCAGAGGACGGCGAAGCCGTAGCGAACCCACGCGAGGTGTGTGGGAAGAGCCGAACGGAATTGGAGAGCGTGCGCACGCATGGGACGGCGTCTCGCATCCTGGACAAAGGCTTCACACAGTGAGTGGAGGGCGCACCGGGAGACGCTCGGGCGGCGCCCCGCCGATGTTGATCTTCACCTGGACGCGCGGTGAAAGGCAAACACCAGGGGACAGGCGACAGTCGACCTGCGTGGGTTGTGACAAAGCATGAACAATAAGCAGACGAGCAGGCTTCGGTGAGAGAAGGCGGCACGGCAGCGGTGGGTGTGGTTGCCGAGCGCCCCGTCATCTGTGAAGAGAGAGACATGAAGCGTGTGCAGTTCTCCGTGCACCGCACGGTGGGAGAGGCGCGGCTGCTGGCGGGGACGCTGGAAGCCGAGGGAATGTCCGTCCAGGTGCGCGGCGAGTCGCTGGCCCCGCTGACCGGAGAGATTCCGAGCGGCGAGACGTGGGTGGAGCTCTGGCTCCATCCCGAGGACGTGGAGCAGGCGCGAGCGGTGGTCGCGGAGCTGAAGGAGAACCAGGAGGAGGCCTCGCGCACGGTGGAGTGTCCGGGCTGTCGGGAGGAGAACCCGGGCAACTTCGAGCTGTGCTGGAGCTGCGGGGTCGAATTGCCTCGAGGCCTCCGGCCGCGACTTCGGGCAGTGTGAGCCGCGCCAGCGGCTGGGCGAGAACGGGACGTGCGGCGGATGGAAGCAGAGCGACAGCAACCCCTCACCGAGGAGGTGCCAGCCGGGAAGCGACGGCGCTGGCGGGTCGATCAGGGCCTGCGCGGCATGCTGGTGGTGTGTGGCGTGGCGTTCCTGATTCACCTCATCCCGCTGTTCCTGCCCAGGAACATGCCGGAGCAGGAGCTGAGCATCGCTCGAGCCACCCCGCTGCCCGAGCAGCGCGTCAGGCTGCTGCTCCCCTTGCGAGAGCATCCGAAGGCGACGGCCGCGGAGCTGCGTGAAGCCGCGGAGCTGCTGCTCGACGGCGCCCCGGCCGAGGCACACGAGCTGGCCCTGGCGGCGGAGCGCCGGGAGCCCGAGGCAATGGAGACGCAGCTGCTGCTCGCGCGCGTCTGTGAAGTGGAGCGGATGGAGCGCTGTGTCCGCACGGCGTTGGAGCGGGCGAACCAGCTGGCGCCCATGGACGCCCGGCCCGACGTGTTCCGAGCGGAGCTCCGGGAGCGGGGTGGCGACACGGTGGGCGCATCCGAGGCGATGAAGGCCGCGTTCGAGAAGGCCCCGGGAGAGCCGCTCATCGGGCTTCGTTACGCGCGACTGCTGAGCGCGGCCCAGCGGCCGTCGGAAGCGTTCGCGGTGCTCATGGCGCTGCGGGGAAAGGTCCCCCTCGCGCGGCTGCTGGTGGAGCAGGCGCTGGTACTGCGCGCGGCCGGCCAGGGAGCGGAGGCCGTGGCGGTGTTGCGCAAGGCGACGCTGGAGGACCCCAGGCTCTCGCTCGCTCACTTCGAGCTGGGGCTGGCCTTGTTCCGCCTGGGAGATGTGGACGGTGCCCAGGAGGCTTTGAGACAGGCGGACCGACTCGACTTGGGAAGCCCCAAGGCCTTGGCGGCCCTGTGCGCGATGCAACTCGAGGCGCGGCGCATCGACGACGCGAGACTGACGCGGATGGACCTCGAGCGTCGCTTCTCCGGACGGATGGAGCTCATCCGCCAGTCCTGCAGCGTCCCCTGACAGGGCGCGGGGCTCAGCGAGGCTCGATGCCTCGAATCTGCCGGAGCATGCGCGCGGAGGCCTTGACCTCGTGGTCCACCGAGCCATCGACACGCTCGGTCCGCACGACGGCGAGGAGGTAGGGCAGGGCCTCGTCATCGCGCTCCTGCTGGAAGAGCAGCTCTCCTAGGGCGAAGCGGGCCCGGGTGAGGAGCACCAGGTCCTCCTGGGCGACGGAGGCGTCGATGGCGTCACTGAGCGCGGACTCGGCCAGCTCGGGCTGGCCCCGGGCGAGGAGCTCGCGCGCACGTTGGAGGTGTTCCTGGACGTTCATGGCAGGACGCCGGGGAGCTGCGAGGGAGGGACGACGGGGGCCACTCCGAGGTAAGGGTGGGCCCCATGGACGAGTCGCGCATCACCGAGCTGGAGCTTCGCTACATGCAGCAGCAGGAGACGCTGCAGGCGCTGAGCGACGTGCTCTATCAGCAGCAGCGGGTCATCGAGGCGCTGCGCGTGGAGCTGGACCTCCTGAAGAAGAAGCTGGAGGCCGAGCCCGGGCTGGTGGACGCCCGTCAGCAAGAGCGCCCACCGCACTACTGAGCCTCAGAACTTGTAGCCCAGGCGCAGACCGATGACGGGGTCGGGGTCCAGGTAGCCCACCTCCACGCCGATGCTCGCGGCCTTGCCCTGCAGGCCGAAGCCGAAGGCGGCATGCGCGCGAAGCGCATCGCCACGGCCCATGACAATCCAGGGCCCCACGAGTCCTTCGACGTAGACCCCCGCGCTGGCGATGTTCGCGCGGAGGACGACATCCAGGGGGATTCCCACGTCGTTGCCATCGGTGATGAGCGAGGCGCCGAAGCGAGCGCCCACCGAGAGAGGCCCCGCGAGCCGGCCTTCCACGCCCAGCAGGAAGCTGAAGGCCGCGCTTTGATCAATCCAATAGTCTGCCCCGAGCCCGACGCGGACCGTGGCGGCATCGGAGCGCATGGGCGCGACGAAGAAACCGGCCGCGAGCAGGACACCAAGCGAGGGACGAAGCAGCTTCATTCAGGAGGCTCCTCTTGCGTGGGGGAGCGCCACTCAAGCAAGCCCGGTGGACCGAGGCCAGTCACACGAGGCGTTCCCGCTTCGTTCCCCCACTTTTTCACGTCCATGGGTCAACAACAGCGGAACAGCGACAGCCGCAGCGGACCCAGTCGGCCCTCTGTCAGGGACCAGTGCGAGAGCAGGAGCACCTCGGCGTCGCGCGAATCCTCGCGAGCGAGCAGCGGCGACGAAGTCACCTCGTCGTTACGACGCGGGGATGAGAGCGATTCGCTACCACGAGATAGGCGGTCCGGACGTGTTGCGGCTGGAAGAGGTATCAGACCCGACCGCGGGTCCTGGCCAGGCGCGAATCCGGGTGAGGGCTGCGGGCGTGAACTTCGCGGACACGGAACGCCGTCGAGGCCTCTACGACGCCACGGCCCCGCTCCCACGAATCCTCGGAAGCGAGGCCGCGGGGGTCGTGGACCAGGTCGGCGAGGGTGTCGACTCACGATGGGTCGGCAAGCGAGTGGTGGCGCTCGCACAGCAGAGCTATGCGGAGTTGGCGACGACTTCGGTGGATGAGCTCCTGGAGCTTCCTGAGCACGTCTCCTTCGAGGAGGCAGCGGGGCTCCTCGTGCAGGGCCTCACGGCCTGGCATCTCCTCTTCACGTCAGCGCAGGTGCAGAAAGGTCACCGGGTCCTCATCCACGCCGCGGCGGGAGGCGTGGGTCTTCTCGCCATCCAGCTCGCCAAGACCTTGGGAGCCGTGGTGCTGGGGACCGTGTCGAACACGGACAAAGCCGCACTGGCGCGAGAGGCAGGCGCCGACGAGGTCTTCGTGTACGGAGGCTCGGCGTCAGTCTCGGATTGGGTGAAGCAGGTGACGGGAGGCAGCGGAGTGGAGTTGGTGCTGGACTCGGTGGGCGCCAGCACCTGGGCGAGCAGCCTCGAGTCGCTCGCGCCCTTCGGCCACCTGGTGGCGTACGGGAACGCCAGTGGTCCTCCGCCGGCATTCGAGGTGGAGGCGCTCTACGCGAAGTCGCTGAAGGTCAGCGCGTACTGGTTGCGCACCCCGCACCCGGCCGCCCTGCAGCGCCAGGCGCGAGAGGCATTGGGTCAGGCCCTCGCGGCCCGACGGCTTCGGGTGAAGCTGGGGTTGGTGGTCGGGCTGGAAGACGCCACCCAAGCCCACCGGCAACTGGAGTCCCGCGCTACCATGGGCAAGGTCGTGCTCCGAGTTGCCTGAGCCATACCTCGGACCCTCAGCGCGAACTTCGCTGGGGGTCTGATATGTGTTCAGCGATGGGAGCTGGAAAAAAGAAAAGCCCCCGTCGCACGAGGCGACGAGGGCTTCTCAAAAAGAATCCGGCAGCGACCTACTCTCCCAC
>NZ_JAIQDF010000025.1:0-101085 GCF_020037055.1 Myxococcus sp. AS-1-15 | reverse complement strand
GTGATGCCGGGCGACAACATCGCGATCGAGGTGGAGCTGATCACCCCTGTCGCGATGGAGAAGGAGCTGCGCTTCGCTGTTCGCGAGGGTGGCCGCACGGTGGGCGCCGGCGTCGTGGCGGAAGTCATCGAGTAACCCGCCCGGGGAGCTTTCAAGCTCCCTGGCCCCAAACACCGGATTCCGAGGGGAAGGTGCCTGATGGTAACCTTCCCCTTCCGTGTCTGAAGAGGTAGGCCATGCCGAAGGGCAATCGTTCCATCATTTCGCTCGAATGCACGGTGTGCAAGGAGCGGAACTACACGACCACGAAGAACAAGCGGAAGAGCCAGGACAAGCTCGAGCTGAGCAAGTTCTGCTCGCGGTGCCGCAAGCACACGGACCATAAGGAAGGTAAGGTCTAGGTCGGTAGTTCCTGAGAGATTCTAGGCCAGTAGCTCCAACGGTAGAGCAGCGGTCTCCAAATCCGCGTGTTGGGGGTTCGAATCCCTCCTGGCCTGCCAAGTCTCAGTGGGAGCGGGGCCCCCGGTACCTGGAGGTACCGGGGGTTCCTGTGTTTCCGCAGTTCGTGAAATTTCGCTTTCGCAGTACCTCGTGAGGCACCATGGCGACGGCATCAGAGGCCAGCCAGCAGGCTAACCGCTCGGCGATGGATCCGAAGCGGCTCGTGGTCATCTTCTACCTCCTCGCCGGCATCATCCTGGCGCTGTTCCTGGAGCGCTTGTTCGGAGCGCTGTGGGCCAGCTTCGGATGGCCCGATGCGGTGCTCGTCGAGGGGTTGGACTGGAAGGTGTCCACGCTCGTGGGCTACCTGGCGGCCGTGGGCCTCGCACTGGCCGGCTACTTCCACCCCAAGACGCACACCCTCTCCATGGAGGTCGCGTCCGAGCTGATGAAGGTGTCCTGGCCTACCTGGCCGGAGACCCGGACGTCGACCGTGGCCGTGGTCGTCGCCTCGCTCGTGGCCGCGGTGCTGCTCTTCTGCATCGACACCGTCGCATACAACTTGATGGTGGAGTGGCTGCCGTCCCTGTGGGGGAAGCTGTAATGGCGATGAAATGGTTCGTGGTCCACACCTACTCGAACTTCGAGAACCAGGCGAAGAAGAGCCTGGAGGAGAAGATCCGCCTCGAGGGGCTCCAGGACCAGTTCGGTGAGATCCTCATCCCCATGGAGCAGGTCGTGGAGATGGTGAAGGGCGAGAAGAAGACCTCTCGTCGCAAGTTCTTCCCGGGCTACATCTTCGTGCAGATGGAGCTGAACGACCGGACGCTCCACCTGGTGAAGAACACGCCGAAGATCACCGGCTTCCCGGGCACGGGGCAGAACGAGCAGCCGCGGCCCATCTCGGAGAAGGAGGTCGCGAACCTCACGTCGCAGATCTCCGAGGGCACGCTCAAGCCCAAGCCCAAGGTGCAGTTCGACGATGGTGACACGGTGCGTGTGGTGGACGGCCCGTTCGCCAACTTCAACGGCACGGTGGAAGAGGTCAACGCGGAGAAGGGTCGCGTGAAGGTGCTCGTGAGCATCTTCGGTCGCGCCACCCCCGTGGAGCTGGACTTCATGCAGGTGGAGAAGACCACCGGCTAGTTTTTCGCGGGCGACTCGGATAGAGCGCGCCTCGCGGTACTTCCGCGTCCGTCAGGACGCGGTCCCATGGGTGGGAGAGCCTCCCCGTCTGGAGGCCCGTCTGGACCACCCCCTCGAAAGGCAGTTGTCAGCCGATGAAGAAGGTCACAGGTCAGGTCAAGCTGCAGATTCCCGCCGGCAAGGCGAACCCCGCTCCGCCGATCGGCCCCGCGCTCGGTCAGCAGGGCGTGAACATCATGGAGTTCTGCAAGCAGTTCAACGCGAAGACGCAGGCGGAGGCCAAGGAGGGTCTGATCATCCCGGTGATCATCACCGTCTATCAGGACCGCTCCTTTACGTTCATCCTCAAGACGCCTCCGGCGGCCGTCCTCATCAAGAAGGCGGCGGGCCTGCACACCGAGAAGAAGAAGGGCTCGGGAGCGAAGAAGCCTGGCAAGGAGAAGGTGGGGCAGATCACCCGCGCGCAGCTCGAGGAGATCGCCAAGAAGAAGATTCAGGACACCACCGCCGCGTCGCTCGAGGCCTGCATGAACACCATTGCTGGCACCGCGCGCTCCATGGGCATCGACGTCGTCGGCTAGGCCGCCGCCCCACTCACGGACGAGGATTTCTGTCATGGCTAATGGGAAGAAGTTCCGGGCGGCCGCCGCGCTGGTGGACCGCGAGAAGCGTTACACGGTGGCCGAGGGTTTCGCGCTGCTGAAGAAGACGGTGGATGCGCGCGCGTCGAAGTACGACCAGACGGTCGACGTGGCCATCAACCTGGGTGTGGACCCGAAGCACGCGGACCAGATGGTCCGTGGCGCCGTGGTCCTCCCGAACGGTACGGGCGCCACCGTGCGCGTGGCCGTGTTCGCCAAGGGCGAGCGCGCCACCGAGGCTGGCAACGCGGGCGCGGACATCGTGGGCGCGGAGGACCTCCAGAAGCGCATCGAGGAGGGCTTCCTCGACTTCGACACCGTCATCGCCACCCCGGACATGATGGGTATCGTGGGTCGCCTCGGTAAGGTGCTCGGTCCTCGTGGCCTGATGCCGAACCCGAAGGTCGGCACGGTGACCATGGACGTGGCCAAGGCCATCCGCGACGCCAAGGGCGGTAAGGTCGACTTCCGCGCGGAGAAGGCCGGCATCGTCCACGCGAAGATGGGCAAGGCCTCCTTCTCGGTGGACAAGCTCGAGGGCAACTTCAACGCGCTGGTGGACCTGGTGATGAAGCTCAAGCCGGCCACCGCCAAGGGCGTGTACCTGAAGGGCATCGCCATCTCCACGACGATGGGCCCGGGCATCAAGATCGATACCCAGGAGATTCTGGCCCGCCACCGCTAGGCGGCCAGCAGGCGGGCGGTGCTCACTTCCCCGCAGTGGGGGAGTCAGAGCTGCCGCCTGCCTGACGTCTCAGGTTCGAAAGTTCTGGATCTTTGCCGAAGCCGGGGGTATAGGCCCCCGGCTTTTGCAATTGGAGCGCCACGTCATGAGGCGTGCGCTTCGACCTGGTTCATGACAGCAGGGACCCGGTCAGAGGAGAAGTGCCCCGTTGGGAACCGGACAACCGGTCGGGGCGTGGCTTCCTCTGTCGGGTTCAAACGGCCGCAAGGCCAGCCCTGCCGAGACTGGAGGTGCGGTGTGGTGTCTCTCGGAGGCTCCTCTCGCTCTGCCACTTTGGCCCAGGCATCACGCCCGTCGGAAGACGGGCCAAGAAGGAGGTGAGTCAAAGTGCTGAAGAGCGAGAAGGAGGAGATGATCAAGGAGCTCCACGAGAAGTTCTCGCGGACCAAGTCGGCCATCGTCGCGGAGTTCTCCAAGGTGGATGTGGAGACGGTGACGAAGCTGCGCAAGAAGTTCCGCGAGGGCGGCGTCGAGTACAAGGTCATCAAGAACACGCTGGCGCGCCGTGCCGCGCAGGGCACGGACGTGGCTGTCATCGCTGATGACTTCACGGGTCCGGTGGCTCTGTGCCTGAGCTACGGCGACGTGGTGGCCCCGGCGAAGATCCTGACCGAGTTCACGAAGGACCTCGAGGACAAGATCAAGATCCGCACCGCCGTGGTCGACGGCCGCAAGGTCGACGTCAACGGCGTCAAGCAGCTGGCGAAGCTGCCGGGTCTCAACGAGCTCCGGGCGCAGCTGCTCGGCATGCTCAACCAGCCGGCTGGCAAGCTGGTTCGGACGATTGCCGCCCCGGGTTCCCAGCTCGCGCGGGTCGTTCAGGCCCACGCGGACAAGGCGCAGGGTTAGTTTTCCTGATTCATCCGAGAAGTTTCTCTACACCAACCTTGACGGCCGTAGCTCCCACGGGGACGCAGGCCGTTAGTCAAACCCAGAAGGACGAGTTCCATGGCTGACCTGAATGCAATCGTTGAGCAGCTCTCCGGCCTGACCATCATCGAGGCCGCCAACCTGGTGAAGGCCCTCGAGGAGAAGTGGGGCGTCTCCGCCGCCGCCGTCGCCGTTGCCGCCCCCGCGGGTGGTGCTGCGACCGCCGCCCCGGTCGAGGAGAAGACGGAGTTCACGGTGGTGCTGTCGAACGCCGGCGCCAACAAGATCAACGTCATCAAGGAGATCCGCGCGATCACCGGCCTGGGCCTGAAGGAGGCCAAGGACCTGGTCGAGGGCGCGCCCAAGACGGTCAAGGAGGGCGTCAACAAGGACGACGCCAAGAAGATCAAGGACCAGCTCGTTGCCGCTGGCGCCACCGTCGACATCAAGTAAGTCGTACAGGGGCTGCTTGGTTTCCGGGAATTTCCAAGCAGCCTCCTGACCGGATGAGCAGGCCGGCGCTCCCAGTAGGGGGGCTGCCGGCTTTGCCCATTTGACCGTTGCAAATTTCCCGGCGCCGCCGCGCGTTATTGAAGTTTGCCCCGCCCGAGCAGCCGTCCCCGGAGCCAGAATGCCGACGCAGATCCAGAACAATTTCCGCGTGCGGAAGACCTTCGCGAAGATCGCGAAGATCATCGACATTCCCAATCTTATCAACATCCAGAAGCAGTCCTACGAGAAGTTCCTCCAGGCCGATATCGCCCCGGAGAAGCGTGAGGACATCGGCCTTCAGGGTGTCTTCAACTCGGTTTTCCCGATTCGGGATTTCAACGAGACGTCGTCGCTGGAGTTCGTCAGCTACCACCTGGAGAAGCCGAAGTACGACGTCGATGAGTGCCACCAGCGTGGCATGACCTATTCCGCGCCCATCAAGGTCGTCGTCCGCCTGGTGGTGTGGGACAAGGATGAGGAGACCGGCGCGCAGTCCATCCGCGACGTGAAGGAGCAGGAGGTCTACTTCGGGGAAATCCCGCTGATGACCCAGAACGGCACCTTCATCATCAACGGCACGGAGCGCGTGGTCGTCAGCCAGCTGCACCGCAGCCCGGGCGCGTTCTTCGACCACGACAAGGGCAAGAGCCACTCGTCGGGCAAGCTGCTCTACAACGCGCGCATCATCCCCTACCGCGGTTCGTGGATCGACTTCGAGTTCGACCACAAGGACCTGCTGTACGTGCGCATCGACCGGCGCCGCAAGCTGCCCGCCACGGTGCTCATCCGCGCCCTGGGCGCCGTCAGCGACACCGCGAAGAAGAATCCGCTGGAGTTCAAGGGTTCCACCGAGGAGATCCTCAACTACTACTACGCCACGGAGACCATCTACCTCCAGAGCGCGACGGACTTCGAGAAGAGCGTCGAGCTGGAGCTGCTCCCGGGCCAGCGCGCCACCCGCGACATCAAGACGAAGACGGGTGAGCTGATCGTCAAGAAGAACCGCAAGTTCACCCGCGTCGCCATCAAGAAGCTCGAGGCGGCGAAGATGAAGACGCTCCCCATCGACGCGGACGAGCTCTTCACGAAGGTGTCCGCGTACGACGTGGTGGACGAGAACACCGGCGAGGTCATCCTCGAGTGCAACGAGGAAGTCTCGCAGGAGAAGGTGGACGAGCTCCTCAAGCGCAACATCAAGGAGTTCAAGGTCCTCTTCATCGACAACCTCAACGTGGGTCCCTACCTGCGTGAGACGCTCATGCTGGACAAGCTCGAGACGCCCGAGCAGTCCATCATGGAGATCTACCGTCGTCTGCGTCCTGGCGATCCGCCGACGCCCGAGACGGCCATCAACCTGTTCACGAACCTGTTCTTCAACCCCGAGCGCTACGACCTGTCCAAGGTGGGTCGCCTCAAGCTGAACTTCAAGTTCGGCCTCGAGGAGCCGCTCGACGGGCAGATCCTCACCAAGCGGGACATCCTCGAGGTGATCCGCTACCTGATCGATCTGAAGAACGGCAAGGGCACCATCGACGACATCGACCACCTCGGCAACCGGCGCGTGCGCGCGGTGGGCGAGCTGCTCGAGAACCAGTACCGCATCGGTCTGGTTCGCATGGAGCGGGCGATCAAGGAGCGCATGAGTCTCCAGGAGATCGAGACGCTCATGCCGCACGACCTCATCAACGCCAAGCCCGTCACGGCGGTCATCAAGGAGTTCTTCGGGTCCAGCCAGCTGTCGCAGTTCATGGACCAGACGAACCCCCTGTCCGAGGTCACGCACAAGCGTCGTCTGTCCGCGCTCGGGCCCGGCGGCCTCACGCGTGAGCGCGCGGGCTTCGAGGTCCGCGACGTCCACCCGACGCACTACGGCCGCATCTGCCCCATCGAGACGCCGGAAGGTCCGAACATCGGCCTCATCGCGTCCTTGTCCACCTACGCGCGCGTCAACGAGTTCGGCTTCGTGGAGACGCCGTACCGCAAGGTCGACGCGGGCGTGGTGACGACGGACGTGGCCTTCTACTCGGCGCTCGAGGAGGAGAAGCACACCATCGCGCAAGCGAACGCGGAGACGGACAAGAAGGGCAAGTTCGTCAACGCGCTCGTGTCCAGCCGCCGCGGCGGTGAGTTCGTCCAGGCGCGCGCCGAGGACGTGGACCTGATGGACGTGTCGCCGAACCAGCTGGTGTCGGTGGCCGCGTCGCTCATCCCGTTCCTGGAGAACGACGACGCCAACCGCGCCCTCATGGGCTCGAACATGCAGCGCCAGGCGGTTCCGCTGCTGCGCACCAGCGCTCCGCTGGTGGGCACGGGCATCGAAGCCATCGTCGCGCGCGACTCGGGCGTGACGTGTGTCGCGCGCCGTGACGGCACGGTGGAGAGCGTGGACGCCGGCCGCATCGTGGTGAAGGCGGACGTGCCGGCCTCGCTGAGCGACGTGTCGAGCGAGGTCGACATCTACAACCTGCTCAAGTACCAGCGCTCCAACCAGAACACCTGCCTCAACCAGAAGCCCATCATCAGCAAGGGCGACAAGGTCCGGAAGGGTGACGTCATCGCCGACGGCCCGGCCACCGAGACGGGCGAGCTGGCGCTGGGGCAGAACGTGGTCGTCGCGTTCATGCCGTGGCAGGGCTACAACTTCGAGGACTCCATCCTCATCAGCGAGCGCATCCTCAAGGACGACGTCTTCACGTCGATCCACATCGAGGAGTTCGAGTGCATCGCGCGCGACACCAAGCTGGGCAAGGAGGAGATCACCCGCGACATCCCGAACGTGGGTGAGGAGGCCCTCAAGGACCTGGACGAGAGCGGCATCATCCGCATCGGCGCCGAGGTGAAGCCGGGCGACGTGCTGGTGGGCAAGATCACCCCGAAGGGCGAGACCCAGCTGTCTCCCGAAGAGAAGCTCCTGCGAGCCATCTTCGGCGAGAAGGCCGGCGACGTGCGCGACAGCTCCCTGCGCGTGCCCCCGGGCGTGGTGGGCACCGTCATCAACGCCAAGGTGTTCAGCCGCAAGGGCGTGGAGAAGGACGAGCGCGCCAAGCAGATCGAGTCCATGGAGGAGGCGAAGCTCCTCAAGGACCAGAACGACGAGATCAAGGTCCTCCAGGACAGCGCCATCGGCCGCATCCGCGCGCTGGTCCGCGGCAAGGAGGTCCAGGGCAAGCTCGTGGACGACAAGGGGAAGATCCTCCTGAAGAAGGGGGACATCCTCGACGACGCGCTGCTGGCCACGGTGCCCTACAAGTACTGGGGTGAGATCTCCGTCGGCGACCCGCTCGACTCCCGCGTGCGCGACATCCTGCGCAACCTGGAGGAGACGAAGGAGGCCGTGAAGCTGGCCTTCGGCGAGAAGATCGCCCGCATCAAGAAGGGCGACGAGCTGCCTCCGGGCGTCATCAAGATGGTGAAGGTGTACGTCGCCATCAAGCGCAAGCTGGCCGTGGGCGACAAGATGGCCGGCCGCCACGGAAACAAGGGCGTCGTGTCCCGCATCCTCCCCGAGGAGGACATGCCGTACCTGGAGGACGGCCGTCCGGTGGACATCGTCCTCAACCCGCTCGGCGTTCCCAGCCGCATGAACATCGGGCAGATCCTCGAGACGCACCTGGGCTGGGCCGCCAAGGGCACCGGCGAGGCGCTGCAGCGCTACGTGGAGGACAACTGGGGCGCGGAGGCCATCAAGGAGCGCCTCAAGGTCATCTACGGCGCGGAGACCCCGTTCGCGGCGTTCCTCGACAAGCTGGACGAGGAGGAGATCCGCCAGCTGTGCCGTCGCTCCAAGCGCGGCATCCACGTGGCGACGCCGGTGTTCGACGGCGCCCAGGAGCTGGAGATCCACCAGCTGCTCGACGAGGGCAAGCTGCCCCGCACGGGCCAGATGGTGCTCTTCGACGGCCGCACGGGTGAGCCGTTCGACCAGAACGTCACCGTGGGCGTGATGTACATGCTCAAGCTGCACCACCTGGTGGACGAGAAGATCCACGCGCGTTCCATCGGGCCCTACTCCCTGGTCACCCAGCAGCCGCTGGGCGGCAAGGCGCAGTTCGGCGGTCAGCGTCTGGGCGAGATGGAAGTCTGGGCGATGGAGGCCTACGGCGCGGCGTACACGCTGCAGGAGTTCCTCACCGTCAAGTCGGACGACGTGGTGGGCCGCACGCGCATGTACGAGGCCATCGTCAAGGGCGACAACGTCCTGGAGAGCGGCCTGCCCGAGTCGTTCAACGTGCTCCTCAAGGAGCTCCAGTCGCTCGCGCTGGACGTCGAGCTGCTCGAGAGCGCCCCCCCGGAGCGGCAGCGCAGCTTCGGCGGCGACTTCCTCGGCGGCGGTGACGGCGAGGAGCGCAAGACCGGGACCGAGGCCTGAGTTAGAGCCGGCGCGCCCGCCTGACCGGCCGCCCGCCACCCCGTGAGGGGGTGGGCGCGGCCGGGTCCGGGGCGGGGGCCCGAATCAGCTGGCGTTCCCCACGGGGGACGCCTCACGAGATTTCGGAGGCAACGTGAAGGACATTTTCAACTTCTTCGAGAAGCCGAAGGACCCGTTGTCGTTCAACGCCATTCGCATCGCGCTGGCGTCGCCCGACAAGATCCGCCAGTGGTCGCACGGTGAGGTGAAGAAGCCCGAGACCATCAACTACCGCACGTTCAAGCCGGAGCGTGACGGCCTGTTCTGCGCCCGCATCTTCGGGCCGGTGAAGGACTACGAGTGCAACTGCGGCAAGTACAAGCGCATGAAGCACCGTGGCGTGGTGTGTGAGAAGTGTGGCGTGGAGGTCATCCAGTCGAAGGTCCGCCGCGAGCGTCTGGGTCACATCACCCTGGCCACGCCGGTGGCCCACATCTGGTTCCTCAAGTCGCTGCCCAGCCGCATCGGCAACCTGCTCGACATCACGCTCAAGGAGCTGGAGAAGGTCCTCTACTGCGAGAGCTACATCGTCCTCGACCCCAAGTCGACGCCGCTGCAGGCCGGTGAGCTCATCAGCGAGGAGAAGATGCACCGGCTCTACCAGGAGCACGGTGAGGACTCCTTCACCACGGGCATGGGCGGCGAGGCCGTCCGCGAGATGCTCAAGGGCCTGGACGTGGAGAAGCTGTCCGAGGCGCTGCGCAAGGACATGCGCGAGACCACCAGCGAGGCGAAGCGGAAGAAGTACGCCAAGCGCCTGAAGGTGGCCGAGGCGTTCCGCGTCTCCGGCAACAAGCCCGAGTGGATGATGCTGGACGTGATTCCGGTCATCCCGCCGGACCTGCGCCCGCTCGTTCCCCTCGACGGTGGCCGCTTCGCGACCTCCGACCTGAACGACCTGTACCGCCGCGTCATCAACCGCAACAACCGTCTCAAGCGCCTGCAGGAGCTCAACGCTCCGGACATCATCATCCGCAACGAGAAGCGGATGCTGCAGGAGGCCGTCGACGCGCTGTTCGACAACGGCCGCCGCGGCAAGACGATCACGGGCCCCAACAAGCGCCCGCTCAAGTCGCTGTCCGACATGCTCAAGGGCAAGCAGGGCCGGTTCCGCCAGAACCTGCTCGGCAAGCGCGTGGACTACTCGGGCCGCTCCGTCATCGTCGTCGGTCCCGAGCTGCGCCTGCACCAGTGCGGCCTGCCGAAGATCATGGCGCTCGAGCTGTTCAAGCCGTTCATCTACAACAAGCTCGAAGAGAAGGGCTACGTCACCACCATCAAGTCGGCCAAGAAGATGGTGGAGAAGGAGCGTCCCGAGGTCTGGGACATCCTCGAGGACGTCATCCGCGAGCACCCGGTGCTCCTCAACCGCGCGCCCACGCTGCACCGCCTGGGCATGCAGGCCTTCGAGCCCGTGCTCATCGAGGGCAAGGCCATCCAGCTGCACCCGCTCGTCTGCGCGGCGTTCAACGCCGACTTCGACGGTGACCAGATGGCCGTGCACGTGCCGCTCTCCATCGAGGCTCAGATGGAGGCCCGCGTGCTGATGATGTCGACGAACAACATCCTCAGCCCCGCCAACGGCAAGCCCATCATCGTCCCGACGCAGGACATGGTGCTCGGCATCTACTACATGACCCGCGCCCGCGAGTTCGCCAACGGCGAGGGCCGCGTGTTCAGCTCGCCCGACGAGGTCCGCGCCGCGTACGACCACGGCGAGGTGCACCTGCAGGCGAAGGTGGTCTGCCGCATCGACGGCAAGCGCAAGGAGACCACCGTCGGCCGCGTCCTGCTGTGGGAGGTGGTTCCCCGCCGCGTGGGCTTCGACGCCATCAACAAGGTGCTCGACAAGAAGTCGCTCGGCGGCCTCATCGACCTCTGCTACCGCCTGACCGGCGAGAAGGAGACGGTGCTGCTCGCGGACCGCATCCGCAGCCTCGGCTACTTCAACGCCACGCGCGCTGGTATCTCCATCGCGCTGAAGGACATGATCATCCCCGCGAAGAAGCAGGAGTTCCTGGACTACGCGGGCAAGGAGGTGTCGGAGATCGAGAACCAGTACCTCGAGGGTCTCATCACCGACGGCGAGCGCTACAACAAGGTCATCGATATCTGGGCCGAGGTGACGGAGAAGGTCGCCCAGGAGATGATGCAGCAGATCTCCCAGGAGGAGGCCTCGCGGGAGAAGGACGGCAAGCGGGAGTCGCGCAAGCAGCCGTCGTTCAACCCCATCTACATCATGGCCGACTCGGGCGCGCGTGGTAGCGCCCAGCAGATCCGTCAGCTCGCCGGTATGCGCGGACTGATGGCGAAGCCGTCCGGCGAAATCATCGAGACGCCCATCACCGCGAACTTCCGCGAGGGTCTCTCGGTGCTCCAGTACTTCATCTCCACGCACGGCGCCCGCAAGGGTCTGGCGGACACGGCGCTCAAGACGGCCAACTCCGGTTACCTCACCCGCCGTCTCGTTGACGTGGCGCAGGACGCCATCATCAACGAGTACGACTGCGGCACCATGGACGGTCTGTTCATCGGGGCCCTGGTCGAGGGTGGTGAGATCATCGAGCCGCTCGGCGAGCGCATCCTGGGCCGCGTGGCCCTGGACGACATCCTCGACCCCGTCACGGGCGAGGTGCTGGTGCGCGCCAACGAGGAGATCGACGAGGACCGCGTCCGCCGCATCGAGAACAGCGGCCTGGACAAGGTGAAGATCCGCTCGGTGCTCACGTGCCAGGCCAAGCGCGGCATCTGCGTGGAGTGCTACGGCCGTGACCTGGCGCGTGGCCGCAAGGTGTCCGTGGGCGAGGCCGTGGGTGTCATCGCGGCGCAGTCCATCGGTGAGCCGGGTACGCAGCTGACGATGCGCACGTTCCACATCGGTGGCGCGGCGACGCGGCGCGCGGAGCAGTCCAGCCTGGAGAACCGGTACGCCGGTAGCGTGAAGTTCGCGGGCCTCATCACGGTGCAGAAGACGGACGGCACGCTCGTGGCGATGAACCGCAACGGCGAGCTGGTCGTCGTCGACGACTCCGGCCGCGAGCGCGAGCGCTACCAGGTCATCTACGGCGCCCGCATCCTGGTGAAGGAAGGCCAGCGCATCGAGGCGAGCACGCTGCTGGCGGAGTGGGATCCGTTCGCCATCCCGCTGCTCACCGAGGTGGGCGGTACCGTGCGCTACGAGGACATCATCGAGGGCGTGACGATGTCCGAGACCCTGGACGAAGTGACGGGTCTGTCGCGCAAGACGGTCATCGAGTCGAAGGACCCGGAGGCGCGTCCGCGCGTCTCCATCCGCGACGCCCAGGGCAACACGAAGGACCTGCCCTCGTCCCGCAACCCGGCGAGCTACTTCCTGCCGCAGGGCTCCATCATCACCGTCAACGACGGCGATGAGATCCACCCGGGCGAGGTCATCGCCAAGGTGCCGCGCGAGACGACCAAGACGAAGGACATCACGGGCGGTCTGCCCCGCGTGGCCGAGCTGTTCGAGGCGCGCAAGCCGAAGGATGCCGCGGCCATCGCGGAGATCGACGGCGTGGTGTCGTTCGGCAAGGACACCAAGGGCAAGCGCAAGCTCATCATCACCCCCGAGGTGAACGGCGAGCAGCGCACGGACCTGGCCAAGGAGTATTTGATCTCCAAGGGCAAGAACATCAGCGTCCACTCCGGCGACCGCGTGAAGGCCGGCGAGGCGATGATGGACGGCGCGGCCAACCCGCACGACATCCTCAAGGTCCTGGGCGAGAAGGAGCTCGCGCGCTACCTGGTGGACGAAGTGCAGGAGGTCTACCGCCTCCAGGGCGTGAAGATTAACGACAAGCACATCGAGACCATCGTCCGGCAGATGCTGCGCCGGGTGCGCGTCACGGATGTGGGCGACACCAACTTCCTGGTCGACGAGCAGGTGGAGAAGTGGGTGTTCGAGGAGGAGAACGAGAAGATCATGGCCGAGGGCAAGCGCCCGGCCGTGGGTGAGCCGCTGCTGCTCGGCATCACCAAGGCCTCGCTCTCCACCGAGTCGTTCATCTCGGCGTCCTCCTTCCAGGAGACCACCAAGGTGCTCACCGAGGCCGCCATCAACGGCAAGGTGGACTACCTGCGCGGCCTCAAGGAGAACGTCATCATGGGTCGGCTCATCCCCGCCGGTACGGGTCTGCCGAACTACAAGCACCTCGACATCGAGGTGGAGAGCCCGACCGACGAGGTCAACGAGATGGAGGCCGCGCTGGCCGGTGCCCACGGCGATGGTGGGCCCCTGTCCGCTCCGGCTCCCCGTCCGGAAGGCACCCAGACGACGGGCGCCGCCTAGCGCTCGCCAGGCCGCCCCTCGGGCGAGCCTGGGTGCAGTCCTCCCGCCGCTCCGGCCTTCGTGCCGGGGCGGCGGTTTCATTTTCAGACCCAGTTAGTCGGGCTTTCCGGGACGTCGTCCTTGACGGTCATGGCGCGCCGCGTTATGTTTTGCGCGGAGAGTTTTTGACTCACTGGGTTACTGCCCGGCGGTGCCGGGTGAAAAGGGGAGGACGACACATGGCCACGACGAAGCAGGCGGAGACGAAGCACGAGGAGACGACCCCCGCGGTGGACGCGAGCGCCGAGGCGGCGAAGAGCGGTTTCTCCAACGTGGAGGTCTTTCTCAAGGCCCAGCTCGCGCAGGCGCAGAAGCGCATCGAGGAGCTGGAGGGTGAGGCGGGCAAGGTGGTGAAGGCGCTGGACGCCCGCCGCCAGGAGGCCACGAAGGAGGCCCAGGCCCTGTGGACCAAGTTCCAGGCCGGTGAGCTGCTGACGGACCCGCGCGTGAAGGAGCTGGGCAAGAAGGTGGACGCGGCCGGCGCCGAGCTGAAGAAGCGCCTGGACGGGCTGCAGACCAAGGTGGTGGGCGCGGTGGGCGTGGCCAGCCAGTCCCAGCTGCAGGAACTCAACAAGGAGCTGTCCAAGCTGTCGCGCAAGGTGGACTCGCTCTTGAAGCCCATCCGACGCTCGGGTGCCTCGAAGGGCACGGACTCCTCTCCCCGCGCCTGAACAGCGACGGGTGGTTGACGCATGGTGCCCCCTTCCCACTCCACGAGTGGACATGAGGCAGGGGAGGGGGCTCGTTCTCGTTTCCTTCACCCCGGGGGTGTGATTACGTGGCAGGTCCGTTCGACTGTTCCAGGCCCACGGGTCTGGTACACCCCCTCCCGGAGAGACCCATTGGACAACAAGCCCGAGGCCCCCCGAGAGAAGAACCCTGTCGCGGAAACTTTTGAGCGCATCTGGAGTCAGGCGCTCCTCGCGGTGAGCACGGCCGAAGAGGAGGCCTCCCGCGCGGTACAGAAGGTGGCGTCCGTGGCCGGCTGGAGCCAGGACGAGGTGAAGCGCCAAGCCCAGGCCTTCTCGGACCGCCTGGCCGGCCACCGTAGGGACTTGGAGCACAACGTGGAGGACCGGGTTCGCACGGCCCTCACCCGGATGAAGCTGCCCCGTCGCGAGGAGCTCCAGGCGTTCGGCTCCCGGTTGGAGCGCGTGGCCGAGCGCATCCAGGCCCTGGAGCAACGCAAGTGACTTCTCCCGCCCCCACGGGCGGGAGGTCGTTCGCGACGCGTTTCTTCGAATCTCTCCACGCTCTGAGCTCAGGCTGTTCCCGACTCCCCCTGCTGGCGGGGGTGGCGCTCGTCGTGTCCGCGCGGCTGGTGCCGCTGCTGGAGGAGCGCTCGGTCCAGCCTGTCCTGTCCGAGCGCGTGGTCGCCGAGAGCCCCTCTCCGGAGGCGTCCCTCATCGACCTCGTGCTCGCGCGGCGCGCTCCGGGCCTGGGCCTCACCCTGCGCCGGCAGCTCGGCAACGCCATCGCCGAGGAGGCCCGGACGGCGGGGTATGATCCGCTCCTGGTGCTGGCCCTCATCGACGTGGAGTCGGACTTCGCCGAGGAGGCGGTGTCCGAGAAGGGCGCGCGGGGGCTGATGCAGATCAAGCCCAGCACGCTCCACTTCCTGGCGGAGAAGGAGGGCCTTCGCCTCTCCCGGGAAGAGGTGACGGCCGACACGGCGCTGTGCGTGCGGCTGGGCATCCGCTACCTGCGCTCGCTGCAGGACCGCTTCGGCGGCGACCTGGAGCTGGCGCTGATGGCCTACAACGCCGGCCCCACCCGCATCCGCAATGCCATCAAGCAGGGCGAGCTGGACCGCTTCCGGCGCTACCCCCGGGCCGTCCGGCGCGACTTCCGCCGCTTCCGCGAGGGCCATGGCCTGGGCGGAGACTGGGCGCTCGCCCAGCGCGAGGCGGACGCCGTCCCCACGCCTTGATACACCCCGTGTGAATCTCGCCGCGCCATGGCCGCTCCAAGCGGAGGCATGTGCGCCTTGTCCCGGTCCCCAGGGTGCGCTAAGCGTTGCAAGTGCCCGGGACTGTTGAAGATTCCGAGGAGTGAACCCATGCATCGTCCCTTTTCGCGCGCGGCGCTCGTCGCCACCCTGGTGGCGCTGGCCCCGCTGAGCACCCTGGCGGGTTCCGTCTATCTCAACGGCGTGTTGATCGACGGCGTCACCAACCAGAAGTTCGAGAAGGCCACCGTCCGCATCGACGAGTCCGGCAACGTCCACATCGAGGCGGCGGGCTACCGCGTCTCGACGGTGACGACGCCCGCTCCGGCGGCTCCCGCCCAGGCCGCGGTCCCCACGCCGAGCGCCGCGCAGGCCGTCCCCGCGGGTGGCGCCGCCACGGCGGCTCCGGCGGCGCAGGCGGTACCCACGGCGGGGATGGCCTCGGCGCAGCCGACGGTGGCCGCGGCCACCCAGCCGACGCGCATCACCCAGCGCTACTGGCTGGTGACGGAGCAGACGGTGCCCGGGATGACGGAGTACGACATCGACGTGTACGTGAACTCCCGGTGGCTGCGGAAGCTGCGCGGCAACGAGGACCAGGTGGTCGCGGACATCACCCAGCACCTCAAGCCCGGGGCGAACCAGGTGATGCTGATGGCCCGGAAGATTTCCACCGGTTCCAAGCGCAGCGATTCGCCCAAGCACCTGTTCCGGGTCATCATTGGCGAGGGCAACGAGGGCGGTGGCAACGTGATGATCGACAACCCGCTCATCCGCTTCCAGACGTCGGCGGCGGAGTCGAAGGACATCACGCAGGAGTTCACCCTCACCACGCGCTGAGGGGCGAGACTCTCGGAGACACGACGTGTTCAACCTGGATGAGCGCTA
Source organism: Myxococcus sp. AS-1-15 (assembly GCF_020037055.1). Taxonomy (NCBI): domain Bacteria; kingdom Pseudomonadati; phylum Myxococcota; class Myxococcia; order Myxococcales; family Myxococcaceae; genus Myxococcus; species Myxococcus sp. AS-1-15. The sequence continues at coordinate 85,158 of NZ_JAIQDF010000025.1, read as the reverse complement.
CCGCGGCCTTCCCGCGACGCGCGAGCAGATCCTCGCGCTGCACACCTCGCTCAACACGCCGCACGTGGCCATCCCCGGCAAGCAGGCCGGGCCGGCGCAGGCGTTCGTCGTGGGGCTGCGCGGAGGGCAGGGCGCGGCCGTCTTCGTGTACCTCTACCTGGCGGAGGCCGAGGACTGCGCGGTGTACCTGTCCGGCCGCCGCAACACGACGGCGGACGAGTACCGCGAGGACGAGTCGGACGCGCTCGCCTTCGTCGAGTCGCTCGGCTTCATGATGGATGACGCCAACTGGCGCGGTCAGCCCCCGGAGCAGCAGGACGAGTGGCTCAAGACGCTGCCGGTCTTCTTCAAGGACCCCACGCTGGTGCCCGCGGTGAAGGCTCGCGCCGAAGAGAAGAAGAACGTCACCACCACCCTGGGCCGCTTCCTCGCGGCCTTCTGAGTCTTGCTCACCCCCGTCGTCGAGAACCGCCCCATGCTCCGCTTCGCCTCCGCGTTCCGCCCACTCGCGCTCGTGCTCGCGCTCGCCGGCTGTGCCCATGTCCCCACGGAGAAGGAGCGCCGCAAGGCGGAGATCCACTACGACCTGGCGCTCCAGGCCCAGCAGCAAGGCCACGTCCAGGACGCGCTGCGCGAGCTGCAGGTGTCGCTGGAGAGTGATCCCGACTATCCGGAGGCGAACAACGCCATCGGCATCCTGCTGCACCTCGTCTTCGCGCGCCCGGCCGAGGCCATTGGCCACTACGAGCGCGCGTTGAAGGTGCGTCCCACCTTCTCCGAGGCCCGCACGAACCTGGCCAACGTGCACCTGGACCAGGGGCGCTACGACGAGGCCATCAAGCTGTACGAGCAGGTCCTCAACGACATGCTCTACGTGACGCCGTACATCGCGCAGGGCAACATGGGCTGGGCCTTCTACAAGAAGGGCGACACGCAGCGGGCCGTGGGGAGCCTCAAGGCGGCGGTGACGACCAACCCCGGCTTCTGCATGGGCTACCGCAACCTGGGCATCATCTTCGACGAGACGGGCAAGCTGGACGAGTCGTGCCGTAACTTCTCCCGCTACCGCGAGAACTGCCCGGACGCGGCCGATGCCCACATGCGCGAGGGCGTGTGCCTGGCGAAGCAGGGGCAGGCGGAAGGGGCCCGGCAGGCCTTCTCCACTTGCGAGGCCAAGGCGAAGGCGGGAGAACAGGAGCTGAAGGACGACTGCCGAAGGCTGCTCGAAAAGCTCTAGTCTTCTGCTATCTGGGCGCACCGTGGACCACGTCGACTTCGGCAAGTACCTCAGCCAGCAGCGGGAGCTTCGAGGCATGTCTCGCGAGGATGTCGCGCGAGAGACCAAGATTCCCCCGACGCTCATCGCCGCGCTCGAGGCAGGGCAGGTGGAGCGGCTGCCCTCGCGCATCTTCGTGGTGAACTACATCAAGGCCTACGCCCAGGTGATTGGCCTGTCCCCCGAGGAGGCCATCCTCCGGTACGAGGAGGTGGACCGCTCGGTGCCGGCGCCGTCGCCCGCGCAGCTGGAGCAGGAGCGCCGCAAGCGGGCCTACGTGGGGCTGTCCGTCCTCCTGGTGGCCCTGGCGCTGGGCCTCTACGTGTTCCTCGTGCTGAGCGGGAAGCTTCCTTCTCCGCTCGCGCGTTGAATGACGCCATGGAGCGCTACGACGACGATGCGCTCGTGCTGTCCACCGTGGACTACGGCGAGTCGGACCGGCTCGTCACGCTGCTGACGCGCGAGCATGGGAAGCTGACGGCCTTCGCCGCGGGGGCGCGCAAGAGCAAGCGGCGCTTCGCGGGCGCGCTGGAGCCGTTCATGCGGCTGCGCGTGCACATCGTCGAGACGCGCGGCTCCACGGTGCGGCTGGACTCCACGGACATCGTCGCCGGGTACTACGCCGCGCGCGAGGACCTGTCGCTCATCGCCCGGGCCCTGTACGCGGTGGAGCTGTGCCGCGAGCTGACGCGCGACCACGAACCGCACCCGGAGCTCTTCATCCTGCTGGAGGGCTACCTGGGCCGCCTGGATGCGAAGGAGGCGGGGCCCACGTCGCTCCTGGCCTTCGAGCTGGCGGCGCTGGCCCACGCGGGCCTGATGCCGCGCTTCGATGCGTGCTCGCTGTGTGGAGGAGCGCCCGGTGAGCGGCCCCGGTTCGACCAGGCGCACGGGGGCGCGGTGTGCGAGCCGTGCAGCGCCCGTGCTCGGGAGGCGGTGCTCGTCCCGTCCGCGCTGCTGTCCGGGCTGCGAGCGCTCCAGGAAGGGGCCCGCACGCCGCTTCCCGCGGACCTTCGTGCCCGCGCGCGCGGACTGCTCAACGTCTTCATCGCCCACCACCTGGGACGACGCCTCAAGAGCGTGGACTTCATGGCCCAGGTGGGGCTGGACTGACGCGGGTCCGAAGCCGTCACACGAGAGAGGTCACATGAGCGAGGGGCAGGAGTCGCCGCTGGACGTGGTGTGCTTCGGTGAGACGCTGGTGGACTTCCTTCCCTCCGAGCAGGGCAAGCGCGTGCGCGACGTGCCCGCGTGGCACCCCTGTCCCGGTGGCTCTCCCGCCAACGTCTCCGTGGGGCTGGCGAGGCTGGGGCTGAAGCCGGCGATGCTCGGCGTGGTGGGCTCGGACGAGTTCGGCCACTTCCTCAAGGACAGCCTGTCCCGCGAGGGCGTGGACGTGAGCCACCTGCGACAGACGACGGAGGCGCGCACCGGCCTGGTGTTCATCTCCCTGGATGCGAAAGGGGAGCGCAGCTTCACCTTCTTCCGCACCCGCTCCGCGGAGTTCCTCCTGGGGCAGACCGACGTGGACGCGGACTTCCTGCTGCGCGCCCGCGCGGTGCACTGCGGCTCCAACTCCCTGCAGCGTGAGGATGCCCAACTGGCGACGGTGCGGATGCTCGGCCTGGCGCGCGAGGCGGACCGCATCGTCAGCTGTGATCCGAACCTGCGGCTGCACGCGTGGGAGGAGCCCACGCAGCTCAAGACGCTGCTCGCGCGGATGCTGCCGCTGTGCACCGTGGTGAAGCTGTCCGAGGAGGAGATCGGCTTCGTCACCGGCACGGAGTCCCCCCAGGAGGCGCTCACGCGACTGTCCGGCATGGGCGTGAGGCTGCCGGTGGTGACGCTCGGCGAGCGGGGCGCGCTGTTTCGCTGGAAGGGCGAGGACGTCCACGTGCCGGCGCCTCGAACCCGGGTGGTCGACACCACGGGCGCGGGGGATGGCTTCGTCGCGGGGCTCCTGCACGGGCTGGTGCGCTGGTACGGCGGCACCCGTGCGCTGGAGTCCGCCACGCGCGAGGAGCTGGTGGTGCTGGCGACCTTCGCGTGCGCCGTGGGGGCGCGGGTCGTCGAGAAGCCCGGCGCGGTGGAGGGCCTGCCACGCGCGGAGGAGCTCTCCTCGGTGTGGCCCTCCCGACCTGACGCTCGCTGAGCGGTTCGCGTCTACTCCGGCGAGACGCGCGTCAGGAACGAGTCCGTGGGCGACATCCCCGTCACCGGACCCGAGCCGAAGTCCAACGTGCCGAGCAGCCGTCCCCACAGGACGACATCCCGTCGGCCCGCCGTGGCGACGCGCATCGCGGACTGGTTGCGCAGATCGCCGAAGCCTCGGCTCCACCACGTCTCGCCGTCACGACCGAGCTTCACCACGTAGACATCATCGCCTCCCGCGCTCGTCAGGGGCCCGTCACCGAAGTCGATGCGGCTGGTGAACGTGCCCGTCACCACGGGGCTGCCCAGGGGGTCGACGTCCACGTCGTAGGCCCAGTCGAACCCGGCCCCGCCGAAGCTCCGGCTCCAGCGGTTGTTGCCATCACCGTCGAACGCGGAGACGAACACGTCACCGTCCGCGCTGAAGAGCGGTCCGCCGCCATGGTTCACCGTGCCGATGAATGCGCCCGTCGCGACGACCTGGCCCTGAGGGTCCGCGGCCAGCCGCCAGAGCGTCTGGCTCCGCAGCTCGCCGTAGCCCTTCGCCCAGAGGGGCAGGCCATGCGCGTCCAGCTTCATCACGTAGACGTTGAAGCCCGGCGTCGTGAGCCAGGGCACGCCGTCGACCGACAGCACGTCCAGGAAGCCGCTGCTGAGGTAGAGGTTGTCCTGGGCATCCAGCGCCAACGACGTGAGCGCGGTGGCCGTGCCCGCTTCGTATTGGCTGTGCCAGACGAGGGCACCGGTGTCTCCGGCGAGCCTCGCGACGAACTGATTCAGCGCACCCGTCCCGGGTATCGGTCCGGCGCCGTAGTCGATGAAGCGCTCGAAGTATCCGCTCACCAGCACGTCGCCGTTGCTCGCCGTGACGAGCGAGCCCGTCTGCTGCTGTCCGCCGTCCCCGAAGCAGCGGCTCCAGACGTGCGTGCCCTGCGCGTCGAACTTCGCCAGGAACGCGCTCGGGACGCCCGGCTCACCACGGCAGGGCAGGGGACCTCCACCGAAGTCGAGCGAGCCCCAGTAATCCCCCGTGATGACGATGTTGCCCGCGCCATCCACCGCGAGGCCCGTGGCCTGCTGGTAGTTCTCGTCACCGAAGCGCCTCGCCCAGAGGGGCTGACCGCTCGGGTCGAACCGCGCCACGAGGATGTCCCACGACGACGTGGCCACGAACGCCACCTGTCCGCTCGACTGCACCGCCACGTCCCCGAAGCCCTCGATGCCTCCGTACGTGGAGGTCCAGGGGGCCGGCACAAGCTCACTCGCTCCGAGCAGCTCCCGTTGTCCGACGGGTAAGCGCTCCGTCACCTCCGACTCGCCCGGCGCACCGCAGGCCGGCACCAGGCTCAACAGCAACAGGGAGGATGAAGGTCTGAATGTCGAGCTCATGCGGATAGGCTAGGAAAGCGCTTCCGCACGAGGCAAGCCAGCGTGTCCAGGCTCGACGCTCACCCATTCCTGGGCGACTTGCTGGCGAGCAAGGGCCGCAGGATGTCGTAGTCGAAGCGCTCGTAGGGGGGCGTCACCCACTGTCGGCGACGCTCGTAGCGCTCCAGACAGTCCGCTCCCACATCCGTCTTCCGCTCTTGCGCCGTCTCCCACTGCGCGAGCCCCATGTACGCCGCGTCGATGGCGGATGCCTCGCCCAGCGCCGTCGCCAAGGCGTACTCGCGCGGAGGAAGCTCCCGACCGTCCATCCCTTCGGGAACGGAGCCGAGGTGACGGACCTGGACGCAGACGCTGTACGTGTAGACACCGTCGACGCTCTCCTTCAGGTGGTCGCTCTCCGGGAACACGCCGTAGAGCACGTCCGGATTCACGGCGTTGGGAATGGAGCCCAGGCGCGCGACGAGCTCGAGCCACGCCAGGGGGACGCGGTGGCTCAGCTCGCTGCGGCGCCCCACGACCTTGAGGCCGACCAGGCACAGGCCACCCAGGGAGACGATGGAGATGTTCATGCGGCCATACCCTGCACCTTGAACCTGGTTGAAGCTCCAGGAGAATGTCGTCGCATGCTGTCGATTTCCCAGTTCTCCGAACGCTGTGGCATCTCCGCGAGCGCCCTGCGCTTCTACGAGCGCAAGGGCCTGCTCGTCCCCGCCGGGCGGCAGGAGAATGGCTACCGCGCGTATTCGCCCAAGCAGGTCGCGGAGGCGCGCTTCCTCGGGAGCCTTCGCGCCGCGGGCATCCCCCTGCGCGCCATCCGCGACTTCCTCCGCAAGGACGTCCGCGCGAGAGAGGCGATGCTGTCCTCATGGCGCCAGGAGATGGCCGCGAGGCTGCTCTCGCTCCAGGTCGCGAACCAGTACCTGCGCGGCCTGACACCCGAGCGCCCCCCGCTGCATCTGGAGCACTGGAACGAGCCTTCCGTCCTTGTCTGGTTTCCCGCGAGCGCGGACGAGGCGCCGCTCCCGTTCCGCGCCGAGGTGGCTTCCAGGAAGCGGGCCCTCCAGCAACGGGGCGTGCCGGTGCTCACCGGTGGCTACGTGAGGACGCTCGACTCCCAGGATGGGACGCTGTCGGGGGAGGTCGGGTTCCGCATCAAGGCGAGCAGGCGGACTCCCGCGGGGGCGCGGCGTCAGGAGGTCCCGCCCACGCTCTTCGCCACCTTGGAGTGCGGCCTGCTCGACGACGTGGCCGCGCACCGCGTGTTCCGCTTCCTCGACGAGCTGGGCTTCCGTCCAGGCTCACTCCACCTGGAGCGTTACCTTCCCGGAACGCCGGACCGCTACCTGCTCATGTTGGCCGTGCAGCGTCGCTGAAGCCTCCCGGTCACCGCGTGTCCACCTGGAAGCGACGGGAGGGGCTCGTGCGGAAGAGGGCGGGGTGGAAAGATGGAGAGGCCCATGGCCTTGTCCCCCCCTCAAGCATCGCCCGAGGCAACGGCGCCTCCGCTCTCGCCGTCCGCCGCGTCATTGACCCTGCTGAGCATCCCAGGGGACTCGCCCGAGGCGACGGATTCGTACTGGCTGGAGCATGTGTACCAGGGAGACCGACTGCCGCAGCTCACGCTGCGCTCGGTGCTGTTGGGCGCGGCCATCGGTCTGGTCACCTGTGCCACCAACCTCTACGTCGGCCTCAAGACGGGCATCGTCTTCGGTGTCGCCATCACCGCCGTGCTGCTCGCGCAGGGCGCCCATGGATTGTTCCGGCGCCTGGTGCCCGGCGTCGCGGGCGCGCCGCTGTCTCCGCTGGAGACGTGTAACGCGCAGGCGGTCGCCTCGGCCGCGGGCTATGCCACCGGTGGCGCGCTCGTGTCCGTGCAGGGCGCGTGGCTCGTCGTCACCGGACACCATCCCTCCGGGCCGATGCTGCTCGCGTGGACCTTCTTCCTGTCCGCGCTCGGTGTCCTGTTCGCCGTGCCCTTCAAGCGACAGCTCGTGGACCATGAGCAGCTGCCCTTCGCTTCAGGCACCGCCGCGGCGACCACCATCCGCGCCATGCATGGCACGGATTCGGAGGCGTCCTCCCGGTTGCGACTGCTCGGCGGTGGCGGGCTCTTCTCCGGACTCGTCACGCTGGCACGCGATGCGTGGGGAAAGCTGCCTGTCTCCGTGCCCTTGCCGGGGACCTGGCGTGGACTCACCCTGGAGCGCCTGGGCTTCGGACTGGAGCTGAGCCTGCTGCCCATCGGCGCCGGCGTGCTGCTGGGGCCGCGCATCACGACGTCGATGCTGCTGGGCGCGGTGCTCATCCACGGCGTCGTCGCGCCCCGCGTGTTCGCCTCGGGCGTGGTCGACGCGAAGGAGGGGAGCTACCTCGAGTGGAGCCTGTGGCCCGGCACCGCCGCGCTCGTCGTCGGCTCGCTGCTGCACTTCCTGCTCCAGGGCCGTGTCGTGGGTCGTGCCCTCCGCGGTGTCCTCTCCCGAGCGCCCGGAAGGCCGCATCCGGTGGATGCGCTGCAGGTTCCGCGAAGCTGGTTGCTCACGGGGCTCGTCGTGCTGACGCCCGCGTCCGTCGCCGTGGCGTACGTCGGCTTCGGGGTTCCCGTGGCGCACGGAGCGCTCGCCGTGGCGATGTCCTTCGCGCTGTGCCTCATCTCCTGTCGTGTCACCGGTGAGACGGACTCGACGCCGGTGGGCGCCCTGGGGCAGGTGACGCAGGTGACCTACGGGGTGCTGCTGCCGAACCAGGTGCAGGCCAACCTCGCCACGGCGGGCATCACCGTGAACACGGCGTCGTCGTCCGCGGACCTGCTCACCGACTTGAAGACGGGACACCTGCTGGGGGCCCACCCCCGTCGCTTGTTCCTCGCGCAGTTGATCGGCTCGGGCATCGGCGCGCTCGCGGTGGTTCCGCTGTTCTTCCTGCTCGTGCCGAACGCGGAGGCGCTGGGCGGCGAGCGCTTCCCCGCACCCGGTGTCTTCAGCACGGCGGGTGTCGCGCGCATCCTCGCCTCGGGCCTCGACAGCCTGCCGCCGATGACCCGCGCCGCGGTCGGGTGGGCCTCGCTCCTGGCGGCGCTCCTCGTGCTCGCCGAGCGACTGCTCCCCGCACGGTGGGGCCGGTGGATACCTTCGCCCCTGGGCATGGGGTTGGCTTGTCTGCTGCCCGCGTCGTACGCGCTCGGCTTCTTCCTGGGCGGCGTCATCTCCGGAGTCGTGAGCTACGTGAAATCCACGACAGCCGAAGGGCGGGTGGTGACGCTCGCGGCGGGCTGCATCGCGGGCGAGGGGCTGGTGGGCGTCGCCATCGTCCTGTCGCAGTCGCTCTGGTAGCGTCTCCTCATCGATGCGCTGCCTGAACTGTCACCGTCGCCTTGCTCCGGGCGCGGCTTGTCCCGTGCACGGCGCGAGTGTTCCAGGCGGCTCGCTCGCCGGGACACTGACGCTCACGGACGTGCCGGGCGTGCGCGGCGCCGCGCCGCTGGGGCGTGGTGGCTTCTCGCAGGTGTTCACCGCGTATCGCGACTCGGATGGTCGCGAGGTGGCGCTCAAGGTCGGGCATGGGCCGCATCACGAGCGCTTCGCGCGCGAGGCCGCGGCGCTGCGGCGCGTGGGGGCTCCCATCGTCCCGGAGCTGCTGGAGCACGGCGTCGCGCGCGGACGACCGTTCCTGGTGATGGAGCACCTGCACGGGCAGACGCTCGCGGCGTGGATGGCGGCGCTGCCGGGCACAGGCGCCGCGTCGCTGCCGCGCGTGCGGGAGCTGCTCCGTGGCTTGTGCTCGGCGCTGGAGCACATGCACGCGGCGGGCGTGGCGCACCGCGACCTCAAGCCGGAGAACATCTTCCTGCGCGAGGGCGGCGCGCTGAGCCTCCTCGACCTGGGGCTCGCGCGCTTCCACGACCTCGAGGACCCGGACGACGCGGACGCGCTCCCGCCCGGAGTGACGCCCGCGGGGCAGCGGCTGGGCACGCCGTTGTACATGGCTCCGGAGCAGTGTCTGGACGCGCGTCTGGCCAGCACGCCCGCCGACATCTACTCGCTGGGCATCGTCCTCTTCGAGCTGCTCACGGGCGCGCCGCCCTTCGTCGGCAGCCCGGAGCAGATCCGCCACGGACACGTCAGCCTGCGCCCGCCGAAGGTCTCCGAGCGCGCGGAGGTCCCCGCCGCGCTCGACGATGTCCTCCGCTCCTGTCTGGCCAAGTCGCCGCTGGAGCGCTTCGCCAGGGCCCCCGACGTGCTCGCGGCCTTCGACGCCGCATGTCGCGCCACCACCGCGCTCGGCCCCGTCGCGCCGGGCGAGGCCGTGTCCCCGCAGCAGCCGCTCTCGTCGGGCGCGGGGCCTCGGCAGGTGGCGCTGCTCGGGCTCCACACACCGCTGGCGTTGGACGCGGTGAAGGCCGCCATCGAACCGCGCGGCGGGCTCATCGCGCGCGTGAGGCCCGGTGGCTACGTCATCGCCTTCGCGGAGTCGCTCACCGCCGAGGCGAACGTGCGCGCGGGCGCGCTCGCCGCGAGGAAGCTGCTCGAGGAGTCGGAGGCCTCGGCCGTGCTCCATCTGGCGGAGCTGCACGTGCGCGTCGGTGCGTCCACGTTGCGATTGGCGGGGGCCGCGCTGGACTCGCCCGCGGACTGGTGGCCGCAGACATGGGTGCCCGGTGAGACGCGCGTCACGGAGGCCGCGGCCGCGCGCCTGGACTCCAGCGCCACCGAGGCCGTGGGCCGCGACACCGCGAGCCTCCTGGACTCCACCTCGGACGTGGGGCGGCTGAGACTGCTCGACAGCGCGGCGTCCAGCGCCTCCTCCGAACCGCCTCCGCTCTTCGGCCGCGAGGACCTGCTGGAGTCGCTGGCGAAGGAGGCGTTCCGCAGCCTCTCGGAGAGCGTCCCGGGCTTCTCGGTCGTCACCGCGGACGTGGGGCTCGGCAAGTCGCGCGTCATCGAAGCGCTCGCCGCGCGGTTGGAGTCGAGCGGCCAGGCCCAGGTCATCCGCTTGCGCGCCACGGCTCCGGACGTCCGCTCGCCGGAGGCGCTGCTCGAGACCCTGCGCGCCGCTCTCGTCGACGGGCCCTCGCTGCTGCCCGAGTCCCCCAGGACCAGCGGCGTCCCGCTCGCGGACGCACGTCACGCGGCGGCGCGCTGGCTCGCCGAAGCGCTTCGTCACCGCGCTCGCGAGCTGCCCCGGGTGTTGCTGCTGGATGATGCGCACCTGGCGGACCCGACGACGCTCGACACGCTGGAGGTCGCCACGCTCACGGGCGCGTCCGCGCCGCTCTGGGTCTGCGTCGTCGCTCGACCGGCGCTGCTCGGCCTGCGGCCCCACCTGGGCGAGCGCAGCGCGAGCGCCGCTCGACATGTCCTGCCGCCGCTGCCTCCCGAGGCCAGTCGCGCGCTGATGCTGCACCTGCTGCGTCCCGCCGAGCACATCCCGGAGCCGGTGCTCGCGCGATTGGAGCAGCTGGCCCAGGGCGTGCCGCTGTCGCTCGTCGAGCTGGCCGTGGCCCTGCGGACCGCGGGCGCGCTGAGGGCCTCGCCCGGGGGCGGTTGGTACATCGCCCCGGACGCGCTGCTCGACGTGTCCGTGACGCCGCTCTTCCAGCGGCTCGCCAGTCGCGCGCTGGATGGACTGCCGGATGCGTACGGCGGGCTCGCGCGACTGTGCGCGGTGCTCGGCACGGAGCTGGAGGTCGAGCGCGTGGACGCGGCCTTGCGACACCTCGGGCCCGCGGAGGAGGGCGTGGGCATGGCCACCTCCTTGGACGCGGGCGCGGGCCTGCAGCGTCTGGCGCGCGCGGGGCTCCTCAGGCCCGTGGGCCTGGGCCGCTTCGCGTTCCGTCACCCCTTGCTGCGCGAGTCCATCGAAGCGCTCCTGCCTCCGGTGACTCGGCGTGCGCTGCATGCCGCCGCGCGACTGGCGACCACCGGGGATTCACCCGTCGAACGTCATCGTCGCGCCCTCCACGCCGCGGCCTGCGGCGCGCACGACGAGGCCGCCACCGCGTTCCTCGTGTTGGCCGAGGAGTCACGCCGCGCGCACCGCTCCGTGGAGGCCGAGCAGCTCTACACCCGCGCGCTCGCGCTGCTGCCGGACCGCGACTCCGAGCAGCGGGCACGGGCTCTCGCGGGACGAGGACGCGTGCGCCATCGCCTCCAGCGCTTCCACGAAGGGCTCGGTGACCTGGCCGCCGCGCGCGCCCTGGCGGAGGTCCGCGGCGACAAGGCCCTGTGCGTGGACCTGCTCCTGGAGGAGGCCACCGCGCGCGACTGGATGGAGGACGTGGAGGGCTCGACGCTCTGTGCTCGCGAGGCGCTGGAGCGCATCGAGCAGCTCGACGACCCGCGCCTGTCCCTGCGCTGCACCCTGGCCCGAGGACGGTTGCACGTGCGCCAGGGGGAGTGGGGCAATGCGGCCCGCATCCTCGACTCCGTCATCGAGGGCGCAGAGCGCGCCAGGGAGCACGAGACCCTGGTGGTGGCCCTCACCATGCTGGGCTCGTCGCTGACGTTCCTCGAGCGCACGGAGGAGGCCGCGTCGCGCTTCGAGGAGGCCCTGGCCCGCTGCGAGGCCGCGGGCGATGCGCTGCACCTGGCCGCCACGCTCATCAACCGCGTGCTCCTGTGGCTGGGGCAGGGCGATGTGGCGAGGATGGAGGAGGACCTGCGGCGCGCGATGGGCCTGGGACGCGAGCTGGGACACGCGCAGGTGGAGCGCTGGTCCACCTTCAACCTCGCCGAGGTGCTCTACATGCAGGGGCGCCTGCAGGAGGCGCTCCCGTTGGCGCGCCGGGCCCATGAGCTCGGCGTGCGCTTCTTCCTCGAACATCCGGTGCCCGTGGACGCGCTGCTGCTCGCGCGCATCGGCGTGGCGCTCGGCGATTGGGAGGAGGCGTCCCGCCAGCTGCGCTGGATTGAGTTCCATTGCCCGCCCGCCTCGCTGCCGCCCACCGCCGTCATGCGCAAGCTGGTGGAGCTCCAGGTGCGCGAGGCCGAGCGCGGAGGCGGAGTGCACGAGTCGCCCGCATGGACGGCGCTGGAGGACGAGGCCCGCGAGCTGGCCTCTCCCGACGAGAAGGCGGAGCTGCTGCTCCAGGCCGCCCACTCCGCCTTCCGCTCCCGCCTCCCGGACGAAGCCCGCACGTGGCTGACCCGCGCCGAGAGCGCCATCGCCTCCGCTCCGCTCTGGCGGACCCGCTGGGAGGCCCTGCGCGACACGGTGGGGCGGGTGTAGCGCGGGACGTCACAAACCCGCCGGGGAGTGACCTCCCACGCTACAGCGGACGACCTCCCAGGGCGGTTTCCCGCCGGCAAGGTGACGGGCGGCGCGGCTGGCCTGGAGCGTGCTTCAGTGGGGGGGTATTTCTCCAATTTCATGTTTTTCACTGGAGGAGCGTCCATGGGTGTCACTGTCCGTCGCGCCCCGTCGGGTGTCGTGTCCTTGCTGTTGTTGGCCCTGGCCGGCTGTGGGGGAGGGAGCAGCGTGCCCGTCGCCGACGCCCCGACGTCCGACGTCGGGGAGAGCCGGGCGGAGATTCGCATCGCGAACTCGCTGTCCACGGATGCGCTGGTCCTCAACGCCCTCTCCACCAACGCGCTGGCCAACCGGATGTTGGCGACGCAGAAGCTGCAGGACCTGTTCAGCGCATCGGGAGGGGACGCGTACATCCGCAAGCAGCTGCATGATCCGGATGCCCAGACGTTCATGAGCTACCTGGTGAGCTGCGCGCTGGGGCCCAACCAGGTGCTCTGGTACTACAACCCTCGCGGGCCGACGCCGGGCGCCAACCTGTGGCAGGGCAAGGCGGGCCTGTGTACGTCGTGGCTGACGTCGGCCCCGACGCCCGATTGCCTCAACCGCGTCTCCGCGTGCCTGCTGGCGCGCAACAACGCGTTCGGCCGCCGCGTGGAGCTGTCCATCCGCGGCGAGGTCTCCGGCAACCCGAGCATCTTCTACCTGGAGCCGGTGTCGCGGCCGGCGGAGTACGACCCGACCACGGCGACGAAGCTGCCGAGCTTCGAGGGCTGCCATGAGGGCGAGACGGGCGCGCAGCGCGACTGCGGGTGGACGCCGGACGGTATCGGCTCCTGTCTGCCCGGCTCGCAGGTCTGGGTCGGGGCGGGCGGCGCCGTCGCCTGCCCGGGGCCGACGCTGGGGGCCTCGACCGGCGGGCGCATGGCGCTGCGGGTCTGCTCGGGCGTGGTGGGCTGTGGCTCCGCCAGCGACACGGCGCTCGGCGAGTCGGAGTCCAGCTGCTCCGGCACGGGGCCGGTGGTCGGCTTCACCTGCCCGGCGGAGGGATACTTCAGCGTGATGACGGCGCCGTATGACAGCAACGACAGCGGCGTCGCGAGCGTGGCCGCGGACTCCTCCGAGCTGGCGGCGTATCCGCTGGCGGAGGCCGAGGTCTTCGGCGTTCGCGAGGGCGCCTTCTACGGCAACATCTTCGACTCGAAGGCGCTGGCCACGCAGGTGTACGTGGAGGAGGTCCGCCAGGGCGACATCACGCGCTATCGCGTGGTGGGAGATGACGCGGTGGTGGATGGTGCCATCTACAAGCGCATGTACTCCTGTTACGACCCGCAGTGGAGCAACGGCGCGGCGTACTCCTCGTACCGCGTCTGCGCGCTGCCCGGCACCGGCGCCAACTGCGCGTCCACGGTGGCGGGCCCCTGCTGGGGGAGCGCGACGAAGGGCGAGGGGCGGTGTGAGATCGACGATGGCCCGGAGGTGCCGGGGGATGGCGACTACGAGCGGTGCAGGGATCCGTTCGGCGGTCTGTGGAGGGAGCCGGTGACGACGTTCCTGCATGACGCCTGCGGCCCGGTGAAGGGTGAGCGCGCGCTCAAGCTGTGCTCGCGGACGATTCGCACGAGCAAGGAGCGCTAGTCGATGACGAGCGGAGGCGTGGAGGCCCTCTACGGTGAGGAGCTGCGGCCCGGCGCGCTGGTGGGGCGCTGGGTCGTGGAGCGTGTCCATTACCGGGGGCCGGTCTCCACCCTCTATCGGGCGCGGGATGCGACGAGCGGGACGCTCGCCGCGCTCAAGGTCCTGCAGTCGTCGGCCTTGTCCACGGACACCGCGCTGCGCCGCTTCCGACGGGAGGCGGCGACGCTCCAGCGGCTGAGTCATCCGCACATCGTCCAGGTGCTCGACCATGGCGAGCTCCCGGAGGGCCGGCCCTTCATCGCCATGGAGTGGCTGGAGGGCCGCGACCTGGCCGCGGAGCTGTCCGCGCGAGGGCCCCTGTCCTCACGTGAGGCACTGGAGGTGCTGGAGCAGGTGGGCGCCGCGCTGGGCGTCGCGCACGCGGCGGGCGTGGTGCACCGGGACCTCAAGGCGCAGAACGTGATGCGCCTGTCCGGCGGGGGCGAGTCCCCGTGGGTGAAGCTGGTGGACTTCGGCGTGGCGAAGGCGCTGACGCCAGGGGTTCCCGGGGCCTCGTCGCTCACGCACACGGGCGTCGCCCTGGGCACGCCGCTGTCCATGGCGCCCGAGCAGATCCGCGGTGAGGTGCCCGACGCGCGCACGGACCTGTATGCGCTGGGCGTGCTCCTGTTCCAGCTCGTCACCGGGCAGCCGCCGTTCCAGGGCGCCACGCGGCACGAGGTGGAGGAGCAGCACCTGCACGCGCCACCCCCCAGGCCCACCGAGCGCGCGCCCGTGCCCTCGGGGCTGGATGACGTGGTGTCGCGCTGCCTGGCCAAGACTCGCGAGGAGCGCTACCCGGACGTGGCCCTGTTCCTGGAGGAGCTGCGTCGAGCGGTGGGGGGCGTGGGGCCTCGCGCGAACCCGGGCCACGCGGTGGCGCTCTACGCGGAGGCCCGCATGTCCCACGCGCCCGACTCGACGAGCCTGGAGCGCATGGACTCCCTGCTGGAGCGCACGGGCCTGGTTGCCCGCGAGGTGGGGCTGGAGGTGCGGCTGGAGGGGAGCGGCTGTCTGATGGCGCTGGCGCCGCTGCCCGATGACGCGGCCTCCGAGCGCGCCGTGCGCGAGCGCGTGCTGGCGGCGGCGCTGTCCCTCCTGGAACAGGAGGGGGCGCGAGACCAGGACGCTCGCGAGACCGCGTCCCCGGTCCGCCTGGCCATCACCGTCCACGTGGACCAGCTGCCGGGCGCGGAGGGCCGCGTGGGCGCGAGCCTGTTGCACCTGCCGGGCTGGGTGGCGGACGCGACGGACGGAGGGCTGGTGGCCACCGAGTCGGCGCTGAGAGGGCTGGAGTCCGGCTTCCTCGCGGCGCCGTTGCCCGGTGGCGGGGCCCTCTGGTCCCGCGTCACCGGACGGCGGTGAGGCTCACGGCTTGATGCCGTGCCGGCGCAGCAGCCGGTAGAGGTGCACCCGGTCCATGCCCGCGGTGACGGCGGCCTGGGCCACCTTGCCCTGGTGCTTCTCCAGGAGCGCGCGCAGGTAGCGGCGCTCGAAGTCGTCGACGGCGCGGCGGCGCTGGTCGGCGTAGGGCAGGGTGGGGTCCACCTCCATGGGGTTGCCCGAGCGCGACTCGTCCTCGGTCAGCTCCACCGCCTCCTCGAAGACGAGGCAGCGCTCCAGGTAGTTGCGCAGCTCGCGCACGTTGCCGGGCCACGCCGCGTAGCGCAGCCGGGCCAGGAAGTCCGGCGTGCGCAGGGACGCGGTGCGCTCCTTGTCCGCGCCCAGCGTGCCCAGGATGCCCTCCACCAGCAGCGGCAGGTCCTCGGGCCGCTGACGCAGGGGGGGCAGGGCGATCCTCAGCACCGCGAGGCGGAAGAAGAGGTCGGAGCGGAAGCGCCCCGCGTTCACCTCCGCGCGCAGGTCTCGGTGCGTGGCCGCCATCAGTCGCACGTCCACCGGCTGGTACGTGTTGCTGCCGACGCGGCGGATCTCCCGGTTCTCCAGCACGCGCAGCAGCTTGGGCTGCAGCTCCGCGGGCAGTTCGCCAATCTCGTCGAGGAAGACGGTGCCGCCGATGGCCTCCTCGAAGACGCCCGCCCGGCGCTGGAGCGCGCCGGTGAAGGCGCCCTTCTCGTGCCCGAACAGCTCGCTCTCCAGGAGGTGCGCGGGGATGGCGCCGCAGTCCACCACCAGGAAGGGGCCGTCCTTGCGCCGGCCCGCCTCGTGGATGGCCTGGGCCGCCTGGCTCTTGCCCGTGCCCGTCTCGCCCTCCAGCAGCACGGTGACGTCGCGCGACGCGGCGCGCTCCATCATCGCGAAGCACACGCGCATGGCCACCGACGCGCCCACCAGCGTCCCGAAGCGCGTGCTCTCCGACACCGGCAGCCGGTTGTTCTCCGCGCTGAAGTCGAAGCGCAGCACCACCCGGCCCAGCCGCAGCAGCGAGCCGCTGCGCAGCACGCCCTCCATCACCAGGACGCCGTCCAGGATGACGCCGTTGAGGCTGTCCAGGTCGCGCACCTGCGGCCCCTTGGGCCCGATGCGAATCTCGCAGTGGAAGCGCGACACGGTGGAGTCATCCACCGCGAAGTCGTTGAGCGGATGCGAGCCCACCGAGCACGTGTCCGCCGTGGACTCCCACGTGCTGCCGGACTGGGGGCCTTCCACCACCGTCAGCCGGAAGCGGCGCACGGTGGAGGCGTCATACGCGCGGCGGCCCTGCTCGTAGGGGAGCGTGACGTGGAGCGCCTCGTCGCCGGAGTCCCGTGCCTCGACCTTCCAGACCGGATCACTCTTCACGTCGGGAATCGGAGGTGGTGTGCGGGCCCGGTCGGAAGCAGACATGAGCTTCAAGATACCATGGCCACGTGACGCGAAGTTCCGGTCGTCCATCCTGTCCCATCCGTCAGGTTGCTCCGTGAAAGCCCCCGCGGAGGCCCGGCTCGGTCTGTCTCCCGGCCGGGCCCCGCGTCCCCCCTCTCCGCCCCCCGGCCCCCCTGCTGCACGGAGCGCACGGTCGTGGTGGGTTGCGCCCGACCGTGTGGCAGTCCACGACAATGCAGCGGGTGTGCCGTTCCACCCTCACCCTGGGGTCACTCCCGCCCTCGAGACAGGGGCGTAGCCTGGAGGGTTACAAATCCGGCCCGCCTGTAGCGTGGGGCGCTACAGGTGCGGGCCCTGCCGTCGATGGGGCGCCTGGCGGCGGCGTCTCCTGGCCATCGACAGGCGCACGGCATGCGCCGCCTGGATGCTCGCAAGACGGGGGCGCTAGAACGCCAGGTTGAGCTGCAGGGTGATGAGCTGCGAGGTGCCGGGGTCCTTCGGAATGACGACGGAGGCGTCCTCCGCGCCGTTGGCGGCTTCCTGGTGGGCAATCTGGTAGCGCAGCTTGAACGCCAGGTGCGGCGCGTTGACGAACCAGGCGAGCTGGGCCTCGCCGATGTAGAGCAGGTCGTCGTCCAGGTCGAAGCTCGGGTTGAGGTAGCTCAGGCGCACGCCCACATCCACGGTCTTCTTGTAGACGACGTAGTCCGCCTGCACCCACGCGCCGAAGCTGGAGAAGTTGCGCGCGTTGTTCATCGGGTCGACGCGGCTGATGTACGCCTCGCCGAAGAGGCTGAAGCGCCGCGCCTGGATGAACAGGTCCACGCCGCCGGTGACGAAGCGGCGCTCACCCTCGCGCAGGATTTCGAAGACGCCGGACTCCGGGTTGAAGTTCTCCTTCACCTGGGAGACGTCGCCGGCGGCCCCCTGCAGCGTGAAGGACACGTTGAGTGGAGGCGGCTCCTTGTCGCCGGACATGATGTACGGCAGCTCGCCGTAGCCGGGCTTGCCCATGGGGGAGAAGGTGGCGCGCGCGTTGAGCTGATACTTGTCGGACTCGGAGCGGACGCTGCGCAGCGGAGAGCCGCCGTAGACGCCGACGTAGTACTCCAGCCGGTCCATGGTCCCGAAGAACGTCACGCCCTTGTCGCGACCGGTCCAGTAGTAGTTGGCGATGGTGGAGAACTCGGGGAAGAGGATCTGCTGCGGGCCCCAGGACTCGTGACGGCTCAGCGGGGTGTACTGCTGGCCCGCGCGCACGCCCAGCTCGTCCCAGGGTTGGATCTCCACCAGCGAGTCGAGCAGGTACAGCGGCGGGTCCGCCAGCTCCAGCGACGTCCAGAAGCGAATCCAGGGGCGGAAGACGTTGCCGCGCATGATGGGGCGCAGGAACGAGAAGGCCGTGCGGGACTCGGCCTTGCCATCCAGGAAGACGGGCTCGAGCTTGTAGCCAGCCTGCAGCCCGATGCCGAGCAGGTAGTTCCCGTCCTCGGACTGGACGTGGAAGCCGTTCTTCTCATCATAGCCTCCGGTGATGGTGGGCTTGTCGTCGTCCTTCTTCTCGTCCTGCGCGTGACTCTCCGTCGGGGCGAGCAGTCCGCTCACGCCCGCCACCACCGCCGCCACTCGTATCCAGCGCATGCCCTGTTCCCTCGAATGAGCGCGGTCCCCAAGCGAGGCGACTCGCCAGGGGCCGAGCGGCACGGTGGGCATGCGGCTGGAGGGCGCCAGTCGGGGGCGTCGTGCGCTATCCGCGAGCGGACGGCGGGCGCGGCGCGACGATGGCTGACGGACAGCGGCCTCGCCCTCGTGGACGGGGCTCATCGAACACGCAACGTGAGAGGGCGCCCCTCCCTCGTGATGGGAAGAGGCGCCCGCGAACCACGGCGGCGAGGGTCTATGGCGACGGAGGCGTCTTCTGCTCCGCGCCGTCGCGGCCCGCGCCACCGGTCCCCATCGTGCCCGCGCCGCCAGGCGTGGCGGCGTACAGGTTGTCACCCAGCGAGTTCACGACATGGGTGATGGCGCGCTGGGCTCGCACGCTGTTGCCCGCCTTGTCGAGCGGCGGGGAGAAGGCCGCGATGGCGTAGCGGCCCGGCACCACGGCGACGATGCCACCGCCCACGCCGCTCTTCGCGGGGACGCCGGCCTGATAGAGCCACTCGCCGGTGTTCTCATACAGACCATTGGTGGCCATCAGCGCCAGGGTGCGCCGCGCGGTGTCCGGGCTGATGACCCGCTCACCCGTGACGGGGTTGATGCCACCGTTGGCGAGCGTGGCGCCCATGGTGGCCAGCTGCCGGGCCGTGACGTTGACCGAGCACTGCCGCGTGTAGAGGTCGAGCGCCTGCTCGCGCGGAGAGCCGAGGACGTCATAGGACTCCAGCAGCGCGGAGATGGACTGGTTGCGCGTGTTGGTGGCCGTCTCCGACTTGTAGACCTCCTCGTTCACGGAGAGCGGCTCGCCCGCGAAGGCGTTGAAGTTGCCGCTGATCTTCCTCCAGCGCTCGTCGGGCGTCTTCGCGGGAATCAGGCTCACGGAGGTGATGGCGCCCGCGTTGACCAGCGGATTGCCGGCGCGGTGGTCCTCGTTCATCTCGATGGCGACGATGGAGTTGAACGGCTGCCCGGTGGCGTCCACGCCAATCTTGTCCTCGACCTTCTTGGCGCCCACCTCCTCCATCAGCCGCGCCAGCGTGAAGGGCTTGGAGAGCGACTCGATGGGGAAGGGCGAGGCGGCGTCGCCGGCGGTGTAGATCTTCCCGTCGACGGTGACGAGCGCGAGGCCGAAGAGGTTGGGGTTCACCGTGGCCAGGTACGGGATGTAGTCCGCGTTCTTGCCTTCCTTGTTCCCCTTGAACTGCGTGTGGGCCTTCTGGAGGGCCTGCTGGATGTCCGTCTCGGACGGCATCGCCTCGTCTCCCGGGGAGGGGCGGGCGGTCGTCTGGGACGCGGCGGGCTTGGACCTGGGCGCCGCGCCGAGCGCGACACCGGGGCCGGTGAGGGCCAGCAGACATGTGGAGAGCAACCAGCTTCTGCGACCGCGACTTGCGAGCTTCATGTCATCTCCTCCCAGCGACGTGGGCGCCCGCGAGCGCAGGCTGCTGGCGCGTCGGCTTCGGTGGTTGAGGAGTGGGGGCCGCCCGGCCGCGCGGCAACGCCGGGAGCGCACGAGCGAAGAGGCCCTCGCGTCCATGCGTGGGCCCAGGAACCCTCCCCGCCGTCCGGGCTTCGCGTCGATGACGTGGCGCCTACCTTGTCCGACGTCGAGTCGCACGGCGCTCCGCCCGTGCCCGTCGACGAAAGGAGGGCGTGCCGCCATGGCGGAGCCCCTGAGCTCGCTGGAGTCCGGTGTCCAGGCACACCTGTTGTCCGCGGTCTTCAATCCCGAGCAGGTCCGACTGGACGTGTGGAACCGGCTGCGGGAGGAGGTGACGCGGCTGGAGGCGCGGCACGCCGAGGGGCAGGTGTCGCCCGAGCACATGGAGCAGGTGCTCTCGCTCTTCGCGGAGGTGCATCCCATCGAGCGGCTCTTCGTGTTCCCGGGCGAGGCCCGGCTGCAGAGGCTGGCGGAGATGGCGCGTCGGCACGATGTGGAGGAGCTGGCCGAGGAGGTGCGTCGGCTGGTGGGCCTGTTGAGCCTGCATCGCGACCGCGCCTGTCTGCTCACGGACCTGGATGGGACGCGCGCGGCGGCGCCGGAGGGCTCGCACTACTTCACCACGCTGGTGGTGGATGACATGGCGGCGGCGGACTTCGAGCGGGTCCACCGCGGGATGCTCGAGGCGCAGCGCGGGGAGCACCAGTTCCTCTACGAGCTGCTCCAGGTGCGCTCGGTGGAGGACGCGCTGGTGGCGGTGCTCGTCAACGACGACGTGCAGGTGTGCGTGGTGCGGCAGGACCTGCCGCTGCGCTCGCGCTCGCCCGTGAAGCAGCTTCGCTCCACGCTGGAGCCCATCCTCACGGAGGCGGAGCGCAACGGCGACGAGGCGGGGCTCGTGGTGGCGCGCTGGGTGCGGCGGCTGCGTCCACACCTCAACGTCTACCTCATCACCGACGAGTCCCTGGTGGGGCGGGAGATGCACACCGAGCGCCTGTTCGACCGCGTCTTCTACCGGTACGAGTCCGCGCACGAGCTGAACGTCACGGTGGTGGACGGCGTGCGCGAGCGCTACCGGACGCCGTTCTTCGACGCGCTCAAGCACTACGCCTCGCGGCCCATCGGCAACTTCCACGCGCTGCCGATTGCCCGAGGCCACTCGGTGTACAACTCGCGCTGGCTGCGGGACATGGGGGAGTTCTACGGGCCCAACCTGTTCATGGCGGAGTCCTCCTCCACCGCGGGTGGACTGGACTCCCTGTTGGAGCCGACGGGCTCCATCAAGCAGGCGCAGGAGAAGGCGGCCAAGACGTTCGGCGCGCAGCAGACGTTCTTCGTCACCAACGGCACGTCGACGGCGAACAAGATCGTCCACCAGACGCTGCTCCAGCCCGGTGACGTGGTGCTCATCGACCGCAACTGCCACAAGTCGCACCACTACGGGCTGGTGCTGGCGGGCGCGCACACGGTGTACCTGGATGCGTATCCGGTGCGGGAGTTCGCGATGTACGGCGGCGTGGCGCTGAGCACGCTGAAGGCGAAGCTCCTGGAGCTGAAGTCCGCGGGGCGGTTGGACCGGGTGAAGCTGGTGGTGTTGACCAACTGCACCTTCGACGGGCTCGTCTACCACCCGGAGCGGGTGATGGAGGAGCTGCTGGCCATCAAGCCGGACCTGGCGTTCCTCTGGGATGAGGCGTGGTTCGCCTACGCCACGTTCATGCCGCTGGCGCGTCAGCGCACGGCGATGCGGACCGCGCAGAAGCTGGCGGAGCGGCTGCGCAGCCGCGCGTACCGCGAGGAGTACCGGGCGTGGCGTGCACGGCGCGGAGACGGGGACGCGGTGGCGGGGGCCCGCGCGCTGGAGGAGCGACTGCTGCCGGACCCGGACAAGGTGCGCGTGCGCGTGTACGCGACACAGTCCACGCACAAGTCGCTGTCGGCGTTCCGTCAGGCCTCGATGCTGCACGTCTGGGACGAGGACTTCGAGCGCCGCGCGGCCGCGCCTCTGACGGAGGCGTACTTCACGCACATCACCACGTCGCCGAACCACCAGCTCGTGGCGTCGCTGGACCTGGCGCGCCGACAGATGGACCTGGAGGGCTTCGCGATGGTGAAGGAGGCCTACCAGCTGGCGATGCGGATGCGCGAGCGGCTGCGCGAGGACCCGCTGCTGCATCGCTACCTGCGGCTGCTGGACGCGGAGCAGATGGTGCCGGAGGTGTTCCGGAGCTCGGGGTTGAACCGCTACGTGGGGCCGGGCTCGGCGGGCGTGGACGAGATGACGCGGGCGTGGGCGCAGGACGAGTTCGTGCTGGACCCGACGCGCCTGACGCTCTTCACCGCGCTCACCGGGCGCAACGGGTTCGAGTTCCGGAGCAAGGTGTTGATGGAGCGGCTGGGCATCCAGGTGAACCACACGTCCATCAACACGGTGCTGATGAACGCGACGATTGGCGTGACGTGGGGCTCGCTGTCGTTCCTCCTGGACGGGCTCCGGCACGAGGCGGAGCGACTGGAGGCGACGCTGGCGCAGGCGACGGGCGCGGAGCGCAGGCTGTTCGACGCGAAGGTGCGCGCCATCACCGAGGAGCTGCCGCCGCTGCCGGACTTCAGCGGGTTCCATCCGGCGTTCCAGCCGTCGGGCGGAGTGGGGGAGGGCGACTTGCGCAGCGCCTTCTTCCTGGCGTACCGCGAGGAGAACGCGGAGTTCGTGACGTTGCCGGAGGCCGCGCAGGCGCTGGACTCGGGGCGGCGGCTGGTGTCCACGCGCTTCGTGGTGCCGTATCCGCCGGGCTTCCCCATCCTGGTGCCGGGGCAGGAGGTGAGCCCGGGCATCGTGGAGTTCATGCGGAAGCTGGACGTGAAGGAGGTCCACGGCTACCGGCCGGAGCTCGGGTTGAGTGTCTTCACGGAGGACGCACTGGAGCGCGCCGCGAGCACCCCGGCACCGGAGGTCCCCGAGCCCCGTACGCGCGGCCCACGCCACGCGCCGGGCCACAACGGGTCCACGCCCGCGACGCACTGAGCGCGGCCTCAGACGTGCCAGGTGAGGGAGCTGTCCGCCGAGTGGATGGCGGGCAGTGAGCAGTAGAAGGTGGTGCCGAGTCCGGGCTGGCTGTCCACCCAGACCCGGCCGCCATGGGCCTCGGTGATGCCCTTGACGATGGTGAGCCCAAGGCCCGCGCCTTCCTTGGCGCGGCTCCGGGCCTGCCAGAAGGGCTCGAACAGGTGGTGCTGGTCCTCGGGGGGAATCCCCGAGCCCGTGTCGCTCACCGAGCAGCGCACCATCTCCCCCCACGGGCGCGCGCGCAGGACGATGCAGCCGCCCATCGGGGTGAACTTCAGCGCGTTGCCAATCAGGTTGGAGAAGAGCTGCAGCACCCGGTCCCGGTCCACGAAGAGGTCCGGCGTGTCGCGGCTGACGTCCAACTGGAGATGGACGGACTGGGCCTCGGCCAGCGCCCGGTGCAGCTCCAATGCCTCCGTGAGCAGCGCCATCGTCGACTCCGGCCGACGGTCCACGGTGAGGCTGCCGCCCTGCATCCGCGCGACATCCAGCAGGTCCGCGATGAGCGCGGTCGCCCGGGTGACCGCCTTCTGGATGGAGGTCAGTGGACGCGAGTCCGCGGCGCGCTCCGCCGGCGAGCGCTTCATCATCGTCCCCGCGCTCAGCGAGATGACATTCAGGGGCGCGCGCAGGTCATGGGCGACGATGCGCAGCACCTCGTCGCGAAGGTGCGTGGCCTGCTCGGAGCGCGCATGCAGGCTCGCGTTGTCGATGGCCAGCGCCGCGCGCCGCGCCAGCTCCTCGACGAGCGCCAGGTCCCGACGCCCGTAGCTCCGCCCGGACTCGGAGGTGCCCAGCGCGACGACGCCCACCGTGTGCCCGCGCGCGCTCAGCGGCACCACGATGATGGAGCGGGGCGCGAGCCGTCGAAGCAGGTCCAGGTGCCGGGCATCCTCCGCGGTGCTCTCCAGGAGCGACGCGGGGACCTCTTCCAGCAGCAGCGACTGGCCGCTGGTGAAGACCTCCGCCAACGCATGTCCCCGCCGCAGGTGGGCCTGCGGATACGCGCCGAACAGCTCCTCCATCAACAGCGTCCTCTCGTGCGTGGAGGCGAGGCACTCGCGGCGTTGGACCTTCCCGTGCTCGTCGATCATCGTCACGACGCAGAAGTCCGCGAGCGCTGGGACGAGCAGCCGCGACACCGTGGTGACCGTCGTCCCCGGGTCCAGCGAGCTGGCGAGCCTGGGCCCGGCCTCCGCCAGCAGGCGCTGCTCCCGCTCCTGCTGCTTGCGCTCGGAGATGTCCTGCACCTGGGAGATGAAGTGCAGCGGTCTGCCCTTCGAATCGTGGACGAGGGACGCGGTGAGCAGGACGTACACCAAGTGGCCCAGCTTGTGACGGTAGCGTTTCTCGAGCTGATACGTGCCCAGCTCCCCATCCAGCAGCCGCCCCACCTGGAGCAGGTCCCCCTCCAGGTCCTCCGGGTGGGTGAGGTCCTGGAATGTCATCGCGCACAGCTCCTCGCGCGTGTACCCGAGCATCTGGCTCAGCGCCTCGTTCACGTTCAGGAAGTGTCCGTCCAGGCCAACCAGGGACATGCCGATGGGGGCATGGTCGAAGGCGGTGCGGAACAGCTCCTCCCGGTTGCGCCGGGCCTCCTCCGCTCGCACCCGCGCGCTCAGGTCGCGCAGGATGACGGCCCTGAACGCGACATCATCCACCCGCACGTCGGCGAGCGTGGCCTCCGCGGGAAACACCTCCCCACTCCTGCGACGGCCGGACAGGGGTCTTCCCTCCTCGTCGCCCGGGCCTGTTCCGGCGGCCTCCCGCGCCGGGAGGTCCAGGGGGCCGCTCAGCAACAGGTCCATCGACCTGCCCAGCACCTCGCCCGCGGCGTAGCCGAAGATGCGCTCGGCGCCGGTGTTGAACAGGGTGATGTTCCGCTGCTCGTCGACGGCGATGATGGCGTCCGCGGCGTTGTTGACGATGCCGGCGAAGCGGGCCTCGGAGATGCGCAGCGACTGCGCCACTTCGCGCTGGCGCGCATCCAGTCGGGAGAGGGCGTTCGCGTTGCGAGCCAGCAGGAGCACGAAGGCGAGCACCGTGACGAGCGCGAAGACCGACGTGCCGAACGGGCCGCTGCGAAAGCCGAGCTCCTCGCTGACCAGCCGCAGCCCCCACACGAGCAGTGGCAGGGTGATGACGGCGGGCAACAGCCTGCGCGCCATGAGGCCGCCGGCATCGTCCCGCAGCAGCACCCCCATCAGTCCATATCGGGGATGCACGGAGAGGATTCCCACCGAGAGCAGCAGGAACAACAGCGCCGAGTGCAGCGCCATGGGCGTGTAGGGCCCGAAGGCCCGCTGCCCGATGAACGCGGTCAGCGGAGCCTCCTCCAGATACGCATAGCCGATGAGGGCCTGGGCGGAGACGAGCGCGACGAGCAGGGCGAGCGGACGGGCCGGATGCCACCCCGAGCGGGTCCTGACGTGCAGCAGCAGCAGCGCGGACCCGAGCAGCACCAGGCTCGCCGCTGTCAGGGGAGACGGCCGGCCCGGCATGTGTGGCGACAGCCGGGTGAGGGTGTCCGCGAAGAAGAGGGGGGCGATCCCGAAATCCCGCCGCGTCAGGTACTCGAGCAGCACCAGTCCGCCCAGCACCATGGCGAGCAGCGCCAGTGCCAGCCCCAGTCCCCTTGCCAGGCGCTCCGCCGACTTCCTCCTCAGCAGCCACAGCGCGCAGCCGATGGAGAACTGCCCCACGGCGGTGAGGGGCATCATCACCCCGGCTCCCGGGAGGAAGACCACACGGGTGAGCCGCTCGCTGGCCATCGCCCAGCCCGCCAGCACGGTGGCCGTCACCAGGACGGTGA
Organism: Myxococcus sp. AS-1-15; assembly: GCF_020037055.1. Taxonomy (NCBI): domain Bacteria; kingdom Pseudomonadati; phylum Myxococcota; class Myxococcia; order Myxococcales; family Myxococcaceae; genus Myxococcus; species Myxococcus sp. AS-1-15. The sequence goes on along the minus strand of NZ_JAIQDF010000025.1, from coordinate 59,678 downwards.
ACGTGCACACGAGCGGGACCAGCCAGTCGAGCACCCTTTCCAGAGGGCGCGACGAAACCTCCATCCACGAAACTGGAGTCACGTCCTGTCGTTGACCAATGTCGCGGCGGCGACCGCTCCGCCGCCTGCTTCAGCGCTCCTCCCAATGAATCCAGCGCAGGTCCCTCACGAAGAGCGTGTAGAGGACGGGGACGAGCAGCAGGGTGAGCACCGTGGCCACGGTGAGTCCGCCGATCTGCGCGTAGCAGAGCGGCTGCCACAGCGGGCCGCCGTGCAGCGCCAGGGGGATGAGCCCCAGCACGGTGGCTCCCACCGTCACCAGCACGGGCCGCAGGCGGTGGACCCCGGCGTCGAGCAGGGACTCGCGCAGGGACTCTCCGCGCTCGTGGGCCTCCTCGATGTAGTCGAAGAGCACGATGATGTGGCTGACGATGACGCCCATCAGGCTGATGATGCCCAGGAAGGCCATGAAGCTGAAGGGCGCGCCCATGAGGACCAGCGACACCAGCGCCGCCGCCGCGCCGAAGGGCAGGGCGGCGAACACGACCAGCGGCTTGACGGCGTTCTTGAACTGGATGACCAGCGCCACGTAGATGGCGACGATGAGCATGCCGAGCACGACGACCATGCTCGCGAAGCTCTTCTTCTGCTCCTCCGCCTCGCCGCCGATCTCCAACGTGTAGCCGATGGGCAGGTGCTGCTGGAGCTCATCGAGCTTTGGACGGGCCTCCTTCAGGACCTCCGACGCGAGCACGCCCTGTTGCGGGAACGTGGAGATGGTGATGGTGCGGAACTGGTTGCGGCGGCGGATCTTCTCCGTCTGGAGCGAGTAGGCGACGCGGGAGACCTGCCGCAGGGGCACCTTCTGGGGCCCGCTGCGCGAGCTGATGTACAGGTTCTCGATGTCACCCAGCTGGGCGCGCTCCTCGGCGCGGAGCCGGGCGACGATGTCGATTTGATGGATGCCCTCGCGCAGCTGACCCACCGTCATGCCGTTCATCGCCGAGGCGGAGGACGTGGCCACGTCCAGGTTGGTGACGCCCGCGAGGTTGGCCCGGTCCGGGTCCACCTCCAGCTTCACGGAGAACGTGTCGCTGCCCCAGTCGTCGCGCGTGCGCGCGGTGCCGGGGACGGAGCGGAAGATGGCCTTGGCCTGCTCGGCGATGTCGCGCAGCACGGAGATGTCCTCGCCGGAGACCCGGATGGACACGGGGATGCCCACGGGCTTGCCCGTCTCCAGCTCGCGCACGTCGACGCGCGCCCCGGCGATGCGGCGTGACAGCGCGTCCTGGAACAAGGGCACCAGCATGCGGGTGTCCTCCTTGTCGCGGACCTGGATGACCAGCTGCGCGTAGTTGAGCTGCTGGAGCTCCGGTGCGACGGAGAACCAGAAGCGGGGACCTCCGCCGCCGATGAACTCCGTCACCGACTCGAGCACCTGGCGCGGCTTGCCGTCGCTCGGGTGGGCCTTGCCGTACTCCTCGGCCACCTCCTGGAGGATGCGGGTGGCGTCCCTGGCGGTGTCGCGCGTCGCGGTGAGGGTGGCGTCCTCGGGCAGCCAGACGTCCACGTAGGACAGATAGGACAGGTCCTTGGGGAAGAAGGCGGAGCGGACGCGGGTGCCCACGAGCGCGCCCGCGATGAGGACGAGCAGCGCCACGCCGACGACGAGCAGCCGGTGGTCGATGGCCCAGCCGACGACCTGCTGGTATCTCCGGGCGAAGCGCGAGGTCTTCTGTTCCGATGCGGGAGTCTCCGTCTCGGGCGCGCGGAGGATGGCGGAGCCCAGCAGCGGGATGAACGTCATGGAGACCACGCGCGAGGCGACCAGGGAGAGCGTGAGGACGATGGGCAGGGTGCGGATGAACCTGCCCGTGTCTCCAGGCAGCGAGAGGAAGGGCAGGTAGGCGGCGATGTTGGTGAGGGTGGCGAAGAGGATGGCGGTGGCCAGCTTCGTGGGACCGAGCCACGCGGCGATGCGCGGCTTCCACCCCATGGACATCGAGCGCTTGATGGCGTCGCTGGCCACGACGGGGTCATCCACCAGCAGGCCCAGCGCGATGATGAGCGACGCGATGGAGATCTGCTGCAGGTCCACGCCGAACAGGTGCATCAGCCCGAAGGTCATCGCCAGGGTGATGGGGATGGACAGGGCCAACAGCAGCGCCGTCCTCCACTCCCAGAAGCCGATGAGCGCGACGAGCACCACCAGGATGATGGCCTCGTAGAGCGAGGACATGAACAGGTCCACGTTCTCCTTCACCTGGAGCGGCTGGTCCGAGGTGCGGCGGATGACCAGGTCTTCGGGCAGCAGCCGTTGGACGTGCGCCAGCTCCTCGCTCACGGCGTGGCCGAAGGTGTCGATCTGCTCGCCCGGGCGCATGTTGACGGCGAGGGTGATGGCGCGGTTGCGGACGAACTCGCCCTGGGCGTTGCGCGCGTCCAGGTAGTTCAGGAAGCGCGGCGGGCTCTGGTAGTCGCGGCGCACGTCCACCATGTCGCGCAGGTACACCGGCGTGCCGTTGGTGCTCGTGGTGGCGACGATGTCTCCCAGCTCGCGCTCGCTGGACAGCTCGCCCGACGGGTCGATGGTGATGCTCTTGCCGCCCATCTCCAGGATGCCGCCGGGCGCGGTGATGTTGCGCGCGGAGATGAGGTTCGCGAGCCCCGAGGCCTGGACGCCGTAGGAGGCGAGGCGCTCCTGCGAGTACTCCAGGAAGATCTTCTCCGGCAGCACGCCCACGCGGGTGACCTTGGAGACGACGGGCAGCCGCTGGAGGTGTCGCTGAATCGTGTCGGTGAAGTCGTCGAGCTGCCGGTGGCTGTAGCGGTCTCCCGCGTTCGCCGTCAGTCGGGCGCGGACGTCCTTCGGGTCGCGGACGATGATGGGGCGCCACACGTCGGGGTGGAGCTCCGACAGGCTCAGGTGGTCCTGGGCGAAGGCGCGCAGGTGTCGCAGCAGCGTGTCGTCGTCCAGGGACGTGGCCATGTCCACGCCGATGAAGCCGGGGCTCTGGATGAAGCGCGCATCATCCGTCTCGGGCAGGGCGTCGAAGAAGCGCAGGGCCTGGTCTCCCAGGCGCTGCATGGACGTCGCGTTGATGGAGGGCGGGAAGCTCACCACCAGCGTGGCCCGTGGAGCGGAGGACGACGCGGACGCGCGCACGTCCTCGATGGCGCGGGCGACGGCGCGCGAGCGCAGCTCCAGCTCCACGTCGTTCGCCGGAGGGCTGGCCACCGTGAGCATCAGCGTCGCGGTGTCGCCGAAGTCCTTGAGGAACTGCACCGGCCCCGCGCCGCTCGGCAGGTCGCGAATCGTGTCGAGCCGCCCCTGGATGTCGTCGAACTCCTTGGCGCGGTCCGCGACGTCCTCCTTCAGCGTGACGTAGACGACGGACAGGCTGGTGCGACTGATGGACTCGATCTTCTCGACGCTGGCGTTCTCGGAGATCTTCTGCTCGATGCGGCGGGTGACCAGCTGTTCAATCTTCTCCGCCTCCGCGCCGGGCCACAGGCACGTGGCCACCGCGACGCGCACTGCGATGACCGGGTCCTTCGCCTTGGGCATCTTGAAGTAGCCGTAGACGCCCCACACCAGCGTGAAGGCCAGGAACACCCAGGCCACCTGCCGCTTCTCGGTGAAGTAGCGCGCGGTGTTGTGTTTGTGGCGCACCAGCGCTTCGTCGCGCTCCCGCTCCGCCTGCTCCGCCTGCTCGGGCGTCACGGAATCACCTCCACCGCCTCGCCGTCGGACAGGAGGCTGGCGCCGGTGACGACGATGCGCTCACCGGCCTCCAATCCCTTGCGCACCGGGATGACGTTGCCCAGGTACTCGCCCAGCTCCACCTCGCGGGCGCGCACCAGTGACTTGCCGTCCTGCTGCTGGAACACGAAGACGGCGAACCCGTCCGGCTTGCCGGGTGCGCGGACGATGGAGGACAGCGGCACGAGCAGCTCCGGCTGGAGTCGGGCGGAGCCGCCGTCTCGCAGCGACAGCGCGGCCACCATGCCGGGCTTGAGTCGCTGGTCCTCGTTGGGGATGGAGACCTCCACCGCGAACACGCGGCTCTTGGGGTCCGCGGAGGGCGCGATGCGGGAGATGCGCCCCTCGAAGCGCTGTCCGGGGAAGGCCTGGGTGATGACGGCCTGGGGCGCGCCGAGCCGGACGCTGGGCAGGAGCGTGTCCGGGACGCCGAACACCACGCGGACGCTGCGCGTCTCCGCCACCGAGAAGGCGACGGTGCCCGGCGCGGCCAGGACGCCCACCTCCACGGTGCGCTTGAGCACCACGCCGGAGAGCGGCGAGCGCAGCTGGGTGTCCTCGAGCGCCGTGCGCGCTTCCTCCACGCGGGCCTGGGCGACGGCCGAGGCGCCGACGGCGCTGTCCTTCTGCGTGCGGGCGGCGTCGAGCTGCGCGGGCGTGGACACCTCCGCGGCGACGAGCTTCGTCGTGCGCTCGAAGTTGATGCGCGCCTGCTCCTCGGCGGCGCGGGCCTGGGAGAGCGCCGCGCGGGCCTCGGTGAGCTTCTGCGAGTAGTCCGTCTTGCGCAGCGCGGCCAGCTCCATGCCCTCGCGCACGGCGTCGCCCTCCTGGATGAGGCGGGGGCGTCCGTCCACGTCCTTCACCTTCGCGATGGACTCCACGTAGCCGCCGACCTTGAAGGCCAGGTCCACGCGCGTGGCGGGCTGGATCTCCGCGGAGAAGCGCGCATCCGCCGTCGTCCCGGCGCGGCCCACGGTGGCGATGCGCACGGCGGTGGGCGGCGCGGGCGGGGGAGGGGAGCGCCCGCAGGCGAGCCCGAGCGGGGCGCCCAGGACGAGCGTGAGGGCCAGCAACGACGTCCTCATGAGACGGACTCCAGCGACGCGTCGGAAGCGACGACGTGAAGGACGGCGCCCGGGATTCGGGGCCGTCCGGGGGGAAGCTCACCACGATGAAGAAGGGACTCAGGGGGTGGGCACGACGGGGTGGGCCTTGCCTGTCGCGCGCCCGACACGGTGGGCCGCCGGATGCTCAGAGGACGACGAGCAGGCCAAGGGACGCTGTCGGGTAGACCTGCCGCAGCTTCAGCTCACCATTCGAGATGCGCAGGGTGCGCACGTCCGTGAAGGTGAAGCCCGGGCCTCCGCGCGCCGTCAGGCCCAGCCGCCCCGCACCCGGCCGCCACATGAGTCCCACCGCGGGCTCCACGAACGCCGCCGTGCTCGCGCTCTGCGAAGGGCCCTTGCCCGTGCGCGCCACGAACTCCTCGAAGCCCGCCGTCAGCCCGACGAAGGGCCGCAGCGTGCCGTTCGCGAACGTCGTCACCGTGTAGCGCGCGTCCGCGCCCACCGCGTAGTTGAGCTTCACCTCGCCCAGCTCCGCCCCCTCGAAGCGCGTGCGCACGCCCACCGCGTTGCCCCACTGGCCCGCGCGCGCCATCAGTCCGAAGGAGAACGGCCCCTCGAACCGGGGCGAGATGTCCAGTCGCACGCCGTACATCGACGCGTCCAGCGCGGGCGGCTGCAGCTCCAGCAGCACCGAGCCCCGGCGCTCCCGCTCCCGCGAGGGAATCAGCTCGCCCGCGTCGTCCGCCAGCGCCGGTGCGCCCATCAACACCGCCGCCGCCAGCACTCCCGTCAGGACTCCCTTGGACTGGACCTTCATCTCGTGCTCCCGTGTTTTTAGTCGTTCGACTAATTTAGTTACACGACTAACTAAGACTGCGCCCGGGTGATGTCAAGGCGACCGGGCGGCCGGCCTCGGGGTGCTTGCGGGTAGGTGTGTGGCGTCCTATGGGAGACAGATGGCCCGTCCACGCAGCCCGAAGAAGCCTTCGTCCCCTCCGCCGGAGCCGGCGCTCACGGGAGAGCCGGATGCCCGGGAGCGGCTCATCGCCGCCAGCTCGCGCGTGCTGGCGGAGCGGGGCTACGACGCGACGACGGTGAAGGAGGTGGCGCGCGTGGCCGGGGTGAACCAGGGGCTGGTGCACTACTACTTCGGCAGCAAGGACGCGTTGCTGCTCGCCGTCACGCGCGCGCACAGCGCGCAGTACGTGGCGGAGCTCAAGAAGCTGCGGGACGAGACGCCGCTGGAGGACCTGGCGGACACCAGCTTCGCGTGGGGCGAGCGCCACCTGCGCGCGTCACCCGAGCAGTTCCGGCTGCGCTACGAGCTGTTCGCGTTGGGGCTGCGCAACGCGGAGCTCACCTCGGCGGTCTCCGAGCTCCAGGCGGAGGGTGACCTGGAGGTGGCCCGCACGGTGGCGCGGTATCGGGGGGGGGAGGCCTCGCGCCCCGAGCCCCTGGACCACCACTACGCCGTCATCATCAAGTCGTGCTTCGACGGACTGGCGCTCCAGGCGCTGTTGGATCCGAAGTTCGACCCGGGGCCGGTGTACGCGCTGCTGAAGCATCTGGTGCTGTCGAGTGTCGACGGACCCGGGAGCGGCAAGGCGCCAGCGCGTCGGGGAACTCGGAGCCAGGCGCGTCGAGGCACACCGAAGCCTCGACGTCGCCCGAGCACTCGGCCCCGCCGCTGAGCGTCGTCAGAGGGCGGTCTGCTCGCCGGGCGTGAGGAAGCGCACGCGGCGGTCTCCCTGGACCGCGGCGCGGACCTGGGCCTCGGTGGAGAGGGGCTCGAAGGCGCCCGCGTACGTCACGGTGAGTCCGTGGGCGGTGGCGTGGCCTGTCCACAGCCGGGTGTCATCCTCTACTCGGAGGACCTGGACCCCGGGGGCTCCGGCGGGCGTCCAGGTCGAGACGGTGATGGGCCGCGCGCGGGGCATGGGATGTTGTCCGGCTGGATGCTTTCTATCTCACGTTTAAGGCCTGTACGAGGTATGGGGCGTCGTGTCAGTCGGTGGCGTCGCGATACAACGCGTCGAACCGGGCCTTTTCTGGCGGCCAACCGGGCCGGAGGATGAGACATGCCAGGAGCCACAGTGGGGCTTCGCGTGGGGGGAGCACGCATGGGGACGGATGCAGAAGGGGCGTTGCGCGCCGTGCGGTCTTTGGTGGAGCTGGAGGACACGGAGCAGGCAGCGCAGCTCTACGAGGAGCTGGGGGCCTCCCAGCGCGAGCGGCTGCGCAAGCAGGCCGCGCAGGGGCCGGTGAAGGAGCGACGCGGGTTGGTGGAGGTGCTGCGACGCGCCCGGGACTTCCTGGGCGCCGCGCGGCTGATGGACGGCAGCGGTGACGACGCCGTGGCCGCCGACCTCTACGTCCAGAGCGGCCAGTACCTGGAGGCGGCGGAGGCCTGGCTGCGCGCGGGTGAGTCCGAGCGCGCCGCGTCGGCCTTCGAGCGCGCGGGGGCCCTGGAGCGCGCGCTGGAGGTGTACCGCGGCCTGGGCGCGCGTGAGTCCATGGCGCAGTGCCTGGTGCGCCTCAAGCGCCCCTTCGACGCGGCGGACCTCTACCGCGAGCTCGGTCAGCCCCACGCGGAGGTGGAGGCCCTGGGCGGCGTGACGCCCGAGGACCCGCGCTACATCGAGGCCGTGCTTCGCATGTGCCGGCTGCTGGACGTCGAGGGCTTCACGCACCGCGCGCTCGCGGTGCTGGTGGACGCGCTGACCAGCTCCGACGTGGCGCGGGCCGAGCCGGCGATGGTCACCGAGCGCGCGCGGCTGTTGCGTCGCATGGGCATGAACGCGGAGGCGGAGGCGGTGCTCGGCCGTCGCAACACGCCCTCCACCACGCCCGTGGCCAACGGCTATCGCTTCCTCAAGGCCATCCCCATCTTCAGCGAGCTGTCGCTGGAGGACATGAAGGACCTCTACCGGCAGGCCCGGCAGGTGGTGCTCGCGCAGGACTCCGTGGTGCTGGAGAAGGGAGAGCCGGGCGTGGCGCTGCTCGTCCTGATGGAGGGGACGGTGGACGTCTTCAGCGGCCCGGAGTCGGACGCGCGGCTGCTCAACTCGCTGGGGCCGGGGGAGTACCTCGGGGAGATCTCCCTGGTGCAGGACGCGCCGGTGTCCGCGCACGTGCGGGCGCGCACGGCCGTGCGCGCGCTGCGCATCAGCCGCACGGCCTTCGAGCACTACCTGGACACCCACGAGGCCGCGGCGCTGCGCATCTACCGCCTCTTCACGCAGAACCTCGCGGCCCGGGTGCGCGCCCTCAGCGCTTGAAAAGGCGGCTCACTTCCAGGAGCAGCCCTTGATCTTCTCGCAGAAGGCCGCGTTCGTGGCCTTCGTGCACTCCATGGCCAGCCCCATGCACCGGTTGGTGGAGTACGAGTAGGAACAGCCGGGCTGGCTGTTGCAGAAGACGCTCGAGTACACGCCGCAGAAGGTCGCCTTGCCGGTGCACTGGCCGCCCTTGCTCGGCGCCGCGTCCTCCGCGGCCTGCTCCGTGTCCTCCTTCACGGGGGTTTCCTGCTTCGCGCCGTCCTTCTTCGGGGAGGACTGGGTTTTCGTGTCCTTGGGGGCCGCGGCCTGTTCGTCCGCGTGCGCGGGAGCACAGGCGATCAGCACCAGGGTGGCGAGCATTCCCACGAGGAGTCGAGGCTGCGCTGCGTGGCGAGACATGGGCGTCCTTTCGGCGAGGGGCTCGGCTTTCGCCCCGGCGTGATGAGAACAGCGCACTGTAGAGGACTCCTTCCGGACGTGGGGAAGAGGGCACGGCGGGTGGCTCGGCTCACCCAGGAGGTGGGTCCTTTTCGCGCGACTGTCATCGACGTGGACGCAGCGCGCGGCTAACATGTCCGGCTTCATGGCCAGGCAGGATGGCGCCAGCGAAGATCCCGACCGGGGGCGGCGCATTGGAAAATACGAGATCCTCACCCGCCTCTCGATGGGAGGAATGGCGGAGCTGTTCCTCGCCTTCACCTCGGGGCCGGGCGGATTTCGCAAGTTCGTCGCCGTCAAACAGATCCTCCCGGACATCAAGAAGGACGAGCAATTCGTCCAGATGTTCCTGGATGAGGCGCGGATCACCGCGGCGTTCTCGCACGCGAACATCGGACAGGTCTTCGACCTGGGCGAGGACGGCGGCGAGCTGTTCCTGGCGATGGAGTTCCTGCCCGGGCAGAACCTGGAGCAGGTCATCAAGGCCGCCTCGCGGCGCCAGTACGGGCTGCCGCTGGGGTTCATCGGTCGGGTGATCCGCGACACGTGCCTGGGGCTGCACTACGCGCACCACTTCACGGATCCGTCGGGGCGCTCGGTGGCGGTGGTGCACCGGGACGTGTCGCCGAAGAACGTGATGCTCACCTACGACGGCGTCGTCAAGGTGATCGACTTCGGCATCGCGAAGGCGAGGGGGCGGCTGGGGCGCACCCAGGTGGGCACGGTGAAGGGGACCAGCGGGTACATGTCCCCGGAGCAGGTGCGTGGCCACGCGATGGACGGCCGCAGCGACCTGTTCTCCGTGGGCGTGATGCTCCACGAGATGCTCACCGGCCAGCGGCTGTTCAACGGTCCGCACGAGGCCGCGGTGATGTTGCAGATCGTGGAGGCGGACGTCACGTCGCCCCGCGCCGCCAACCCGGACATCCCGGAGGCGCTGGACGCGGTGGTGATGCGCTCGCTGGCCCGGGACGCGGCGCAGCGCTTCACCAGCGGCCGTGAGATGGCGCGCGCCATCGAGGCGGCGCTCGGCCCGGAGCTGTTCGACGAGGATGGCGTCACCGCGGTGATGGGCGAGCTGTTCGAGGAGAAGCGTCAGAAGACGCGCACGCTCCTGGAGCTGGCCAGCCGCGCCGAGGACGCCCGGGTGAGCGAGGCGGCCGGCGAGCTGCAGCAGGACGACGTCGGCGAGATGGGCGCCACCGCGCAGCTGCCGACCCCGACGGCGGCCCGCACGGTGGCGCGCGCGGATGGGAGCAGCGCGCCCAAGCCGACGCCGCAGCGGCGCACGGATGGGAGCAGCGCGCCCAAGCCGGTGCCCCAGCGGCGTCCGGCCACGCCCACGGACCCGGAGGTCCCCACCCGCGCGGGCAGCGGACCCAAGCCGGTGCCGCAGCGGCGTACGGGGGCCGAGGCGGCCTCGACGACGCCGCGTGCCCCGCGCGCGCTGCTGGAGGCGGGCGGCACGTCCCGCACGCCGCGCCCGCGTCCCGCCGCGCGCGAGGAGCCGCTGGAGGACGTGGACTCGCTCGATGAGCCGAGCGACCTGTCGACGCAGCAGTTCCGCACCCGTCCTCCGCGCCCGGGCGCCGGCTCCTCGGGCCGTGGCCGGAGCGTGTCGCGCTCGGACACGCCGGTGCAGACGCCGGCCGCGAAGCCGAAGTCCCGCTGGATGGGGCGGCTGTTCCTGCTCGTGCTGCTGGGGGCCGTGGGCTGGGCCTCGACGCAGCCCATGGTCCGCGCCCAGTTCGTCCCCGCCTTCGAGTCCGCGAAGGCCTGGGTGAAGGCGGAGCTGGATCCGCAGCCGCCCGCGGACCCCACGCTCAACGCCGCGTGGCCGCCCCAGCAGAAGCCGGGACCGCCGCCGGGCTTCCCCGGCACCACGCCCGCGCCGGACCCGCGTCCGGGCGCCCAGGCGGAGGCGCCCTCCGCGCCGGAGCCCACCGCCCAGGTCGAGACTCCGCCCGAGCCGTCCCCGGCCGCGCCCGACGTGCGCCCCGCGTCCACCTCCACGGCGCGCAAGGGGAAGGAGACGCCGAAGGAGGACCCGGCCCGGACCGCCGAGGCCTCCAAGCCCGTCACCCGCAAGCCGCGGGTGTACGCGGGCAAGGAGAAGCCGGAGGATGAGCCCGTCACCACGGTGACGAAGGACCCGGACGCGCTGGCGGAGGTGATGGACACCAGCACGCCCAAGGGCGCGGCGAAGGCCGGGCTGGGGTGGATCACCCTCTACACGGTTCCCCGGGCGGCGGTGTTCGACGGCGCCACCCAGCTGGGCACCACGCCGCTGTTGAAGTTCCCGCTGCCGGTGGGGACCTACACGCTGCGGCTGGTCGACCCCACGAGCCCCGACGGGGTGAGCCGGCGCCTGTCCGCGCCGGTGAAGCCCGGCGAGGTGACCAAGCTGCAGATTCGACTGGCGGACCTCCCTCTGTACAAGGAGTGAGCGCCGTCCTTGACGCCCTCGGACCCCCTCAATAGGGTCCGCGGGCTCTTTTCCTTCGACGCACTGCGAGAAGGACACCCATCGCTATGTATTTCCAGGACCTCATCTTCACGCTCCAGAAGCACTGGGCCGACCAGGGCTGCCTCTCCACGCAGCCGTACGACCTCGAGGTCGGCGCCGGCACCATGGCCCCGACGACGTTCCTCCGCGCGCTGGGGCCGGAGCCCTGGAACGTGGCGTACGTGCAGCCCTCGCGTCGCCCCGCGGATGGCCGCTTCGGTGAGAACCCGAACCGGCTGTTCCAGCACCACCAGTTCCAGGTCATCCTCAAGCCCGCGCCCAAGAACGTGCAGGAGCTGTATCTGGAGTCGCTGCGGAAGATCCGCATCGACCCGCTCGAGCACGACATCCGCTTCGTCGAGGACGACTGGGAGTCGCCCACGCTCGGCGCGTGGGGCCTGGGCTGGGAGGTGTGGTGTGACGGGATGGAGGTGACGCAGTTCACCTACTTCCAGCAGTGCGGCGGCTTCGACTGCAAGCCCGTCTCCGCGGAGCTCACGTACGGGCTCGAGCGCATCTGCATGTACCTGCAGAACGTGGAGAACGTCTTCGACATCGAGTGGGTCAAGGGCGTGAAGTACCGCGAGGTGTTCCACCCGAACGAGGTGGAGATGAGCCGGTACGCGCTGCAGGAGTCGGACGCGGCCATGCTCTTCTCGCTGTTCGATGCGTACGAGAAGGAGTGCAAGCGGCTCATCGAGCGGCAGTTGCCGCTGCCCGCGTACGACTTCGCGCTGAAGTGCTCGCACACGTTCAACCTGCTGGACGCGCGCGGCGCCATCTCCGTCACGGAGCGCGCGGCCTTCATCAAGCGCGTGCGCGACAACGCGCGGCTGTGCGCGGAGGGGTATCTCCAGATGCGCGAGCGGCTGGGCTATCCGCTGCTCAAGACGCCGTGGACGGTGGGGGAGCAGCCCGCCATCCTCGAGGGCAAGGCGGCCAGCGACTACTGGAAGACGGTACAGCTCAACAAGCCGGTGGAGAAGAAGGAGAAGGCGGAGGTGACCCGTGGCGCGTGATCTGCTCCTGGAAGTGGGCGCGGAGGAGATTCCCGCCTCGTTCATCGCCCCCGCGCTGGAGGACCTGCGCCGGGTGGTGACGGAGCGCCTGGCGGACGCGCGCCTGGAGCACGGTGAGGTGAAGGTCTACGGCACGCCCCGGCGCCTGGCGGTCTGGGTGCGCGACGTGGCGGACGCGGGCAAGGACGTGGTGAAGGAGGTGCTGGGGCCCAGCGCCAAGGCCGCGTTCGACGCGCAGGGCAAGCCCACCAAGGCGGCGGAGAAGTTCGCCGAGGGGCTGAAGCTCTCGGTGGACCAGCTGGGCCGCGCGCAGACGGCCAAGGGCGAGTACGTGTCCGCGCGCGTGGAGGAGAAGGGCCGCGCGGCGGCGGACATCGTCCCGGACGCGCTGCACGCGGCGGTGCACTCCATCAACTTCCGCAAGTCCATGCGCTGGGGTGACGTGGAGTCCTCCTTCGCCCGGCCCGTGCAGTGGCTGGTGGCGCTCTTGGGCGGCGATGTGGTGCCCGTGGTGTTCGGCGACGTGAAGAGCGGCCGCGTGACGTACGGCCACCGCTTCCTGTCGCCCGGCGCCGTCGAGCTGAAGGCGCCCGCGGACTACGAGGCCGCGCTGGCGAAGGCGAACGTGGTGGCGGACATCGCCAGGCGCCGCGCCATGCTCGTGGAGAAGGTGACGGCGGCGGCGAAGGCGGCCGGCGGCGCGCTGCTCGAGGACGAGGGCCTGGTGGACCAGGTGACCAACCTGGTGGAGCTGCCCAGCCCCGTGGTGGGCACGTTCGAGGAGCGCCACCTGGACCTGCCACCGGAGGTGCTGGTGCAGGAGATGAAGAGCCACCAGCGCTACTTCTCGCTGGTGGACGGGGCGGGGAAGCTGTTGCCCAAGTTCATCGCCGTGTCGAACACGCCGGTGCGCGACGAGCAGCTGAGCCTGCGCGGCTACCAGCGCGTGCTGCGCGCGCGTCTGGCGGACGGCCGCTTCTTCTTCGACGAGGACCGCAAGACGCCGCTCGCCGACCGCGTGGAGAAGCTGGGCCGCGTGGTGTGGCAGGGGCAGCTGGGCACGTATCTGGAGAAGGTGGAGCGCTTCCGCTCGCTGGCGGTGTGGCTGGCCGGGCAGACGAAGCGGGCAGGGGAGAGCGCCACCATCGAGCGCGCGGCCACGCTGGCCAAGGCGGACCTCGTCACGGGCATGGTGGGCGAGTTCCCGGAGCTCCAGGGCGTCATGGGCCGCGAGTACGCGCGCGCCAGCGGCGAGCCGGACGCGGTGGCCCTGGCCATCTTCGAGCACTACCTGCCGCGAGGCGCCGAGGACGCGCTGCCCACGCAGGACGCGGGCGCTCTCATCGGCATCGCGGACCGGCTCGACTCGCTGTGCGGCATCTTCGCCATCGGCAAGGTGCCCAGCGGCGCGGCGGACCCGTTCGGTCTGCGCCGCGCGTGTCTGGCCATCATCCGGCTGGTGCTGGGGCGGGGCTACCGCTTCAGCCTGTCGGCGGCGGTGGACGAGTCGCTGCGGCTGCTCGCGCCCCGGCTGGCCAACGTCAAGCGCAAGGCGGGCGAGCCCGCGCCGCGCGAGCAGGTGCTGGAGTTCTTCCGCGGCCGCCTCAAGGCGCTGTGGGGCGAGCAGCACCGCACGGACGTGGTGGAGGCGGTGCTCGCGGCGGGCTTCGATGACCTGGTCGCCGCGCAGAAGCGCCTGGAGGCGCTGAGCCTCATCGTCGGGCGGGCCGACTTCCAGCCCCTGGCCGCGGCCTTCAAGCGCGTGGTCAACATCGTGGAGAAGCAGGGCCGCGACGTGGCGGGGGGGCAGACGCAGGCCCAGAAGCTGGTGGACGACGCCGAGAAGCAGCTCCACGCGGCCTTCTCCCACGCGCGCACGTCCGTGACGGGCCTGCTGCAGGGGGATGATTTCTCCGGCGCCCTCAAGGAAATCACCGGGTTGAAGCCCGTGGTGGACACCTTCTTCGACAAGGTGATGGTGATGGCCGAGGACAAGGAGCTGCGGGAGAACCGCATCCGGCTGCTCACGGAGATTGGCGCCCTGTTCAACCAGGTGGCCGACTTCTCGAAGATCCAGGCCGAAGTCGCGGCCTGAGGCCCTCACGAGGCCGCCTGCCCCCCGGGGGATGGAGCACGTCCCCGGGGGCGCCGGTTCGTCGGCTGCCGTGCGCCCGGGAATGACGCGGCCCCTTTCCGGTTGCCCGGGGGGAGGCCCCTTCCTACACTCCCGCCCCCTCTGATGCGCCCCTACCTCGTCACCTCCGCGCTGCTGCTGCTGTCGTCTTGTGTCGACACCACGCAGAAGCCTCCGCCGTCCTCTCGCCTCGTCTATCCGAGCGGTGTCGCCTTCTGGCGCCCCGAGGTCACCTCGTCCACGAACGGCTTCCTGTACGTGGCGGGAGCCAACTTCGACAAGTGCTACGAATCCGGCGCGGTGACGGCGCTGGACCTGGACGCCCTGGGCCTGCGGCCCTTCGGCAAGGACTTCGCCGACGCGGAGGAGCTCGCAAGCTTCCCCGCGCTCTTGACCGACCTGAAGGTCGACGCCAACCGCAGCTACGTGCGCATCGACAGCTTCGCCGGCGAGATGACGCTGTGGACCCCGCCTGGACGCTCACCCCGCCTGTTCGTCCCGACGCGCGCCGAGGGCAGCTACCTCCAGGTCATCGACGTGGCGGATGACGGGCTGGGCCTGACGTGCGCCCAGTCCACGTCCAACCGCGACTGCCGCGTCAACGCGCTCTCGCTGGTGGGCGTCCCGGGCGCGAACAAGGATGGCGTCCCGGGCGCGCCGGCGCCGCTGGGCGTCACGGTGGATCGCTTCAACCCGGACGGCCGGGTGTGGGTGACGCACACGGAGCTCGTCGGCCCGCAGTCAACGGACGTCCAGCAGTCCGACCTCCAGGGGTACCTGGTGAACCTGCCCGCCGCGGCGCCCACGCGCGAGACGCTGACCACGTCGAGCTTCGTCCCGCTGGGCGTCAACGGGCTGTTGCCGGGCGCGGCGCACTCGGTGGCCATCGGCAGCCGGTACCTGTACGCGTCCGGCCGCAGCTCCGCGACGCAGCAACTGGGCACGCTGTCGGCGGCGTACGTGCTGCGCCTGGTGGACCGCACCGCGACGGACCGCGTGCTGGAGTCCGACGTGCGGAGCATCTACTCCATCCGCGAGGCGCGCGGCGTGGCGGTGGTGTCCCGTCCCCGGCGCGACGACCCGACGCAGGTGGACCTGGACCGCGAGCGCGTCTACCTGCTGGCGCGAGGTCCGGACACGCTGCTCATCATCGACATCGAGAACGCGCGCGCGGACCTGCCGACGCTGCGCGTGGTGTCCGCGCAGTCGCTGCCCGAGGGCGCCAGCGAGCTGGAGGTCATCCCCCGGGCCGCCGGTCGCGGCAACCTGGTGGCGGTGACGGGCAGCGGCGACGAGGCGGTCTCCATCTACGACGAGGAGGTGGGCCAGCTGGTGGCCCAGGTGCTCGTGGGAGACCAGGACCCGGCCCAGCCCAGCCAGCCCTACGGGTTGACGGCGGACGTGCGGGGCAACTCGGCGCGCCTGTTCACCACCACCTTCGGCGACGGACGCGTCGCCGTCATCGACATCCCCAACCTCGACCGGCCGCAGGATGCGCGGCGGGTCGCCCTGCTCGGCGTGCAGCAGCTCCGCGACACGCGTCAGGGCACCAGCGTGTGTCAGGAGTCCTCCCCGTGAAGCGCGGCACCCTCACCGTCCTCCTCGCGTGCGCCGGGCTGGGCGCCGGCTGCTCGGATACCCAGGCCACCACGGGCTTCGCCGGCCTGTCCGGCACCTATGACCTGACCATGGTCGGCGACCTGGTCTTCGTCACGTCCTCGGACCGCGACGAACTCCAGGTCCTGGACCTGTCGAAGGACCCCAAGCAGTTCATCCCCGCGCCCAACCCGCTGCAGACGCTGGCCATCCCGGTGCTGGACCGGCCGGACTCGCTCACGCGGGACGTGGGCTACAAGGCCGACGGCTCCGACCATGCGGGCCCGTATGTCTACGCGCGCAGCGCCGGCGCCTCGCAGATCTCCGTGGTGGCCGCGGGCCCGGACCGGCTGGTGCAGGTGCTCCGGCTGGAGGGCCGCAGCCTCATCACCGCGTTCGCGGCGCGCTCTCCCGCGCCCGTGCCGGAGGGCCAGACGCCAGGACCCGGCGTGCTCTACTACGGCATCCAGGACCCGGATGCGCCCTTCGAGGCCGACACCGGCGGCTCGCGCATCGAGCGTCAGTGGGTGCCCGGTCCCGACGCGCTCGGGGCAGGGGAGGTCGTCCCCGCGGCGGTGACGCTGTTCTGTCTGCAGCCGGGGGAGTCCGTGCAGGCGATGGCGGTGCTCCCGAACGACCAGCTCGTCGTGGCCACGCGCCAGGCCACCGGCCTGACGGGCCGCACGCTGCTGGTGCAGGACACCCACCCGGAGACGAGCGTCGACTGCACCACGCCCTCCGCGGCGGTGCGGGACCTGTCCGGCGGCTTCGACAACTTCCCGGTGCGCTACCTGGTGACGCACCCGCGCGTGTCCATCCCCGACAATTCGGAGACGCCGCAGAACGAGGCCCAGGTGATGGAGGCGGGGCAGTTCGTCTTCGGCATCAAGGACGAGCTGTCCTGCGGTGGCGCCACGGAGTGCACGGGTGTGCTCGCCGTGGACACGCTGACGGGCCTGACGGCCACGGACCTGAGCGGCGCGAAGATGCTGCCCATCCGCCCGCCGGACGGTCTGCCCACGGGGCTGGCGCTCATCCCGACGGCGACCCTGCGGCTGCGGCTGGTGGGCCCGGAGGGCACCATCACCACGGACGCCTCCGCGACGGTGCCCCTGCTGGGGTTGATGCCGTCGTCCAACGGCAGCATCACCACGTTCTCCGCGAGCGACCGGCGTCAGTTCGACCTGGACCTGCGCCGCGCCAACGTGGTGGTCGAGGCGCGCAACGAGCAGGAGCAGGTCATCACGGTGGGCGGCGCCTCCACGCTCGTCGACGTGAGCCAGGCGGTGGAGCACCTGTGTGATCCGTCGAATCCGACGGGGCCGAGCGTCACCCGGCGCACGCTGCTCGAGGGCTCGGTGGTGGGCGGGGTGTTCCGCTTCATCTACCAGGGCGCGTTCCCGAGCATGGTGGACCTGCCGCGTGACCTGACCACGCCCACGAGCTTCGTGGTCCCCCAGGCCACCGAGGTCTCCCGGCAGGTGCGGCTCGACGACACCATCGTCCTGGCGAACCAGGACATCCGCTGCACGACGGACCTCAAGGTGACGAGCATCCGGCCCGCGAGCGAGGCCGGCAAGGTGGTGCTCGAGACGACGACGCCCATCCCCGAGGACTGCGCGGAGCTGCCGCTCTTCACGGTGCGCGTCGGCGGGGACCAGCGCTTCGTGCTGGTGAACGACCTGGGCGAGTTCCTGTCCCGCGACGTGGAGGACTCGGGGCCGGGCTACCAGATTCCGACGAGCTACTACTTCCACCCGGCGGACTTCACCCAGACGACGACGGTGCCCGACTCCGCCATCCCCTGTGGCACGCCTGGCGACATCACCGTGCCGCTCTTCCCGCCCACGCCGCCGCCCCTCACGCTTCGTGCGACCGCGACCAACGCGCTGAGTCGGGGTGATCGGTTCGTGGTGTCGGTGGGCTCCGGCGTGCGCAACCACATCTCCGGCGTGGACACGTCCTCGTCCTCGGGCGCGGGCCTGGCGTTCTACACGCTGCCGGGGCCCGTGGTGGCCGCCCAGAGTGGCGGGGCCTCCCTGGCCTACATCGCCTACCCCTCCGCGGATGGAATTCTACAGCTGAACCTGAGCGTGATTATCGACAACGCCGTCAACGCGTTCGGCCTGTCCGCGTTCGAGTAATTGGGCGTGGCCAGAGGTGTCTGTTAGAGTCCGGGTCATCCTGTACCGTCCGAGTCAAGACCGATGATCGATCAGAACTCACGCCCCGCCCGCAAGGTCGGTATCGCCGACCACCTGTGGGAGACGTACGAAGACATGGCCCAGCAGATGGGCTCGGACCGCGACGCCCTGATCAACCAGGCGCTCTTCATGTTCGCGCGCCTCAACGGGTTCATCGAGGCGAAGTCCCGGGGGGAGGCGCACGTCGCGCCCGCCGCCGTGGCCGCGCCCTCGCGTCCGTCCCCCGTCGCGGCGGCCCCCGCCGCCCGTCCCTCCGCGCCTCCGGTGCTGGCGCCCGCGCCGGCTCCCAAGGCCGAGCCACCCGCGCCCGTCCGGGCGGGAGGCCGTGGCGCGCCGCCTCCTCCCGAGGAGCGCTCCTCCTCCAACGGCCTGGACAACGACCCCGTCCGCCGCGAGGTGGCCGAGCGCGTGCTGGAGACCGCCGCGGAGCTCGAGCGCCTCATCAAGGGCAAGAACGAGCCGCCCCCTCCCAACGACGAGATGGTCGAGGAGGAGGAGCCGCTGCCCGACCAGGACGAGCCGCCCCTCGAGGACGAGGAGCAGGCCGAGCCCGAGGAGGAGCCCGCCGACGAGCTCGCCGAGGAGGAGGGCTCCGCGCTGTACCTGGTCACCGAGGACGGCGGCGAGGAGCGCATCATCAAGGAGCGCTACGTCATCGGCCGCGGCAAGCACTGCGACTTCGTCATCAACTCCGGCAAGGTCTCGCGCGAGCACGCCGTCATCGCCCAGGAAGGGCATGACTGGATCATCGAGGACCTGGGCTCGTCCAACGGGACCTGGTTCAACAAGCAGCGGATCAAGCGCCGCAAGATCGAAGACGGGGACGAGTACTTCATCTGCAGCGAGAAAATCCGGCTCGTCGTCCGCTGAGACAATGAGATGGCCCTCGTTCCAGGGGGGCTCTCGCTGTTCGCCAATTGACGGGCTCCAGGCGTCCCTGGTTTGATACCGGACGCCTGGACGCGAATGGGACAGGCGACGGATGACGCCTGGACAACTCGCGCTGTGGACGGCCCTTGGAGTGGCCCTGGTGATCTCGGTGGTGACGGACGTCATGCGCCGGGAGATCCTCGACGTGGTCACCTACCCGCTGATGGCGGTGGGGCTGGGAGTGCGCCTCGCCACCGAGGGGGTGGGGGGGCTGGACCAGGGGCTCGTCAGCGGGCTGGTGTCGGGCGTGGGCCTGGCACTGCTGCTGGTGCCCGCGGCGGTCCGGGGGCGGATGGGGTGGGGCGACGTGAAGTTGATGGCCGGGGTGGGCGCCGTGCTGGGGTTCCCAGCGTCGATGGCGGCCGCCGCGTTCATCTCCCTGGTGGGCGCGGCCCAGGCGGTGGTCTCGCTCCTGTGGCAGGGGGCGGCCTGGGACACGGTGGCGGCGGCGCTGCGACGCTGGGCGGTCCGTCTTCGCCTGGCACGCGCGGAGACAGCTCCCTCCACGCAGCGACACATCCCCTACGGGGTGGCCATCGCGCTCGGGACCTTCTGGGCGGTGTGGTGGCAGCAACAAAGCTTGGGTTAGCGCAGAGACTGTAGGCGCAGAGACTTTGGAAGAGGGGACACGCACGATGTTCACACGCTTCACGCATGCCGCCGCCCTGGGCGCGCTCGTTGCCCTGGTTGCCGGTGGCTCCGCCCTGGCCCAGGAAGGCACCACGTTCAGCCTCGGGGTGGGCGCCCAGAAGGTTCTCAACATCCCGGGCCTCAGCAAGGTGGCCCTCGGCGATCCGTCCATCGCCGACGTGAAGACGCTCGGCTCCGGCCAGCTGCTCGTCACCGGCCAGGCCGAAGGCAAGACGACCCTCCTCATCTGGAAGTCCACCGGCCAGCGCACCAGCTACCTCATCAACGTGCGCAAGCAGGACCCCAACGACGTCATCGCGGAGATCAAGCGCCTGCTGGGTGAGATCGAAGGCGTCTCCGTCCGCATGGTGGGTGACCGCATCTACCTGGACGGTCAGGCCTACACCACGCAGGACGCGGACCGCATCGAGCAGGTGGTGAGCCTGTATCCGAACGTGAAGTCGTTCGTGAAGATCGCCCCCAACGCCAAGAAGCTGGTGGCGCAGAACCTCAACGCCGCGTTCCAGAAGGGTGGCCTCAAGAACGTGCAGGCCAACGTGGTCGGCGCGACCATCTTCCTGGAGGGCTCGGTGGAGAGCCAGCAGGACCTCCAGAAGGCGGAGCTCATCACCAAGGCCATCGGCGAGAAGGTGGAGAACCTGCTCGTGGTCGGCATCAAGCGGATGATCCTCTCGGAGGTCCAGTTCGTCGAGATCCGCCGCAACAGCCGCGACCGCTACGGCATCCGCTACCCCCTGGACATCACGGG
This sequence comes from Myxococcus sp. AS-1-15, assembly GCF_020037055.1. NCBI lineage: Bacteria > Pseudomonadati > Myxococcota > Myxococcia > Myxococcales > Myxococcaceae > Myxococcus > Myxococcus sp. AS-1-15. The sequence goes on along the minus strand of NZ_JAIQDF010000025.1, from coordinate 39,344 downwards.
CACGGCGTCCGCCGCGGCCACGGTGACGCAGGAGCTGTTCCCGGGCACCTTCGGCCAGGGCGGCTCCAACCTGGGCCTGACGGCGGGCGCGGACTTCTCCATCGGCTTCCAGGGCAACGACGGTTACGGCCGTCTGCTCGCCCAGCCCAAGCTGGTGTGCGCCAGCGGTGAGAAGGCGGAGTTCCTGGCGGGCGGCGAGGTCCCGATTCCGCTCATCACCAACAACCAGTTCTCCGTCGAGTACAAGAAGTACGGCGTCATCCTGAACCTGCGCCCCACGGCGGACCGCAACGGCAACATCCAGACGGAGATCGAGGCCGAGGCCTCCGAAATCGACACGTCCGTCGCGGTGTCCTTCGGTGGCTCGTCCACGATTCCGGGCTTCCGCACCCGCAAAGTGAAGACGAACGTCACCGTGCGCCACGGCGAGACCATCGTCCTGTCCGGCGTGTTCAGCCACGACGAGCAGAAGTCCGTGTCGAAGATTCCCGGCCTGGGTCACATCCCCATCGTCGGCGAGCTCTTCAAGAGCCGCGGCTTCGACTCGACCAAGCGCGAGCTGGTCATCTTCGTCACGCCGCGCATCGTCAACCCGGACTCCGACAAGGTCCGCACTATCATCGAGGACGTGAAGAGCCGCTACAAGCAGGCCCGGTCCGAGGTGAACTTCAACATCTTCGACTGACGCCGCGGGCGCCGCTCCGCCGGCGCCCAGGGGCACCGGGGCCCAACTGGGGCCCCGTCACGGGCCGGTTTCCTTCCCTTCCGGGGGCGGGAGCCGGCCCGTCGGCTTTGCGGGCGGGCATTCGGCTGCGACCGACGCTTTGAGGTGGAAGGGGCGCTTGGTAGCATCGGCCCCATGTTTTTGATCACCCTCGCGGAAAAGGGCGGCGGGACCGAGCAGCGTGAGTACCACAAGCCGGAGATCACCATCGGTCGGCTGCCCGGCAATGACATCATGCTCGCGAAGGGCAATGTCTCGAAGTACCACTCCCGCATCGTCGCCAAGGATGGCAAGTGCATCATCGTGGACATGAAGTCCACGAACGGCACCTTCGTGAACGGCAAGAAGATCGCCGCGCCGCAGGTGCTCAAGCCGACGGACCAGATCTACATCGGCGACTACATCATCAACGTGGAGCCGCTGGAGGACGCGGGTCCGGCGATGACGCGCGCGGGCCAGGAGGAAGAGGCCTACGACGACCAGGGTGAGGAGGAGGGCTACCCCGAGGAGGAGCAGTACGAGGACGAGGAGCCCTACGAGGAGGAGCCGCCGCCTCCACCGCCCCCCCAGCCCGCCGCGGGCCGCATGCCCGCGTCCATGGCGTCCGCGCTGGCGAAGAACAAGAAGAAGGTGGACCCCCGGGTGGAGCGCTACACGCGGCTCCAGAAGGAGATCCACGACCGGCTCATCGAGTACCTCGACCTGCGTCGCATGGACATGGACCGGCTGGGTGACGACGAGCTGTGGCGTCGCACCGAGAAGGCCATCCGCGACATCATCGACCAGATGGAGGCCGATGGTGAGCTCCCGGAGGACGTGGACCGGGAGGAGCTGCTCACCGACGTCATCAACGAGGCGCTGGGCCTGGGGCCCCTGGAGGCGTTCCTCGCGTCGGATGAGATCAGCGAGATCATGGTGAACCACGCCAACCAGATCTACATCGAGCGCAAGGGCAAGCTGACGCTGTCGGAGAAGACGTTCTCCTCGAACCAGGCGGTGCTCGGCGTCATCGAGCGAATCGTCGCGCCCATCGGCCGGCGCATCGACGAGTCCAGCCCGCTGGTGGACGCGCGCCTCAAGGACGGCAGCCGCGTCAACGCCATCATCCCGCCGCTGGCGCTGAAGGGTCCCTGCATCACCATCCGCAAGTTCAAGAAGGACTCGCTGAAGATCCAGGACCTCATCAAGTACAAGACGCTGACGGCGCAGATGGCCGAGTTCCTGGAGATGTGCGTCAAGGCCCGGCGCAACATCGTCATCTCCGGCGGCACCGGCTCCGGCAAGACGACGACGCTCAACATCATCAGCGCCTTCATCCCCGACGACGAGCGCATCGTCACGGTGGAGGACGCCGCGGAGCTACAGCTGCCCCAGGACCACTGGGTGCAGCTGGAGAGCCGGCCGCCCAACCTGGAAGGCAAGGGCGCCATCACCATCCGCGACCTGGTGAAGAACTGCCTGCGCATGCGTCCGGACCGCATCGTCGTGGGCGAGTGCCGCTCGGGCGAGACGCTGGACATGCTCCAGGCGATGAACACGGGCCACGACGGCTCGCTCACCACGCTGCACGCCAACACGCCGCGCGACGCCATCGCCCGGCTGGAGACGATGGTGCTCATGTCCGGCATGGACCTGCCGGTGAAGGCCATCCGCGAACAGATCTCCAGCGCCGTGCACATGATCGTCCAGCAGACGCGCTTCTCCGACGGAACGCGGAAGATCTGCTACGTCACGGAGGTGTCCGGCATGGAGGTCGACATCGTCACGCTCCAGGACATCTTCTATTACAAGCAGGACGGCTTCACGGAGGACCACAAGGTGCGTGGCCGCTTCGTGGCGTCGGGCTTCGTGCCGAAGTTCTACGACGAGCTTCAGCGCAAGGGCATCCCCGTCAACATGAGCATCTTCCGCGAGGACTGACGCGCCATGGCCACACTGGTCGTCCGTCTGCCCGACGGTACGGAGAACGAGCACGAAGTCGTCGGCGAGCTGAAGCTGGGCCGCCAGCAGGGCTGTGACATCCTGCTCACCGAGGGCGGCGTGTCGCGCACGCACGCGCGCGTCTTCACGGAGGCGGGCACCGTCTTCATCGAGGACCTGGGGAGCGCCAACGGCACCTTCGTGAATGGCGAGGCCATCGCGGAGCCCACCGCGCTCACGCCCCAGACCGAGGTGGTGCTCGGCGACTACACGCTGACGCTCAAGGCCGCGCCCTCCCGCGCGTCCGGTGCGCGGCGCGCCGCGAAGTCCGCCGGCTCCGAGCCGCCCATGCCCGTCGGCGGCGAGGGCGGTGGGGCGCGCGCGACGCGGGCCCTGCCCAGCGTGAAGTCGAAGCCCGCCGGGGCTCCTCCTCAGGGTGGGGCGCTGGCGAAGCGTCCGAAGCCCGCGGGAGGGGGGGGCGCGAGCGGTCCGCTGCTGCGGGGCACCGTGGGGCCGTGGGCCGGCAAGACGTACCCGCTCAAGGGCAAGGTGCTGGTGGGGCGGCTGCCTCCGGCGGCCATCATCCTGGAGGACGACTCCGTCAGCCGGAAGCACGCGGAACTCGAGGCCACGGGCCGGGGCGTCCTGGTGCGCGACCTGGGCAGCGCCAATGGCACGCTGCTCAACGGAGACCCGCTGGGCCCGGAGCCGGTGGAACTCCAGCCCGGGGACCAGCTCCAGTTCGGCGTCATCGAGCTGACCTTCGAGGCGCCCGAGGAAGAGGCGGCGGTGCCCTCGCGGCGTGGGGCGGGCGCGGCTCCGCCCACCCGGCGGCGGGACGCCAGCGGCGGCGGTGGAGACCCGGAGGCCGCGCGGCGCAAGAAGCTGCTCGTGGCCGGCGGCGGCCTGGTGGCGGTGCTGCTCGTGGCCGGCGTGGTGAAGGTGATGCTGCCCTCCACGCCCGCGGAGACGAATGGTCCCATGGGTCCGGGCGTGCAGGTGGACCCCGCTCAGCAGATCTCCGACCTGCTCAGCGAGTGTCGCTCCTTCGCGTCCAGCGAGCTGGGCGCGCCCAACTGGGCCAAGGCCGAGCAGATCTGCTCGCAGGTGCTGGACCTGGACCCCATCAACACCGACGCCAACACCCTCATCCGCCGCATCAAGCTGGAGAAGGAGGCGTACGAGAACTTCTCCACGGGCGAGAAGCTGGTGCAGCGCCTCAAGCCCGAGGAGGCCCTGGCGTCGTTCCGCAAGATTCCGCGTGAGAGCGAGTACTTCCGCCGCGCGCGCTCGAAGGCGAGCGAGGCGGCCGAGCAGGTGACGAAGCGCGCGCTGGATGACTGCAAGCGCTACCTGAACAACTCGCAGTGGAGCGCCGCGGTGCCGCGCTGCCAGACGTACATGGCGGTGTGGTGCCAGAACCAGCCGCGCGAGGACCTGCAGCCGCCCCTGGGCTACACGCTGAAGCTGGACGGGCGCCTGCGCCGCAACGAGTGGCGGCCGAAGGACCCCCTGTTCGTGAAGTTCCTCATCTCGCGCCAGAAGCTGGATCCGAACTCCGTCCCGTGGACATGCCCGGTGGCCGAGGTGCTCAACCAGGAGAACCTGCCCACGGACCCGAAGATGGTGGTGCTGGAGGCGGTGAAGCAGCGCTACCCCAACAAGCTGATGCAGGCGGCGATGATGGACTACTGGTCCGGCCGCGGCAGCGAGGCGCTGGCCACGCTGCAGAAGCTGCGCGCCAACTACGAGTCCTCGGCGCTGCACGGGGCCGCGGACGAGATGATGAAGACCATGTCCACGGTGGATCAGCTCTTCAAGGGTGGCCAGAGCTACCTGGCCGCGGATGACCCGGAGAAGGCGTCGGAGCCGCTGCGCGAGGCGCTGGAGGTGGACAAGTCGCTGATGCTCGACCTGGCCGAGTCCAAGCCGTCGTTCTACCGGCGCAGCATCCTCCAGGACATGGCGGACAAGGCCTATCAGCGCGGCCGGCACTGGGCGGACCGCGAGGACAACCGCCGCGCGTGCCGGGTGTGGAAGCTGGGCTTCAGCTTCTATGCGGGCAACGCGGACCTCAACAAGGCGGCGGGCTTCTGCTCGACGCTGGCGCTCAACACCTTCCGTGGCGCCGGCGGCTGTCCGGACCTGGCGGCGGTGCTGGACCTGGCCGTCAAGGGCGACGGCGTGGAGGAGATGGTCGAGGCGAAGAAGCGGGAGTGGAAGTGCAACTAGCGCGCGACATGGACAGGGAGGGACGGGCGCGCTAGGCACGGGGGCATGGCCGACACCAGCCCCTCGCGCTCCGCGCCCACCCTGGTCCTCATCGACGCGTCCGGCTTCATCTTCCGCGCCTACCACGCGATTCCGCCGCTCACGACGAGCAAGGGCGTGCCCACCAACGCCGTGCTCGGCTTCACGCGCATGGTGCTCAAGTCCCTGAGGGACTTGAAGCCCACCCACGTCGCGCTCGCCTTCGACAAGGAGAGCCGCGTGGAGCGCCAGAAGATCGACCCCACGTACAAGGCGAACCGCGAGGGGCCTCCCGAGGACCTGGTGCCCCAGTTCGCGCTCATCCGCCGCGTGGTGGAGGCGCTCAACCTGCCCATCCTGGAGATGCCGGGCTGGGAGGCGGACGACGTCATCGGCACGCTCGCGCAGAAGGCCAAGGCGGAGGGCTTCTGCGTCCAGGTCGTCACCGGGGACAAGGACTTCATCCAGATCGTCGACGAGGACGTGCGCCTGTTCGACCCGATGAAGGACGTGCACACCCGGCCCGAGGACGTGAAGGAGCGGCTGGGCATCGAACCGAGGCAGATGCGCGACTACCTGGCGCTCATCGGCGACGCGGTGGACAACGTGGCCAAGGTGCCGGGCATCGGCCCGAAGACGGCCACGGAGCTCATCCAGCAGTTCGGTGACGTGGACACGCTGCTGTCGCGGCTGGACGAGGTGAAGAAGCCGAAGATTCGCGAGAACCTCGCCTCGCACCGCGAGAGCCTGCTGCGCGCCCGGCAACTGGTCAGCTTCAAGACGGACCTGCCGTTGGAGGTCCGTGTGGCGGAGCTGACCCGCAAGGAACTGGACGCCACGCGCGCCCGGGAGCTGTTCACCGAGCTGGAGTTCTACGCGCTGCTCAAGGAGCTGCCGCAGGCGGGGCAGGGCGGAGCGCCGGGCGCCTCCGAGCCCGTGAAGGAGAAGCCCGCGCCCTTGCCCACCACCACCGCGCTCGTCACCACGGACGAGGAGCTCCAGGCGCTGGCCCAGGCCGTGCGCGCGGCGGGCTCGGTGAGCCTGGTGCCGGCCTACGAGGGTCTGCCCTTCGCCGCGAGGCTGGTGGGCCTGGGCGTGGCCCTGCCGGACGCGAGCACCCGCTACGTGCCGCTGCGCCACGATGTCCTGGGCGCCACCCAGGTGCGCCCGGACGCCTTCGCCGCCGCCTTCAAGGCCGTGCTCGAGGACGCCGCGGTGAAGAAGGGCGGCCATGACCTCAAGGCGCTCACCCTGGTGCTCGCCAACGAGGGCATCGACCTCACGGGCGCGCACGACGACGTGGAGCTCTTGAGCTACCTGCTCAACCCCTCGCGGCGCGAGCACGCGCTGGCGGACCTGGCGCGCGAGCGGCTCGTCACCGAGCTGCCCGCGCTGCCCCCCGCGGCCGAAGGGCGGCGCGGCAAGAAGGACCGCGCGCTGGCGGACCACTCACCGGAGGAGCTGGCGCTGGGCTTCGCGGTGCGCGCCGAGGCCGCGCGCAGGCTCGCCCCCGAGCTGTGGAAGGAGCTGGACGAGGCGAAGCTGTCGGAGCTGGCCCAGAAGCTGGAGCTGCCGCTGCTGCCCATCCTCGCGCGCATGGAGCGGCGGGGCGTGAGCCTGGACACCCAGGAGCTCGCGCGCATCTCCGTCAAGGTGGACGCGGCCGTCGAGTCGCAGGTGAAGGAGGTCTACAAGCACGCCGGACGCGAGTTCAACATCGGCTCCAATCCGCAGCTGGTGCAGGTGCTCTTCACCGACCTGAAGCTGCCCATCATCAAGCGCGGCAAGACGGGGCCGTCCGCGGACCAGGAGGTGCTGGAGAAGCTGGCCGAGGAGCACCCGCTGCCCAACGCCATCATCGAGTACCGCAGCCTGTCCAAGCTCAAGAGCACCTACCTGGACACGCTGCCCACGCTGGTGGCCGCGGACGGCCGCATCCACACCACGTACCACCAGGCCGCCACCGCCACGGGCCGCCTGTCCTCCACCGACCCCAACCTCCAGAACATCCCCGTGCGCACGGAGCTGGGGCGGGAGATCCGCCGCGCCTTCGTGGCCGCCCCGGGCCACCAGCTGGTGAGCGCGGACTACAGCCAGGTGGAGCTGCGGCTGTTGGCGCACATCGCCGACGACGCCGTGCTGGTGGAGGCGTTCCGCAACGACGAGGACGTGCACAGCCGCACCGCCGCCGAGGTCTTCGGCGTGGCGCCGGACCAGGTGGACCGCGAGCAGCGCCGCGTGGCGAAGATGGTGAACTTCGGCATCGCCTACGGCCTGTCACCGCACGGCCTGTCCACGCGCCTGGGCATCCCCCAGGAGACGGCGCGCGACATCATCGAGCGCTACTTCATCCGCTACGCGGGCATCCGCCGCTACCTGGAGGAGACCGTCAACACGGCCCGCAAGACGGGCTACGTGGAGACGCTGTACGGCCGGCGCCGCTACATGGCGGACCTGAACTCCAAGAACCGGGGCGTGGCGCAGGCCGCCGAGCGGGCCGCCATCAACATGCCCATCCAGGGCACCGCCGCGGACCTCATCAAGAAGGCCATGCTGGTGGTGGACGAGGAGCTGCGCGCCCAGAAGCTCTCCACCGTGCTGCTCCTGCAGGTGCACGACGAGCTCCTGCTGGAGGCGCCGGACGCCGAGGTGGAGCAGGTGAAGGCGCTGGTGGCGCGCGGCATGGCGGGCGTCGCCTCGCTCAAGGTGCCGCTGAAGGTGGACGTCGGCGCGGGGAAGAGCTGGGCGGACGCCCACTGAAAAGCAACGCGGGAGGAGCGCCCACCCCCGTAGACGCTCCCCCCGCGGTCCCACGCGCTATCTCACTGCCCCCACGAAACAGCCCCCACGACAACAATGCCGACCCGTCCGACCGGCGAGTCGCGCGGACCCCCATCCACGCGTCTTGCCAGCGGCTCGCGATGCGCGCTCACCACTCCCCAGCGGGAGCACGCGTCCCCATAAGGCGCGCCACGGGGTCCCCACCCCTGGCACGCTCCCTCCCGCCGGCCTCGGACCCTCCCAGTCTGGAGCGTCAAGCCGAACGGGTCGGCAAACCCGACCACCCCTCACTCAATGCATCGCGGTGCGTCCATCCCTCGAGCCGGGCGGCACGTGCCTGACGCGCGACGGCCGCTCGAAGTACTCCACCACCAATCCCCCGAAGGGCACCCTGGGCCCCTCCACCCTCGAATCCCTGAGCCGCTGGAGCAGCGCCACCGCCGAGTCCACCGCCTCGTCCACGGCGCGGTTGATGCGCTCCTTCTCCCCATCCCCGCCGCCCAGCACCTCCGCGGCATCCACCAGACAGCGCCGCAGCGCCGAGAACTCCTCGTGCAGGGCGCGCGCGCCACGCTCCGGCGACAGCCGCAGCACCGCCTTCGTGCGGCTCCAGGGGCTCGTGTCGTCCCCCTCCAGCATCACGCCCAGCTCCCGGACGAAGGGCTCCACCAGTCCGTCCAGCTGGCTCAGCGGCGCCTGCGAGCCATCCGAGTCGTGTGCCGTCATCCGCATCCGCCGCCACAGCGCAGCGATTCGGTCCGGCTGCTGGCGGAAGAACCTCGCCAACCCCGCTGCCTTGCGTCCCCGCTCGCTCATGTCCGGTGCCTTCCGCATCGCATCGGGAGCTATAGCAAGGCGGTTGCCAGCGCCTGAGACCCGCGCCCTCCAGCAATTCCAGCCACTTGGCCGGGTGGAGTGTGGCGTGGAGGTGCCTGGGACGGTAAAAACTTCCGGGTTCGGCTTGTAGAGGTGTCCGAAGGTCCAGATGCCGCGGGCGCTTCAATGCAGGGTGGGCTTGAGCGTGCGGGCGCGCGGGTCCTCGCCGTCCGTGTCCGGAGCCTCACCCTCCGGTCCCATCCCGAACTCGCCCGAGGGCGACTCCGCGTGGGGCGCGCTGTCGGCGTGCTCGGGCTCCGGAGCCGGTGGGGCACCCGTCCAGTACACCTCGCCGGGGGGCGCGCCGTCCTCGGGGGCGGGCAGGGGCGTGGCATTGGCCTCGGCCGCCTGCTGCTGGGCGACGAGCATCAGCCGCAGGGCGGCCTCGTCCGCGGCCTCCTGGGCGGCCATCTCGGCCAGGCGCAGGTTCTTCTGCCGGCGGCGGCGCGCGTACGCGGCCACGCACAGCACGGAGGCCGTCAGCCACAGGAGCGCAGAGCTGGTGGTGAGCGGCAGCCAGCCGTAGCGGGCCGCGAGCCCGTCGCGCCAGCCGGCCTCCTCCACGTCCAGCGAGGTGTGGAAGGCCTTGCCGAAGGCCGTCTCGAAGGGCTCGCCCGCGCGCACCCCGTCCACGAGCTGCCCCATGGCGTGGGCGCCGTAGCGGGTGCCCAGGTGCGCGACGAAGGCGGCGCTCTGGGCATACGCAATCTCCACGTCGGCGGGCAGGTCCGGCCAGTCGTCGGACAGGTCCTCGAAGTGGAAGACGCGCTCCTGCGTCACCGCGCGGAAGAGGGCGGAGTAGTGCGTGAGCGAGAAGCGCTCCCCGGTGACGTTCTGCGCGACGCCCTCCTGGAACCAGCGCGGCCAGTCGCGCGCGAGCTGTCCCAGCGCCACGTGCGCCAGCTCGTGCCGCAGCGTCTGCTGCCCGTCCGGCGCGTTCAGGCTCAGCGCGTCCAGGAGGATGATTTGATGGGCGGGGTAGGCGAGCGCCACCGCCCAGCCCGGGGGCTTGCCGCCGGGGAGCGCCAGCGCGTCGAACTCGTCGCGCCCCACGCCCAGCCGCACCTCCGTCACCCCCGGCCAGTCCCGCCCGAGGATGCCGCCGAAGCCGTCACGCACCGCCTCAATCTGCCCCGCCAGCTCCCGGGCCGCCCCGGTGGCCGCGGCCGTGTGGAGGATGCGGAAGCGCTTCGTCGTCACCTCGCCGACGACCTGGGGAGGCCGGGCATGGGGGACGAGCACCACGTTGTCCACGAGCGCGTCGCCCGCGCCGTGGGGATGGGAGACGGAGCCTTCGACCAGGCCCTGGGCCCACGCCCGAGGCATGGCCCAAAGCAACAGCAGCAGGACGAGCAGGTGGCGCATGCGGGGGCCTCGCTAGGCCCCAGACATAACAGCCTCGGTCCGCGCCGCATCAATGCCGACCACCTGCACGCGTTTGCGGCGCGATGCGTCACCAGCGACGAGCGTCACCTGCCTCCGGGGGACCCCCAGCTGCTTGCCCAGGAACTCGAGCAGGGCGGCGTTGGCCTCTCCATCCACGGGCGGAGCGGCGAGCTGGATTTTCAACAGCCCGTCGTGCTCGCCGACGACGCGGGTGCGCGAGGCGCGGGGCTGGATGAGCAGCGCCAGCTCCACGCCGTCCGGCAGGGACTTCAGCCAGGGCGGGGCCACGAGGCTACTCGCTGACGGTGGCCTTCTTCTGGGACAGGTAGGCCACGTTGTCCTCGACGCGGGCGTAGTCGCGGTCCGCGAAGGCGGGGGCCTTGAAGGTCTCCAGCAGCTTCTGGTGCGCGTCCAGCACCGAGCGCACCTGCGACTCGAACTGGGTGCGCTGTCGCTTCAGCTCGTTGATGTCCTCTACCACCTGCACCAGCCGCTGGTGGGCGCCATGGACGATCTTCTCCGCCTGGTGCTCGGCGTCCGCGATGATGATCTCCGCCTCCTTCTTGGCGGCGGACTGGAGGTCCTCGCTGATGCGCTGCGCGGTGACCATCGTCTCCTGGAGGGTGCGCTCACGCTCCTGATGCTGCTCGAGCTTGAGCTGCGTGCGCTTGAGCTCCTCCTTGAGCGCGATGTTCTCCTTCACCACCTCCTCGAACTCGCCGGCGATCAGCTCGAGGTAGGCCTCGACCTCGCGGCGGGAGAAGCCGCGCAGCGCCGTGTCGAACCGCTTCTGCCGGATGTCGAGCGGAGTGATCTTCATGCGCCGGGAGTCTAGCGCAGGACCGCGACTTCTCCAGGAATCGGCCCCGGGAGCCCGCCTGCCCGCCGGGCGGGGGTCAGGGCGCGGCGGTGGACGGGGCCTCCCACTGGGCGGCCACGGCGCGGGCCGCGTTCTGCACGGCGGAGGAGAGACGTGCGTCGGTGGTGGCGTCCTGCAGGGTGCGCCGGGCGGAGGCGGTGCGCTGGAAGATGAGCCCGTTGAGGGCCTGGATCTTCAGCGCGTCCGGCATGCGGGGGTGGCGCACCACGTTGCCGAGGATCTCCTCGGCCCGGGGATGCTGGAACAGCGCCACCGCGCGCAGCACGGCCTGCTGGGTGCGGGGGTTGGGGTCCCACAGGTGGATGGCCAGCGAGTCCAGGGCGCGAGGGTCCCCCAGCAGGGCCAGGTCCTCCACGGCGATGGCGCGAATCTCCTCCGGCGCGGGACGGGCGGCCCACAGCAGGGCGCGCAGGAAGGCGGCGTCGTCGCCGGGCGCGGCCTGGGGGGCGGGGGCGGACGGCTCCGGGGCGGGCCGGGTCGCTTCGGTGGCGGGGCGGGCCTGGGCGGCCGGGGGCCGGGCCGGGGCGGCGGCGAGCAGCAGTCCGGCGACGAGCAGGGGGCTCATGCTGTGGGTTCTATCCGAAAGGCCGGGGGTCCGGCGGGGCGCGGTGGAGATTTTCTTGACGCGATCTCCCGACGTGGGAGCTTGGCGGTGCTACAGGACTGTTGCTGACGGGAGCAAGGGCCGATGAACGCGGTGGCTTCGAGCTGGCGGACACTGGAGAACGTCGAGGTGGAGTGTACCCACTGCGGCATCCGGATGACCCTTCAGATGGGGAACCGGATTCGCTACTTCCGGTGTTCCGGCTGCCACCGCTGGGTCTCCAGTACCTACTCCGAGGTGTTCCGGGCGGACGCCAAGGTGCGCACCCACCCCGTGAAGGACACCGGGGCCCAGGACGAGCAGTTCATCGAGGTGAAGGACCGGCTGGAGCGCTGGCTGTCCGCCATCGAGGACCAGGACCCCTACCAGCTGCTCGGCGTGTCGCCGCTGGACTCGGCGGACAAGGTGCGCGCGCGCTACCACACGCTGGCCATGGAGCGTCACCCCGACCGGGGCGGCTCCGCGGAGAAGATGCGCGAGCTGAACGTGGCCTACGAGCGCATCCTCCGCCACCAGCAGCGCAAGCGTCAGGAGGCGCTCACCTCGGGCGCGTCCGTGGTGTCGGCGTCGGTCCTGCCGGCCCGCAGCAGGTAGGCCCAGAACAGGCCCCCCAGGGACAGGCCCAGCGCGGCCTTGGCCCACGTGGGGAACAGGTCGCCCGGGGACACGTAGCCCTCCACCACGCCGATGCAGGCCAGGAAGGGCGCGCACCCCAGCACCAGCTTCACCGCCTCGCGTCCGCGCAGGGCCAACGCCTGGCTCCGGGGCAGCTCCCCGGGGTCCACCAGCGCCTGGCCCACCATCAGCCCCGCGCCTCCGGCGATGACGATGATGGACAGCTCCACCGGCCCGTGCGCGGCGATGAAGTCCAGGAAGCCCACCGTCATGCCCTCGCGGATGCACAGCGCGGAGATGGCGCCAATCTGCACGCCGTTGTTCACCAGGATGAACATCGTCCCCAGCCCCGCGAAGATGCCCATCGCGAAGGTGAGGATGGTGACGGTGAGGTTGTTGGTGGCGATGCCGGAGGACACGGAGTTGGGCGGCGCCACCGACAGGATGTCGTCCGTCCACATGCGCCCCTGGGCCACGTACTGACGCACGCCCGAGGGCACGAGCAGCTCCGCGCCGCGTGGCTCCCACAGCACCACCAGCGCGCCCAGCAGCAGTCCCAGGCAGAACAGCGCGGCGCTCGCGCCCACGAAGCCCAGCTCCCGGCGCAGCGTGCGCGGGAAGTCGCGGCGGAAGAAGCCTCGCACCGCGGCCCAGCGCTCGCGTGGAGGCTGGTAGATGGCCGCATACGCGCGCGCGCAGAGCTGGTTGAGGAAGCGGTGCGCGTCGGTGTCCGGGTAGAACGTCTGCGCGAGCGCCAGGTCGGAGGCCGCGCGGCGGTACAGCGTGTCCAGCGTGCGCAGCTCCTCCAGCGTCAGCGTGCCCGCGCGCTGGCGCTCGAGCAGCCCCTCCAGCGACTTCCAGCCCTCCCGCTTCTGGGCGACGAACGCCGTCAGCGCCTGGGCCATCCTCAGCGCTCCGTCCGCACGAGGCCGCGAAGGTGGGCCTCGATGGACGTGGAGGACGCGAGTACCGCGTCGCGCTCCGCGTCCGTCAGCCCGCCCAGCTTCTCCACCATCCGCGCGCCCATCCGGAGCCGCACGTCCGGCGCCAGGCCCGGCGCGCGCGTGAGGAACGCCAGCACCAGCTCCACCTCGTCGGGCTTCAGCGCCCGCGTCGTCGAAGGCGCGGCGCCGCTCGTCGCCTGGGACGCCGGCTGCGTGTACTTGTCCAGGTCGATGCGCTCCTCGCGCACCAGCACCGTGCCGGCCAGCACGTCTCCCAGCCGCTGATGCCTGGGCGTGAGCAGGAGGCTGATGCAGCCCACCGCGTAGACGCCGGGCAGGAAGTCCACCGCGCGGCACAGGTTGCGCACGGCGCTCTCGTAGAGGCCCACCGGCGAGCCGTCCAGGCGCACCACGCGGATGCCCAGCGCGCGCTTGCCCGGCGTCTGCCCGTGGAAGAAGACCTCGCCCAGCGTCCAGTACAGCCACTGGGTGGCGAACACGCCCACCACCAGCAGCGTCTGCCCCAGGCTCGACAGCCCCTGGAACACCCCCAGCACGTCCGACACCAGCAGCGTGAAGACGAAGTACGCCACCACCCAGAAGAAGAAGAGCAGGCTGGCGTCCACCAACCACGCCAGGCACCGGTAGCCGATTCCGGCCACGGGCAGGGAGAGCGCCACGCGCTCCGGCGTGGCCACGGCGAGATGCGGGCTGGGTGCGGTCCTCATGTCCGCTACCCAGCATACACGCCGAGGACCCATCTCCCGTCGTCACCTGGGGCAGGCCCTGCGACGATTCCGGACATCACCCGCTGTCGCATGGTGGACAGCCGACCGCGTGCCAGGGCCCGGCGGATATCGGCTGTTGGACGGAAGGGCTTGTCATTCCAACGACAGCGATGACGAACCAACGGACGCGGTGGCCGAATCCCATCGGATTCGCGCACACTTGACACTCTGTCCAGGGTCGGCTTCGCCTCTGCGCTTCCCCGGTGTTAGGGTATTGGTGACGTTGGACCTGGAGCTGGCTCCAGCGGAGGTGGAGCCCGGAAGGACGTCACCAGTTGTGAGGAGTGAAAAGCAGTCACGGAGTCAGGTCGTGCATCATCGGACCGACCCCGGAGTGGTTCAGCGGACGCGCAAGCTCGACCTGGAAGCCTCATCCCGCTGACCGAGCAGTCCCGAGGTCGGAAGCAGTCAACACGCTAGTACAAGTTGTTTCGCCATGGCGGCTGGGGGGCCTTCGCATGGCAACTAATCAAGCTGCGATTCGTGTATCCATTCTCGAAGGGCCGTTCGTGATGTGGGAGAACATCGCCGACGGTCTTCGTGGTGAGGGCGTGAGCGTGACCTCGGTGACGAGGGATGCGCGCTTGTTCCTCGACAGCCTCGGGACCGATCCGCCGCAGGTGGCGGTGCTGGATGTGGAAGGAGACGGCGAGGCATCCCTGGGATGCTCCGTGACGGAGGGCATCAACCTGCTGCGCGAGGCGCGCAAGCGACGTCTGGAGGTGCGCATGCTCCTCCTGTCGGCCGTGAGCGTGCCGGAGATCATCTCCCAGTGCTTCGACGAAGGCGCCTCGGGGTATCTCTTCCGCAAGGGGCTGGGCACCTCCGCGGTCTCCTCGGCCATCAACTCCCTGGTGCGCGGGGAGCGGCTGTTCCCGGTCCAGCTGCTGCGCAACGACTTCGAGCATCCACCGGTGACGACGCCCACCGCGAGCGTGCTCATGGCGCTCACGCAGCGCGAGCGCGAGGTGCTGCAGTATGTCTCCGGCGGCGCGGACAACCTGAAGATCGCCGCGCACCTGCAAATCGCCGAGCGCACCGTGAAGTCGCACGTCACGCAGCTCTACCGGAAGCTCGGGGCCGAGAACCGCACCCAGCTCGCGCTGCGCGCGTGCCACCTGGGGGTTCGTCCGCCTCCAGACCTCTGAGTCGATACCGCCCGCCACGGACCCCAGCCAGGTCGCCGGGGTCCGTCGGGCACGACTTGGGGTGCCTCAGTTCTTCAGGGCCTGCTCTTCCATCTTCTTGCGCAGGCTGAGCGGACGCATGTCCGTCCACACTTCCTTGATGTACGCGAGGCACTCGGCCTTCAGGCCCTGCTTGCCCGCGTCCTTCCAGCCCAGCGCGTTCTCCCGGTCCGCCGGCCAGATGGAGTACTGCTCCTCGTGGTTGACGACGACCTTGTAGATCGTCGTGTCTTCGCGCTCGTCCGCCATGTGAGTCACCCCTGAAAGTGGCTGCATCTTGTTCACATCCCAGGAAAATGGGTCAAGACCGCCAAAAGTAGGCTGACGCCCACTTTCCCCTCTCCTGGTGCACTGCTCCGACAGGCTGTTCATCGCGGCACCGTGGGTGCTGGTGCGCGAGGGCCGCCCGGCCCCGGTGTGAAACGCGGCCATCATTCCCCGGAACCTCCCAGGTCCACCCACCGCGTCACCCATTCGGTGACGGCCGGCGCGTGCAGCAGCGCGACGGCGTCACCGGATGTTTCCAACATCGTCAGGCCCCCCTCGGCCAGCTCGCCCCAGCCGCCATCGAGCTCATCCTCGTCACGCTCGGGGGCGTCCGCGGCGCGCAGGAGGTGCACCGGGCCCTCGTAGGGCTCGGGCAGGTAGCGGCGCGCGGCGCGCAGGTGGCTGGCGAAGACCTTGAAGCGCGTGCGCAGCTCCGCGAGCGACAGGTCCTCGGGCAACAGGCCCGTCTTCGCGCCCTGCTCGTGCATGAGGGTGAGCAGCGGCTCGGCGTCCTTGCCGGACGTGAGCGCGGCGGGGAACACCGGCGCGTCGATGCCCGCCTGCGTGGCCAGGGCCCGGGCGAAGAGCGCGGCCTGGGCTCCCGCGGTGGTCGCCGCCGTGGAGGCGTCCGGCTCGGCGGGCAGCGGCTCGACGAGGAGCAGCTCCACGGCGTGGCCCTCGCGCTGGAGCTGCTGCGCCATCTCCCAGGCGATGAGGCCACCCAGGCCCGGGCCCGCCAGGCGGTAGGGGCCCTGGGGCGTCGCGCCGCGCAGCGCCTCCACGTAGAGCGTGGCCATGGCCTCCACGGACTCGAGCGGCGCGCGGCCTTCCTCCAGGCCGCGGGCCTGGATGCCGATGACGCTCCAGCCCTCGGGGGCGTGACGGGCCAGCTCGGTGTAGCGCTCCACGCGGCCATCGAGGTCGTGGATGACGTGCAGCACGCGGCGGTGGTCGGCGCCCGCGCGCAGCGTGACGAGCGGAGACCAGGCGGGCGTGGCGGCACGCGCCTTGGGACGCGCCTCCTGGGCCTGCGCCCGTTGCAGCAGCAGCGCCAGCGACTCCACCGTGGGAGCCTCGAAGAGGGCGCGCAGCGGCAGCTCCACGCCCAGGGCCACTCGCACGCGGGAGACGACCTGGGTCGCGAGCAGCGAGTGTCCACCCAACGAGAAGAAGTTGTCGGTGACGCTCACGCGGGGCGTGCGCAGCACCTCCGCGAACGCGTTGGCGAGCAGCTCCTCCAGCGGCGTGCGGGGCGCGGCGAACGGCGTGGTGCCGCGCAGGCTCTCCTCGTCCGGCTGCGGCAGTCCTCCTCGGGCCACCTTGCCGGTGGGCATCAGCGGCAGGGACTCCAGCCGCATGAAGATGGAGGGCACCATGTACTCGGGCACCTTCTCGCGCAGCACCTGCCGCGCCTCCTCGGTGCTCCACGGCGCGTCGGGCGGCAGCACCACGTAGCCGACGAGGCGCCGGTCTCCCGGCACGTCCTCGCGGACGATGGCCACCGCGTCGCGCACGTGGGGCAGGGCGCGCAGGGCCACCTCCACCTCACCCAGCTCGATGCGGAAGCCACGCAGCTTCACCTGGCTGTCCAGGCGGCCCAGGAACTCCAGGTTGCCGTCCGCGAGCCACCGGGCCTTGTCTCCCGTGCGGTACAGCCGGGCGCCGGACTTGCCGCCCATGAAGTGCGGCAGGAAGCGGTCCGCCGTCAGGTCCGGGCGGCCGTGGTAGCCGTGCGCCACGTTGGCGCCGCCCACGTAGACCTCGCCCGCGACGCCCATGGGGCAGGGCGCGCCGTGCGGGTCCAACACGTAGATCTGCATGTTGGTGAGCGGCGAGCCCACCGGCGGCAGCGCGGGCCACTGCTTGCGGTCCTTCGGCGCGCGCCACGCCGTGACGACGTGGGCCTCCGAGGGGCCGTACTGGTTCTCCAGCGTGCACTCGGGCAGCCGCTCGAAGAACGCGAGCAGCGCGGGCGTCACCTGGAGCTGCTCGCCGGCGGTGACGATCTCACCCAGCGGGGGCAGCTCCTTCTCCGTGAGGGCCGCGTCGCACATTGCCTGGAGGGCGACGAAGGGCAGGAACAGCCGCTCCACGCGGTGCTCGCGCATGTAGCGCAGCATGGCGGGCGGGTCCTGTCGCAGCGAGCCGTTGATGAGCAGCACCTTGCCACCCAGGCACCAGGTGCCGAAGAGCTCCTGGAACGACACGTCGAAGTTGAGCGAGGCGAACTGGAGCGTGGTGGCGTCCGGCTTCACCGCGCGCTTCATCAGCCACCACAGCATGTTGCCCACCGCGCGGTGGGACATGACGATGCCCTTGGGGCGGCCGGTGCTGCCGGAGGTGTAGACGAAGTAGCAGTTCGTCTCCGGCGACATGTCCACGTCGGGCCGGTGTGTCGGGCGCGACTGGACGGCCGTCTCCTCCTCGATGCGGACGATGCGCGCCGTCAGCCCCGGCGGCAGCGCGGAGACCAGGGCTGAGTGCGCCAGGACGACGGGCGCGCTGGTGTCCTCGAGCATCAGCGCCAGTCGGTCCGCGGGGTAGCTGGGGTCCAACGGCAGGAAGGCCGCGCCCGCCTTGAGCGTGGCCAGCACCGCGACGGGCATGTCCAGGCTCGCGCGCTCCAGGCACAGGCCCACCGTGCTGTTGACGCTCACGCCGAGCGCCTGCAGGTGGTGTGCGAGCTGGTTGGCGCGCGCATCGAGCTGGGCATAGGTGAGCGACTGCGTGCCGTCCGTCACCGCCACGCGCTCCGGCGTGCGGGCGACCTGGGCCTCCACCCACTGGTGCATCAGCCCCGGCACGTACGTCGGATCCACGGCGGCGTTGAAGTCCTCCACCACCTGCCGGCGCTCCGCCTCGGAGAGCAGCGGCAGTCGACCCAGCGTCTGGTCCGGCTGGGTGACGGCGCCCTCGAGCAGGCGCTGGAGCGCGCCCACCATTCGCTCGGCCGTCTGCCGCGTGAAGAGGTCGGAGCTGTACTCCAGGTAGCCGGTGAGGCCGTGCGACGACTCGAACACGGAGAGCGTCAGGTCGAACTTGGACGTGCCGCTGGTGGCCTCCATCGGCGACATCCGCAGGTCGCCGGTGTCGTAATTCTCCTTGTAGACGTTCTGCAGCACGAACAGCACCTGGAACAGCGGCGTGCGGTTCAGGCTGCGCTCGGGCTGGAGCTCCTCCACCAGCTTCTCGAAGGGCACGTCCTGGTGCGCGTACGCGTCCAGCGTCGTCTCGCGCACCCGGCCGAGCAGCTCGCGGAAGGTGAGGTGCTCCGACAGCTGCGTGCGCAGCACGAGCGTGTTGGCGAAGAAGCCGATGAGCTTCTCCAGGTCCGAGTGGCGGCGGCCGGCGATGGGCGAGCCGATGCTGATGTCGTCCTGGCCGGAGTAGCGCGCGAGCATCGTCTGGAACGCGGCGAGCAGCACCATGAACGTCGTGGCGCCCTCACGTCGGGCCAGGGTCTGCACCGCGTCCTGCAGCTCGCGAGGCATGGTGAAGCCCACCATGTCGCCACGGAAGGTGCTCACCGGAGGCCGGGGGAAGTCCGACGGCAGCTCCAGCGCGGGAGGCGCGCCCGCCAGGTGCTTGCTCCACCAGGCGACCTGCTTGTCGAGCACGTCGCCCTTGAGCCAGCCGCGCTGCCACGCGGAGTAGTCCACGTACTGCAGCGGCAGCTCCGGCAGCGTGAGCGGCAGGCCCTTGGAGAAGGACGCGTACGCGGAGGCCAGCTCGTTGACGAGCAGGCCCATGGACCAGCCGTCCGAGACGATGTGGTGCATGGACATCAGCAGCACATGGTCCTCGGCGCCCAGCTTCAACAGGCGCACGCGCAACAGCGAGCGGTCCGCCAGGTTGAACGGCTTCTGCGTCTCCTCGATGGCCGCGCGGCGCGCCTCGGCCTCGCGGGCCGTGGGCTCCAGCGCGCTCAGGTCCAACACATCCAGGCGCGTCGGCTCATGCGGATGGACGACCTGGATGGGCTGGCCGCCGTTGTTCTGGATGGACGTGCGCAGCGACTCGTGGCGACGCAAGAGCTCGTTGATGGCCCGGCCCATCGCGTCGACGTCCAGCGCGCCCTCCAGCCGCACGGTGGCGGGGATGTTGTAGAAGGCGCTGTTCGGCTCCAACTGGTCCAGGAACCACAGGCGCTGCTGCGCGAAGGACACCGGCTGGTGGCCCGTGCGCGGCACCGGGACGAGGGCCGGAATCTCCAGGCCCTGACCCTGCTGCACCGCCAGGTCCACGCGCTGGGCCAGCGCCTCCAGCGTCGGCGTGTCGAACAGGTCGCGCAGGGGCAGCTCGACGCCGAACACCGCGCGCATGCGACTGATGGCCTGCGTCGCCATCAGCGAGTGGCCACCCAGCTCGAAGAAGTTGTCGTGGATGCCCACGCGCTCCACCTCGAGCACCGCGCACCAGATGGCACCCAGCCGCGCCTCGGTGGGCGTGCGGGGACCGACGAAGTCCGGGCGTCCGCTGACCGTGCTCATGTCGGGCGCGGGCAGGGCCTTGCGGTCCACCTTGCCGTTCGCCGTCAGCGGCAGCGCGTCCAGCACCAGCACGGCGGCGGGCACCATGTACTCGGGCAGCACGTCCTTCAGCGCCGCACGCAGCGTCGCGCCGTCAGTGGGCACGCCCTCGCGCGCCACCGCGTAGCCGACCAGTCGCTTGCCGCCGGGGCCGTCCTCGCGAGCGATGACCACGGCCTCGCGCACGGCGGGGTGCCGGGCCAGCGCGGCCTCGACCTCACCCAGCTCGATGCGGAAGCCGCGCACCTTCACCTGCGCGTCCACGCGGCCCACGAACTCCAGCGAACCATCCTCGCGCCAGCGCACCACGTCGCCCGTGCGGTACAGCCTCGCGCCCGGCACTCCGGAGAACGAATCCGGGATGAACCACTCGGCGGTGAGCGACGCACGACCCACGTAGCCCCGGGCCACGCCGACGCCGCCCAGGTACAGCTCACCCTTGACGCCCACGGGCGCCGGCTCTCCGCGCGCATCCAGCACGTGGACGCGCACGTTGGCCAGCGGACGGCCGATGGAGGGCACGCGGCCTTCCTCGGCCACGACCTCCGCGAGCGTGGCCACCACCGTGGCCTCCGTCGGACCATACGTGTTGAGGAACCGTCGACCCGGCGCCCAGCGCGCGACGACGTCCGAGGGCAGCGCCTCGCCGCCGGAGATGACCGTCTTGAGCGAGGGCAGCCCCTCCGCGGGCGTGGCCGCCAGGGCCGCGGGCGTGAGGCTGATGACCGTGAGCGCCTCGTCACGCAGCAGCGTGTGCAGGGGCGCGCCCGGCATCACCTTCTCCAGCGGCGCGAGCACCAGGGCGGCGCCGGAGGTGAGCGTGGTGAAGATCTCCTCGACGGACAGGTCGAAGGAGAGGTTCGCGAACTGGAGCACGCGCTCGCCGGGGCCGATGCCGTAGGCCCGGGCCTCGTGGGTGACGAGGTTGGCCACGGAGCGGTGCTCCACCGCCGTGCCCTTGGGCTGGCCCGTGCTTCCGGACGTGTAGAGCACGTAGGCCAGGTTGCCCGAGTGCACACCGGTGACGGGCGCCTCGGTGCTCTCGCGCGACAGCGCCTCCAGCTCCGTGTCCAGGCACAGCGCGCGGGCGCGGTGGGCCTCGGGGTAGCGCTCCAGCAGGGGCGCCTGGGTGAGCAGCATCGCCGCGCCGCTGTCGTCCAGCAGGAAGGCCAGTCGCTCACGCGGGAGCAGCGGATCCACCGGCACCCACGCGCCACCGGCCTTGAGGATTCCGAGCAGGCCGACGACGACGTCCAGCGAACGCTCCACGCTCAGGGCGACCCGCACCTCGGGGCCGACGCCGCGGCGGCGCAGCGCGTGGGCGAGCTGGTTGGCGCGCGCGTCGAGCTGGGCGTACGTGAGCCGCGAGCCCTCGAAGCTGGCCGCGAGCGCGTCGGGGGCGCGGCGGACCTGGGCCTCGAAGAGGCTGTGCACGCACGTGTCCGGGAAGTCCGCGCGCGTGTCGTTCCAGGCCACGAGCTGACGCGAGCGCTCCTCGTCGGAGAGCAGCGTCACCGTGGACAGGCGGCGCTCCGGCGAGGCGACCAGCACGTCCACGAGCGCGAGGAAGTGCCGCGTCATCCGCTCGATGGTCGACGCGTCGTACAGGTCCACCTGGTAGTCGAGCTCACCCGTGAAGCCCGCGCTGTTTCGACCCAGCGAGAGCGTCATGTCGAACTTGGCGACATGGCCCTCGTCGGGGCCGGGACGCAGCTCCAGGCCGGGCAGGGACACGTCCGCGTCCGGGGTGTTCTGGAGGATGAACATCACCCGGAACAGCGGTGACTGCTGCAGGTCGCGCAGCGGCTGGAGCTGCTCGAAGGGCAGGTGCTGGTGCGCATAGGCCCCGAGCGCCGTCTCGCGCACGCGGGCCAGCAGCTCGCGCACCGTCGGGTCACCGTCCAGCTTCGTGCGCAGGACGAGCGTGTTGAGGAAGAAGCCGACCAGGCCCTCCAGCTCCGCGCGGTTGCGTCCCGCCACGGGCGAGCCGACGGAGATGTCGTCCTGGCCCGAGTAGCGCGACAGCAGGAGCTGGAACGCACCCAGGAAGAACATGAACGGCGTCAGGCCCTCGCGGTGGCAGAAGGCCTCGATGGCCTCCGCCTTCGCGGGCGCAATGGCCAGGGACACCACGCCACCCCGAGGCCGCGACAGGTGCGTGCGCGGCCTGTCGGTGGGCAGCTCCAGGTCCTGCGGCGCGCCGTCCAGCTGCCGCTGCCACCACGCGAGCTGGCGGTCCAGCTCCGCGCCCTCCAGCCACCCGCGCTGCCACGCGGCGAAGTCCGCGTACTGGAGCGGGAGCTCGGGGAGGCTCGGCGTCCGGCCGGCCTGGAGGTCGCCGTACAGCGTGGACATCTCGCGCACGATGACGCTGATGGACCAGCCGTCCGACACGATGTGATGCAGGTTGAGCAGCAGCAGGTGCTCACGCTCCGCGAGCACCAACAGCTCGGCGCGAAGCAGCGGCCCGTTGCTCAGGTCGAACGACTGGAGCGCATGCTCGCCCGCGCGGCGGCGGGCCTCGGCCTCACGTTGCTCGGGTGCCAGGGCGCGCAGGTCGGTCAGCGGCAGCACGAACGGCGCGGGTGCGTGGATGACCTGCACGGGGCCGTCCGACTCCGCGCGGAACGTGGTGCGCAGGGCCTCGTGACGGTGCACGACGGCCTCGAGTGTCCGGCGCAGCACCTCCACGTCGAGCGCTCCGGAGAGCACCAGCGCGGCGGGGATGTTGAACGCGGGGCTGCCCGGCTCCAGCTGATCCAGGAACCACACGCGCTGCTGCGAGAAGGACAGGGGCAGCTTGCCGTCGCGGGGCACGCGCTGGATGGGCGGAGCGGCCGTCGTCGCGCCGGTGCGCAGGGCGGTGTCCACGCGCTGGGCCAGCGCGGCCACGGTGGGCGCCTCGAACAGCTCGCGCACGGGCAACTCCACCGCGAAGGTGGAGCGGATGCGCGAGGTGACCTGCGTGGCCAGCAGGGAGTGGCCACCCAGCTCGAAGAAGTTCTCCATGACGCTGACACGCGCCAGCTTCAGCACCGTCGCGAACAGCTGCGCCAGCTTCTCCTCCACCGGCGTGCGCGGGGCGACGAAGGACGCGTCCGTGCGCAGGCTCTCCGCGTCCGGCGCGGGCAGGAGCTTGCGGGCCAGCTTCCCGCTGGGCGTCAGCGGCAGGCTCTCCAACGTGACGAACGCGGAGGGCACCATGTACTCGGGCAGGCGCTTGAGCAGGAACGTCCGGAGCGTCTCCGCCGTCGTCGCGGAGGCAGGGGCCTCGTCCGCGGGGACGGGGACGACGTAGGCCACGAGTCGCTTGTCGCCCGGCACGTCCTCGCGCACGGCGGCGGCCGCGTCGCGAACACCCGGAGCGGTGCGCAGGACGGACTCGACCTCGCCCAACTCCACGCGGAAGCCGCGCACCTTCACCTGGAAGTCGATGCGGCCGAGGAACTCCAGGTTGCCGTCCGCCGTCCACCGCGCGGAGTCACCGGTGCGGTAGAGCCGGTCGCCGGGGATGCCGCTGAACGGGTTCGGCACGAAGGCGGCGGCGGTGATGTCCGGCCGGGCCAGGTAGCCGTGGGCCAGGTGGCTGCCGCCAACGAAGACCTCACCGGCGACGCCGATGGGCGCGGGCTGGCCGAGCGGGTCGAGGATGTAGAGCTGCGTGTGACCCAGCGGGCTGCCGACGGGAGGCAGCCGGTGCCACGAGGTCGGCGGGCCGCGCATCCGGTACGCGGAGACGACGTGCGCCTCCGACGGGCCGTACTGGTTCTCGAGCGTGCAGCCCGGCAGCTTCTCGAACATCGCGGCGAGGGTGGCGTTCACCTGGAGCTGCTCGCCGGCCGTGATGACCTCGCACAGCGCGCGCGGCAGCGTGGCGCCGTGGGCCACGGAGTCGGCCATGGCCTGCAGGGCGACGAACGGCAGGAACAGCCGCTCCACGCCCTGGCGGTCCATGAAGTCGAGCAGCGCGGGGATGTCCCGCCGCAGCGTGTCCGTGGGCAGCACCACCCGGGCGCCGACCCACCAGGACGCGAACAGCTCCTGGATGGACACGTCGAAGTTGAGCGACGCGAACTGGAGCGTGGTGGCCCGCGGACGCGGCGACTGGCGGATCTGCCACGCCAACATGTAGCTGAGCGCCCGGTGGGGCATGACGATGCCCTTGGGGATGCCCGTGCTTCCGGACGTGTAGATGACGTACGCGTTCGCCTCGGGCGACACGTCACGCGCGAGGGCATCCGTCGGCTGCCGCGCGATGAGCACCGCTTCGGTATCGAGCGCGATGCGGCGGGCCAGGCTCTTGGACGGCAGGCTCCCGCCCAGGTGCGACTGCGTGAGGACCACCGGAGCGCGCGTGTCCTCGAGCATGAACGCGAGCCGGTCCGCGGGGTACGTGGGGTCCAGCGCCACGTAGTACGCGCCGACCTTGAGCGTCGCGAGCACGGCGATGGCCATGTCCAGGCTCTTGTCCACGCAGATTCCCACGGCGCTCCCAGGCGTCACGCCGTGCTGGACCAGGTGATGCGCGAGCTGGTTGGCGCGCTGGTCGAGCACTGCGTACGTCAGCGAGCGCTGGCCATCCGTGATGGCGATGGCGTCCGGCGTGCGCGCGACCTGGGCCTCCACCGGGCCGTGCATCGTCGTGGCGGTGTGGGCCTCGCGCGACGTGTCGTTCCACTCGACGAGGAGCTGGCGCTCCTCCTCGCGGCTCAAGAGCGACAGGCTCCACGGCGACTGGTCCGGGTTCTCGACGGCGGACTGGAGCAGCCGCACCCAGTGCGCGCCCATGCGCCGCGCGGTGCTCGCGTCGAACAGGTCGGTGTTGAACTCGACGAGGCCCTCGATCTCCTGGCCCGAGTCACCCAGCAGCAGCGACAGGTCGTACTTCGCCGTCCCGCTGTCGACGTCCACCGAGCGGAGCGCATCGGCGCCGCGCGCCTGGGTGACACGCTCGCCGCGAGGCGTGTTCTGGAGGGCGAGCATGACCTGGAACAGCGGCGAGCGGCTCAGGTCGCGCTCCAGCTTCAGCTCCTCCACCAGCTTCTCGAAGGGCACGTCCTGGTGGGCGTAGGCGCCGAGCGTGGTCTCCTTCACCTGCGCCAGCAAGGCGCGGAAGGTGATGCCGGACGTGAGCCGCGCGCGCAGGGCCAGCGTGTTGACGAAGAAGCCGACGATGTTCTCCAGCTCCGCCTGGCGGCGGTTCGCGATGGGCGAGCCGACGACGATGTCGTCCTGTCCCGAGTAACGGGCGAGCAGGACGTGCAGGCCGGTGAGCAGCGCCATGAAGGGCGTGATGCCCTCCTGCTTGCACAGGGTGTGGAGCGCGGCGGACAGCTCGGCCCCGAGCTTCACGGGGAAGCTGGCGCCGTGCGAGGTCTGCACGGGAGGTCGAGGCCGGTCCGTGGGCAGCTCCAGGGCATGGGGCACGCCCGAGAGGTTCTGGCTCCACCAGCCCACCTGGGCGGCGAGCGTCTCGTCACGCAGCCAGCCGCGCTGCCAGGCCGCGTAGTCCGCGTACTGGAGCGGCAGGGGCGCCAGCGGTGAAGGCAGACCCTGGCTGAAGGCGGAGTACAGCGCGCCGACCTCGCGCGAGAGGATGCCGCTGGACCAACCGTCCGAGACGATGTGGTGCACCGTGACGAGCAGCACGTGCTGTTCGGGGGCCAGCTTCAGCAGCGTGGTGCGCAGCAGCGGGACGCGCGTCAGGTCGAACGGCTTCTGCGCCTCGGCGGTGGCCAGCTTCAGGGCCTCGGCCTCGCGCGCGGACTCCGGCATGCGGCTCAGGTCCACGACGGGGACGGCGAGCTCCACGCGCGGATGGACGTGCTGGTAGGGCTCACCGTCCTCGCGGGTGTGGAAGCTGGTGCGCAGCGCCTCGTGACGGTGGACCAGCTCCTGGAGCGCGCGGATGAGCGCGTCGAGGTCCACCATCGTGTCGAGCCGGAGCGCGGAGGGGATGTTGTAGAAGGCGCTGTCCGGCTGGAAGCGGTCGAGGAACCAGAGCCGCTGCTGCGCGAACGACAGCGGCAGCGGTCCGTTCTCACGCGACACCGGGACCAGCGGCGGGAGCTGGACGCTCTTGCCCGCGAGGATGGCCTCGTCGACGCGCTGGGCGAGCGCTTCGATGGTCGGCACGGAGAACAGGTCTCTCAGCGAGAGTTCCACGCCGAAGCTCGCGCGGATGCGGGAGACGAGCTGCGTGGCGAGGAGCGAGTGGCCACCGAGCTCGAAGAAGTCGTCGGTGAGGCCGACGCGCTCGACGTGGAGCAGCTCCGCCCAGAGCGCTGCGAGACGAATCTCCGTGGGCGTGCGCGGCGCGACGTAGTCCCGAGCAGAGGTCTGTGTGTCGAGCGCCGGGAGCGCGTCGCGGTCGACCTTGCCGTTGGGAGTGAGGGGGAGTGCGTCGAGCTGTGCAATGGCGGAAGGCACCATGTGCTCGGGCAGGCGCAGCTTGAGGAAGTCGCGAAGGACGGAGACGTCGACGTCCTCACCGACGACGTAGGCGACGAGGCGCTTGTCGCCGGAGGCTTCGGTGCGGATGGAGGCGACGGCCTGGGAGACGGAGGGGTGGAGGAGGAGGGCGGCTTCGACTTCGCCCAGCTCGATGCGGAAGCCGCGCAGCTTCACCTGGGAGTCGAGGCGGCCGAGGAAGTCGAGGGTGCCGTTGGGGAGCCAGCGGGCCTTGTCACCGGTGAGGTAGAGGCGGGCGCCGGGGACGAGGGAGAAGGGGTTGGGGACGAAGCGCTCAGCGGTGAGGTCCGCGCGGTGGAGGTAGCCACGAGCGAGGCCGACGGAGTCGATGCAGAGCTGGCCGGGGACGCCGACGGGGAGAGGACGCAGGGAGGCGTCGAGGATGAAGAGGCGGACGTTGTCCCAGGGGGTGCCGATGGAGGGCGTCTGGCCAGGGAGAAGGGGCTGGGAGATGGAGGCGCAGACGGTGACTTCGGTGGGGCCGTAGGCGTTGAGGAGGCGGACGCGGGAGCCCCAGCGGGAGACGAGCTCGGGAGGGCAGGCCTCGCCGGCGGAGATGAGGGTGGAGAGAGAGGGGAAGTCCTCGGGGTGGAGCTGGGCGAGGACGGAGGGGGTGAGGGTGACGGCGGAGATGGACTCGTCGCGGAGCAGGTCGCGAAGAGGAGCGCCTGGCATGAGGCGCTCGCGAGGAGCGAGGACGAGGGTGGAGCCGGCGAGGAGGGCGCCGAAGATTTCGGCGACGGAGGCGTCGAAGTTGAAGGAAGCGAACTGGAGGACGCGAGAGGCGGGAGAGAAGCCGTGGCGGCGGCCCGCGGCGAGCGCGGTGTTGGAGAAGCCGCGGTGCTGAAGGAGGGTGCCCTTGGGGGTGCCGGTGGAGCCGGAGGTGTAGATGACGTAGGCGAGGTTGTCGGCCACCGCGTCGGAGTCAGGTGCCGACGTCGACTGGGTCGCAATCTTCGCGGCCTCCGAGTCGATCAGCACACGCCGCTGCGTCGAGACAGGAAGCTGCTTCGCGAGCGCCTCGGTGGTGAGGAGGACGGGCGCGGAGCAATCTCGGAGGATGAAGGACAGTCGCTCGGCGGGATACGTCGGATCGAGAGGCACCCAGGCGCCGCCAGCCTTGAGGATGGCGAGCATGGAGACGACGAGGTCGAGCGAGCGCTCCAGGCAGAGCGCGACAGGGACCTCGGGCCTGACACCGAGCGAGCGCAGGTGGTGGGCGAGCTGATTGGCGCGCGAGTCGAGCTGCGCGAAGGTGAGGGACTCGCCCTCGAAGCGAAGCGCCTCGGCCTCCGGCGTACGCCGAGCCTGGGCCTCGAAGAGCGAATGAGCGGTGGCCTCGCGCGGGAAGTCGCGAGCGGAGTCGTTCCACTCCACCAGTACGCGCTGCTGCTCCGCCTCGGTGAGCAGGGACAGCGAGGCGACAGGCGCCTCGGGTCGCTCCACGGCCTTCTCGAGCAGGACCCCCAGGTGGCGAATCAGCGCATCCACGGTCTCCGCGGTGAACAGGTCCGTGCGGTACTCGACGCCGAAGGACAGACCCTGTGCCGTCTCCGCTGCGGAGAGCGTGAGGTCCAGCCGCGAGGTGCCCGTGTTGGCGGGCTGCAGGTGGAAGGTGAGGTCGGGGAGCTTCAGCTCCGAGTCCGGCTGGTTCTGGAGCACCAGCGCCACCTGGAAGAGCGGCGCGTGCGCGGGGTTGCGCTCCGGGTTGACGGCCTTGACCACTTCCTCGAACGGCAGGTCCTGGTGCGCGTAGGCGCCCAGCGTGTCCTTCCTCACGCGTGCAAGCAGCTCGCGGAAGGACGGATTGCCACCCAGCCGCGCGCGCAGCGGGAGCTGGTTGATGAAGAAGCCGATGAGGTCCTCGGTCTCGGCCTGGTGACGGTTGGCGATACCCGTTCCCACGACGAAGTCCTCCTGGCCCGAGTAGCGGGACAGGACGGCCTGGAGGCCCGCCATCAGCGCCATGAAGAGCGTGGTGCCCTCACGACGGCACAGCGCCTGGAGCGACTCGACGAGCGAGCGCGGCAGCACGCGCGACACCAGGGCGCCACCGAAGCCCTGACGCGCCGGGCGCGGGAAGTCCGTGGGCAGCTCCAGCAGCGGAGGTGCCCCTGAGAGGTGCTCCTTCCACCACGAGACCTGGGCCTCGAGCGCCTCGCCCAGCAGCCACGCGCGCTGCCAGGCCGCGTAGTCGGCGTACTGGATGGACAGCTCGGGCAGCGGAGAAGGCTGGCCCGCGCGGAACGCGGCGTAGAGCGCCGCCGTCTCACGCACGAGCACGCCCATGGACCAGCCATCCGAGACGATGTGATGCATCGTCAGGAGCAGGATGTGGCGCTGCTCACCCAGGCGCAGCAGCTTCGCGCGCAGGAGCGGACCGCGCGCGAGGTCGAATGGACGACGCGCCTCCTCATCGACCCAACGCTGGACCTGGCCCTCGTCGAGCGAGGACACCTCCACCACGGGCACCGTCACCGGCGACGGTGCATGGACGACCTGCTCGGGACCCGCTCGGAACGTGGTGCGCAGCGACTCGTGACGCCGCACCATCTCCGTGAACGCCCGCTCCAGGGCCCGCGTGTCCACGACACCCTCGAGCCGCAGCGCGATGGGCATGTTGTACGCGGGGCTCCCCGGGTCCAACTGGTCGAGGAACCACAGCCGCTGCTGGGCGAAGGACTGGACGAACGCCCTCGGTGCAGCTCCCTCGCGAGGCAGCGCGGTGAGCGGCGGACGCTGGAGCCGCGCGCCCGTGCTCAGCGCCGTGTCGATGCGCTGGGCGAGCGCCTGGACCGTCGGCGACTCGAAGAGGTCCCGCAGGGGCAGGTCGACCTGGAAGGCGGAGCGCACGCGCGAGACGAGCTGCGTGGCGAGCAGCGAGTGGCCACCGAGCTCGAAGAAGCTCGCGGTGGTGCTGACACGTGACACACCCAGCACCTGGGCGAAGAGGCCCGCGAGCAGCTCCTCGGTGGGGGTTCCTGGCGCGACCTGTGCGTCGTCCGTGACGGACCCGGTCTGCTCGGGAACAGGCAGGGCCTTGCGGTCCACCTTGCCGTTGCTCGTGAGCGGCAGCGCATCGAGGACCCGCAGAGAGGACGGGACCATGTACTCGGGCAGCCGCTGTGCGACGAACGTCCGCAGCGCGGCGGTGTCGAGCGAGGCGGGCGCCACGACGTAGCCCACGATGCGCCTGTCGCCGGGACGGTCCTCGCGCACGAGCACCACGGCCTCGCGCACTTCGGGATGCGCGAGCAGGGCGGACTCGATCTCCGCCAGCTCGATGCGGAAGCCGCGCACCTTCACCTGGTCGTCCGCGCGGCCGAGGAACTCCAGCACGCCGTCTCGACGCCAGCGGACCTGATCGCCCGTGGCGTACAGCCGCGCTCCAGGGACGGAAGAGAAAGCGTCGGGCACGAAGCGCTCGGCGGTCATCGCGGCCTGGCCGATGTAGCCCCGCGCCACGCCCTCGCCTCCGATGAACAGCTCACCCGTGACTCCCACGGGCACGGGCTGGCCATGCGCATCCAGCACGTACACCTGCGTGTCCGCGATGGGACCACCGATGGGCGCGGTGGCACCCTGGATGTCCCCGCTCACCGTCCACGACGTGGCGTCGACGGTCGTCTCGGTGGGGCCGTAGCAGTTGGCCAACCCAGTCCCGGGCCACTGCGTGCGCACCCGTCGCGCCAGCTCGGCGGACAGCGCCTCACCACCCGACACGAGCACTCGCAGACCCGAGGCCCGCTCGAGTCGCTCGGACTCCACCAGGAGGCGGAGCTGAGACGGGACGAGCTGGAGCACCGTCACCCGCTGGTTCGCGAGCACGGACAAGAGCGCGTCCATGTCCAGGTCCGCTGAGGACGGCGGCAGCACCAGCGTTGCGCCGCTGGCCAGCGTGGAGAGCAGCTCCGGCACCACGGCGTCGAAGCCGGGCGCCGTCTTCTGGAGCACGCGGTCCGCCGGGCCCAGTCCCAGGCTCTTCGTGAACCAGGCCGTGTGACGCGCGAGCGCGCGGTGCGGGACCACCACGC
The DNA here is from genome assembly GCF_020037055.1 of Myxococcus sp. AS-1-15. Lineage (NCBI taxonomy): Bacteria > Pseudomonadati > Myxococcota > Myxococcia > Myxococcales > Myxococcaceae > Myxococcus > Myxococcus sp. AS-1-15. The sequence continues at coordinate 9,088 of NZ_JAIQDF010000025.1, read as the reverse complement.
CCTTGGGACGACCCGTCGAACCGGACGTGAACAGGACGTAGGCCGCGTTCTCGGAGGCGAGGCCCGGCGCGGTGAACGTGCTGCTCGCCACCGCGTCGGCCCCCACCAGGTCCTCGAGGACGAAGACCGTGCGCGTCGACGGCAGCGCCGTACGCAGCGCGCGCTGGGTCAGCACCACCGCGGGGGAGGTGTCCTCCAGCATCATGCCGAGGCGCTCGGACGGAGAGGAGGGATCCAGCGGGACCCACACGCCTCCGGCCGCGAGCACGCCCAGTACGCCGATGACCAGCTCCGGCGAGCGGCGCGCGAACAGACCCACGCGCACCTCGGGGCCCACGTTCCGCTGACGCAGCAGCTCCGCGAGCGCGAGGGCACGCCGCTCCAGCTCCCGATACGTGAGCGTCCCGCCGGTCCACTCGAGCGCCACGGCCTCGGGCGACCGCGCCGCGCGCGCCTGGAACCACGTGAAGACGGAGCTGTCGCGCGGGAAGTCGGAGCGCGTGTCGTTCCACTGCACCAGGAGCTGGTGTCGCTCCTCGGCGGAGAGCAGCGGCAGCGCGGCGAGCGAGACGTCCGGCGTGGAGACCGCGGCCTCCAGCAGGCGGGTGAACTGACCCGTCATCGCCTCGAGCGTCCGGGCGTCGAACAGGTCCGTGTTGTACTCGAAGCCGCCCATGAGGCCCGCGGGCGTCTCCTGGAGGACCAGGGACAGGGAGTACTTCGCGATGCCCGGGTCCACGTCCGCCGGCGTGAGCGACAGCTCCGGCAGCGTCAGTGACGGCACGGGCGTGTTCTGCAGCGCGAACATCACCTGGAAGAGCGGCGAGTGGCTCAGGCTGCGCGCGGGCTGCAGCTCCTCCACCAGGTGCTCGAACGGGACGTCCTGATGCGTGAGGGCGCCGAGCGCGGCCTCGCGGGCCTGCTCGACGAGCGCGCGGAACGACATGGCTCCGGACATCTGGCCACGCAGCACGAGCGTGTTGATGAACACGCCGATGAGGCCCTCGGTCTCCGGGCGATTGCGACCCGCCACCGGCGAACCCACGAGCACGTCATCCTGGCCCGTGACGCGGTACAGGAACGCCTGGAACGCGGCGAGGACCACCATGAAGGGCGTGGCGCCGAGCTGCTGCCCCAGGGCCGCCACGGCGGAGGAGACCTCCGGGGACAGCCGCACGGGATGCGTGGCGCCGGCCTGCGTCTGCATCGGAGGCACGGGACGGTCCGTGGGGAGCGCCAGCACGTGGTTGGCTCCCGCGAGCTGGGTCTTCCAGTACGTGAGCTGACGCTCCAGCTCACCGGCGCCGAGCCACTGGTGCTGCCACGCCGCATGGTCGGCGTACTGCACGCGCAGCGTCGGGAGGGACGCCGTGCGCCCCTCGCGAGCCGCTCTGTACAGCTCCGCGGCCTCGCGCACGAGCACACCCGTGGACCAGCCGTCGGAGACGATGTGGTGCATCGTCAGCAGCAGCACATGCAGGCGCTCGTCCAGACGGAGGAGCGTCACGCGCAGCAGCGGACCTCGGGCGAGGTCGAACGGCTTGCGTGCCTCGGTGAGCGCGAGTCGCCGGGCTTCTTCCTCACGCTGCGCGGAGGGGAGCGTGGACAGGTCCACCAGGGCGACGTTCAGCGTCGCTTCCTCCGCGATGGCCTGATTCGGACTGCCATCCGCGTTCGCGGGGAACGTGGTGCGCAGCGCCTCGTGGCGTCGCACGAGCGCGGCGAAGGCCTGCTCCAGCGCGGAGACCTCGACCGCGCCTTCCAGCCGGATGGCCGCGGGCAGGTTGTAGAGCGCGGTGCCCGGCTCGAGCTGATCCAGGAACCACAGCCGACGCTGGGCGAAGGACAGCGGCAGGTTGCCCGTGCGCGCGACAGGCGTCAGCTCCGGTGCGCGAGGAGTGGTTGCTCCGGCCTGGACGAGCACCTCCACACGCGCCGCGAGCTTCTCCACCGTGGGCGCCTCGAACAGCTCACGCAGCGGCACCTCGATGCCGAACGTGGCCTGGAGTCGAGACAGCGATTGCGTGGCGAGGAGGGAGTGGCCACCGAGCTCGAAGAAGTCGTCGGTGAGGCCGACGCGCTCGACGTGGAGCAGCTCCGCCCAGAGCGCGGCGAGGCGAATCTCGGTGGGCGTGCGCGGCGCGACGTACTCGCGCACGGGGGCGGCGATGGACGCGTCGGGCGAGGGCAGTGCGTCGCGGTCGACCTTGCCGTTGGGAGTGAGGGGGAGTGCGTCGAGCTGTGCAATGGCGGAAGGCACCATGTGCTCGGGCAGGCGCAGCTTGAGGAAGTCGCGAAGGACGGAGACGTCGACGTCCTCACCGACGACGTAGGCGACGAGGCGCTTGTCGCCGGAGGCTTCGGTGCGGATGGAGGCGACGGCCTGGGAGACGGAGGGGTGGAGGAGGAGGGCGGCTTCGACTTCGCCCAGCTCGATGCGGAAGCCGCGCAGCTTCACCTGGGAGTCGAGGCGGCCGAGGAAGTCGAGGGTGCCGTTGGGGAGCCAGCGGGCCTTGTCACCGGTGAGGTAGAGGCGGGCGCCGGGGACGAGGGAGAAGGGGTTGGGGACGAAGCGCTCAGCGGTGAGGTCCGCGCGGTGGAGGTAGCCACGAGCGAGGCCGACGGAGTCGATGCAGAGCTGGCCGGGGACGCCGACGGGGAGAGGACGCAGGGAGGCGTCGAGGATGAAGAGGCGGACGTTGTCCCAGGGGGTGCCGATGGAGGGCGTCTGGCCAGGGAGAAGGGGCTGGGAGATGGAGGCGCAGACGGTGACTTCGGTGGGGCCGTAGGCGTTGAGGAGGCGGACGCGGGAGCCCCAGCGGGAGACGAGCTCGGGAGGGCAGGCCTCGCCGGCGGAGATGAGGGTGGAGAGAGAGGGGAAGTCCTCGGGGTGGAGCTGGGCGAGGACGGAGGGGGTGAGGGTGACGGCGGAGATGGACTCGTCGCGGAGCAGGTCGCGAAGAGGAGCGCCTGGCATGAGGCGCTCGCGAGGAGCGAGGACGAGGGTGGAGCCGGCGAGGAGGGCGCCGAAGATTTCGGCGACGGAGGCGTCGAAGTTGAAGGAAGCGAACTGGAGGACGCGAGAGGCGGGAGAGAAGCCGTGGCGGCGGCCCGCGGCGAGCGCGGTGTTGGAGAAGCCGCGGTGCTGAAGGAGGGTGCCCTTGGGGGTGCCGGTGGAGCCGGAGGTGTAGATGACGTAGGCGAGGTTGTCGGCCACCGCGCCGGAGTCAGGTGCCGACGTCGGCTGCCGCGAGATGAATCGGGAGTCCGAGTCGAGCAGGACGAGCTGCTGCGTCGACACGGGAAGCTCGTCGGCCAGGGACTCGGTGGTGAGGAGGACGGGCGCGGAGCAGTCTCGGAGGATGAAGGACAGCCGCTCGACGGGGTAGGACGGATCGAGAGGCACCCAGGCGCCGCCAGCCTTGAGGATGGCGAGCATGGAGACGACGAGGTCGAGCGAACGCTCGAGGCAGAGCGCGACGGGGACCTCGGGCCTGACGCCGAGCGAGCGCAGGTGGTGGGCGAGCTGATTGGCGCGCGAGTCGAGCTGCGCGAACGTCAGGGACTCGCCCTCGAAGCGAAGCGCCTCGGCCTCCGGCGTACGCCGAGCCTGGGCCCCGAAGAGCGAATGAGCGGTGGCCTCGCGCGGGAAGTCGCGAGCGGAGTCGTTCCACTCCACCAGCACGCGCTGCTGCTCGTCCTGCCGCATGAGTGGGAGCGTGGAGATGCGGGCCGAGGGCTTCGTCGTCGCGGCCTCCAGCACATTGCCGAGGTGGCGAATCAGGCCGTCGATGGTCTCCGCGGTGAACAGGTCCGTGCGGTACTCGGCCGAGCAGGAGAGGCCGTGCGCGGACTCGGTGATGGACAGCGTGAGGTCGAGTCGCGCGGTGCCCGTGCCGCTGCCCAGCGGACGGAAGGTGAGGCCAGGGACCTCCAGCTCCGTGTCCGGCTGGTTCTGGAGCACCAGCTTGACCTGGAAGAGCGGAGCGAAGCCCAGGCCTCGACCGGGATTGAGGTCCTTGACCAGCTCCTCGAAGGGCAGGTCCTGGTGCGCGTACGCGCCCAGCGTGTCCGTCTTCACGCGTGAGAGCAGCTCGCGGAACGACGGGTCTCCACCCAGCCGCGCGCGCAGGGCGAGCTGATTGATGAAGAAGCCGATGAGGCCCTCGGTCTCCGCGCGGTTGCGGTTCGCGATGTCCGTGCCGAGGACGAAGTCCTCCTGGCCCGTGTAGCGCGACAGCACGACCTGGAAGCCCGCGAGCAACGCCATGAACAGCGTGGAGCCCTCTTCACGGCACAGCGCCTGGAGTGAATCCACCAGCGAGCGCGGCAGGACTCGGCCCACCATCGCGCCCTGGAATCCTTGCACCACGGGACGGGGGAAGTCGGTGGGCAGGTCCAGCTGCGGCGCCGCGCCGGACAGGTGCGTCCGCCACCACGAGAGCTGGGCCTCGAGCGCGTCACCCTGCAGCCATTCACGCTGCCACGCCGCGTAGTCGGCGTACTGGATGGGCAGCTCGGGCAGCCGCGCGGGCTGGCCCGTCACGAACGACGCGTAGAGCTCGGTGGATTCGCGCACCAGCAGCCCCATGGACCAGCCGTCCGTGGCGATGTGATGCAGCGTCAGCATCAGCACGTGCTGCGTGGCCTCCAGCCGCAGCAGCGACGCGCGCAGCACAGGGCCTCGGCCCAGGTCGAACGGGCGCTTCGCCTCGGCGAGCACGCGCCGCTGGACCTCCGCCTCGCGAGCCTCACCCGTCAGCGAGGACAGGTCCTCGACGGGCATCGGCACCGGTGCGGGTGCGTGGATGACCTGGACAGGGCCTTCCTGGAACGTGGTGCGCAGCACCTCGTGACGGCGCACGAGCTCGGTGATGGCCTGTCGCAGGGCCTCGACGTCCACCACACCCTCGAGCCGCAGCGCGATGGGCATGTTGAACGTCGGGCTGTCCGGCTGGAGCTTGTCGAGGAACCAAAGGCGCTGCTGCGCGAAGGACAGCGGCAGCGGCCGGCTCCGGTCCGCCGGGACGAGCGGCGGCACCTTCGTCTCGGCGGCGTACTGCTCCAGGCGCTCGGCGAGGCCCGCGACGGTGGGCGCCTCGAACAGCTCTCGCAGCGGGAGCTCCACGTTGAACGCGGCCCGGATGCGCGAGACGACCTGCGTGGCGAGCAGCGAGTGTCCACCCAGCGCGAAGAAGCTGTCGGTGGCACCCACGCGCGGCAGCTTGAGCACGGCGGCGAACAGCTCCGCGAGCTTCTCTTCCGCGGGCGTGCGGGGCGCGATGAACGTCGCGTCTCCGCGCAGGCTCTCCGCGTCGGGCGCCGGCAGCAGCCGCCGGGCGATCTTTCCGCTGGGCGTCAGCGGGAGCGCGTCCAGCGTGAGGAAGACGGACGGCACCATGTACTCGGGCAACTGTCCGAGCAGCGCCGAGCGCAGCGCGCCCGGAGTCAGCGCGACACCGGACTCCCCCGTGGGAACGACGTAGCCCACCAGGCGCTTGTCGCCGGGCACGTCCTCGCGCACCACGGCCGCCGCGTCCCGGATTCCCGGGAGCGCACGCAGCGAGGCCTCGACCTCGCCCAGCTCGACGCGGAATCCTCGCAGCTTCACCTGACCATCCAGGCGTCCCAGGAACTCGACGGTGCCGTCCGCCTTCCAGCGCGCGGAGTCACCGGTGCGGTAGAGCCGCGCGCCCGGAGCCTTGCTGAACGGATGCGGGACGAACTTCTCGGCCGTCAGCTCTGGACGGCCCGGGTAGCCGAGCGCCAGGTGCTCGCCGCCGATGTGGAGCTCGCCCGGCACGCCGATGGGCGTCGGCTGTCCCATCGCATCCAGCACGAACAACTGCGTGTGCGGCAGCGGCGCGCCGATGGACGGCAGGCGCGGCCAGGACGCGGGCGCACCCTGGAGTCGGTGCGCGGAGACGACGTGCGTCTCGGACGGGCCGTACTGGTTCTCGAGCACGCACCCGGGCAGCCGCTCGAAGAGGGCCACGAGCGCGGGAGTGACCTGGAGCTGCTCACCGGCCGTGACGACCTCGCGCAGGGACACGGGCAGCGTGGCGCCGTGCGCGACGGCGTCGGCGATGGCCTGGAGCGCGACGAACGGGAGGAACAGTCGCTCCACGCCCTGCGCCTGGAGGAAGTCGAGCAGCGCGGGCACGTCCTGGCGCAGCCCGCCCGTGGGCAGCACGAGCGTTCCACCCGCCCACCACGTGGAGAACAGCTCCTGGCAGGACACGTCGAAGCTGAGCGACGCGAACTGGAGCGTCGTGGCCTGGGGCTTGCGCGACTGGCGGAGCTGCCACGTGAACAGGTTGCTCAGCGCTCGATGCGGCAGCGCGACACCCTTGGGCCGGCCTGTGGAGCCGGACGTGTAGATGACGTACGCGGGCGCATCGGACGACAGCGTCACCGTGAGCGCGTGCGTGGGCTTCGTGGTGATGACCTCGGCCTCGGCATCGAGGAGGAGGTTCCGCACGGAGCCGGCGACCGGGAGCGAATCCCGGAGGCTGGAGTGCGACAGGACGACGCGCGTACCCGAGTCCTCCAGCATGAAGGCGAGGCGCTCCGCAGGGTAGTTCGGGTCGAGCGGCAGGTAGGCCGCTCCGGCCTTCAGCGCGGCGAGGACCGCCACCGCCATGTCGAGCGACTTCTCCAGGCAGATGCCGACCGTGGCGCCCGCGAAGACGCCATGCTGACGCAGCACGTGCGCGAGCTGGTTGGCCCGCGCGTCGAGCTGGGCGTAGGTGAGCGCCGTCGTGCCGTCCGAGACCGCGATGGCCTCGGGCGTCCGCGCGGCCTGGACCTCCACGGGGTGGTGGATGGCCACGGGCACGTGCGGCGCGTGCGCCATGTCGTTCCACTCCGTGAGGAGCTGCTGACGCTCGTGGGTGCTCAGCAGCGGCAGTCGGGCGAGCGACTGGCTCGCGTCGGAGACCGCCGAGGCGAGCAGTCGGGTGAGGTGCTCACCCATGCGTTGGGCCGTGCTCCGGTCGAACAGGTCCGTGTTGAACTCGAGCAGACCGTGGATGTCGTCGCCGGTGTCGACCAGCAGCAGCGAGAGGTCGAACTTGGCCGTTCCGCTGTCGATCTCGAGGCTGCGAGGGGCTCCGGCTGGGACGCCCTCGGCGCGGGCCGTCTGCAGACCGAGCATGGCCTGGAAGAGCGGCGAGCGGCTGAGGTCGCGCTGCGGCTGGAGCTCCTCGACGAGCTTCTCGAAGGGGACGTCCTGGTGCTCGTAGGCGGCGAGTGTGGACTCTCGCACCTGGGCGAGCAGCTCGCGGAACGTCATGTCCATCCGCGTCCGGGTCCGGAGCGCGAGCGTGTTGACGAAGAAGCCGATGATGCCCTCGAGCTCGGCCCGCTGCCGGTTGGCGATGGGCGAGCCCACGACGATGTCGTCCTGACCCGAGTAGCGGGCGAGCAGGACATTGAAGGCGGACAGCAGCACCATGAAGGGCGTGACACCCTCGCGCTGGCACAGGGTGCGAAGCGCGGTGGTCAGCGCCGCGCCGAGCCTGACCGGCAGGTTGGCGCCGTGGGCCGACTGCACGGCCGGACGAGGACGGTCCGTGGGCAGCTCGAGGGCATGCGGCGCCCCCGAGAGGTGCTCGCGCCACCAGGCGACCTGCTGGGCGAGGACGTCATCACGCAGCCAGCCTCGCTGCCAGGCGGCGTAGTCGGCGTACTGGAGCGAGAGCGGCGCGAGCGGCGACGGCAGGCCACGCGAGAACGCGGCGTACAGCTCGCCGACCTCGCGGCCGAAGATGCCGCTGGACCAACCGTCCGAGACGATGTGGTGCACGGTGACGAGCAGCACGTGACGCTGCTCGGAGAGTCGCAGCAGCGTGGCCCGCACCAGCGGCGCGCGCGTCAGGTCGAAGGGCTTCTGGATCTCGAGCGTCGCGAGCTTCTGGGCCTCGGCCTCGCGCGCCTGCTCGGGCAACTGGCCCAGGTCCACCACGGAGACCGACAGCGTGGCGTCCGGATGGATGCGCTGGACGGGCTCGCCATCCTCGCGGGTGTGGAAGCTGGTACGCAGCGACTCGTGGCGACGCACGAGCTCCCGGAGCGCGCGCGTGAGGGCCTCGGTGTCCAGCGCTCCGTCGAGCTGGAGCGCGCTGGGGATGTTGTAGAACGGGCTGTCCGGCTGGAGCTTGTCGAGGAACCACAGCCGCTGCTGCGCGAACGAGAGCGGCAGCTCCCCCGTGCGCGGCACGGGCGCCAAGGGCGGGAGCTGGAGGCCGTGACGCTCCTGACGCGCGGACTCGATGCGCGTCGCGAGCTGGGCCACCGTGGAGGCCTCGAAGAGCGCCCGCACCGGCAGCTCGACGCCGAATGACTGACGCACCCGCGACACGAGCTGCGTGGCGAGGAGCGAGTGTCCGCCCAGCTCGAAGAAGCTGTCGGTGACGCCAACGCGCTCGACGTGGAGCACGGAGGCGAAGAGGGATGCGAGGAGCTGCTCCGTCGGCGTGCGGGGCGCGGTGTACTCGCGTGCCGTGGCGAGACGCTCCGGCGCGGGGAGTGCCTTGCGGTCGGCCTTGCCACTCGGCGTCAGCGGCATGGCCGCCAGGTGCATGAAGACCGAGGGCACCATGTACTCGGGCAGCCGAGGTTCGAGGTGTGCCCGGAGCTGCGCCTGGGTCAGCGACTCCGCGTCGCCCGTGACGTAGGCGACGAGGCGTGCGTCACCCGCGACGTCGTCGCGCACGGTGACGATGGCATCGCGCACGGACGGGTGCGCGAGCAGCGCGTTCTCGACTTCACCGAGTTCGATGCGGAAGCCACGCAGCTTGACCTGGAAGTCGGAGCGGCCGAGGTACTCGAGGGTGCCGTCGGGGAGCCAGCGAGCGAGGTCACCGGTGCGGTAGAGGCGTGCGCCGGGAGCGTCGCTGAAGGCATCGGGGATGAAGCGCTCTGCGGTGAGGTGAGGAGAGCGCCAGTAGCCGAGGCCGACCTGGACACCGCCGATGAAGAGCTCGCCCGGGACACCGACGGGGGCGGGTTGCCCCTGGGAGTCGAGGACGTAGAGGCGGGTATTGGCGACGGGCCTGCCGATGGGGATGGAGGAGAGGGAGGAGCC
>NZ_JAIQDF010000024.1:0-103753 GCF_020037055.1 Myxococcus sp. AS-1-15 | reverse complement strand
CTGACGGGGAAGGCCAGCGGGAAGTTTCCCCCTGTGTCCATCCACATGCCGTGGATCATCCTCGTCCAGCCGCCCGTCGCTGCTCGGCTTGAGGGGCTCACAGGGGCCATCCCGGTCCCGACGCGGTTCAAGGCACGACCTGGAGTGGCCGAGCTGCTGGAACTGGAGGTTCGACCTGGAGGGGGCGTTCGCGGAGGGAGTGACGGTACGCCTTGCAGGACTTGCGGCCGCGTGGGCGGCGCAGCACTTCCTCCCCTGAACGAGTTGCGTCTGGATGCCGTTCCCTCCGCCGATTTCGCGAGGGTCTGTCCGACCGTGGTGGCGGTGAGTGAGCGCGTCGTCGAGCGGCTGGGAAAGGAACTGGAGGCGTCAGAGATTGTCGCCGTTGACATCACGGGCCCCCGGAGAGGCGCGGGCTCTCAGCCAGCCGGCATCGTCGTGTCGCCGTGATGATCGCCCGAGGCTGCGCGTAGGACACGAGCCTGGGGATGAGCGCATGGGCTGCTTGCTCGCGCCCACGGGAGTTCTCTGCTGGGGGCGCTACCGGAGTTCGTGCGTCGTCGTGACTGGCGCTGTTCCGTCGTCCGGTCCGCGCCAGTAGGGCTGCACCCAGATGAGCCTCCGGTCGCGGCGCTCGGGGCCGTGCGCCTGGCGCTTCCAGTGCCCGGAGACGCGCACGCGAACGACGAGCGGCATCCCGGTGCCCTCGGACTCGGGAGGGCGCTCCACGGGCGGGACGTTGCGGCCGAGGATGATGCGGCGCTGCGGGTCCAGTTCCTTCAGCTTCGCGCGGAGCTTGTCGCGCTTCTCCCCCTTGGGGAGCTTCTCCATGCGCTCGCGGAGCTGCCGTGCTTCGCGGTTGTGCCACACCTCTTCCCGCACGCCCCCGCTGGCTGCGTAGAGGGCGACGTTCATCGCCCAGTTCCAGAGGGCTCGCCAATCGCCGTGGGGGGCTTCGCCCGTCTTCGCCGCGTGCTCGGTGAGGGCGTCCTCCAGCATGCGCCCTTCCGAGAGCGCCGCCGAGAAGAGGTTGAGCGTCCGGGCCCCGTCAGGGCGCCGCGCCTCAACGCAGATGCGCCAGCACCGCCCGGGCTCCGGCCTCTTCGGCTTCGCGGAGGTCAACAACCGCGAGCGGATGGCGGGCGTGGGTGCGCGGTGGACTTTCGGCCTATAGGCACGCGGCCCGCTCTAGCCCAGGGCGGGCCGGTCTATCGGTCGAGTGGCCGGAAGGCGTGGAAGTGAGCAGGCACCCATCCTGTAGTGGGGCCTGAACTTCGTGACCCTTGGGGTTATCGCTCATCCCGGGGTTACTGAACTATGAGGGCTGCGTATGCGCGATATCGATGTCCGCACAGCGCTGCTGCGGGACCTGCGCGCCGCCCATGCCGGTGAGTCCGACACGCTCATCCTGGACGAGCTTGGGCTGGAGCATGGTGATGTTCGCGTGGATGTCGCCGTCATCAACGGCGAGTTGCACGGGTACGAGCTCAAGAGCGAGCGCGACACCCTGGAGCGACTGCCGCGTCAGGTGACGGCGTACAGCGCTGTACTGGACAAGGCGACGCTGGTGGTGGGGCGGAAGCACCTCGAAAAGGCCCTAGCCCTCATTCCGGAGTGGTGGGGCGTGCTGGCTGCGACCACCTGTGAGGACGGTACGGTGGCCGTCGAGGTCCACCGAGCTCCTCGCCTCAATCCGGAGCAGAAGCCGCTCTCCGTCGCGCGGTTGCTCTGGCGTGATGAGGCGCTCCGGCTGTTGGAGGACATCGGGGCCGCTGCCGGAGTTCGCAGCAAGCCCCGACCGGTCCTCTACGAACGCCTCACGGCGTCGCTCCCCCATGACCAGTTGAGGGACCGGGTGCGGCTGGCGCTGAAGTCGAGAACGCGCTGGCGAGCTGACGAACGACGAACGTGAGGTGGTGGTTCGTCCCGACGCGCCGCCATGTCTCCGGGTTGCCGGGCTTCATGCTGCCTGTCGCGCAGCCCGCGATGTACCTGTCGCCCTCGCTGAAGGTCGCCCCCATGAACTCGGGCTGGGCGATGAGCTGCTGGCACAGGCCAATGAACCCCGCGCCGCCGTTCTTCTTGAAGTTGACGCCCTTGAAGATCAACCACTCGGCGGAGGCTGTGTACCGGATGTTCTGGGGCGTCTTGAGGACGCGTGGGTCAATCTCCGCCAGCGTCGTGAAGGAGATGCCGTAGTCGGCGAACGATGGCTTGCGCGTTCCAGGAGCAAGGCGCGAGCAGACGTGACGCCAGAGCAGCCAGTCCACGCGAGACGTCCGTCCGACGGCACCGACGGTGAAGGACCCGAGGGTCTCCGGGAAGGCGCAGCTCGCCAGCGTAAGCGTTCGCCACGCGGTCAGGTTCGGCATCGCTCCGAGGAGAATGGGGACGCTGGCGACGTATGCCTGGACCGAGCCCGAGTCTACGTCCTCCAAGTCGATGAGCACGTCCAGCATGCTAGGGGCGAGCGAGAGCTGGCCGGCCAAGCCCGTCAACAGGGCCGGCAGACCGGGCGAGAAGAAGTGGTCCTTCACGATGCGCAGCATCGCGCCGCGCTGGTCCACAACTGCGGCACCAGCGACGGCCGCGATTGATGCCGGTCCAGCCGTCGAGGTCAGTACGGGGATGAGTTTCAGCCCCTTGCCTCGGGCGAGGTCGAAGAGGCACGTGATGGGGCTTCGGCCAGCAGGGTCGCCCTCGACGGCGTCGCTCAGGTCCGCCGTCTCCACGTCGACGAAGATGGGCCGGTCCGTGCCCCAGTACTTGAACAGGTTGTCGACCGTGGAGACGAGGTGGGCGAACTCCGTCTTCTTCGCCACGTCGTCTTCCCAGTTCCAGTCGACGGGCGGCACCTCAATGACTGGCGTAAGCCCGGCCAGGTCCGCCGCGTAGAGTTCCTTCAGAGCGCTGTACTCGCCGCGCTTTCCCTTCAGAATCGGAACGTAGTGTGTGTGCTTGAACAGGACATCCCCCGTTGTCTGTGGAAGCCATCAAGACAACGCTTTCAAAAGCCCGCTGGCAACTGGGTTCGGTTCTACCCGCTGCGGGTGGACGCCAGCCATTGATGCGACGGTCACGGGCCGCACCGAATTCTCCGCCTTCGACCAAGCGAGGTCGACTTCACAGAATCGGCAGCGTGTGTATCGTGGCCAGGACAGCTCGATGCCCACAAGGAGAGGACTGCATGAGCCACGTGAAGCGCGACTGGGAGAGAGGCGAAGCGATTCGAGATGCCGTCACCGCGATAGCTGCCGATTTGGGGGCTCTTGCGTCCTGCTCTCAATGTGGCGCTGTCTCCGACGTGGATGACGAGATGCGCGAAGAGGTCCGCGCGGAGGCGCTCAAGCAGTTCCACGCAGGGGGGGAGGACTTGCGCGAGGCCGAGGGAGACCAGGAAGTTGTCGACGCCGTCGACTCGGTGATGGCTGACACGGGCGACGAGTGCTCGTGCCAGCCCAGCCTCGCCGGTGACCCCCGCGACGAGGAACCCTGACCCACCAGCCAACGGTCTGCTGGCGAGGTAGCGGCCCGCTCATGAGCACCGGGGCGGGCCTCTCGTCCTACTTCCCGCCGTTGGTTTGCAGCCGCTTCAGTGCCAACAGGTACGCGGGAATCGTCTCCTCTCCAAGCCTGACGCTCGCGAATCGGATTGCTTCAGCCGCCGCTCGGGCAGGGATGAGTTCTTCGTTGACTGCTTCCTTTAGCCGCAGAACAAGCTCCGCATCTGCGATGGCTTCGGCGCGCGCAACTTGAAACGCCTCCAAGTCCTCTTTGACGCCCATGGTGCCCCCGTTGCTGGTGTGGAACCGGCATCAGACCCCATCCGGTCGGTGGCATGGAAGATCCCCCCAAGCGCGCCAGGACTAGAGCGGGTCGCCGAGGGTCCACCGCAGCCCGGGCTCCAGCAGGAGGAGGCGGCGCCGGTCGCCGCGCACGAGACGCAGCCCCTCCTGGTGCGCCATCTCCCCCTCAATCACGGCCTGGATGGGGCAGTGAGCTGTTGCACGGCGCTCCGAGTCGGCGCCGGCGGGCTCGTCGTAGAAGTGCCACTGCTCGCCGTCCCAGTCCAGACGCCCCTGGGGTTTCCCAGAGCCGGGCTGGGGCTCCGCCCACCCCCACGCATCCATCAGCGCGAGGGCGGCCGTGTGCGCCTTCGTGCCAGGGCGGAATCGGTGTCCATCGCTCATCCTTGTGACTGCTCCATCAGCTTGGTGAAGCGTAGCTCGCACGCGAGGTCCACGGCCTTCTGGTGCTCTTGTGCGCCAGCGCGGGCTGCGACAGGGAGGTTCAGCCGCAGCGCCTGGTCGTGCTCGCCGAGGAGGACGGCCAGCGCGATGAGTTCCGTCCTCTGCTGCTCGGCGTAGTCGGCCGCCCAGCCGGAATCGAGGGCGGCGCGGACTTCCTGACGGCGCCGGAGAATCGCTTCCTTCCCCTGCTCCGACAGCCTCCGGAGCCGAGCGGGCCGGCACCAGTCGGCGAATGCGGGGATGCACTCGCCACCGTTGAGAGCTGCCGCTGCGCCCTCGACGTCGAGGCGCGACATCGTCCCGCAGTTTTCGCACTTGAAGGACTGGGGGTTGGCCGGGTTGGGGCTGAAGATGTGCCCGCGCCGCCCTGCCTCCGCCAGTTCACCTTTGACGACCTCGTCCATGCGTACCCCCGTGTTGCTGCGCGGCGTGCGTGCCACGGTGTTGTTTGAAGCCAACGACTGCGGGACCTCATCGATACCAGCATCCTCGCCCATCCCATCGGCCAGCGCTCTCACCCCGGGGTGGTATGGCCTCGGGTGGCGGGCAAGCCGGCACACGCCTGAGGCGCCCGTTTCGCCCTGGTCGGTACATGCGTCCAAGAGGACCCGGAGGGTGCTGGGCCTTGTCCTCCCAGGGACACTCCAGAGCACCGTCGGCGCGGGGGAGGAGCTGCGCGCCGCAGGCCGGACAGCGGTACGTGGTGGGCATGCCCCTGAGACGCGGGCCGCCGCGGATGTTACCTGGGCCGGCTACGCGCGCGCGGAGGGCGGGGCGCTCGGTGGCACCTCCTCCTGGCTGCGGCCCACCAGGTACCCGATGAGCATCAGCGAGCCGACTTCGTTGAGGATGCCCGCGCGGGTGTCCTCGGGCAGCATGGCGCCCACCTCGTCGATGATGGTGCGCGTGTACTCGGCGAGGACGTCGGGCAAGTCGGGCCCGGCCAGTCGGTCCATGAGCGCTGCTACGTCGCGGTCGGTGAGGTGAGGGAGTCGCGCCAGGAACTCGGCGGCGTGGATGGCTCGTGCGTCAGGCATGGGCGTGGAACCTACCCAAGCCCATGCCTCGGGACGACGCACCAGGAGCGTGGGCTACCGCGACCGGCACGCGTTCAGGCTGTCCTTGGCGTCGCGAATCCGGCCCTTGGCGTAGCCGATGTTGTCCTTGAGCACGACGAGGACCTGCGTCAGCGCGTCCCTGACGCTCGAGTACACGCCGGCCTCCGGCGTCGCGAGGCGCTGCACTTCCGTCACCCGCTCCTGGATGAGGCGCAGGTGCTCCGCCTCCTGGATGTACTGCTCCAGTTTGGCTTCGTGCTTTCGGCAGTCAGCGGCCTCGGCGGGGCGCGGCGTGGAAAGGAGAATCGCAACCGCGACCGCAATCATCATCGACTTCATGGCGCACCTCTCGTGATGCAGCGCGAGGGGATTCCCGCGCTGGTGTTGCTCCGGGCGTCGGCCCGGTAGGTCTATGGACTGCGGCGATTCCGGGTCAGCGCCTGGCCCGCCACCTGGGGCTCCCCAACGTGGCGTAGGTGTGCCGCTCGCACGCCCACTGCCAGAGCTGCTGGAGCGCGGCGAACAAGTCGGCAGGGGAGGCGAAGCGACGGCGGCCGCGCTCCAACTCGCCGAGCATGGCGGGCGAGACGCCCCAGCCCGCGGCTATCTCCCGGAGGGACAGGCGCAGCTCGACACGGAGGGCGCGGAACACCTGCCCGTCGCTCTCGCGCTCGCGCCTCGCCTTGGCCTCGGCGAGGGACGCCACCGGGCAGGCACCGACGGATGGCATGGGCGGGCACCGCTCGAGCGCCAGCCGGTACCACCAGTGCGACAGCGGCTGCGGAGCGGATGTCACCGGGCACCTCCCTCGGACTCCCAGGTGGAGAGCGGCTCGATGTGCCCCATGGCCCTGGCGACGTGGATGTCGCGAGCGCTAACCCAGATGTGGCCGGTGGCCAGGTCGAACTTGACGGAGCCGAGGCACCCGGGGACGCGCAGCGTGACGGAGTCCGTGGCGATGAACTCCACCGTCGCGTCCGGCAGTGTCGCGAGTGCCTGCCGACGCGCGGACGCCTCGTGCTCCCGGTGCCGCTGCATGTCCTCGGCCCACGCCTCCTGGCAGGCGACGGAGCACCACGCGTTGTCATCGGTGACGACGGGCTCGGCCAGGACGTCGGCGTTGGCGTCGTCCGCGCACCGCTCGCAGCCCTCGTCGGCCACGGGGTGGTAGCACCACGCGCACTCGTACCACCACCCGGCATCGAGCAGCGCCGACACTGGGACGGGGCCGGGCGCGTGCTCGTCAAACCGAGGCTCGCGGCGGATCTTGACGTGGCGCGGGGCGTCACCGGTGGCGCGCCCCGCGAGCACCCGCGCGCGGCCCTCGCACCTGGCGAACACGACGTGCTCGGCGCCCTCGGTCTCTCCGTCGGTCACCCAGGCCAAGGCGGTAGACGGGCTCACGAGCGTCCCCCCCAGCGCATCGGACAGCGTGGCGATGGCGTCGCCCACGCGCCCAGCGGGCCCGTCGCGCAGCTGGCCCAGCGCCTGCCGGACAGCGTCGACGAGCCGGGGCGACGCGCGGATCTCCGCGGCAGGTGGTGACGGCACCGCGCCCGCAGTCTCCAGCGACAGGGCGCGCATGGACTCGGCCACGTTGGCCTGTTGGCGGAGTCGCATGTGGTCCGCCGCGAGCGATCCGAGAGCGCGGAACGCGTCGACCTGGACGCCCGGCGGCGCGTACTGGATGGCTTGTCTCACAGCCCTAGGGCCGTGGTACCCGCCGTGGGTCGCGCGCTCGGCCTTGAACGCTGGCACCGACGGCGCTGGCTCGGGCCTGCGAGGGCGCGGCGCAGCTGGCGCAGCGGGCCTGGTGTCCACCGGGTTCCGCGCGAGGAGGATAGGAGGGGAGACGCTCGTCCCGCGGACTCCCTTCGCGGCGTCGTAGGCGGCGAGGACGGCTCGGCCCTGCGCCGCAGTGAGCTTGATGGGCATCACCCCGGCGTCCGGCAGGCGGTGGACCTCCTCGTTGAGACGGACCTGCTCGGCCACAGGCCCCACCGCATCCACCAGCGCGGGCGGGGTGGACGCGATGCGCTCGCACTCACCGGTGTCGTGCGCGCAGCACTCGCCGCACGCGGGGTCGGACGGGCGCGCTTCGCCGCTTCGCCGCCCCCAGCAGGTGGCCGGCTTTCCACACACCGAGCACTGCGTCGGGGCGGGCGGTGACTGGGAGGCGCGAGCGCGGATGCGCTGGGCCGTCTCGTCTCCGCGACGCGTCTTCCACCCTGGAGACTCCGCCGCTATCGCAGCCTCCTCCAGTGCCGCGTTGCGCGCGCCCGCGAGCTTCTCCGTCAACTCCTTCACGCGCGCCTCGGCGGCGTGGTTCAGCGCCTGCCGCTCCTCCCACTCCCGCTCCGCACGGGCCACGGCCTTGTCCCGCTCCGCCTCCAGCGTGGTGACGCGCTCGCGGAGGGCTTCCGCTTCGGACTCCGTCGAGTTCCGCTCCGCCAGGCGCTGCTCGGCCAGCCGGCGCAGCGCCCATGCCTCATCGTCGCGTTTCTTCAAGTCCGCGCGCAGGTGGTCCGGCCCCACGTGCTCCGGCGAGCCACCGCGCTCCAGTCCGCTCGCATCCTTCCAGGCGTCCACCTCCGTCCGTGCAGCGTCGCGCTCGGACTCGGCCTTGGCGAGGTCGTCCTCCGAGGTGTTGCCCCGAGCAACGGCGCCCTCGGCGAGGACGAGCAGTGTGTCCTTGCCCATGAGCGGCCGCCCCAGGTAGCCCGCCAGCACGGCCCGGGCCTTGTCCATCTCGGCAGTGAGCGCCGCGATGTGGCCGCAGACGCGCGACTCGGCGTCGGCGCTCAGTGGTTCCATCGCGTCCTCCAGTTCCCGTCTCGTCAGCAGCTTCGCCTCACACGTCACGGCTCGACTCCTTTCGCGGCCAGCCCAACGCGGGGAGCCGCCACTGCTCGGGCGTCGTCGCAGCACCCAGCCAGATGCAGGTGGCGACACCAACGAGTCCAGACCACACCAACAGCGCGCCCTTATCCGCAGCGCTCGGCGTCACCTCGAGCAGCCAGCAGGCGAGTCGCAACGCCAGCACGGACGCCAACGTGCTGCCCCAGCCCACGGCAAAACAGCCCAGCACCTTCGCCAACATGGACACCTCGGGTGCAGCGGAAGAGGCGCGGGCGGCCCGTGCTGCACCGCCCGCGCGTGAGTCAGAGGGCTACGGCGTGGCGGCCTGCACGCTGCCGTTGCTCCACACCGTCGCGCCGTTGACCACCGTGAGGACGGAGGTGATGCCCCCGAGCTCGGGCACCGGAGTGGATCTCGGGTCGCGCGAGAGCACCTGGAAGCTGGCGCGCTTCCCGGGCTCCAGCGTGCCCAGGTCGGTCCATCCGCGCGCCGCTGCGGCGTGCACCGTCCACGCGTCCAGAGCCTCCTGGAGCGTCAGCCCCTGGGCGGGTCGGAAGGGGTGGGCGACCGCGAGTTGAATCTGGAGCCACGTCGACGTCGGCGCAATGAAGTCGTCCGAGGCGAAGGCCAGCCGCACGCCGTTGGTGACCAAGTCTCGGAGCGGCTCGCTCTCCGCGACGACGGCCGGCGCGTACCGGGCGGCGCTGAGCGGCGGCACCGTCAGCAGGTGCGTGGGGTTCTGCACGACGACGACACCGAGGCGCGCCGCGCGGGCCATGTCGGCGGGGCGGAAGTGGTCCCCGTGCTCCAGCGTCACCTGGGGCCAGCGCCCAGACGGCCCGCCGAGGGCTTCCAGCCGGTCCAGGAAGAGCGTCACCGCGCCGTCGCCGAGCGCGTGGGCGAGCAGCCGGCCCTCACCACCGAGCACTCGCATCAGCGCGAGGTCGATGTGGAGCGTCGAGAGGTTGGCGAACCCATGCCACGGCGCCGCCTCCGGGCACGTCTCGGGCGAGACGTACGGCAGGTGCATGAGAGCCTCACACCGGTCCGGCGAGCCGTCGATGAACACCTTGACGTGCGTCTCCCCGCGGTAGGGCTGGCAGTCCTGCGCCGGGTCCGTGAGCAGGCACGCCATCCGCCAGTAGTCCCCGGGCACCTGGGCGTAGACGCCGGCGCCGCGGGCCGGGCTCACCATGAAGGGAATCGCGAGCCCGCGGACCTGCCCAGTCCGCCACGCCGCCTGGGCGTAGCCGGTGGCATGGGCGACTAGGTCGGCGTCGGTGAAGGCCAGCGCCAGGCGCTGGAAGAGCGGCACCTCCGCCAGCTCCTGGACGTAGCCGGTGAGCCGGCCGGTGGAATCCCGGGTGAGCCGGCCGCCGTACGGGTCCGCCTGGCCGTCGCTGAAGCCGGCGAGCGCCAGGGAGGCGGAGTTGACGGCGAGCCCGTGCCCGCCCCAGCTGGCGATGACGACGGGGTGGTTGGGCGCCACGGCGTCGAGTGCGGCGCGTGGGTCCTGGCCGGCGCTGGCCCAGTAGGCCACGGAGACGAGCACCATGATGGGCTGGCCCGCGGGGGCGACCAGCGCCCGCTGTCGCACCAACTCGAGTACCTCGGCCGCGTCCGGGCCGTAGGGGTGCTGCGGGTGCGTCGGGTCGGAGACGTACTCGGGCGAGTTGACGAACCAGGCCGGCGCCCCGAGGGGCTCCGGGTGGATGTGTCCGTCGACGAATCCGCACATCAACGTGCGTCCGCCCAGGTCGACGACGCGCGCGCCGTGGGCCTGCGCCTCCAACGTCCGTCGCGGGCCGGTGCTGGTGATGCGGTCGTCCGTCGTGAGCAGCGCCTCGGCAGGGGGCGCGCCGGGCACGCACGTGTCGATGCGGCCGTTGACGTAGAGGACGCGCTCTGGGTCCGGTGGCTCGGACGGGCATCCGAGGCCAGCGGCGAGCAACAGCGAGAGCAGCTTGTTCATCTGGTGGGTACTCCAGGTGCGAGGGTGACGAGCCCGCCGTCCGAGACACCCTCGGACCGGGCTGGTGCATGTCGAGGTGGGAAGGGGAAAGGGCTGCCGGGGGCGCTCCGGCAGGTGCAGCAGGGGCGCCGCGTCAGCAGTACCGCCGGACGCGGCGGATGGGCGTCACGTCACAGGCGGAACATCGACGTCCAGAGCGAGTCGCACTTCGCGAACAGGGCGGCCACGTGCGGGTCCGGGTTTGCACCTGCGTCGACAGCGGTCGCGCAGTGGCGCTTCCACTTGTCCGCGAAGGCGTTCGTTTCCGAGAGCGAGTCGGACGTCCAGATGCCGCCCCAGCGCGTCCGGTAGTCGTCGTCGCTGACGTTCATGTTTGAGTAGCGGCTGCCCTTCATCGCGCAGCGCTCGGCGCCGCGCCACCGGGCGCACTGGTACACCGGGTCACTCCATGAGGCGGAGCCGGGGATGTTGTTGAGACACTGGACGGTTGCGTCCCAGCACTTGTCCAACGCCTTCCGGGGGAGTCCCTCGACGTCGGACGGCCGCTGCGTTTCCCTGCCGGCGGTGGTCAACTTCGGCGCGGACGCCAGCTTCGCCTGGCGCTGCATGGCCTTGAGCACGTCGGGGGCCGGGGGAGGGGCAACCTCATCGAGGAGGGCGCGGTTGAAGTTCGCCTGGGTGGCGGGCTGGTAGGAGTGCCAGACGGCCCGGTCCACCATGGCGTCAATCACCTGCTGTGCATCGCCTTCCGTCGTCACCGACGCGCACACCTTCTTGCTACGGCGCTCCATGTCCGCGCGGAAGTCACTGTTCTCCTCGCGCGACCGTGCCAACCCAGACGCGTCCTTCGTGCGTGCCTTCTGGAAGATGTAGCAGGACGACATCAGCCGTTCGTAGGCGCACTTCCACTGCTCATCCGTCATCCGTTTCGCGCTCGCCAACGTCTCGGGGTGGAGTCCGTCCGGACTGGTGACGTTGGCGAGGACGAGCCCCTCGCAGGTCTCCCACGCCGTCTTCTCCGCGCTGGCGGGACGGAGGATGCGCACGGCCCAGTCGGGCTTCGGACGTGCCGAGGAGTAGATGGTGGGCACGGTCGAGGCGGGCGGGTAACGCGCGTCGCGAGCGCGACTCACGCTGGGCGGCGGAAGGGCGCCAGGCTGCCCCGGCGGGTTGGTGGCTCCGGGGAGCGGCGGCAGTGCCTGGGAGCCCGGGGGGCGGAGGACGGGCGGGGGACGGACGGCTGGGGTGGGGCCGTCGAAGGCCATGGCCGGCGCGGCGAGCGCCAGGGCAATGAGCAACAGCAGACGCGTGTGCATGGATGTCTTTCGGGGAGTGAGAGGGGAGGGGACTACGGCTGCGAGGAGTCGGCCGACGCCTCGGAGCTCGAGGCCGAGGACGCGGCGGCAGGGGCGCTCACGGCCGGCGCCTCGGGCGTGCAGGCCATGACGGTGGCGGGCGCCACCGTAGTGCTGTGCGCGCAGACGTACTGGCAGAGGCTCGCGTCGCCGACCGCGCTGAGCCGGCCCAGGCACGCGGTGCAGGCCACGTTCGCGTCCTCGAGTTCGTCCTGGAGCGCCGAGCAGCGACGCTCCTGGAGGGTGGCGCATCCGGTGGTGACGGAGAGCAGCGACAGCGAGAGCAGCGACAGGCGGAACAGCTTCATGTGGGAACCTCTGGGCATGCGAGTGGGGAGCCCGCCGTCCGAGACATTCGGACCGGGTTGGTGTGCGTGCTGGTTGTCGTTGTGAGAGATGCGACGTCTGGTGTTACGGGGCTGCGGAGCTACAGAGAGGTGCGCGCCAGCCGGACACGGGGGCAGTTGAACCGGCTGGCGCACGAGGCACGCGAACTGCGCGCCGATGAAAGGCCCCGCCCGTCCTGGCGCGGGGTGACGACGGTCAGTCCTGGCCGGGCTCGCGCTGCTGCGCGGACTGCGCGGGCTTCGGCGGGGGCACGATGCCCAGCCGTCTGCACGTCGCCTTCAGCTTCTCGCCACACTTCTTGCGGAGGTCATCTCGCTTCAGCGTCTTCGCAACCTCCGACAGAGAGCGGACCTCGGCCTCGGTGGTGACGATATCGGCCTCGGTGCAGATGCCTTCGGCCTTCCACTCATCCTCGTCGGGCGCCGGGGTATCAGGCCCGTGCAGTCCATTCCGCGCGGCCTGGGCAGGCTCACTCGCGGGTTGGGCCTGCTCAGACGGACGGGCAGGGCGAGCGACGGGCGAGCCCTCCCCCGACCTCGATTCGGATGGCACCTGGGTGGCGGTGGTGGTCGCAGTCTCGGTGGCTGCTCCGTCCGTGAGCCATGCGCCGAGCGTCTCGCCAAGCGGCTCGCCGGGCTCGATGATGACTGCCTTCTGGAGCGTCGGGCAGCGCGTCTTGGTGACGACCAACTCGGCGCCGTCCATGTCCGCGACCACGTCAAACTCGTACTCCAGTCCGTCCCTCTGGACGGGGGCGAGTCCGATTTTTCGGGGCGTCTTCTTTCCGTTGACCTCCTCAACGACGTACTCGGTCTTCACCCGCATCGTCACGATGAGGTGCATCGGCGCACGGATGAGCGCGTCGACCATCGCGTTGTGCTCCGGCGTGACGCTGCGCCATGCGTCGAAGCTGTTCTTGGACTTCGACTGCTTCGCCACCTGGTCGACCATCTCCAGTGCCCCGCCCCGCCCCATCCACGCGTGAGAGAGGCTGTCGATGATGAGGCAGTCGTACTTCTCTCGCGCCGCGTCAGCGATGAGCGCGATGAAATCGCGAGGGCTGAACCGCGTCATCGGTTGCGTGTCGAACTCGAACCTGTCCGCGTACTTGCTAGCGCTCTCGTTCTCGGTGTCGCCCACCGCGATTCGGCCAGTGGGCCCAACCAGCCCGCGCGCGATGCGAAGGGCCGTGTACGTTTTCCCTGAGCCACTCGGTCCGATGAGCGCGAGCCGCAACCTCGCGCGCTTCTTCGTGGCCTTCTGAAACCCCGCCATGCCGTACTCCTCTCCCGTTGGCCCGCGCGCAGAGCACCGGGCAATTCGTTGTGTCAGCCAATTCCTGGCGCGGCCTTGAGTCGCCGCGTCGTGCCACTTCCACCGGTGCCACCTGTGTCGCCCGGGGTGGCCGTGCCGCCTGTAGCAGAGCGCCCACGGGTACTCGGGGTGAGCGTCTGTGTATGCCGTGCAGGTGCCCATGAAACCTCCGAGCACCAGTAGTCTTGCATGAACCTCTGACGTCTACTCCGCGCGCGGCGCTGGGAGGGCCCGCGCCAGCGCCTGTCGCTCCAGGGCGAATCGCTCCTCGCGCTCCAACTCCGCGCGCAGGTACACCTCCTCAACCGCGAGCTGCGCGCGACGGAGGCGCAGCGCCGTCAGCGTCCCGTGGCAGTCTCGCCACGTCTGCCGGGCAGCCGGTGTCGACTCCGGAGTGAGCGTCGACAGCGCGCGCTCCGCCAGGGGAAGCGCCGCCTCCACCTCGGCCGTCTCCCGCGTGAGCGTGGCCACCTGCTCCGCAAGGGCCACCGGGTCCGTCTCCTTGCGGACGTACGAGGCGAGCCCGAGGAGGGCGGCGGCGGTGTCGGCCATGCACGTCATGACTCAAGCTCCTGGGCGAGCGCGGCGCGGTCCCTGGCGTCGACCTCGGCCGAGATGGTGGCGACGGCAGCCCGGATGCGCGCGACACCGCGCTCACCCGCGACGGCGCGCACAGCGGACATCTCGTGGTGCTCGTACGTCCGCGCCGCCTTGGCCATGGCCCTGACGAGGTCGACGTCCGAGAGGTTGCGCACGCGGAGCCAAGCCCACACCGTGGCGGCCTCCGCCGTGAGGGCCACGGTGCCGTCCGGCAACACAATCTCCCGGGCGTACGACGGCGGCGTGGTCGGCCGGTACGACAGTCCCTGCGCGGCCAGGGTGTCCTTGAGGGACAGTTCCTCCGGGGCGGGCTTCATCGCGACACCTCGCGGCCGAGCGGACGGTGCGTGCGGTACCAGCGACGCCACGCCGGGTACGCAAGGCGCCACGCGACGCCCAACGCGCCCATCCACCCGAAGGCCAGCGAGAGGCCCGCCAGCCCCAGCCAGGGCAGCAGCGTCCGGAGCTGCGCCGCGCGCGGGGAGCACTCGACGCGCACCGGCTCACGCCCCTCGGCCGCCGCCTTCTCCGCCTCGCGGGTGCCGATGGAATCGAGCTCGGCGCCGACGAGGAGCGCCACGACCGACACCGTCAGCCCCGCCACCTGCCCGAGCGCCTCCGTCACCGTGCCCGCGCCGAGGGTGTCGCGGTGCTGCGCCACCACCGCAGTCAGCAGCGCCGCACCGTACAGCGAGCGCTCCACCATCCACGTCCGCACGCCAGCCCGCGACGCGCGGGACTCCAGCGCGAGGAGCGCCCGTCGAGCCCAGGGGGCCGGGTCCTGCCGTTCATCGACCACAAGGCACAGCTCCGCCATCAGGCTCACGTGAGCCTCCGTCAGAAGTGAAAGAGTTTGACCGGGCGTTGCGCCCGAGGTTGCTCAGTGCTCCCGGACGTACGCCCGGAACTCGGCCAGCGCAGTGCGCACCGGCGTCTCGGCGCCGCCGTCCCCACGCACGAGGAGGAAGCAGGTCACGCCGACGTCATCCACGTCGGAGTGCAGCTCATCGCCAGGGACGGCCGTGAGGTGCGCCGCGAGCCCGCCGACGTTCGCCCGTAGCAGTGGGAAGGCCCGAGTGAAGGTGTAGGTCGTCATGGCTTGGAGGGCTAGGGCCCCGGTTTGTCACCGGGGCCCCGGAGGGCTAGGCCCTCGCCTCGGGCTCATCCAAGGCGCCGTTGGGGTCGAGGACGCTCATCAGCTCATCCAGGTCCGCCGCCTCCTTGTTGAGGGCGTCCGCTTCCGCGTCCGTTCCTCCCTCCTCGATGTACCGGTTCATCCGGTGTACGAGGTCCTTCATCCGCTTCCGAATCTCGCCCACAGTCACCGCTCTGTCCGTCGCCATCTTGCTGCCCCCGTGTCGTGCTCCGTTGCGTCCTGCCCTGCTCGACGTCCTCGGCACCCGTGTGCCTCGCGCCCGCCCGGCCCCGCTCCCCCTCCCGGGGGCCCCGTCCGTCCGTCGATGGAGAGAACAGTAGCGACTCGGTAATACCGAGTCAAGCATATGTGGATGTGTGGCGATTGTGGTATTACGGTGTCGTTGGCGATGTGGGTCTTGGCACACCGCCTGCGGGCGGGCTAGGAGGCACCTTGAGGAAGAGAACTGGGAGGGCTGCCGTGATACCGGGGAAGAAAACGCCCAAGCCCGCTGGGCCGAAGAAGCGGGTCGTGACGTTCAAGCCGGATGCGGACGTCGCGGATTACATCGACGCGATGGTTGCCTCCGGCACCAGGCAGACGGATGTCATAGAGGATTCCATCCGCATCGTCCGGGACCTTGCGGCGACGCTGGGTGTCGAGGGCTGGGCGGAGTTGGTCAAGCGCGCGACCGTGCGGGAGGTGACTGAGGGCGTCATCGCCGGCGAGCTCGTGGCGCCTGCTCTGGAGGTGGACCGGATGACAGGGCACGAGCCGAAGCCTGGGGCGAAGAAGGGCAGGGGCACGTGAAGGCCCGCCCCTACCACTTCGGACCGCGCCTCCGGGCGGGCCTGGCGAGGCTGGTCAACCGCCTGCATCTGACACGCAATCGGGTGTCGGGCTACCCGGCCGTCCTCGTGCGCGAGCCCACCGAGGGCGCGTGCCAGGTGCTCGTCACCGCCTATCCGGACTGTGCCGTCGCGGAGCACCGTGCTGGTCGGCCGGACCTCGTCCCTGGTGTCCTCGACGTGGTCGCGGCGGCGTTCGAGGCCGCCCTGGACGACAAGTTGGGCAGGGCCCACCTCGAGTCTGGCCGGCGTACTGTCGCGCGCCCTGTGGTCTCCGTGACGGTGTTGCCGGCGCCGCGGGCGGCGTCGCCCCGGTGGATCCCCCACGCCGTGGCCGCCGCAGCACTGACGGCCCTGGTGTGGCCGCGAGCTGTGGACCACATCGCACCGGGCATCGGCGGCTCGGCCCGCGTGGAGTATGTGGTCCCCGATGCGAGCAGCGGCGAGTCCTATCTAACGGACCTCGTCGAGTTCGGTCGTCCTCTTCAGATGGGAGGGAAGAAAATCTGTGCGGCCGTGCCGAAGCAGCCACTCCCGGGGCAGGACGTGCCGCCCTGCCGTTCACCGGCACGGCCTCTCCGCGGCGGGTGCTGGGTCGAAATCACCGATAAGCCATCGCCGTGCTGTCCCGAGAACACGGCCGAACACAACGGCTCTTGCTACATGGGGTTGAAGGGCGGGGTGCAGATGAAGCTGCCCGACTCCATCCTCCTCAAGAGGGCGCCGTGATGGAGTCCCAGGGCGATGCCGGTGGCGCGAGCGCGTGGCCGGCAGCGGATTCACGGGGGCCGCCCGTGACGCCGCGAGCAGCTCGCCGCCGTACTCGCGAGCGGCGCCCTGTCGTCTTGGTGGCCACCTCGCGCGACGGCGCCATGTGCTGCCGCCGCGCGCAGCCGGTGGCCTGCGATTGCATTCGCGCGTACGAGTGCCCGCTGCACGGCGAGACGCACGCCGCGCACGCGGACGAGCAGTAAGCGGACTTGACAGGGCCCGCGTCGCGGGCTCATCTTGTCCGCGACGAACCCTCGCTGAGTTTTCCGGTCAGCAGCGAGCGACACGACAACTTCTAGAGCGGGAGGTCTGGCGGCTTCGGCCTGTCCAGCCACCGCTCCGGCGCCCGACGACGGCTCTGACCGGACGTCGTCGCGGCTCCGTCTTCTTGAGGTGGCTCGTGCACGTCCGCCAGGGACAGACCGATGTGACGACACTGGATGTATCAGTGTCTCATTTCGTGTCAGGAGTCTCGGAGGACGGACTGACGCGCCGCCCAATCGCAGACAGTCGGGAAGTCATGCGGGACGGCGAAAGCTCGGACACCCCGAGTGCGTGCGCGCGCGTCAAGCAATTTCCACAACCCCGGTTGATTGCGGGGTGGATGACTGGTATTGGCTTACTTGCGTGGTTGCCGCGAGGCGCGTCTGTGTTTCAGGCGTGGGCCGGGGGTGAGCGAGCGGCGACCACTTCTCTGGACAGGCGGCCCCCTGTCCCGACGTCGGCACAAATACTGCTTGGACGTACAGTGGGGGTTGGTCATGGTCAACTGTGACGACGGTGGCGCGAAGTCGGGACACCTCTCGGTCGTCAGGGGTTCGGTGTCCGCGGACGATGACGCGCGCGCATGGACGGTCGCTGATGTCTGTGCCTTTCTGAGTGTCGGCAAAACGTGGGTCTACGATAGGTGCGCCGAGAATCTCCCAGGCGGACTGCCGTTCAAACGCATTGGCTCACGCCTGCGGTTCGACAGTGTCGAGGTCCGTGCGTGGTGGAGGAGCCAGGGGCCAGAGGGGCAGGCTCAACTCTCCGCTGCGCTGCGCGAGCGTCGCGCCCCGCGTGATGCACGTGCGCGGTCGCGGAAGGAGCGGGAGCAGTGACGCGCGCCTACTTCCGCGTCAAGCGTGGTGTCTCCGCGTCCGCACGCAAGCACGCGCCAGAGAACGGCACGTGGTGGGTCGATTATCGGGATGCGGCAGGGCGGCGGAAGCAGGTCCGCACCACCGCTCTCCGACAGGCCGAGGCTGAGCGTCTCGCGCACGAACTGGCCGCTGTCGCCGACCGGCAGCGCAAGGGACTTGCCGTTGAGGGCCCTCCGCCCATCACCTTCGGGGAGGTGGCAAAGCGCTACCGGCTCTCTGTGCGGCATCTCGCTTCCTTCAAGGACATCGACGCGCAACTCCGGTTGCACATTGAGCCCCGGTTGGGGCGGAAGCTCATGCAGGAGATTACGCCGGCTGACGTTGACGCGTGCATCGCATCACGTCGTGACACGCTCTCACCTGCCTCGCTGCATGGACTTAAGGTGCGCATTGGCGCGGTGTTCCGGTGGGCGATCCGCAAGGGGAAGATCTTCCGTGGCGAGAACCCGACCCATGATGCAACTCGCGTTGAGGTGCCAGAGCGGGTTCCTCGATTCCTCACCCTAGAGCAGCTTGAGCAGTTCTTCGGGTCGGCTGGATACGACCGTGGCCTGTACTTGTTCGCGGTGCTCACCGGGCTGCGGAAGGGCGAGGTCGCTGGGTTGAGGTGGGACGGGCTCGACATCGAGAGAGCAGTCATCACCGTGCGCAACAGCTATGACTTGCCGCGTACGAAGGGCCGGAAGGACCGGCTGATTCCCATCCACCCAGCCTTGCTGCCGGAACTGCGGCGGATGAAAGCGGTGGCGAAGAGTCCGTGGGTGTTCCCCTCGCCGGATGGGTCCATGCGAAACGAAGAGTGGGACGCCGCGGAGAACTTCCGGGTCGCGCTCGTGCGCGCGAACCTCGTTGTTGGGTATTCCTACCGGTGCGTGACGCGAGGCAAGCGCCGCTCGTGCGGCTATGAGGACCGTCGCTCGACAAAGGCGCCGGCGCGCTGCCCGTCATGCGGCATGAAGCTGTGGGTGATGGGGGTCCCCATCCCGCTGACGTTCAAGGACCTGCGGTCGACGTTCGCGACTCACCTGGCCGAACACGGCGACCTGCGTCTCGTGCAGCGCCTGCTCGGACATGCCCGCATCGAGACGACGGACAAGTCCTATGCAGCGGCGCGCCTTGAGTGGTTGCGACGGGGGGTAGCGCAACTTCAGCTTGTGCGGGACAAGGATGGGACGCCAGACGTCCACAATCCCAAGTTGGCAGCGAACTGAGCAGCAAAAGAGGTGTAAAATGGGGCACTTGAAGGAGCGGTCGATGCGGTCGGTGAACAAGGCGCCGGCGGAGCGCAGGTCCGCCGGTGCCAGATTCACCGTGACGCGCTTCTGTGGCAGCTCGAAGCCGGTGTTCTTCAGCGCGGAGACCACGCGCACCTTCGACTCGCGCACCGCGCCTTCCGGCAGTCCCACCACGTTGAAGTAGGGGAGGCCGAGCGCCATGTCGACCTCGCACTCCACCACCACCGCGTCGATGCCCATCAACGCCCCCGACCGCACCCTCGCCAGCATCCGTCCCCCTCCCGCATCGCCCGGCTCCGCGTGGAGCAACCCGCGTACCGCCAGCCCTCCGAGGAGAATCCCGTGGAGAGCCAATCCCCTGGGGCGGATGCCTGTCCCATCCCCAGGAACACCAGGGTTCCACACTCACTGGATAAGTGAAGGGGCCTCTAGCCAGGGCGGGTGCGCCTTGGGTAGCTTGACGGGGAGTTGGGGAACGCAGGGGGAATGACGCAAATGGGGTCGCAGGAGATTCAGCGGCGTCGTCCGGTCCGTATCCGCCGGGCAGACATGAAGCGGGGTCAGCGGATGAAGGTCGCCTTCGCGATGTTCCGCTTCTGCCTCTACGGCATGGTGGGCATCAGCTCGGAGATCTTCTTCTACAACCTGGTGCGCGTATCCCGGGACGTGCCCGTCCTCGGCTCGCTCTTCCAGTTCCAGTGGCGGGTGGATGACCGCCTGGGGCTCAACGCCATCTGGGACACCCCCGCCGTCACCGCCTACGGGCAGTGTTCGCTGTGGATGTTCTTCATCTACGCCATCGCCTGCTTCTTCTTCGTGGAGCCCGTCTTCCGCTGGATGCTCTACCAGCACGCCAGCCTCCGGGCCGCCGTCTATGGCGTGGGCATCCTGCTGTTCGAGGGCTTCAGCGGCCTGGTCCTGGAGCGGCTCACCGGCTACCGCATCTGGTACTACGGCGACGCGGGCGCCATCATGGGGCAGATGACTTCGCTCTACATCCTGCCCATCTGGATGGTGACCGGCCTCATCGCCGAGTTCATCTACAGGGAACTGATGGACCCGGACCTCATGGCTGCCTTGGAGTCGCCGCTGCCGGCCACGCCCGAGGAGACCGAGGCTTCCTTCCAGCTGATGCGATAGGTGCAGGCGTGGCCGTCGTAGCCTGACGGCTCCACGCGCACCTCCTGGGCGCCGGCCACTCGCAGGCCGGCGTGGATGATGCCCGCCGTGAAGTCCGGGTAGTCGCCCACCTCGTTCATCCACAGCTCGAACTGGGTGGGCGTGAGCTCCACCAGCTTCGACTCGGTGTAGTTGTTGCCCGCCCGGAAGTTCTGCGTGGCCCGCATCAGCGTCCGGCGAGGCCCCAGCACCCGCAGCAGCGACAGCACCGCGCGGCCGAGCATCGTCTCGCGGAAGCCCTCGATATAAGCCTCACCGAGCTTCCAGGTCCCCTGGGCGACGGCCTCCTGGGGGAACAGCTCCTCCGCGGCGATGCGCAGGAACGCCATCCAGGACGTGAAGGAGTAGGCGGGACGCAGCTTCTGGTCCACGTCGAGCCCCGCCTGCTTCAGGCGCTGCTTGCAGGCAGGCGTCAGCCGCCCGTGCAGCGCGCGCAGGAAGAGGGCTTCGATGGTCTGTTCAAAGACGAGAAGCTCGTCGGCCATGAGGAGTGGACTCTAGCCGACGAGCTTCTGATTGTGAACCGCGACTCCAACCCGGAGCGTAGGCTCCGGGAGGGAGATGTCAGGGCGTGGGAGCGGGCGCCGGGGTGCCCGTGTCCACCTGCGTGCCCTGGATGATGGCGTTCGACGGCAGCTCCGTCGCCATGCCAAGCACCTTCGCGCCGGCCGCCTTCGCGCCGTCCAGGGCCGCGATGAGCCGCCCGTAGTTGGTCGCGTCGTCCGCCATGAAGAAGACGACCTTCTCGTCCGCCTTCTTCGCCGCCAGCATGCGCTTGAGCCGGTTGATGTAGTCCGACGCGGGCACCTTCTCCGTGTTGATGGAGTAGCTGCCGTCCTTGTCCAGCAGGACCACCAGCTGCTGGTTGTCTGGATTCTCGGGAGGAGGCTCGTTCTCCACCTCCGTGTCCGGCACGCGCACCAGGATGTCCTTCTCCAGGAGGGGCGTGACGACCATGAAGATGATGAGGAGCACCAGCACCACGTCCACCAGCGGCGTGACGTTGATCTCCGAGTTGGGCGCCGACTGCGGCTTCACCCACTGGCGCTGCTTGTGGCCGGCCATTACTTCTTCTCCTCGACGCCGAGCGCGATCTGCTTCGCCTTGGCCTTGCGGGCCACGTCGAGCACCTTGCGCACGTCGCCCACGTTCACCGTGTTGTCACCCTTGAGCAGGATCTTCTTGCCCGGGTCCTTCACCAGCTCCTCCGCGATGCGGTCCTGGAGGGCCTGCTCGTCCACCTGATCATTCTCCACGAACACCTTCTTGTCCGGGGTGATGGAGACGTAGAGAGGGTCCGAGTCCTTGCCCTTCTCTTTTTCGATCTCGGTGGCCTTGGGCAGCTCCACGGACTTGCCGCGCTGGAGCATGGGGGTGACGACCATGAAGATGATGAGGAGCACCAGCACCACGTCCACCAGCGGCGTGACGTTGATGTCGCTCTTGATGCCCCCCTTGGGGCCTGCTGACATTCCCATGCGTTTAACCTGCTTCCGGATGGTGGAAGCCCGCCTTCCCAAGGTGGCGTCGCGGGCCCCGAGGTTCAGGAGCCGCGTTCACGTCAGGAGGCGGGCCTCGGGTCGTCCCCGGGCTCGCCGGTGACTGCTCAGGCCGCGTGCGAGGACTGCGCGCCGCCGCCCAGGTGGCGGGCCACGACGTCGAGGAACTCGTTGGAGGACTCGCTGATGTCCACCGCGCGAGCATCCACCCAGCCCTGCAGGAAGTTGTAGGCCATCACGGCGGGGATCGCCACGAGCAGACCGAAGGCCGTGGTGATGAGCGCCTCGGCGATACCGGCCGAGATGGTGCCCAGACCGCCGGAGCCGGCCGCCGCCATGAGCTGGAAGGCGTTGACGATACCCATCGTCGTGCCGAGCAGACCGACGAAGGGGGCCGTCGAGCCGACCGTGGCCAGGAGGCCCAGGCCGCGCTTCATGCTCTGCACCTCGCGCTGCGCCTGGCGCTCGAGCGCGCGGGCCACGGACTCCACCGCCACGTCCTTGTTGTTGGGGCTGATGCGGTAGGCCGTCAGACCGGAGTTGATCACCCGGCCCAGGTGGCCCACGTCCTTGCCCAGGTTCGTGTTGGCCGCGGTGGTCAGGTCACCCTTTGCCAGGATGGCACCCATCTTGGCCGCGAAGTTGCGGCTGTCGGACCGGGTCTTGCGGAAGACGATCATCCGCTCCGCCATCACGACCAGGGACGCCACCGACATGATGGCCAGGGTGAAGATGATCATACGGGCGAAGAGGCCCGTGTGTGCCCAGATTTCGACGAGAGTGAATTGCATGGCTTTGGAGCGCTCCTCCTCACGAGCGCGGGGTGGTCGGCGGTGCTTCTCTACGGCGCGCCCGGATCAGCGCGGCAGCTTCAGATTCAGGGTGAAGGTGTAATCCACCTGGACCGGACGGCCCTGGAACGTGACGGGCTTGTAACGTGACGACGTCAGGGCGTCCATGACGGCCTGTTCCATGTGGGGCAGGGGCTTGATGATTCGGCAGCGCTCCACACGGCCTTCCACGGTGATGACGCACTTGACGATCATCGTGCCCTGCACGCGAGACTCGAGCGCCTCGCGGGTGTACTCGGGCTGCGGACCCGAGACCTTCTCCGGACGGGTCATGCCCGCACCGAACGGCAGCACTTCCGTGCCCGTCCCACCCAGCTGTCCACCGACCACGCCGCCGATCACACCACCGACGACGCCGCCCACGACACCACCGGCCACGCCACCCTCGACACCGCCCTCGACCGCCTCTTCACTGGGCTCCTCGGCGGCCTCTTCCGGCTGCTCGGTCGGCTCGACCTCCTTGGGGACCTCTTTCGGGATCTCCTTGGGCTGGACGATGGCGTCGGGCTTCTTGGGCTTCTTCGGGGTCGTCTTCGGCTTGGAGGTCGCCGCCGGGGGAGGGGGCGGCGGCGGAGGAGGCGGCGGGGCCATGGTGGCCTTCAGCGTCACCTCGATCTCCTTCTCCTCCTCGACCGGAGGCCTCGTCGAAAGAACGTAGGCCACCACGAACAGCGCCACATGCAGGATCACCGAGATGGTGGTTCCCACACCGAACCGCGCTTTGGGCGCCTGACCGCGGTCAAGGACTGAATCAAACATGTACTAGACTCCTCTTCACCAGTGGACACCCACCACGCCACCCCCGGCTGAAAGGGCGCGCCACCATACAGAAACGCGTTCCGGGTTCAAGTGAGCACGGTCAAGGGTAACTGACGTGATCGCGCAATTGCCCCACTGGTTACCAAAAAGCAACGGTCTATTGACAACTGCTCGACCTCGGATATTTTCCCCAGTCATTTTCGGTTGCAGCCCACCTTGGAGGGGTCTGGTATGCACTTGAACCGAGTGCTCCGGGAAACCGGAGTTGTCCTGGCCGCAGGTCTGCTTTATGGATCGGCGGCTTTCGCGCAGTCGAGCACGATGATCGGAACGATCATCGACGCTCAGAGTCGGCAGCCTGTTCCTGACGTGGTGGTAACCGCGACCTCGCCCAACCTTCAGGGTGAGCAGACCGTGGTTTCCGACGCACAGGGCAACTACCGTATTCCCCAGCTTCCGCCTGGTGTTTACACCCTGCGGTTCGAGAAGGAGCAGTTCAAGCCCTACGCCCGGTCGGACGTGCAGCTGCGTCTGAACCGCACCATCCGCGTCAACGTCGAGCTGCTCCCCGAGTCCCTCGGTGAGGTGGTCGAGATCGTCGGCGCCCCGCCGACCATCGACGTGGGCTCCACGACCACGGGCGTCAACGTGGATCAGGAGTTCATCAAGCGCATCGCGGTCGCCCGTCCGGGTGGCAAGAGCGGCGCGGCTCGCTCCTTCGAGTCCCTGGCCGAGCTGGCGCCTGGCGCCCAGAACGACCAGTACGGTGTCTCCATCAACGGCGCGACCTCGCCTGAGAACGGCTACGTGGTGGACGGTCTGTCCACGAACGACCCGGCCTACGGCGTGAACGCGAGCCCGATGAGCATCGAGTTCGTGCAGGACGTGAACATCATCACCGGCGGCTACCTGCCGGAGTTCGGTCGCTCCACGGGCGGCGTCATCAACGCGGTGACCCGGTCGGGCTCCAACGAGTTCCACGGCTCCGTGTTCGCCAACTGGACGCCTGGCACGTTCGAGGGTACCCGCAAGACGATCCGGTCGGAAGGCTCGGTCATCAGCGGCCTCAACGAGCTGAAGAACATGGGCGACTTCGGCGCCACCCTCGGTGGTCCGATCCTCAAGGACAAGCTGTGGTTCTTCGCTGGTTTCGCGCCGTCCTTCACGCGCTACCAGCACACCCGCACGCTCAACGCCATCCGCCTGGATGCGCAGGGCAACACGGTCACGGACGACACGGGCTTCACGGTCGTCGACCCCATCGCGGGCTCGGATCGTCAGTACTACGCTGACTCCCGGACCGTGCAGTACATGGGTAAGTTGACCTACCTCATCAACCAGGACCACACGGTCTCGCTCGCCCTCAACGGCACGCCGACGACCACGGGTGGCATGGGCAAGCTGTCCATCAACCCGCAGTCCGGTGGTCTGCCGGGCGCGATCTTCTCCCGCCCGGGCGACTTCGCCTTCACGGAGACGAACGCGAACGCCACGTCCGTCGCCCTGAAGTACGGCGGCGCGTTCATGGACAAGAAGGTCCTCGTCGACGCGACGGCCGGCTGGTTCCACCAGACGGCGTCCACCCTGCCGGCGGACGGCAGCAAGCTGGGCTCCTCCGAGGGCCTCGCGGGCTACTCCCGCTTCCAGTACACCAGCCAGCGCTCCCTGGCGGACCTCGAGGCCCTGCCCGCCGGGCAGGAGGGCGCCTGCGCCCCGTTCGAGACGGTCGATGAGGACGGCAATCCCGTCGTTGTCGAGCGCTGCCCCGTCATCGGCTACACGGTCGGTGGCCCGGGCTACATGAACGACTCGAAGCTGGATCGCTACCAGTTCAACGCGAAGGCCACCTACCTGCTCAACGCGCTCGGCACCCACGTGCTGAAGGCCGGTGCGGACGCGGAGTTCCTGTCCTACGACCAGCTCAAGGCCTACGGCGGTGGCGTGTACTTCCGTGAGTCCGCTCCGTATGCGGGCGCGACGCTCAACGGCCAGCCCTACTCCGGCGGCGCGGTGCAGGACTACCGTCGCTACGGCTACCAGGCCTCGCCCGACAGCCCCATCACCCAGCTGACCCAGCAGTCGAAGACCACCAGCACCACGGTCGGTGGCTTCCTGCAGGACTCCTGGTCCATCGCCAACCGCGTCACGCTCAACCTCGGCGTGCGCTACGACGTGCAGGCGATGTACGGCGGCGACGGCGAGCTGGCGCTCATCATGGGCAACCAGTGGTCGCCCCGCCTCGGCGCCATCGTCGACCCGTTCGCCAACGGCCGCACCAAGTTCTTCGTGAACTTCGCTCGCTACTACGAGCAGGTTCCCCTGAACATGCTCGACCGCGCGTTCCCGGGTGAGCGTCGCTACGAGGCCCGCCGCGCGCTCGCGTCGGACACGCAGGCGGGCTGCAACCCCACGGACCGCCAGAGCCAGCAGACGGAGTGCCGTGACCCGGCCTACGTGCTCGCGCAGCCCGAGAGCAACCGCAACCCGAACCGCCTCTACACGGGTGGCAAGGTCGAGAACGAGCCGATCGACCCGGACATCAAGCCGCAGTCGTCCAACGAGCTGGTGGTCGGCGCTGAGTACGAGCTCATCGCCAACACCCGCGTGGGCGCCAGCTACACGCACCGCAACATGAACATGGTCATCGAGGACATGAGCCGCGATGACGGTGCGTCGTACTTCCTCGGCAACCCGGGCAGCGGCTTCGCCAAGGAGTTCCCGAAGCCGGAGCGTAACTACGACAACGTCACGGTCTACCTGAACCGTACGTTCTCGGATGGCTGGCTCGCCGCGGCGAACTACACCTGGTCCCGCCTGAACGGTAACTACCCCGGTCTGTTCCGCCCGGAGACCGCGCAGCTCGACCCGAACATCCTGTCGGACTTCGACCTCGTCAGCCTCCTGGCCAACCGCACGGGTCCGCTGCCGTTCGACCGTACGCACCAGATCAAGGTGTTCGGCGCGAAGGAGTTCAACTTCACGAACGAGCTGTCCGCCAGCCTGGGTCTGTCCTACCGCGGCAACTCCGGCTCGCCGATCAACTACTTCGGCGCGCACTCGCTCTACGGTCCGGACGAGTCCTTCGTCCTCCCCCGTGGCGCGGGTGGTCGTACGCCCTGGCTGAACGTCATTGACTCCAACATCGGCGTCAACTACCGCGTCAGCAAGGACAGCGTCATCTCCGTCACCCTGGACGTGTTCAACCTGTTCAACTTCCAGGGCGTGAGCACGGTCGACCAGACGTACACCCTGCTCTCCGTGCAGCCCATCGCGGGCGGCAAGCCGTCCGACCTCCCTGGCAACGTCCAGTGGCAGGCCGGCGAGGAGCGCGACGAGCCGTTCGGCACGGTCGAGAACGACGTCAACCCCAACTTCAAGAACCCGACCAGCTACCAGCCGCCGCGCCAGATGCGCCTTGGTGTCCGGTACACGTTCTAGTCACTGGCCATTCACGGAACCAGGATTTCAAGTCACATGACCAAGAACATCTTCAATGCGGCAATGGTCCTTGTTGGCACGGCGGGTCTGCTGACGGGTTGCAACTTCGACCAGCCCGAGGCTCCCTGCTTCGTGCAGGACAGCGCGAGCTGGGCGACCCGGTATGACCCCATCGACGACCCTGTCGATGCCAATGGCGTGGGTTGTGAACTGCGGGCTCCCGTCGGTGAGCTGGTGGGCGTCTACAAGTTCAGCGATCCGGATGACCTGAGCAACTCGCTGCTCACCCTGCGTCCGCAGGGCGTGGCGTCCATCGCGAACCGCGACCCGGGCCCCACGACGGATCAGACGGCGCTGGGCCGGTTCGACACCGAGCCGGACGCGGATGAGTTCTGCACGGCGGAGACGCTCTCGGTTGCCTCGGTCAACGCCGCGGCCACCCAGACGCTTCCGGCGACGACCATCAGCTACGAGTTCAGCAACATCCAGGTGTACGCGGCGCCGTCGACGCCGGGTACGCAGCTGCGTGGCCAGGTGAAGTACACGCGCAATGGGTGCACCTCGAACTACGCCATCCGTTCGATGTGGCCGGCGGTCGCCTGCGACCCGTCCGATGCCACCTCGTGCGCGACCAACGCGAACCTGAACCCGGACTTCGCCACGGAGTGCCTCCAGGTGAGCGCGACGACGGCGATCTGCGTGCCGTCGAAGCCGGTCCCGTCGTTCAAGTAGTCGTCCATCGCTGAACAGCGCCACCCGCCTGGGTGGCGCCTCGCGGCCCCGGCAGCCCTCCTCAGGGAGTGGATTGTCGGGGCCGCGGTGTTTGGAGGCAGTACCCACTGGAGGCACATGGAGGGCCGTTACTCACTCAT
Organism: Myxococcus sp. AS-1-15; assembly: GCF_020037055.1. Classification (NCBI taxonomy): domain Bacteria; kingdom Pseudomonadati; phylum Myxococcota; class Myxococcia; order Myxococcales; family Myxococcaceae; genus Myxococcus; species Myxococcus sp. AS-1-15. The sequence goes on along the minus strand of NZ_JAIQDF010000024.1, from coordinate 76,268 downwards.
CCACCACGTCCGCTCGCTGCTGGACGACGAAGAGGGCACCCTCTACAAGGACGCGCCCTTCCGCGTGGCGCTCTGCTACCCGAGCCCCTACCACGTGGGCATGAGCTCGCTGGGCTTCCAGGCCATCTACCGGGAAATCCACCAGCACCCCGGTGCCACCGCCGAGCGTGTGTTCCTCCCGGATGACGTGGAGGCCTTCAAGAAGACGCGCACGCCGCTGTTCACCTGGGAGTCCCAGGCCCCGGTCTCCAGCTTCCAGATGCTGGCGTTCTCGGTGGCGTACGAGCTGGAGCTGACGGGGTTCTTCTCGCTGCTGGAGCTCGCCGGGCTGCCCGTGCTGGCGGAGGAGCGCCGGGATGGTCGCCATCCGCTGGTGGTCGCCGGTGGGCCCCTGACGTTCTCCAACCCGGATCCGCTGGAGCCCTTTGTCGACGTGCTCGTCCAGGGCGAGTCCGAGGAGCTGATCCACGTCCTGGTGGAGGCCGCGGCCTCCATGGAGCGCGAGGCGCTGTTGGATCATCTGGCGCGCATCCCCGGCTTCCGGGTGCCGGGCAGGGGAGGGGCGCGCTACCACGTGGCCCGGGCGACGGACTCGCGGTTGCCCGCCCGCTCGCAGATCATCACGCCGCACACGGAGCTGCGCTCGATGTTCCTCATCGAGCCGGAGCGCGGCTGCTCTCGCGGGTGCCATTACTGCGTCATGCGGCGCACCACCAACGGGGGCATGCGGACGGTGCCGCCCGAGCGGGTGCTGTCGCTCATCCCGGAGAACGCCAAGAGGGTGGGCCTGGTGGGCGCGGCGGTGACGGACCACCCGCGCATCGTCGAGCTGCTGCGCACCCTCGTGGACTCGGGGCGCGAGGTGGGCGTGTCGTCGCTCCGGGCGGATCGACTGACGCAGGAGCTGGTGGATCAACTCCGCCGGGGCGGGGCGACGAACCTGACGGTGGCGGCGGACGGGGCCTCGCAGCGGATGCGGGACATGGTGGACCGCAAGCACTCCGAGGAACAGATTGTGCGCGCGGCCGGGTATGCCCGGACCTCCGGCATGAAGCAGCTCAAGGTGTACAACGTCGTGGGCCTTCCGTTCGAGGACGAGACGGACATCGACGAGTTGATCCGCTTCACGGCGGAGCTGTCGCGCATCCTCCCCGTGGCGCTGGGCGTGGCACCCTTCGTGGCCAAGCGGAACACGCCGCTGGACGGCGCGCCCTTCGCGGGCATCCGCGAGGTGGAGAACCGGCTGGAGCGGCTGCGCAAGGGCCTGCGGGGACGCGCGGAGGTGCGTCCCACGTCCGCACGCTGGGCCTGGGTGGAGTACATGCTGGCCCAGTGTGGTCCCGAGGGTGGGCTGGCGGCGATGGATGCCTGGCGGGCGGGCGGCGGCTTCTCCGCGTGGAAGAAGGCCTTCGAGGCGAGGGGCTGTGAGCCCTATCTCGCGCGTCGGGTGGAGGATGGGCGGCGCAATCCCACCCTCTGGCCCACTGTTCCGAAGGTGGCGCCCGCGCCGTCGGCCGCGTGACGGCGGGCGTACGAGGGCCATGCATTGTGGGCCCGGGTTCCGCTAGAAGACCGCATGCGCCGATGGCCGGCGCCCAGGGGCAGCGGAGAACCAGGTGAGCACGCAGCGCGTGGACAAGGCTTGGCAGCAGAAGGGTCTCAAGGAGTTCTCGACGGAGGCCCTGCTCGGGACGCTCGGCCACTACGGCATCCCGGTGACGGAGGAGGACTTCCGGAAGCTGTCGGAGTCGACCTTCCCGTTGGGCATCGCCCAGCAGTGGAAGTCGAAGTGGAAGGGCACCGGGCCCTTCAAGGATTTCGTCGTCGCCGCTCCCGTGGAGCTGTGGCGCCGCTGGCTGCCGGACCGCGTGGCGCCGCATGAGATGACGGACACGCTGGCGTCGCTCATGAAGTCGCTGCTGGAGCTGCTCAACGGCAAGACGGATGCGCCGGTGAGCGCGGCCTTCGAGCGGATGACCAGCCTGCGCGCGCGGCTGCCCGTGGATGACAAGGGCCTGCCCCAGGAGCGCTTCATGCAGGAGGCGCTGGCGCCGTTCTCCGAGAAGGACGCGGAGCTGTTCGACCGCCTCGCGGAGCTGCTCGCGCGCTCGGGCCACGTGAATCACGCGGAGTCCTTCGCGGAGATGGAGGAGTTCTTCCTGCCGGACCGCAAGGGCATCTCGCGCGCGATGGTGCGCGCGGCGAAGGGCGAGAAGGACGAGGCGGCGACGGACTTGGTCAAGCTGTCCGAGGACACGAGCCGCTCTCCGATTGCTCGCATCCTGGCCGTCGACGGCCTCATCCACCTCCAGACGCACGGCGTGGCCGCCACGGCCGCCCGGACGCTGCTGGCGTGGGCGGAGGAGAACAAGGACCTGCACCTCGCGTTGGACCTCATGCCGCGCCTGGAGCACATCTACAAGGCGCAGAACGACCGCGTGGCCCTGCTGGACCTGATGCGCATCGCCGAGCGGCTCGAGTCCGAGCACGACCGCATCCACCCCGGTCACAACCGTCACCGTCACAGGTAGTGAGCAGGACCTCCGGCACGGCGCGCGGACCTCGGGTCCACGACGCCGTGCCCGAGTGGATGTCTCGAGGCAGAGCATGACCGCGGTCATCGCGAAGCCCTCGTCGCCTCGCCATGTCGTGAGTCTTCATCCGGCCTGGCGCAGGGGCTTGATGGGCCGTGACGAAGAGCCCGAGTCACGGGCTCAGGGCCGCGTACGACCGCGGTCATCCTGAAACCCTTGTCGCCTCGCCATGTCGTGAGTCTTCATCCGGCCTGGCGCAGGGGCTTGATGGGCCGTGACGAAGAGCCCGAGTCACGGGCTCAAGGCCGCGTACGACCGCGGTCATCCTGAAACCCTCGTCGCCACCAGGGTGTGAGGCCTCTATCTGCCTGGCGCGTGGGCTTGAGGGCCAGGTCCCTGTCTCGAGGCTGCATACGAGCAGCGTCACCCCGCGACGCTCGTTGCCGTCACTGGCCGTGAGTTCGCTGACACCACGGCGCGAGGGCTCGAAGAAGGACGCGCTGACAGGTCAGCGATGGGCTCGTGAGCGCCCCGTCACTCCGACGTGCCCGGGCCGCTGCTCTCGGAAGCGTCCGTGGACTTGCGGCGCCGCGCCCGCTTCTTCGGCGCGGGCTTCGCGTCCTCCTGGGCGGTCTTCACCGGGGCCATGTCCTCGAGCTCGCCCTGCTTCGTGGGCATGGCCGCCGCGCCCGGAGCCTCGGGCGTCGTGGACTCCTCCTGGGCTCGCAGCGGCGTCGAGCGCCTCAGGGGAATCTTGAGCACGTTGGGCACGCCCTCGACGACGTCTCGCGTGGAGACCACCGCGCCCACCGTCGTGTAGCGGATGGCGCCCGTCTGGGTGAAGGCGTGCTTGAGCGGGTACTCCTTCGCTCGCGGGAGGAACCAGTCGCGCGCTGCGCGCAGCGGCAACACGTGCATCTCCCCCTGCGAGAGGAACACGTACACGAGCAGGTCCGCGCCGCTGTAGAGGAAGCAGCCCGGGGTGTCCTTCTCCAGGTTGGACACCAGCTCGAAGAAGTACCGCTTCCGGGTGGCGTTGCGGTCCCCCTTCACCTCGATGCCGCGCACCTCGCCCGAGGGCAGCTCCCACAGCAGGTCCACGCCCCGATGCTGGAAGCGCGGGTCCGACTGCACGTCGTGCACGCGCGAACCCGGCTCCGTCTCCAGCAACCACGCCCTCGCGTGCTGGACGGCGCGGTCCGCGGCGCCCTGCACACCCTTCATGCTGAAGCTGCGCGCCATGTGTTACCGGCGCAGCTCGACGCCCGTCGCCACCAACTGCACCTCGCGCGGCTTGCCGTCCGCGCCGCGCGGGACGATGGCGCCCTCGGCCTCGTAGTGCGCCGCGTGGCCTTCGCTCAGCTCGGCCACCTTCACCACGCCCTCCACGCGCGCCTGCGAGCCCGCCGAGTCCAGCGGCACGAAGAAGCCGTAGTCCTTGAACGTCACGCGCACGCCCGGGCCCTTGGCCTGGCCCTCGGGGGCGAGCTCCATCCAGCAGCCCTTCTTCTCACACGCCTTGCGCACCGTGCCCTCGAGCCGCACCGTCTTCCCGTCGTGGGCCTGGGGCTTGGAGAGCAGGTCCGCGAGCTTCACCTCGGAGGCGCCCTTGAGGGCCTCGCCACGGGTGAGCTTCCAGCTGTCGTCCTTCGCGGCCTCGGGCTTGGGCGCGGCCGCGGCCTTGTCGGCCGGGTGGTGACAGTCGGCGGCGGCCGCGGCCTTGTCAGCCGTCTTTCCCTTGGCGGGCGTCTTGTCGCCAGCGAAGGCCACCAGGGGAACAGCGACCAGCAGCATCAGGGACGTGCGGAGCGAGTTCATGACCTGCCCGCTTAGTCAAAACTCGTTGCCCCGGCAAGGCGGCGCCCGTACTAGAGTGTGACTCCCGCACACCCCGGGGCGCGCAGCCCATGAAGGTCTTCCTCCCTCCTCGCAACCGCCGGCTCGGCACGGTGGACTACCTGGGCCTCATCGGCCTCGTGGGGCTGCTCGTCGCCCGCTTCATCCCGGTGGCGAAGCTCATCCCGTTCTGGGGCTGCGTGCTGCGCGAGCGGACAGGCTGGCCCTGCCTCGGCTGTGGCCTCACCCGCGTGGCGGACCGCGTGGCCCACTTCAACTTCGTGGGCGCGTGGGAGGCCAACCCCCTGGGCACCGTGGCCGCCGTGCTGTTCGCGCTCGCGGCCGTGGCCATGGTGGTGCATCTGGTGTTCGCCGTCCCCATCCCCGAAATCCAGCTCTCGCTTCGGGAGTGGAAGGCGTTCCAGGTGGTGATGCCCGTCATCGTCCTGGTGAATTACGCCTACGTGGTGGTGAAGACGCGCTTCCCCCACCTGCTGCTATAGCGTGGGGTCGTGACTCTCGCGCTCGTCCTGCTGGGCTACCTCGCCGGCTCCATCCCCTTCGGTGTCCTGCTGACGCGGTGGCTTCGCGGCGTGGACGTGCGCCAGAGCGGCAGCGGCAACATCGGCGCCACCAACGTCACCCGCGTCGCGGGCAAGAAGCTGGGCGCGGTGGTGCTGGTGCTCGACGCGGTGAAGGGCGCGCTGCCGGTGGCGCTCGCGATGCGGCTGGTGCCGGAGCTGCCCGGGGTGCACGTGCTGGTGGCGCTCGCCGCCGTGCTGGGCCATGTCTTCCCGGTGTGGCTGAGGCTGCACGGCGGCAAGGGCGTGGCCACCGCGCTGGGCGTGTTGCTGGTGCTCGTGCCCCAGGCGGCGCTGGCCGCGGGGCTCGTCTTCATCGCCATCTTCGCGGTGTGGCGCGTCAGCTCGCTGGGCTCGCTCGCGGCGGGGGCGACGGCGGTGGGCACGTCCGCGCTCACCGCTCGCGCGCCCGAGTACGCGGGCCTCTCAGCGGTCCTCTTCGCCCTCATGCTGTGGACGCACCGGAGCAACATCCACCGGCTCATGCGACGCACCGAGCGGCGCTTCTGAGTCCTCGCCGCCGCCGCCCGAGGGCCGGTAGCCGAGCAGCGTGCAGTCGATGGGGCCGTTCATCAGGTCGCGCCGCGCGGAGGGGCGCGCGTGGAAGGCGCTCTCGAAGGCCGGGTTGCCGCTGAGGACCCAGACGCGCCAGCCGGGCACACGCAAGGACTCGCCCAGCTTGTAATAGAAGCTCTTCATGCCCTTCTGTCCGCCCGTGCCGATGCGGTCGCCATAGGGCGGGTTGGTGAGGATGAGGCCACTGGACGCAGGCAGCGGCGGCAGCTTCGTCGCGTCGCCCTCGGCCAGGGTGATTTCCTCGGACAGCCGGGCCGCGCGCACGTTGCGCTGGGCGGCATCGAGGGCCTCCGGGTCCTTGTCGAAGCCCCAGAGCGGGACCTCCACCTTGCGCTCGTCGCGCCGAGCCTCCGCGCGCATGTCCGCGAGCAGCTCCTTCGCCCGCGTCCCCAGCTCGGGCCAGCGCTCCACGGCGAAGTCGCGGTTGAGGCCGGGCGCGCGCCGACGGGCCATCATGCCCGCCTCAATCAGCAGCGTGCCCGAGCCGCACATCGGGTCCACCAGCGCCTCGTCGCCCGTGTAGCGCGCGGCGCGCAGGATGGCGGCGGCGAGCGTCTCCTTGAGGGGCGCTACGGTGGGGCGCACGCGGTAGCCCCGGCGGTGCAGCGGCTCGCCGCACAGGTCCAGCGAGAGCGACAGCGTGTCGCGCGACAGGTGCGCCACCACGCTCACGTCCGGGTTCTTCGTGTCCACGTCCGGCCGCGTGCCCACCACGTCGCGCATGCGGTCGACGATGGCGTCCTTCACCTTCAGCGCGACGAAGCCCGAGTGGCTGTGCTCGCTGTCCTTCAGCGTCGCGTCCACGGCGAACGTCGTGGTGGGCCTCAGGTGCTCCTCCCACGGGACGCCGCGGGCGGCGTCGTACAGGCCTTGCGCGCCGCGGGCCTCGAAGGTGCCCAGCGGGTAGAGCACGCGCATGGAGATGCGGGACCAGAGACAGACCTTCAGCGCCTCGTCGAGCGAGGCCATGAAGCGCACACCGCCACGGTCCTGGCGGATGCGGCGCGCGCCGAGCTCCTTGAGCTCGTCGGCGAGCAGGTCCTCGGTGCCTCGGGTCGTGGTGGCGAATAGGGCGATGCGTTCAGCCATGGGACACCGCCCATAGACGACCTGCGCCTGCTTGGGAATCCAATACGCGCCTCACGTGCCCACCACCTCGTAGATGGCGAAGGTGGCCCCCTCCTGCTCGGCGCTGGCCTCCTTCGCCTTCCGGAAGTCCTCCGACTGGAAATAGCGCCGCATCGCCTCCTTGTCCCGCCAGCGCGTCACCAGCAGCAGCTCCGGCGAGCGCTCGAACGAGCGCAGCACCTCCAGCCCCAGGAACCCCTCGTGCGCGTCCACCCTGCGCGCGCGCTCCTGGAAGCGGGCGACCAGGCGCTCGGCGTCCTCGGGCGCGGCGCGGAAGCGGGAGATGGCGACAATCATGGGCACTCACCTGGAACACGTCGGGGCGGGCTGGGGATGCCCGCGCGGGGAGGAGAAACGGACAGGGGGCGCCCGGACCGAAGCCGGACACCCCCTGGGAGAACAACGGTGTGCCGCGGGTGGACTACATCGCGCCCGCGCCCGGCATGTCGCCCACCCCTCGGATGAGCACCTCGCGGGGCTTGGCGCCATCGGCGGCGCCGACGACTCCGTCACGCTCCATGCGCTCAATCATGCGCGCGGCGCGGTTGTAGCCGATGCGCATCTTGCGCTGGAGCATGGAGATGGAGACGGCGCGCATCTCGCTGACCGTGGCGAGGGCCTGGTCGTACAGCTCGTCGGACAGCTCGTCCTCCTCGCCGCCGGACTCCACGTCCTCGTCGCGCGGCTTGAGGATGGACTCGTCGAAGACGGGCTTGCCCTGGGCCTTGAGGTGGTCCACCGCCTTCTTGATTTCGTTCTCCGACACGAAGGCGCCGTGCACACGCTGCAGGTGCGCGCTCGTGGGCGGCATGATGAGCATGTCGCCCATGCCCAGCAGGGCCTCGGCGCCCACCGTGCCCAGAATCGTCATGGAGTCCGGCTTGGAGCGGAGCATGAAGCTGATGCGCGTGGGGAAGTTCGCCTTGATGATGCCGGTGACGACGTCCGTGGAGGGACGCTGCGTCGCGACCATCAGGTGGATGCCGGCCGCGCGAGCCATCTGCGCCAGGCGCGCCACGTACGTCTCCACCTCGCGGCTGGCGACCATCATGAGGTCCGCCAGCTCGTCGATGATGACCACGATGTAGGGCAGCTTCTTGAGCTCCTTCTTCTCCGGCTTGGCCGCCGCGGCGTCCAGCGGCGCGCCCGCGTCGTCGTCCTCGGGCTCGGCCTCCACCTCGGGCACTTCCGGGGCGGCCTCGTCCTCGGAGGACACCAGCGCCTCGCGCAGGTCCTCCATGTCCTCGCGCGGCGCGGCCACGCCCAGCCCGTCCGACGCCTGGGCCGCGGGCTTGGGCTCGCCACCCTCCAGGTCCACCACCAGGACCTTCTTGGGCTTGGACTTCTTGGGCGAAGGCTCCGCGGCGGCGAGCACCTCCTTCACCTCGGAGGCGGAGCTCTCCACCAGCTTGTTGTAGCCGGCGATGTTGCGCACGCCCGCCTCGGACAGCATCTGGTAGCGGCGCTCCATCTCCTCCACGGCCCAGCGCAGCGCGAGCGCCGCCTTCTTCGGGTCCGTCACCACGGGCAGCAGCAGGTGCGGGATGCCCTCGTACACGGAGAGCTCCAGCATCTTCGGGTCCACCATGATGAAGCGGACCTCCTCCGGCGTGGACTTCAGGAGGATGCTCATGATCATCGAGTTGACGGCCACCGACTTGCCGGAGCCGGTGGTGCCGGCGATGAGCAGGTGCGGCGCCTTGGCCAGGTCGAAGACGTACGGCATGCCCTCGATGTCCTTGCCCACGCACATGGTCAGCTTGCTGGGGCCCTTGAGGAACGCGTCCTGCTCGGCGATCTCCTTGAGATAGACGGTCTCACGGTCCTTGTTCGGCACCTCGATGCCCACCACGCCCTTGCCGGGGATGGGGGCGACGATGCGAACGCGCATCGCCTCCATCGCCATGGCCAGGTCGTCGGCGAGCGCGGCAATCTTGCTCACCTTGATGCCGGGGCCCGGCAGGAACTCGTACATGGTGACGACGGGGCCGGGGCGGATCTCCACGACCTCGCCGACGATGCCGAAGTCGGCCAGCTTGGCGCGCAGCTTCTCCGCCGTGGACAGGAACGCGTCCTTGTCCAGCTCCGAGCGCTCCTTCTTGTCGTACTCGAGCACGTCGAGCGGCGGCAGCGAGAAGCTCTTGCGGTCACCCACGAACTCGAACTGGTCCTGGGTCTTCTTGACGGTGGGCTTGGGCGGCGCCTTGGGCTCCACGATGAGCGGCATGCGCGCCAGCGCGGACGCGGCAGGCGCGGGCTGGGGCGCCGCGGTCTGCGGAGGCTGGGGCAGGGAGATGACGGGCGCGGGCGCCGGGGCCACGGGCTCGGTGGACTCGGGCAGCGCGGCGACGGGCGCGGCGGGGCCAGTGACGATGTTCGGCGTCTTGCGGCGGCCGCGCGGGGGCTCGACGCCCTCGGGGACGATGGGGGGCGCGGAGTGGGGCTGGGGCGCCAGGAAGGACGCGGCCCAGGCCGGGTCCGCGCCAGGGGCGGGGCGCTTCTCCGCGATGCGCGGCAGCAGCTTCTCGGCGGCCACCGGCGGGGAGGACGTGGGCGGCAGCGAGTCCGTGTCCTCGGGCAGGGGCAGGGCCTTGCGCGTCTGCTTCTCCAGCTTCTCCTTCTCGCGGGCCTCCTTGAGGGCCAGCTTCGCGGCGGCGGCCTGCTCCTTCTCGTTCTGACGGGCCAGGCGCACGGCCTCCTCGGCCATGGCCTCCGCCTCGGCGGCCTCGGCCTCCTCGGCGGCGCGCTCGGCCTCGGCGAGCTCCTCCTCGTCGGCTTCAATCTGCGCGAGGAATGCGGCCTCCTCGAGCTTCTCCTCGGCGGCGCGCTCCTGGCGGGCCTTGTACGCGACCTTCTGCTGCTCCCAGAAGGCCTCGGCGGACTCGGAGACTCGGCGGCCCAGCACGCACAGTCCGGCCCACACCAGCGAGCACAGCTTGAAGAACGTGTACTGGGTGCCGACGATGAGCGCCGCGGCGCTGATGGCGGTGACGAGGATGACGGTGCCGACGGTGGAGAACAGCCCCTCCATGACGCCGCCCAGGCTCGCGCCCAGCGCGCCGCCGGGCGGGTGTGCCCAGCCCTTGTCGCCGGCGAAGATGAGCTGCGCCAGCACGGCCACGCTCGCCGTCAGCAGCACGAGGCTGACGATCTGCGGCCCGCGCTTGCGCTCGCGGCTGCCCACGAAGAGCACCATCGCGGCGTAGACGCCTCCGACGGGTGCCAGGTAGGCGCACACGCCGAGCATCCCCCGCAGGGTCTCCGCGATGAGGTGGCCCATGGGGCCCACCGCGTTGCGGAAGCCCGGTCCGACCCGGTCATGGGCGTCGAACGTGGCCACCGACAACAATGACAGCAGGGACGCCGCCAGCAGGAAGACACCGGTGATGGCTCGGGCCGTCGTGCCGTCGCCGCCGTCGACCCCCGCCTTGCGCCGTTTGTCCGCGAGCGCCTTGCGACGCGTCGCGATCTCCTGCCGGGACAGCACTGCCTTCTCCGCCCGACCCTTCTTCGCCGTCATGACCTTCTTCCCTCTGCGCGTCTCAGCCGCGTAGCGGGCTGTAGCAATGCCCGCGACGAGTGTAGGGAGGGAGGGGGTCCGGTCAATTTTCCGGCTGCCGGACAGGGGGCCTACATTTCGGCTGCGCGTTGCACCAGAGGGGGTATGGTGCCGCCACGATTTCCTGGAGGTACATCGCCATGGCAGACAACGACAAGCCGTCCTCGAGCGAGGAGGAGTACTTCGCCCGCGAGGAGATTGAGAAGAAGCGGAAGCTTGCGCTCCAGCAGGCCGCCGACACGGCCCAGGCCCAGCGCGACGAGCTCAAGAAGCTCCACTGGATGAAGTGCCCCAAGTGCGGCATGGACCTGCAGACGCTCAAGCAGGGCAAGGTCGAGCTGGAGACGTGCTTCAACTGCGGCGGAGTCTTCCTGGACGCCGGCGAGCTGGACCAGATGGTGGCGCAGCACGGGCACGAGGGTGGCGGCAAGGTGATGGGCGCCATCCTGAACCTCTTCAAGAAGAAGTAGACCCGAGGTCCCGGGGAGGTCTGCGGGCATGGCCCTCACGCTCGAGCAGGTGCGACACGTGGCCACGCTGGCGCGGCTGGCGCTGACTCCTGAAGAGGAGCAGCGCATGGCCACGCAGCTGTCGGCGGTGTTGGACGCGGTGGCGCAGTTGCAGACCCTGGACGTGGGGGACGTGGAGCCCACCTCGCATGCCACGCTCACGGCCTCGCTGCTCCGCGAGGACGTGACGCGGCCCTCCCTGCCGCCGGAGAAGGTGCTGGCCAACGCCCCGGCGAAGTCGGGGACCTCCTTCGCGGTGCCGAAAATCATCGACTAGCCGAAGGGGTTCCACGTCATGCAGCTGACGGACCTGACGATGCTGGAGCTCGCGCGGAAGCTGGACGCGGGCGAGGTGTCCTCCGTGGAGGCCACCCGCGCGTGCCTGGCGCGCATCCAACAGGTGGACCCGAGGATTCGCGCCTTCCTGCGCGTGGACGAGCAGGGCGCGCTGGCGGCCGCGGAGGCGAGTGACGCCCGCAGGCGCGCGGGGACCCCGGCGAGCCCGCTGGACGGCGTGCCGGTGGGGCTCAAGGACCTGTTCCTCACCGAGGGCGTGGAGACGACCGCCGGCTCGCGCGTGCTGGAGGGCTTCGTGCCGCCGCTGGACGCGACGGTGGTGCGGCTCCTGAAGGAGGCGGGGCTGCCGCTGGTCGGCAAGCTGAACCTGGACGAGTTCGCGATGGGCTCCTCGAACGAGTCCAGCGCGTACCACCCCACGCACAACCCCTGGGACGTGACGCGTACGCCGGGCGGCTCCTCGGGAGGCTCGGCGGCGGCGGTGGCCGCGCGCGAGGTGTTCGGCGCGCTGGGCACGGACACGGGCGGCTCCATCCGTCAGCCCGCGGCCTTCACCAACACGGTGGGGCTCAAGCCCACGTACGGGCGGGTGTCCCGCTACGGCGTCATCGCGTATGCGTCGTCGCTGGACCAGCCGGGGCCCATGACGCGCACGGTGTCGGACGCGGCGGCGCTGCTGCAGGTCATCGCGCGGCACGACCCGCTGGACGCGACGAGCGCGCCGGCGAAGACGCCAGACTACTCGGCGGAGCTGGAGAGCGGGGTGCGCGGGCTGAAGCTGGGCGTGCCGCGCGAGTACTTCGCCGAAGGCATGGACCCGGAGGTGGAGGCTTCCGTCCGCGCCGCGCTGGCCGAGTACGAGCGGCTGGGTGCGACGCTGGTGGACGTGTCGCTGCCGCATACGCAGTACGCGCTGGCGACGTACTACCTCATCGCGCCCGCCGAGGCGTCCAGCAACCTGGCGCGCTACGACGGCATCCGCTACGGGCTGCGCGCGAAAGACGCGCGGGGGCTCAAGGAGCTGTACGCGCAGACGCGCGAGCGGGGCTTCGGACCGGAGGTGAAGCGCCGCATCATGCTGGGCACGTACGCGCTGTCCGCCGGCTACTACGACGCCTACTACCTGCGCGCGCAGAAGGTCCGCACGCTCATCCGCGAGGACTTCACGCGCGCCTTCAAGGACGTGGACGCGCTGGTGGCCCCCATCTCCCCCGTGGCGCCGTTCAAGCTGGGGGAGAAGGTGGATGACCCGCTGTCCATGTACCTGATGGACGTCTACACGCTGCCCTGCAACCTTGCGGGCATCCCTGGCCTGTCGGTGCCCTGCGGCTTCACGAAGGCGGGGCTGCCGGTGGGGCTGCAGGTGCTGGGGCGGGCCTTCGACGAGGCCCTGCTGCTGCGCATCGCTCGGGCCTTCGAGCGTGAGCACGACTTCTTCCGCCGCCTCGCGCCTGTCCCGGCGTAGGGCCGCTTGGTGACACCGCCATGCCCGTGAGCGATTTCCAGCCCGTCATCGGCCTCGAGGTCCACGCGCAGCTCCTCACGCAGTCCAAGATTTTCTGTGGCTGCTCCACCGCGTTCGGCGCCGAGCCCAATCGGAACACCTGTCCGGTGTGCCTGGGCATGCCCGGCGTGCTGCCCGTGCTCAACGAGCGCGTGGTGGACTTCGCCATCCGCGCGGGGCTCGCGCTGGAGTGCCGCGTCAACGCCAGGAGCGTGTGGAGCCGGAAGAACTACTTCTATCCGGACCTGCCCAAGGGCTACCAGATCACCCAGTACGACCTGCCCATCTGCGAGTTCGGGCGCCTGGCCATCGAGACGCCGCGGGGGGAGAAGGTCATCCGCGTCCGCCGCATCCACATGGAGGAGGACGCGGGCAAGAGCGTGCACGACGGGGACGGGGGCCAGAGCCTGGTGGACCTGAACCGGGCGGGCGTGCCACTGATTGAGATTGTCAGCGACCCGGACCTGCGCGACGCGGACGAGGCGGTGGAGTACCTCAAGGCGCTGCGCGACATCCTGGTGTACCTGGGGGTCAACGACGGCAACCTGGAGGAGGGCAGCTTCCGCTGCGACGCCAACGTGTCGGTGATGCCCAAGGGCTCCGACACGTTCGGCCAGCGCTGCGAGCTGAAGAACCTCAACTCGTTCCGCTTCGTGAAGCAGGCCATCGAGTACGAGATTGCCCGGCAGGTGGACGTCATCGAGTCCGGCGGGAAGGTGGACCAGGAGACGCGGCTGTGGGACCCGAACAAGGGCGTCTCGCGCTCGATGCGCAGCAAGGAGGACGCGCACGACTACCGGTACTTCCCGGAGCCGGACCTGCCGCCGCTGCACGTGACGACGGAGGTCGTCGAGGCGGTGGGCAGGTCGCTGCCCGAGCTGCCGCGCGCGAAGCTCCAGCGCTTCGTGAGCCAGTACGGGCTGCCCGCGTATGACGCGCGCCTGCTCACCACGGAGCGCCCGCTCGCGGACTTCTTCGAGGCGTGCGCCCAGCGCTACCCGGACGCGAAGAAGCTCTCCAACTGGTTCCAGGGGGAGCTGCTGCGGCTGCTCAAGGAGTCGGGCACCACCGTGGGCGAGGTGCGCTTCACGCCCGCACAGCTCGCGGAGCTGCTGACCCTGGTGGACCAGGGCACGGTGTCCGGCAACGCGGGCAAGGACGTGCTCGGGGAGATGTTCCGCACGGGCCGCGCGCCCGCGGACATCGTCGCGGAGAAGGGCCTGGCGCAGGTGCGCGACACGGGCGCCATCGAGGCGGTGGTGGACGACATCCTCGCGAAGAACCTGGGCGAGGTGGAGAAGTACCGCGCGGGCAAGAAGCAGGTGTTCGGCTTCTTCGTGGGGCAGGTGATGCGCGCCATGAAGGGCAAGGGCAACCCCACGCTCGTCAATGATTTGCTGAAGAAGAAGCTCGGCGACTGACGACGCGGGCCCTCTTCCGCAAGGGGGCTCCGCATGCGCGAGGGCCCGTCGTGGGTTGGCACTGGGGCAGAGCCGATGGGCGGGCGCGAGCGCAGGACGCCGTCCATCACCTCACGAGGACTGCCGCGCGTTGGAGGCGATGTTCAGGGCGCGAGCGCGTGAAGCGCTCATCACCTTTCGAGGACGTGCCTCGGGTTGGCGCGCGTCAGGCGGCGCAGACCGGTACGAGCGCGTGAAGCACTTCATCGGCTCGTGAAGGCTCCGCTCGTGCGAGGACTCGCGTCGTTCCCCCGCTCGTGCGCTCGACGATGAGCGAGGGCGCCTCGAAGCGCTGGTCGAATAGCTCACCCGCGAGCTGCGCCGTCACGGTGTAGCGGACGTGACGCAGGGCCGGCAGTTGCCCGAGGAGCCCCTCGTCGAGCGAGCGTTCATCCCAGTCCCCTGGATGCGCGGAGGGATGGGCGACGACCTGGGCCCTCCAGGCATCCAGGTACTGTGCGCAGGGGACGAACCAGGGCTCCTTCGACGTGCGAGGTCGCGCGGCACCGTCGTAGCCAAGCAGTGTCCCCAGTCTGCCGAACGGCGTGTCGATGAGCGTCAAGTCCTCGGGCCGGCCGGGGCTCAGGCGCAGGCGGTCCTCGCTCGCAGGCAGGACGTTCACCTTGCGCGCCGTGGCCACGCGGACACCCTCGGGTGAGAAGGTGTGGCTGGTGTTGAAGATGCGCGCGCCCCGGGGCTCGAAGTCCGGGCCGTCCCGGGTCAGGCGGTTGTCGGGGAGGAACGCGCTGCCCGCGACGACCCACAGGCCGAAGTCCCGGGCGATGGCGGAGAAGGTCTCGTGCATCACCCGGTGCACGCGCGACGCGAGCGTGGCGTGCAAGCACTCCACCATCGTCGGCGGGTGGAGCTCCTTCCACGTGCGCCACACGTCCCACCACTCGGCGCGCGCCACCCTCCGCAGCGCGCTCCTCACCGTCGTGTGGCGCTGCACGCGCTGCACGTGGCCCAGCAGCTCCAGCGGCGCCCCCACCCACTCGGGCCACACGGCGAGGGCGGGATGGCGCGGACGACCTGCCTCGTCGCGGGTCCGCAGGCGGTCCACCCGCTCGGCGAGCGCGCGGTGCCTCGCGGCGAAGGTGGAAGGGGAGGCGTAGTCCTCCAGCGCGACGCGCGGCTGGAGGGCGAACAGCTCCACATGCGTGGGCAGGGGGGCTTCGTCCACGAGTGCATCCAATGCCCGGTGGGACGCGCGCGTCGGACACCGGACGGTGAGGGACTACTTGATGAGCCCGTTCTCGCGCAGGCGCTGCTGCAGGAAGGCGCCGGCGGTGATGGGCCCGTGGCGGGCGGGGTTCTCCGGCGTCTGGGTGCAGGGCAGGGGCTCCAGCACGCAGTCGGAGTAGGGGTGCACGAAGAAGGGCAGCGAGTAGCGGACGGTGTCCTCGTCCGCGCTCTTCGGGTTCACCACCCGGTGCGTGGTGGCGGGGATGACCTCGTTCGTCACGCGGCTGAGCATGTCGCCCGAGTCCACGACGATCTGCCCGCGCAGCGTGTCCACCGGCAGCCACTCGCCATCGCGCGTGAGCAACTCCAGGCCCGACGCGGTGCCCTCGCACAGCAGGGTGATGAGGTTGATGTCCTCGTGCTCGGCGGCGCGCACGCCTCCGGGGATGAAGCGCTCCTTCAGCGGCGGGTAGTGGATGAGGCGCAGCACGGAGTTGCCATCCGTGGCCATGCCGCTGAAGGTGTCGCGCGCCACGCCGAAGAACTCGGCCAGCGCGTGGAGCATCACGCTCGCGGCGCCATCCAGCTCGCGGAAGAGGGC
The DNA here is from genome assembly GCF_020037055.1 of Myxococcus sp. AS-1-15. Taxonomy (NCBI): domain Bacteria; kingdom Pseudomonadati; phylum Myxococcota; class Myxococcia; order Myxococcales; family Myxococcaceae; genus Myxococcus; species Myxococcus sp. AS-1-15. Next base: position 60,498 of record NZ_JAIQDF010000024.1, on the reverse strand, counting down.
GAGCGCGTGCTCGCGGAACGAGGGGACCTCGCCGGGCCACACGTTGGCGCCGTAGTGCTTCAGGTATGGGTGGCCTTCGGGCAGCTCGCGGCCCACGTGCCAGAACTCCTTCAGGTCCCCCACCTTGCGGTCCTTCGCGTGCTCCTTGCCGAAGCCCGTGTAGCCGCGCTGGCCGGCGAGCTCCGGCACCGCGTAGCGCGTCTTCACGTCCTCGGGGAGCTGGAAGAGCTGCTCGACGTCCGAGTAGGTGCGGCGGATGAGGCCATCGTCGATGCCATGTCCCACCACGGAGACGAAGCCGAACTCACGCAGACCCTCGCCGAAGACTTGGACGAAGCGGGCTCGCTCGGTGGGAGTGCCGGTGCGGTAGTGGGACAGGTCGATGAGGGGGATGCGGCGTGAGGTTCCGGACATGGGCGCCGCACTCTAATCGAGCGTGATGGATTGTCGGCACCTTCAGCGTCCGCCGGAGGACCGTCTCCTGGCACCGCGGCGCGAGAGCCCACTTCGCCAGCCGACATCACCGGAGGCCGGCAGTGGCCCCGCCTGGACGTGAATGTCCAGATTAGCTGGGCAGGCCCGGGGGAGTGGCATGGCCCAGGAGAGCAGCGCTGATGCGTGCGAGGCGTGCGGCCACCGACATGGGTCGGCGTCGTCATGCTCGACGCTGGTCCGAGCCGAGGGTGAGAGCGTGCCCGCGCGGCCCCGCTGTTCGTCCGTCTCCGTGGAGGTGGACCCGCTGGTGGGCACGAAGCTGGGGAGCTTCCGGCTGGTGCGTCGGCTGGGCCGCGGGGGGATGGGCGCGGTGTACCTGGGCGAGCACGTGTCCATTGGCAGCCGGGTGGCGGTGAAGGTGCTGCACGAGCACCTGGCGACGTACCCGGAGCTGGTGCAGCGCTTCCACGCGGAGGCGCGGGCCGTGAATGTCATCGGCCACGAGAACATCGTCAGCATCTTCGACCTGAACGCGGGGCCGCCCAGGCCGTACCTCATCATGGAGTATCTGGATGGGGCGCCCTTGTCCGCGTGGGTCGGCTCGCCGCTGCCGGCGCCGGCGGTGGTGTCGGTGCTCTCGCAGGTGTGCGACGCGCTGCAGGCGGCGCACCTGAGCGGCATCGTCCATCGCGACCTGAAGCCGGACAATGTCTTCCTGGTTCGGCGCGGGCGGGGCACGCCGTTCGTGAAGGTGCTCGACTTCGGTATCGCGAAGCTGGCGGACGCGAACATGCCGCAGACCCACGCCGGCATCATCGTGGGTACGCCCGAGTACATGGCGCCCGAGCAGTCCCTGAGTCGACGGGTGGATGGTCGCGCGGACCTGTATGCGCTGGGGGTGATTGCGTATCAGTTGGTGACAGGTCGGCTGCCGTTCGAGGACGAGGGGCTGACGGCGCAGTTGGTGGCGCATCAGATGCGGGCGCCTCCGCCGCCCCGGTCCGTGCATGCGGCCGTGCCCGTGTCGTTGGAGCGGGTCATCCTGCGCGCGCTCGAGAAGGCGCCGGAGCAGCGGTACGCGACGGCGGCGCTCCTGCGTGCGGCGCTGGAGGGGGCACTGGCCGAGGAAATCCATGTCCGGTCGCGGCAGGCGCGGCCCGTGGAGCCCGCTGTTCGAGCCCGGAGTGTTCCCGCACCCGTGGCGGGTCCGGGGCCCGTGGCGGGCGATGGGAGGAACGCGCTTCCCGTTCCGGTGATGCTCGAGACGGACCTGCCCGAGCCCGTGTCGAACGGGAGTGTGGCGCCGCGACAGGGCCGGCCCGTGGAGGGCGTGAAGTCGACTGGGGGCCGGCCCGTGGAGGGGGCGATGCCGCACGGGGCACGGTCCGAGGAGGCCCGTCTCTCGCCGCCGGGACTCGTGCACGCGGTGGGCGAGGTGTCGACGTCGGGAGGCCCGCGACCGTCGCCGCGCGCCCAGGTGTCGCAGCCTGTGGATGCGAGGGGGGCGGGTGCGGGGGCGCGTCCGTCTCCGCCTGTGCCCGTGCAATCGCCGGTGGGAGCGATGCCAGCGGGGGCGCGTCCGTCGCCGTCCGTACCCGTGCAATCGCCGATGGGGGCGATGCCACCGGGGGGGCGTCCGTCGCCGTCCGTGCCCATGCAATCTCCGATGGGGGCGATGCCACCGGGGGGGCGTCCGTCGCCATCCGTGCCCATGCAATCACCGATGGCAGTGGTGCCATCTGGGGCGCGCCCATCTCCGTCTGTGCCCGTTCACTCACCAGTGGGCGCGGTGCCACCGGGGTCGCGTCCGTCGCCGCAGGTGCCGGTGCAATCGCCAGTAGGAGCGATGCCACCGGGGTCGCGTCCGTCGCCGCAGGTGCTGGTGCAATCGCCGATAGGGGGGATGCCACTGGGGGCGCGTCCGTCGCCGCCGGTGCCGGTTCAATCGCCGATAGGAGCGATGTCGCCGGGGGCTGGGCCTGCCCCGATGCAGGCTCGGCCGTCCGTCGAGGCACGACCGGAGGCTGCTCGACGTCCTTCGCCATCGCCTCACGCACAGGCGCGACCGTCCGTCGGCGAGAAGTCAGCGGAGGCACGTCGTCCTTCGCCATCGCCTCACGCACAGGCCCGGCCGTCCATCGACGCGAAGCCAGCAGAGGAGGCTCGTCGTCCTTCCCCATCAGGGATGGCTCGTCCACGCACCGACGAGATGCCGACGGAGGCTCGTCGTCCGTCGTCCCCGGGCAGCCCACCCCGCGCGTCCGATGTCGCGCCCTCCGGGCGCCCGTCATCCGACAGACGCGATGCTCCAATGCTCGCCACACCGAACCACAGCGCGCCGGCTGCCCCGCTGTCGTCCGGACGGAGCGTGCCTCCCGTCCCCACGCCGAAGGGGGTCGCGGCGTCGGAGGACTCCGTCGCGCCCTGGTCCCCGGTCGCGAGCCTCGCATCCCGGAACTGGGGCGCCGCTGTGCAGAACGCCTCGGGCGCTGCACCTCCGGTCCTCCACCCCTCCGGCGACGGAGCCCAGCCCAGCCCCAGCGAAGTCTCACAAGCCGCCCGGCCGCGCACGGTGGAACTCCCCGTTCGCGTCGTGCTGCGCCCGGGCGAGACGCCGGTCTGGCTGACCGCGTCCGACCTGTCTCGTGGTGGGTTGTTCCTGCGCAGCGACGGCCTGTTGCCACCGCTGTTCGCGCGACTGCCGCTCGTGCTGGAGCTGGAGTCGGGCCCGCAGTCCGTCGTCTGCGAGGTGGTGCGCCACGTGCCCGCGGAGCAGGCCCAGGTCTGGGGGATGCCCACCGGCTTCGGCGTCCAGTTCGTCGAGGCCACCCTGGCCCTCAAGTCCTCCGTGGACGCGCTCCTGCGCGCGGGTCCTGGCAGACGGGTGGCTCTGCCCGCAGCCGCCTCACCCTCGGAGGACAAGGAGGCCGCCCGCGTGCTGGAGGCCTATCGGGCCCGCTTGACGGGGGACCACTACGCCGTGCTGGCCGTCCCCCCCGACCTGGACATGGGCTCCCTGCGCCGTTGCACCCGCGAGGCCCGAACCACCCTGGAGTCCCTGCGGCAGCGTCCCCTGTCCTCCGCGCAGTCCCTGCTGCTCGACTCGGTGCTCACCCGGCTGCACGAAGCGGGGGAGGTGCTGGGCACCGTGACGCAGCGGGCGCTGTACGACGCCTGGCGGGGCAATCACCGGGGCGTCGCGCGCTGCCTGGAGGCAGGGCTCACGCCCGAGCAGCTCGAGTCCCTCCGCCGCGAGTTCCTCACCCGGCGGCCCCAGTCCGCGGGCATGGCGCGCGTGCACTACCTGTCCGGCTCCGCCCTGGAGCGCGAGGGCCAGCTTGCCCGCGCCCTGGAGACCTACGAGCGGGGCCTCGCCCTGGACCCCCTGGAGTCCAGCCTCCATCACCGCTACCGCAGCGTCCGTCGCGCGCTGGACGCCCGGGGCGCCGCCGCGGAGCCCTCGAACGAGAGGGCCCGGCCCCCCTGAGGGGAGCCGGGCCCGGTGCCACCAGCTCGGACGGCGGGCTACCCACCTACCCACCGGCCGCCGCGGCGCAAGCGGCGCTCAGGCCCTCTGCCCGCTGGAAGCAGGCGCTGAACTGATCGACCCACTCCATCTCGGCTCCCACCCGGCAATCGGGCAGGCCCCGGATGCAGTCCGCCACGTCCTGCAGGCGGTCCTTGTCGCTGTCCGAGCAGGCCTCCAGTGCGTCCTCGCAGCGCCCCTTGTCGAAGTCCTCCTCGTCCATCCCCGTGTCGGTCCCACAGGCCTCCGTCTGATCGTTCACCGCCCGGCTCGCGTCGGCCAGGTCGTCGCAGACGTCGTCGCCGCCACAGCCGACGCCGAACAAAAGGGTGCCGGCGGCCACCAGGCCGTACATGAGTTTCTTCATTGTGGAATTCCCCCCGGGGGTTGATGGTAGGACGGTGTGAGGCCGGGCTTTTTCGGCCGGACCATCAGGTAGGGGCGCCTGGGAGCGGGGGCAATCTGCACCGCCGGACGAGATGATCCAGCATCCGTCTTGACTCCCCAGGGCATCTCCCGTAAATCCGGCCGTCCTTTGCGCTAGGGCGGCCCGTCCGTCCGAAATGCGCGGCCGATTCCACGGGTTGACCCAACCCGAAGCTGACAGGGGTTAGACGATGTACGCAGTGATTCGCACGGGCGGAAAGCAGTATCGCGTCGCCGAGGGCGATGTCCTCCGGATCGAGAAGATCGCCGGCGACATCGGGGCCGAGGTGTCCTTCACCGACATTCTCCTGCTGGGCGGTACGGACAGCCCGAAGGTGGGCCGGCCGACGGTCTCCGGCGCTCGCGTCGTGGGCAAGGTCCTGGCGCAGGACAAGCACCGCCGCGTCCTCCACTTCCGCAAGGAGAAGGAGGGTTGGACCCGTCGCCGTGGCCACCGTCAGCCGTACACCGAGGTGAAGGTCACCTCCATCTCCGGCTAGTCCGGACGGTTTCACCTCAACTTCAGGAGCAAGGTGTCATGGCCCATAAAAAAGGTCAGGGTTCTTCGCGCAACGGTCGCGATTCCAATCCGCAGTACCGCGGCGTGAAGGTGTACGGAGGCCAGGAGGTCTCGGCCGGCAGCATCCTGGTTCGCCAGGTCGGCACGGTCATCCACGCGGGCGCGAACGTGAAGCTCGGCCGCGACTACACCCTCTACTCGGTGGTGGACGGCGTGGTGAAGTACGAGCGCCTGGGCCGCGACCGCAAGAAGGTCTCGGTCTACCCGGCCGCTGAGCAGCCCAGCGCCTGACGGTTTCCCGGCCCCTCTGAGGGCCGGTCGCCGCGCGGCATCCACGAGCGGGTCGCTTCTCCCGTCCCCGCGCCTTCTGGCGCACAGGACGTGAGGCGGCCCGCTCTGCGTTTTTCAGGAGAGCTTTCATGAAGTTCGTCGACGAGGTCCGCATCTTCGTGAAGGCGGGCGATGGCGGTAACGGCTGTGTGTCCTTCCGCCGTGAGAAGTTCATCGAGCGCGGGGGTCCCAACGGCGGTGACGGCGGCAACGGTGGCTCCGTCATCTTCGTGGCGGATCCGCAGCTGACCACGCTGCTCGACTACCGCTACCAGCAGCACCACCGCGCGAAGAGCGGCGAGCACGGCATGGGCAACGACTGTAACGGTCGCGCCGCGGAGGACATGATCCTCAAGGTGCCGGTGGGCACGCTCGTGAAGGACCACGCCACGGAGGAGCTGCTGGTGGACCTGAGCCAGCCGGGGCAGGTCTGGGAGGCGGCGAAGGGCGGGCGGGGCGGCCTGGGCAACATGAACTTCGCGACCTCGACGCGGCAGACGCCGCGCTTCGCCCAGGACGGGACGAAGGGCGAGGAGTTCACGCTGCGGCTGGAGCTGAAGCTGCTGGCCGACGTGGGCCTGCTGGGCTTCCCCAACGCGGGCAAGAGCACGTTCATCTCGCGGGTGAGCCGGGCGCGGCCGAAGATCGCCGACTACCCGTTCACCACGCTGGCCCCCAACCTGGGCATGGTCCAGTACAAGGACCACCTGTCGTTCGTCATGGCGGACATCCCCGGCATCATCGAGGGCGCCAGCGAGGGCGTGGGCCTGGGGCACCAGTTCCTGCGGCACGTGGAGCGGTGCAAGGTGTTGATCCACCTCATCGACATGGGCGCGGAGGGCGAGGGGCGCGAGCCGCTGCACGACTTCGACGTGCTCAACCGGGAGCTGGAGAAGTACAGCGAGGAGCTGTCGAGGCGGCCCCAGGTCGTCGCGGCGAACAAGCAGGACCTGCCGGACGCGCAGGCGCGGCTGGGGCCCTTCACGCAGGCCCTGCGTGAGCGCGGCATCCGCGTGTTCCCGGTGTCGTGCGCCACGGGTGAGGGGATGCAGGCGCTGATGGACGCGGTGGCGGAGGTGCTGTTCACCGGCCGCACCGACAAGCTCCACGTGGAGGCGCCGCCTCGGGCCAAGGGCGCGGCGAGGAAGTCCGGGGCCTCCGTGGCCAGGGCGACCATCGCGGCGGTGCGCGAGGCGTTCTCGGGCAGCGAGGCTCCGAGCACGAAGAAGGCCCCGGCGAAGAAGGCCGCCAAGGCGAAGAGCACGAAGGCTCCGGCGAAGAAGGCCGCCAGCGCGAAGAAGAAGCCGGCCACGAAGAGCGCGAAGGCTCCGGCGAAGAAGGGCGCGGCGAAGAGGGCTGCGGCGAAGACCACCAAGGCCGCCGCGAAGAAGGCTCCGGCGAAGAAGCCGGCCGCGAAGAAGACCTCGGCCAAGAAGGTCGCCACGAAGAAGGCTCCGGCGAAGAAGCCGGCCGCGAAGAAGGCCCCGGCGAAGAAGTCGGGCGGGAGGCGCTGATCCGATGTCCGGTGGTGGCCCTCGCTACGAGCGCTTCGAGAAGGACAAGCTGGAGCCCGAGCAGTTCCTCCTCGACGTGCGCAAGGAGAAGATCGACCGCGTCGTAAGCCAGCGCACGCGCAACTTCACGGTGGTCCTGGACCGGCTGGAGGACAGCTTCAACATGGCCGCGGTGCTGCGCACCTGCGAGTCCATGGGCGTCCAGGAGGTGCACGTCGTCATCAACCCGGAGGCCCCCTTCCTGCCGAACTCGAGGGTGGCCCAGGGCTGTGACAAGTGGCTGGACGTGAAGCTGTACAAGTCCTTCGCCGAGTGCCGCGAGCACCTGAAGTCGCGGGGCTTCCAACTGTACGCCTCGGCCATCCGCGAGGGCGCCACCAGCCTCTACTCGCTGCGCTTCGACCAGAAGGTGGCCATCGTCCTCGGCAACGAGCGCTACGGCGTCAGCGACGACGTGCTCAACGCCGTGGACGGCACCTTCTGGGTGCCGATGAAGGGCTTCAGTCAGAGCCTCAACATCTCCGCGGCCGCCTCGGCGTGCGTCAGCCGGGCGATTGCCTGGCGGGACGAGCACCTGGAAGGCGGCTCGGGGGACCTGCCGCCCGAGGAGGCGCAGGCCCTGCGCGAGCGCTTCTACGTGCTGGCCATCAAACAGAGGAAGCGGCTCTTCAAGAAGCAGCCATGAATGCCGGCCCCCCGGGGCGCGTCGGTATGGGGTAGATGGACGCCGGGGGCCTACCTGCCCTCCTGGAGACGCACGCCATGTTCCTGGAAACCCTGCTCGCCACGCTCCTGTCCGCGCAAGCCGTGCCGCAGTCCTCCGCTCCTGCTCCGGCCGCCACGGTGGTCCAGGGAGCCCCGGCGGGCGCTGGAAAGCCCCTGGTGACCCCGTCCGAGGCGGCGAAGACTCCGGCGCCCTCCGGTGTGAATCAGGCCGCTCCCGCGCAGGCGCCGGGCAAGCCGGCCACGACGCCCGCGCCGGCCGCCGAGACGAAGCCCGCAGCGAAGCCGGCCACGCCGATGACGCCCGAGGTGAAGACGCTCGTCGACCGGATGCAGGCGTTCTACGAGAAGACGGGCGACTTCCGGGCGAGCTTCAAGCAGGACTACAAGTACAAGACCTTCCGCCGGACGCAGTCGTCGGAGGGCGTCGTCACGTACAAGAAGCCGGGGCTGATGCGGTGGGAGTATCAGACGCCCTCCGCGCGCACCTTCGTGCTGGCCGGCAACAAGGTCTACGCGTACGACCCCGCGGCCCAGTCGCTCACGGTGGCCAGCGTGGACACCAGCCAGCTGTCCGCGTCGGTGACGTTCCTCTTCGGCCAGGGGCGGCTCGCGGACGAGTTCGCCATCACCAAGGGCGCCTGCAAGGACTGCAAGGGGACGCTGCTGGTGTTGAACCCCCTGAAGGAGGAGCCGCGCTTCAAGCAGGTGCGGCTGGAGGTGGACCCGGCGTCGGCCCAGGTGCTGAAGAGCACGGTGGTGGACCCGGATGGCAGCGAGAACACCATCTCCTTCGTGAACCTGAAGACGAACGTGGGCCTGGCCGCGGACAGCTTCAAGCTGGATGTCCCGGACGACACGCGCGTGGATGACTTCACCAAGCAGAAGAAGCAGTAACCTGCGCGGCGTGCGCGGCGCGTTCCTGCTCTGGCTGTGTCTGGGTGTGGTGGGCTCGGGATGTCACCGGGAGGTGGCGCCCGGCCCGTCGTCCCGGACCGAGGTGCTGGTGGGCCGCACGTTGCCGCTGTTGGCCTCGCCCGCGCTGAGGCTCACGGTGGCGGGGAAGCTGGGGACGCGGACGGTGCCCGTCGTCCTGGACGTGGCGCGGCCCCTGTCGATGGTCTCCCAGGAGTGCTTCGAGGGCGGCATCCCTCCGCCCGAGGGCACCGTGCGCGCGCCCGAAATCGCCGGGGGCTTTCGTGCCTGGCCGGTGGTGCCGTTGCCCGCGCTCACGGTGGGTGGCGCGTCCGTGCCGCTGCGCACGGCGGGCGTGTCCGGGGAGAAGCCCTGCTCGGTCACGCTGGGCTCGGACGTGCTGGAGCCCTACGCGCTCACCGTGGACCCCTTGCGTCGCGAGGTGACCTTCACGGCCTCTCGGTCGCGGGAGGCGTATGTGGCGGAGACCTCCGCGTCGGACGCGGCGCGGGAGGTCCACCGCGTGGAACTCAGCCGCGAGCCGGTGGGGGACTGGCCGCTGCTGGCCGCTCGGGTGGCACAGGGGGAGTCGGAGCTCACGGGCCCGTTCGTGTTGTCGACGCGGGAGCCCTTCTCGCGCATCGCCCTGGGGCCCGCGGAGGCGCAGGGGCTGCAGCCGTTGGAGACGGCGGCGAACCTGCCGCCACGCACCTTCGCGGTGGACTCGGTGGACGTGGCGGAGGGCGTGGGCGTGCGGCCTCTCGTCGTCGAAGCGGCGGGGCGATGGGACTCACCGAGCAGCCTCGGTCGACTGGGCCCGGATGTCTGGGGGCGCTTCACCGCGACGCTGGACGCGAAGGGCGGGGTGCTGGTGCTGCGCAGGCCCCGGGTCCTCGCGTCCGAGGCTTCAGCGTCGAGGGGCACCGAGGCGCTCGGCCCGGACAACGTGGAGAGCGTGGGGCGGATGCAGGGCAGCTCTCCCGACTCGGGCATCGCGTCGGGAGGAGGCGCCTCGTCGAAGGGGGCTCGTCCCGACGGCCTCTCCACGCCAGCGCCAGGGCCCGTAGCCGCGTTGGAGGACACGCATGACGCCGCTCCTGCTGTATCGAGCCCCGGGCCGGCGGCCACACCGTCGGAGGTCTCTCGGGAGGTCTCCAGCCCGTCGGGAGCTCCATCTTCACGGCTGACACCGCGCCAGCGCTGCGCGGATGCACACGGTGTCTTCAGCGAGGAGGCCTGTTACGGGCTCCATGTGCGCCGCGAGCCGGACGGGACGGTCTCCGTGGTCGGCGCGGTGTTCCGAGACCTCCCAGAGGGAGGCCGGGTGCACCTGGAGCCGGTGGGCGCGGAGGGGCAGCGCCTGGAACCGGGCTGCGCGGTGGGCCTGAGCTTCCCCGCCACCAGCCGGGGTCTCACGACGCAGCACCGTCTGCCCTGGCCCTCCCTGGCGCAATCGCTGCCCGCGTGCCACGCCGCGCTCACGCAGGCGAAGGACTTCCGGCTGTCCCTCTACGAGGAGGCACGTCAGCCCGAGTGCCCCACGGCGTGCGCCTTCGTCACCGAGACGGCCACGCGCCGCACGGTGTGCGAGTGCCAGCCCACGCCGCTCGGAGAAGGCGTCGCGGCGCCATCCCGCAAGAAGACCTCTCGCGAGCCCCCGCCCGAGGAGCGCGAGCTGGAGCCCGAGGACCCTCGGTAGTCGCGCGCGGGCTCGCGCAACACGCGCCGAGGCCCCGTGCACCCACGTGAGCGGGCGCGAGCGGCACTGTCGAGGAGCCTCGCTCCCTCCAGTCACCGGGATCTTCCTCGGGGCTCCGTCGCGAGTACGGTGAGCTGCCCCGAGGCGCGTGGTGCCGAGGAGCCTCGCTCCCTCCAGGCACCTCACTCCAGACAGCCAGACGCCCGGGCCACGTCGCGAAAGGCGCGCGGCCCGGGATGCTTCACGTCTACTCCAGCCGCGTCACAGGCCGGGGCGCGGGCACCACCGGCACGGGGGCCGGGTGCGCGTCACGCGCCACGTGCTGACGCTGCTTCGGGTCCGGCCGCTCCACCACGCGCGCCACCAGGTCGTAGTCGTGCGCCTCCGTCACCTCCACGGTGACGAGCTCACCCGGGTACGCCAGGCCGTCGTTGATGTAGACCAGACCGTCAATCTCGGGCGCCTGCCCCTGGTGGCGACCCACCAGCAGGTGCTCCGTCTCCGGCGCCGGGCCCTCCACCAGGACCTCCAGCCGCTTGCCCACGAGCTTCTTGTTCTGCTCGCGGTTGATGCGCTTCTGGATGGCCATCACCTCGCGCCACCGGCGCTCGATGATCTTCTGCGGCACCTTGTCGGGAAGGTCGTACGCCGCCGTGCCCTCCTCGTCGGAGTACTGGAAGACGCCCAGGCGCTCGAAGCGCTGCGTCTTCACGAACTCCTTCAACATCTCGAAGTCCTCCTCCGTCTCACCCGGCAGGCCCACGATGAGCGACGTGCGCATCACCAGCCCCGGCACGCGCTCACGCAGCTTGGTGAGCAGCCCCTTGAGGAACTCCGAGTTGCGGCCGCGCTTCATCGACAAGAGCAGCTTGTCGCTGACGTGCTGCACCGGCATGTCCAGGTAGCGGGCAATCTTCGGCTCCGCCGCCATCACCTCGATGAGCTCGTCCGGGAACACGCGCGGGTAGGCGTAGTGCAGGCGGATCCACCGCACGTCCACCTTCACCAGCGCCTTGAGCAAATCGTGCAGCTTCGGGCGGCCCGGCAGGTCATGCCCGTACGCCGTGAGGTCCTGCGCGACCAGGTTCAGCTCCTGCACGCCGCTGTCCGCCAGCCGCTTCGCCTCGATGACGATGTCTTCGATGGTGCGCGAGCGCTGCCCGCCGCGCAGCGTGGGGATGATGCAGAACGCGCAGGCGTTGTCACAGCCCTCGGACACCTTGAGGTACGCCGTGTACTTCGGCATCGAGTTGATGCGCGGCGTGTCGGCGTCGTGGATGTAGTCGGGGTCCGGAATCACCTGACGCGGCGACGCCTCGGCCGCCAGCAGGTCGCCAATCTGGGCGTACGCGCTGGTGCCCAGGAAGTGGTCCACCTCCGGCATCTCCTTCGCCAGCTCCTCGCCGTAGCGCTGGGACAGACAGCCCGTCACCACCAGCGTGCTGCAGCTCCCCGACTTCTTCAGCTCGGCCATCTCCAGGATGGAGTCCACCGACTCCTGCTTGGCCGGACCGATGAAGGCGCACGTGTTGACGACGATGACCTGCGCCTCGGAGGCCTCCTGCACCAGCGTGTAGCCGCGGTGCTTCAGCGTGCCGAGCATCACCTCGGAGTCCACCCGGTTCTTCGGGCAGCCGAGGGTCATCATGTACAGGCTCTTGGTGGTTTCCACTGCGGTCTACCTGCTTCCCAGTTCGGTTCGCGTGAAGTGGTCCCCACTCCAAACGAAGTTCATCATCGCGCCGTTCGAGTAACGGATGGTCAGCCCGTCCTCTTCGTCCAGCTCCACCGAGGACGCGCGCCCCAGCGCGCAGGTGGCGGCCGGCCACTCGAGCACTCGCCGCGCCGTCTTCCCCGTCACGAGGTAGAGCCCCAACCGCAGCTCCGTCTCGGCGTCGCATTGACCCGCGACGGCATATGGATTCTTCCCCGAGAGCACCGTCACGAAGGACAGCTCGCCTGTCAGGCTGAGGGACTCGGGGACGTTCACGTTCACCGACTTGGCGTCCACGGGCTTGCCCACCACCAGCTCGCGCAGCGACTCGGGGGACAGCTCCTCGTCCCCCTGCGCCCAGGCCGGGTAGCTGAGCAGGTCCCACCCCAGCCAGCCGGTGGCCGCGGGCTCCAGCGCCGTCACGGACTCGGGCGGCTTGAGCTTGAGCGCCTTGCGCGGCTCGTCCGGCAGCCGCAGCGCCTCGCCCACCATGGTGCCGCTCTGGCAGTTGGAGACGGGCACGCCCTTGCCCTCGCCGTCCTGGTCCTCGTAGGTGATGCACACGTCCATCACCATCGGGTCGATGGAGGGGAAGCGCGGCAGCGCGCGCACCGGCACCGCCGCCACCAGCGACAGCGTGGTGCCCCGGCGCTCCACCGCCCCGTTCACCTTCTGCTGGGCGAACTCCGGCGTCCCGCTGGTCGCGCCCGAGTCCCGCTTGCCGTCGAACCCGAAGCGCCACGTGTAGCCCGTCGTGAGCGGGCCCGTGTCCGGGAAGTAGATGGACAGCGTGACGGTGTCGCCCGCGAGCAGCTGGTCGTCCTTGGCGTCCACGCCCACGTAGAGCGTGTCCTTGCGGAAGCCCACCTTGGCGGTGAACGACGCGCTGGCGCCGGACACGTCCGTGGACTTGAGCGTCAGCGGCGAGGCGAAGCCCTTCAGGCCGCCCTGCAGCTTCGGCGGCTTGGACATGTTGGGCACCAGCTTGGACGGCCGGGGCGGGGGAAGGGCTTCGTCCTGCGCGGAGGCAATGGCCGGGACACAGAGCAGACAGCAGAGGGACAGGGCAGCGACTCGCATGGCTTCTATCAATCGCGGAAGTTGGTGAACTGCATGTCCAGCTTCAGTCGGTCCTGCTCCTTGCGGAACAGGGCGATGGCGGCCTGGAGGTCGTCCCGGTTCTTCCCGGTGACTCGCAGCTGGTCGGCCTGGATGGAGCCCTGCACCTTCATCTTCGAATCCTTGAGGAGCTTCACCAGCTCCTTGGACTTCTCCACCGGGATGCCCTGCTGGAGCTTGATGACCTGCTTCACGTTGTGCAGGCCCGTCTTCTCGATGTCGCCGTAGTCGAGCGCGTTCAAGCTGATGTTGCGCTTGGCCAGCTTCGCCAGCAGGACGACCTTGGCGGCCTTGACGTGGTCCTCGCTGTTGGCCTTCACGGTGATGGCCGTGTTGTCCGGGGCGATGACTACGTCCGCCTGCGCACCCTGGAAGTCATAGCGGGTGCTGAGCTCCTTCTTGGTCTGGTTGACCGCGTTGTCGAGCTCGGCGATGTCGATTTTCGAGACGACGTCGAACGAGGGCATGGGCAACAGCGGCGCTTAACACACCTACACCCTGACGACCATGGGCACCACCAGGGGGCGCTTGGAGCTGTACAGCCGGAACGCACGGCGCACCACCCGGGTGAGTTCCTCTCGCACCAGGGCGTCGTCGCCCCGCAGCTGGACGGACAGCTCCTCGAAGAGCGCCCGGGCGTCCTGGGCCACCCGGGGCAGCAGCACCTGTTCATCCAGCGACAGGCCCTGGCCCGACAGCTGGGGGCCGCCCACCAACTGCTGCGTGCCCCGCTGCAGCACCACGACGGCGGCCACCAGCCCCGTCTCCGACAGGCGGACCCGCTCGTGGAGTGTGTCCGGCGTCACCATGCCGCCTCCGAAGCGGTCCTTGAAGATGCGGCCGGAGGGCACGCTCCCGGTGAAGCGGCCCCGGCCCTCCTCGAAGCCCACGACGTCGCCGTCCTGGGCCAGCAGGCACTGCGCGGGCTCCAGGCCGGCCTCACGGGCGGTGGCCAGGTGTCGGTGCAGGTGGCGGCCCTCGCCGTGGACGGGGATGAAGTGGCTGGGGCGCACCAGCTCCAGCACGCGCTGCTGCTGGGGCCGGCTGGCGTGGCCGGACACGTGGACGCCGGGCTCCACCTGGGCGTACACGACCTTCGCGCCCCGCCAGTGCAGCTGGTCGATCAACGCCCCCACGCCGCGCTCGTTGCCGGGGATGGGGCGGGAGCTGAGGACCACCAGGTCTCCGGGGCCCACCTTCAGCGGCCCGTCACCGGAGGCGAGCTGCGACAGGCCCGCGCGGGGCTCTCCCTGCGCGCCGGTGGTGAGCACGAGCACGCGCTGGGCGGGGAGCAGCGGCACCGTGTCCAGGTGCACGAAGAGCGAGTCGGGCACGTCCAGGTAGCCCAGCTGCCGCGCCATCTCCACGTTGCGCTGCATGCTGCGGCCCTGCAGGGCCACCTTGCGCCCCAGCTTCTCCGCGAGCGTCAGGAGATGTCGCACGCGGTGCAGGTTGGAGGAGAACAGGGCCACGACGATGCGGCCGGTGGCGCCCTGGAACAGGCGCTCGAAGGTCTGCTCCACCACGCGCTCGCTGCCGGTCTCCTCCGTCAGCTCGGAGTTGGTGGAGTCCGACAAGAGGCACAGCACGCCCTCCTCGCCGGCCTCGCCCCAGCGTTCCAAGTCGGTGCGCAGCCCGTCGATGGGGTCCGGGTCCAGCTTGAAGTCGCCGGTGTGGATGAAGGTGCCTTCGGGCGTGCGGATGATGAAGCCCACCGCGTCCGGCACGGTGTGCGTGACGCGGCTGGCCTCCACCTTGAACATGGTGCCGACGTTGAACGGCTCGCGCGGCTCGATTTCGCGCAGGTCCGCCTCCACGCCCAGCTCGTCCAGCCGGTGGCGCGCCATGGCCAGCGTGAAGCGCGTGCCGTACACGGGCACATTCACCTCGCCCAGCAGGTAGGGCAGCGCGCCCAGGTGGTCCTCGTGGCCGTGCGTGAGCACCACGCCCTTGAGGCAGGCGGCGTTCTGCTTCAGGTGGGTGAAGTCCGGGATGATGATGTCGACGCCGGGCATCCCCTCGGAGGGGAACATCAGGCCCGCGTCGATGAGCAGCATCTCCCCGTTGCAGGCGATGACCAGGGAGTTGAGGCCGATTTCTCCCAGGCCGCCCAGGGGAATGACTTGAAGCATTTGGGGGAGTCTAAGGACTCACCCCGCCTCGCGCGGTGGAAAGTTTCGCCGTGACATCCATGGAGGGGCCGCGGACCCCGGCGATGAACCTGGACGGCGGGCGGCCTAGGAGAGACGGATGGGCAGGCCGCAGCCGCAGGGCGACGCGGGCCGGGCGGTGGCGCCGGTGCCGAAGAGGTCCGGGTAGCGCAGCCAGGGCTTCTGGGGGACGCCGCTCCAGGGCTCCAGCTTCGAGTGAGGCGTCCAGGGCCTGAGCGGCAGCCTCAGGAACGGGCGAGGGGGCTGCCCGGAGAGTCGGATGGGGAGCCCCGCGCCCTCCAGCCTGTGCCCGTCGAACCTGTCCCGGCGAGGGGTCGAGGGGGCTCCCGTCTTCGGTGACGCGGGCCGGGGCGCCGGGGGAGTGGGCTTCGAGGTGGCCGGGCGTGGCCCCATCCTGGCGGCGGACTTCGATGGCTTGTCGATGCTCATGACGCAATCCCCCATCGCGTGCGGTGCCTTCAGTGAAAAGGCTTGCATGGGGAGTATCGGGCGAGGCCGGCGCGAAGGTGCTTGGGATGGTTTTCGAGGGTTGGCTTTTCAGGGACGTGACACGGGGCCGGTGCTCATCCAGTCCCGGACGCGGCGGGCCTCGGCGGTCCACAGGTCCGGTGTGGCCTCGTAGAAGCCCAGGGCCTGCTGCGCGAGCGCGCGCGCGCGGGAGGACTCGGCGGCGCCGAGGGCGCGGGCGAGGGCGAAGCGGGTGGCGGCCAGGTCCTCTCCGAGGCCCGGCGTGGTGGCCCGCAGGGTGAGGGCGCGCTCCAGCGTGGCCCGGGCCTCGCGGGTGCGTCCCAGCGCGAGCTGCGCGATGCCGAGCGTGGTCAGCGGCGCGGCCTGGTCGGGGTGGCCCTTCTGGAAGGCCTCGTAGGCGTTCACGCTGCTGCGGGCCAGCTCCACCGCGTCGCGCGTGCGTCCCTCGCTCAACGCGAGCTGGGCCAGAAGCGCCCAGTCGGCCGCGGTCTCCGGATGCGTGGCGCCGTGGGTCTTCAGGTCCAGCGCGAGGGCGCGCTCCCGCAGTGGACGCGCCTCCGAGAAGCGCCCGAGGGATTCCAATGCGGTAGCAAGGTTGTTGAGGGGATAGCTGAGCGTCGCGCTGTCGGGGCCCATCGCGCGCTCCTCCAGGGTGATGGCCTGGTGCAGGTAGGGCAGGGCCTCGTCGAAGCGGCGGCGGAGCGTCAGGTGATAGCCGACGGCGTTGGCGGCCAGGGCCGTCTGGGGATGGTCGGGCCCCATCACCACCTTCGTGAGGTCGAGCACGCGGTGGAGCAGCTTCGAGGTGCGCTCCGTCTCGTCGGTGCGGGAGAGAGCGGAGGCTTGATTGCGCAGGGACTCGAGCGTGAGCAGGTGCTCGGGGCCGTGCGCCTGTTCGCGCAGGGCCGCCGAGCGCCCGAAGGCCTCCGCGGCCTCGGCGTACTGGCCGCGGAAGAACGCGTTGCGCGCGAGGCTCGTGTGGAGCAGGGCCTCCAGCTCCGGGGCGCCCCCCGCGCGCTCGATGCTGGCGCGGGCCTGCGCGACGCCCCACTCCTCGAGCTCGGGGGAGCGCGAGAGGGTGGTGACCCAGCGGGCGGCGGCGCGCGCGGCGACCTCGTCATGGCGCGTGGCCTGGGCGAGCAGCAGGGCCTCTCGCAGCGCCTTCTGCGCGCGGGCTTCGTCTCCGAGCACCAGGCCCAGGCGTCCCTCCAGCTCCAGCGCCTCCGCGAGCACGGGGCGGTAGCCGAGCGCGCGGGCCTGGACGAGCAGCGCCTGGAGCTCCGTGTGGGCCTGCTCGTAGCGGCCCGCGTCCACCAGGGCGGTGGTGCGGTCCAGTCCGGCGCGGAGGCGCTCCACGCGCTGGCGTTGCTCGCTCGACTCGGGGAGGCCCAGGCGCAGGGCGTCCACGTTCGCGCAGTCGTCGACGGAGGGCAGCCGCTGGGCGGCGTCGAGCGCGGTGGCGAAGGAGGCTTCGTCCGTCTGCGCGAGCACGCCCACCACGGCGTCGAGCGTCGAGCGGCGCCGCTCCAGGCACGCCATGCGCAGGGACAGCACCGCGTCGGATTGGTGGCCATGCACACGGGTGGCCTCGCAGGCCTCCAGGTGCATGCGCGTCCAGTCCTGGGCGAAGGTGTCCAGGCTCTGCGTCACGCGCGACAGCAGCTCGGGGGCCTGGGGCTTGTGGGTGGCGGAGAACGCCTTGCTCACGGCGTCCCTGCGCGAGGCGTCCCAGATGCCCGTCAGCCGCGCCCCTGCCTCCAGACAAGGCGCGTGACGGCGATTGCCCATCCACCACGCGACGCCGATGGCGCCGTAGAGCACGAGCACGCCGGCGGCCATGATGCCCCGGCGTCGCCAGATGACGGACGGGTCCTTGCTCAGCTCCGCGAGCAGGGCCTCCATGGAGGGGTAGCGGGCGTCGGGGGTGGGCGCGAGTCCCCGGCTGATGGCGCGCAGCAACCACGCGGGGACGCGGCTGCCTCGCGGAGGTGGGCGCACGTTGCCGGCGAGCGACTCGCGCAGGTAGACGCTGGCGGCCTTGCCCTCGAAGGGGAGCTGTCCGTAGAGGGCCTCGTAGAGCGAGGCGCAGAAGCTGAACTGGTCTCCGCGCGCGTCGGTGCGTCCGTCCTCGTGTTGCTCGGGTGGCATGTACGCGGGGGTGCCCATGACGAGGCCCGCCTCGGTGAGCGGGGACTCCAGGAGGTCTTCGCGCCGCAGGGCGAGCTGGGAGGGCGCGGTGGGGCGGCCTTCCTCGGCGGCGTCCTGGTCCGCGCTGTTGCGAGCCAGTCCGAAGTCCGTCACCTGCGCGCGGCCGTCGCGGCTGACGAGCACGTTGGCGGGCTTGAAGTCACGGTGGACGAGCCCGGCGGCGTGCGCGGCGGCGAGCCCCTTGCCGGCCTGGCGGAAGAGGTCGAGGACGTCGCGCCAGGAGTGGTCCGTGGCGCGCAGCCAGTGGCGCAGGGACACGCCGTCGACCAGCTCCATGGCGATGAAGACGCGGCCGGCGAAGGTGCCCGCGTCGTAGACGGAGACGACGTTGGGGTGGGAGAGGCGGGCCATGGCCTGGGCCTCTCGCAGCAGGCGCGTCGCGCCGTCGGCGCGGACCACGGTGTTGGCGCTCGGGTGGAGCAGTTTGATGGCGACGCGGCGGTGCAGCTCCGGGTCGTAGGCGTTGTAGACGACGCCCATTCCGCCCGAGCCCAGCTTGTCGAGGATGTGGTACCGGCCGACGAGCGTCCGCGAGGGAGCCTCGATGGATGGCGGCTCCGACGATGGGCGAGGCACACGCTGGCTGTTGCCGGGTGGCGGAGCGACCTGCGTGCCAGCGCCGAAGGGAGGGCGGGGCGGAGGAGCGACCTGTGTGCCCTCGACGACGGGAGGGCGGGGTGGCGGAGCGACCTGCGTGCCCTCGACGACGGGAGGGCGGGGCGGAGGAGCGACCTGCGTGCCCTCGCCGTAGGTCGGTGATGGAGCGCCGGCGCTGGACGGGCCTTGGGAAGCCGCGACCGCCTCGGAGGCGGAGGGAGGCGGAGGACCGGAGGCGCTCGCACCGGCCATCGGCCGAGAGGCAGGCGAGGGTACGGAGGTGCTTGCTCCGACCAGTGGCCGAGAGGGAGGCGAAGGACTGGAGGTGCTCGTGCCCACCGGTGCCCGCGATGACGGCGGCGGCACGGAGCTGCTCGCGCCGGCCAGGGGGCGCGACGGCGGAGGAGACGCGGAAGCGTCTTCACCGACCAGGGGGCGCGATGGATTCACGGGGGACTGCCCCGTGCTCGCGGACGAGGCCGGGGAAGAAGTGGTCGCCGCGTTCGTCCCGAGGGGACTCGCTGGTGGCGTAGGTGCACGTCCAGCAGCCACGGCTGATGCTGGGTCCGATGTCGCCGCCGCGTTCGTCCTGAGAGGCCCCGCTGGTGGCGTAGGCGAGCGTCCAGCCGCCACGGATGACGCTGGAGCCGATGTGGCCGCCACGCTCGTCCCGAGCGGAGCCGGTGGAGCCGCGGCCGAACGTCCCTCATTCGCGGATGACGCTGGAGGCGAGGTGACGGGACTGCTCGCGCCGACGGGAGGCCGCGACGGTTGCCCCGAACTCATGGACACCTTCGGCGCCGGCGCAATCTGGGTCCCCGCCTCCGCGACCGCTGGGAGCTCCAGCAACGTCTTCGGACCCTCCAGGCGCCGGGGCACTGGCGCAATCAGTGTCCCCGCGTCCGGCGCGGCCTCCTCGGGATGAGCGCTCGAACTGCCCACCTCCGGGTCCATGCCCCTCTTCCGCGCGGCACGCAGTGGCTCCGTGGGCGGGTCGAAATCCCCCACCATCGCCATCAACGCGGCGCGCGGTAGGGCCAGCTCCGTGGCGTCCTCCTGCTGCGGCGTGACGCGATGTGCCGCGCTGCCGGGCGGTGTCAGCCTCGCCAGGAGCGCCGCGCACGCACGGCATCCCTCCGCATGACGCCGCAGGCGCTGGGCCTCCACGACGGAGAGCACACCGCTGACCAGCGCTTGCGCGGTCTTCTCGTCGAAGCAGGACACCCCTCGGATGTAACCCCACACGGCGGGTACATGAGAAGGGGGCCCGGATTCGCGACTCCCAATGGGCCACACAAGGGTCGGACACAGCCCATTCTCAGCCGATGGGAGCCCTGTCTGTCCTTTCGGCCCCACCCCCGGATGCCGCGGCGCGGCGAGCCGACCCCGCGCCGCCCGGGAGCCTCATCGGGGGATGAGAGCGATTGAGTCCAGGTACACCGCCGCCTGGTCTGCTCCCGAGTCGTCCTGGATGTAGAGGTCCTGCATCACGCCCGACGAGGCTCCCAGCGCATCGAGCGAGAGCGTGACCTTGCGCCACTCGCCCGCGACCAGCGGCCCGCCCAGCGCCTCGTCCAGCCGCTGACTCCCGAGCACGTTGGTGCCGTCATGCAGCACGACGCGCACCCCCTGACCGCCCGTGGTGCCACCATGCACCCACAACTCCAGGGACTGGTACCCCGACAGGTCCACGCCCGAGTGGTGGAGCATCAGCCCCGCCCACGCGTCGGGCTCGAAGCGGATGGACGCCGAGCCCGAGTGGACCGTGGTCGTCTCGTCCAGCGAGTGCTCCGCCCAGCTCCAATCCGCGAAGCCGCCCTCCAGGGCATCGCCATAGATGCTCATCCCCGCGGTCGGCTCCGGCTCCGTGCGGCCGTTCATCAGCGCGAGCCCCTGCGACAGCGTCACCGTGAGCGCGCCCCGGGTGTGGAGGTGGTCCAGGATGCTCGCGAAGTTGGACGTCTTGTATTGCGTGTCGCGGGTCGGCGTTCCGTCCACGAACTCGTGGAAGACGAGGATGAGCCAGCTCTTCTCCGCGAGAGCCTGGTCAATCCAGCCGCGCACCGTGGCGACGGAGACGCCACGCGCCACGTCATTGCCACGCAGCTCGTACACGATGGTGTCGCGGAAGTTCCGGCCCGCGTTCACCGTGCGGCTGCTGGCGTAGTGCTGCCGGATGGAGGCGAGCACGGTGGCGTCGTAGGCCCCATACGGGATGATGAAATCCGGCACCGCGCTCAGGCCCAGCGACCCCACCAGCCAGTCGCGCGAGTCCCGCAGCTCGGCGACGAGCTCGGTGGGCGACAGCGTGGTGAGGTCCGGGTGCGTGAGGGTATGGCTGGCGATGCCATTGCCCTCGGCGATGAGCGTCTGGACTTGGGAGGTGCTCATGTAGCCACCCCAGCCCTGGGCGAGCGCCTGGGTGATGATTCCATACGTCGCGGGAATCCCTCGCGCATTCAGCGCGGGCCGCGCCTTGGTGTACTGGGTGGCCCAGCCGTCATCCAGGGTGATGGTGACCATGCCCTGCGAGAAGGGCTCGGCCGCGAACGCGGACGTCGTCAACAGCACCAGCAGCGCGGCAAACCCTCGCATCGTCTCGGAACCCTTCGCCATGGACAGCCCCCCGGGGCAGTTCGCCGCATGCGGCGCGAGGCGCGCGATAGCAGAGGACTTCCACACAGGGCAACCCGAGGCCCTCGACACGTTGACCCGTGGATGCGCGTCGCGCTCAGGGGGCGCTGGGGACTCGCTCGCCGTCACACGTATCGAGAAGTGAGGTTTTGTCGTCGAGGGAGTCCTTTCCGACTTCATGAAACGGTCATGTTTCATCAGGGCTTTCATTCGGGCGGCCACACCCTTAGTGCGCGTGCCTGGAGCCGGCGTCGAGGCTCGTCGCCGTGCTCCACATGTGACTTCAACGGGAGACTTCATGAAGAGGCCGGAGTGGAGCGTGACCGCCACGAGTTGGCTGGTCATGGGTTTGTTCATCGGTGTGGGCACGGGCTGTTCGGGAGGCGAAGGGGCCTCGCGGGAGCCCGGAGTCGAGGCGGCATCCAGTCCGCTCCAGACGGGGCCGGACCTCGTCATCCGCGAGCTGGGGGTCCCCGCGAGTGTGAGTCGGGGTCAGGGCTTCAACGCCACGGTGACGGTGTGCAACCAGGGCAGCGCGCCGGTCAGCGGCGTGCAGACCCGGTTCTTCATGTCCGTGGATGACGTGCTGACACCCAGCGGCCCCCAGGCTCCGCCGCTGGACCAGCTGCTCGTGGGAGACTTCTCCCTGTCGCAGACGCTCACTCCAGGAGCCTGTGTATCGCGTGAGGTCTCGCTGACCGCCTCGCTGCCTGCGTTGGCCCAGCAGGACGGCGCCTACTACGTGGGGGCCATCGTGGATGACCCGTCCTCCGTCCAGGAGCTGCGGGAGGACAACAACAGCGCGGTCCAGCGCATCGGCGTGGGCAATCTCCCGGACCTGGTCATCACGGAGCTGCGCGCTCCCGCCAGCGTGATGACGCAGCAGATGTTCGAGGTCCAGGCCCGCGTGTGCAACCAGGGCACGACGGCCTCCTCCAGCACGCGGGTGAGCTTCCTGCTCTCCGTGAATGATGTGTTGACGCCGTCAGGGCCCGGCGCGCCTCCGCAGGACCAGGTCGTGGTGGGCTCGCTGCAGCTCCCCTGGTTGGAGCCGGGGCAGTGCCTCGCTCGCTTCTCGCAAGTCGGCGCGTGGCTGCCGCCGTCGGGAAATGGCCAGGGGCGGTATGTGCTGGGCGCCATCGTGGACGACCCGGCCTCCGTGCCGGAGCTGCGCGAGGACAACAACACCCACGCGACCACCGTCATCGGGGTGGGCAGTCGCGCGGACCTGGTGGTCCGGGAGCTGTCGTCTCCCGCGAGCTTCACGCCCGGGCAGTCCACTCCCGTCCGCGTGACGGTGTGCAACCAGGGCACGCAGTCCAGTGGCTGGGCGCGGCTCGGGCTGTACCTGTCGCTCGATGACGTGCTGACGCCGATGACGCCTCCGGGGCCTCCGCCGTCGGACCAGGTGCAGGTGGGCATGGGCTCGTTCCCGTCGCTCGCGCCTGGCCAATGCCTGACGCGCGAGGAGAGTGTCTGGCCCTCGTTCCCGCCCATGCCCACGGAGGCCACCGCGCTCTATCTGGGTGCCATCGTGGATGACGCGGGCGAGGTGCTGGAGCTGCGCGAGGACAACAACACCTTCGTGAAGGGCCTGGTGGGGCTGGGGTATCGCCCGGACCTCGTCGTCACGGACGTGCAGGCTCCGCCCTCGATGTCCTTCAGCCAGTCCTTCCAGGCGACGGTGACGGTGTGCAACCAGGGCACGCAGTCCAGCAACCCGGTGCGCGCGCAGCTCTACCTCTCCACGACTCCGACGCTCTCGCCCATGCCGTCGGGCCCCGCGCCCATGCCGCCGAACCAGTCGCCGGTGGGCGACGTCCAGGTGTCCTCGCTGGTGCCGGGACAGTGCGCGACGCGCTCGCTGACGGGCTGGCCCATGGTGCCGCCGGGTGCGACGGGCGCGGGCCCCTTCTACGTGGGCGCCGTCGTGGATGACGTGAACCAGGTGCTGGAGCTTCGCGAGGACAACAACACCTTCGTGAAGGGGCTGGTCGGCGTGGGCAACGGGCCGGACCTGGTCATCACCGCGATGACCGCGCCGCCGAGCCTCGCCTCGGGGCAGCCCTTCCAGGCGACGGTGACGGTGTGCAACCAGGGCACCCAGCCGAGCAACCCCGCTCGCGCGCAGGTCTACCTGTCGACGGACACGGCCCTGACGCCGATGACGCCGTGGCCCGGCCCGTCGATGCCGCTGGACCAGACGCCGCAGGGTGAAATCTCCGTGCCCTCGCTGAGCCCGGGCGCGTGCCTGGTGCACGAAGGGGCGATGCCGGGCGCCGTCATCCCGCCGGCTGGAACGGGCGATGGGGCGTACTACCTGGGCGCCATCGTGGACGACCCGCCCTCCGTGCCGGAGCTGCGCGAGGACAACAACGCCTTCATCCAGGGGCAAGTGGGCGTGGGCCTCATGCCGGACCTGGTCGTCACGGCGCTGGGCTCGCCGGAGAGCCTGCCAACCTCGGGGCCCACCACGGTGACGGTGACGGTGTGCAACCAGGGCACCCGCCCCAGCAACTCGACGCAGGCGCAGCTCTTCGTGTCCTCGGACGCGGTGCTCTCGCCCATGTCGTCGAGCCCCGGCCCCGCGCCCATGGACCAGGTCCCGGTGGGCTCCGTCTCCGTGCCGTCCCTCGGCGCGGGCCAGTGCACCACGCGCTCCAACCCGGTGTGGGCCTCCATCCCGCCGGACTCGCAAGGGGATGGCGCGTTCTTCCTGGGCGCCATCGTGGATGAGCCGTCGTCCGTGCAGGAGCTGCGCGAGGACAACAACAGCTTCGTGAAGCGCGTGGGCGTCGGCCAGCGCCCGGACCTGGTCATCACCGCGATGACCGCGCCCCGGAGCGTGGGGGTGAGCCTGCCGCTCGCCTTGTCCGTGAATGTCTGCAATCGCGGCACCCTGTCGAGCCCTCCGTCCACCGCGCGCGTCTACCTGTCGACGGACGCCGTGCTGACGGCCACCGCGCCGTCCGCGCCTCCCGCCATGGACCAGGTGATGCTCGGGAGCGTGGATGTCCCCGCGCTCGCCATCGGCCAGTGCCTCTCCCGCTCGCTCACACCGAACGCCTGGCTGCCGCCGGACGCGCAGGGCGATGGTGCCTACTTCCTGGGTGCCATCGTCGACGAGACGAACTCCGTGCAGGAGCTGCGCGAGGACAACAACGTCTTCCTCCACGGCCTCATCGGCGTGGGCAGCCGCTCCGACCTGGTCGTGACCGCGATGACCGCGCCGGCCAGCGCGCAGAATGGCCAGTCCCTGCCTGTCACCGTGACGGTCTGCAACCACGGGACGATGCCCAGCCCCGTGTCGAGCGTCCGCCTGTTGATGTCGGTCGATGACCAACTCTCCGCGTCGCCGCTGCCCTCGGAGGAACAGCAGCCGCTCGGCACCGTGGACGTGCCCGCCCTGGCCGTGAGTCAGTGCCTGCAGCGCAGCACCACCGTGTCGGTGACCGCGCCGCCGGGCCTGCAGGGCTGGGTCTTCCACCTGGGCGCCATCGTCGACGCCGCGTCGCAGGTGCAGGAGTTGCGCGAGGACAACAACACCTTCGTCCACGGGCTCATCGGTATCGGCGCGAGGCCGGACCTCGTCGTGTCCTCGCTGACGGGGCCGGTGTCGGCCATCTCCGGCAGCCGCATCTCCGCGACGGCTCGGGTGTGCAACCAGGGGACGACGGCGAGCGCCTCGAGCACGGTGACGTTCGTGGTCTCGTTGGACACGAGCCTCGCCCCGGAGGCGCCCGTGCCCCCGGGTGGCGTGCCGCCGCTGGACCAGGTGCCCATGGGAGGCGCGAACATCCCCAGCCTGGCCCCGGGAGCCTGCATCACGCAGTCGGTGACCAACCTGCAGGTGAGCCTGCCCCCGGATGCGCAGGGCGCGCCCGGGGCCCGGTTCCTCGGTGCCTACGTGGACTCGTTCCTGGCGCAGCAGGAGCTGCGCGAGGACAACAACACGCGCACCACCCCGCTGACGGTGACGAACTAGCGTGAGGGCGGAGGGGACGGGGCCGTCGAGCCCGTCCCCTCGCCGCCTTCAGCTCCCCAGCGGAGGCTCGGTGGGGGCGCGTGAAATCCACGCGGCGATGAACACGTCCAGCTCGCCTCGCAGCACGTCCTTCACGCGGGGCGTGCCGGCGCCGGTGCGCGGGTCCTCCACCCGGGCGCTGCGTCCCAGGTAGTAGCGGCGCGCCTCATCCGTGCTGCCGCCCTGGCCCGCCACCACGCGCGCGGCGATGTCCTTGAGCTCCTCCAGCTCCCCCGCGCCGGTGAGCGTGAGCACGCGCCCGGTGGACTCGTCCTTCACCGTCACCTCGGTGCGCACGCGCTGGAGGTAGGCGCCCTCGTGGCTCTTCACCGGACGGCCCAGCACCTCCAAGAGCTCCAATTCCTCCTCGGAGAGCGCGCCGCCCCGGTGCACGCGGACATACGCGCGCTGGCGCTTCTCGTCCTCCAGGCGTCGGTGCATGCCCGCCTCTCCCGCCAGGAACCCGTATGCACCCGGCCCGGCGATGCGCACCACGACACGCGAGGGCTCGTCCGCCTCGGCCACCGCCACCGCCTCGTAGCCCCGGCGCTGCGCCCACCCCAGGTACATGGTGGCCAGCTCCTGCACCCACACCGCCTGCGTCTCCGCCGAGTCGCTCGCGCAGATGTCCACCAGCGCCTCGGTGTCCTGCTGCGAGGCGCCCGAGGCATGGAGCGCCTCGGCCATCTGCACCTCGCGCGCGACCTCCTCCACCTGCCGCGCCGCGGAGCCCAGCTGCACCTCGTTCTTCGCCTCGCGCACCAGCCGGCGGGCGAACAAGCACGCCGCCTCCAGCCGCTCCATCTCGTTGAGGTGGGCCTCCACCAGCCGGAAGGCGCGGATGACGTCCGCCGCGTGCGTGGGGTCGTCCCAGAGGTTGGGGGCCTGCGTCTCCGTGAGCAGGGCCGTCCTGCGCTCCTCCAGCTCCGGTCGCCCCGAGGACGCCGCCAGCGCGCGCGCCTTGCCCACCAGCCGGTCCATCTCCACCAGCAGCGACTTGCGGTCCAGCCGCCGCTTCACCGGGGCCGCGCGCGCGGAGGGCAGCAGCAACTGCGCGGTGGGCGACGGCGGCGGGGCGGCGGGCTCGGCCACGGCCACCACCCGGTCCCCCGCGCGTGCCTCCACGCGCACGGGCGTGCCCGGAGGCAGCGGCTTGCGCGCAATCTCCACCGCGAGCGCCGCGGTGAGCGTCTTCTCGATTTCACGCTGCAGGTAGCGCGCGCCGAACTGCGGCGAGTACCCGCGCTCGACGAGGATGTCGACCACCTCGGGCGTCACCTCCACGTCCAGCGAGCGCGCGCGGATGCCCTCGCGCTCCAGCACGCGGCCCACCTCGCGCTGGGCAATCTTGCGGATGTCCACCTTGGACAGCGGCTGGAAGTGACAGATGGCGTCGAAGCGGTTGAGGAACTCCGGACGGAAGGACTCGCCGATGCGCCGGTCCACCTCCGTCACCATCTCCTCCGCGCGCCGCGTGCCCGCGAAGCCCATGGCGGGCTCGCGGTACACCTCCGCGCCCACGTTGGACGTGGCGACGATGAGCGTGTTGTTGCACGACACCACCTCGCCCGCGCCGTTGACGAACGTGCCCTCGTCGAAGAGCTGGAGGTAGCGGTCGTGCACGCTGCGCGCGGCCTTCTCGAACTCGTCCAGCAGCAGCACGGAGAACACCTTGCCGTCGAGCAGCGCCGTCAGCTCGCCGCGCCGGGTCTCCAGCGCCGGTGCCCAGGACGCGCCGAAGGGCACGCTCTCGTCGCCGTCGTTCGGGTAGTCCGCCATGTTCAGGCGCACCAGTCTGTCCGCCGAGCCGAAGAGGTACTCGGCCAGCAGCTTCGCCAGCTGCGTCTTGCCCACGCCCGTGGGGCCCGCGAACAGGAACACGCCCAGCGGCCGGCGCGGGTCGTTCAGCCCCGCCTTGAGCAGCGCCACCGAGCGCAGCACCGCCGCCACCGCGTCCGTCTGGCCCAGGAGCCGCTCGCCGAAGAAGCGCTCGGTCTCCTCCAGGTCCAACGGCATCGCGTCGTCCACCACGAAGCGCGGCAGGCGCGTGGCGGCGCAGAAGCGGGTGAGCACGTCCTCGGGACCCACGTGGTCCTTGGCCGCGCCCGCCGCTTCCGCCGCCGTCTCCTTGAGCAGCTCGATGGCCTTGCGCGGCATGCGCTGCGCGAGCAGGAACTTGGACGACAGCCGCAGCGCCAGGTCGCACGCCGCCGGGTCGATGGGCAGCCGCAGCTCGCGCTCGAGCTCCTCCGCCACCCGTCCCAGCACCCAGCGCGCCTTCTCCAGCGGAGGCTCGTGCAGGGGCAGCAGGTGGAGCCGCTCGGCGAGCGCCTCGTCGGAGCGCAGGAGCTCCTGGACGCGCTTGGGCTCGGTCTCGAAGATGAACCGCATGCCGCTGGTGCGCAGCGCGCGCACGGCGACGGGGGCCAGGGGGCCGCCCAGCGCCACGGGCAAATCACGGATGTAGACGATGGGGCAGGCCTGCCGGGCGAGCCGGGCCAGCAGCTCCTCGAAGCTCTCCGCCGCCTGTCGTTGGGTGGAGCGCGCGAGGATGTTGGCGATGGACACCTCCACCAGCCGGGCCTGCGCCAGCTCCGCGTCCACGCGGCCCTCGGCGATGCGCCGGGCCACCTCCTGCACGAGCGCGCTCTTGCCCACGCCGGGGTCTCCGGCCAGCAGGGGATGCTTGCCACCGCGCGTCAGCAACCCGAGGACCTCCGTCACCGCGGCGTCCACGCCATGGGCGGCCGGCAGCCGGCCCTCGCGGGCCAACGCGGTCAGGTCCCGGTCGATGAGTCGCTCCTGGTCCTCGCTCTTCCTCGTCGCCATGTCTCGTCAACCGCCCCCTCGCCGGAGCACGCACTCTAACCGCTGAACCGTCGAGGTGAGCGCGCAATCCCGGCCTGGGTCGGCAACAGGCCCGCCTGTGCGAGCCGGGCCCGGACCCAGGGTGGGCGGGTGTGGCAGCGGAAGTCGGAGGACTCGAACCCCAAGCCGGAAGGCCGGCTCGCACCCGGTAGCAGCGGGGCCTGGCGCCATCGCCAGTCCAACTTCCAAAGAGACAGACCGGAGCAGGGTGGAGTCGAACCACGGGCCCCGAAGGGCCCTCCCGATTTCCAGCCGGGCGGCCGGCCACCCGGCCTGCATGCTCCAAGACACAGCGGAAGACAGGGGACTCGAACCCCGAGCGCGTCATGCACCCGCACCGTTTTCGAAACGGGCCGCCAGCCTCTGGCGTCGGTCTTCCAGGAAATGTGCCGGCAGCGGCGCTCCCGCCTGCCGGCGCGCGGGGAGCTTCCTCCGGGCGGGAGGTCCACCTCTGGCGGACCTCCTCATCCCCCGTCACCCGTGTGGGCGGGGACGAAGGGGACGGAGGCCCGCCTCTGGCGGACCTCCTCCACTCGGAGGGAGCTCAGGACTCCAGCTCGCCATGCCAGTACGCCACGTCCCTGAGGAACTTGGCCCACGACATGGGCATGCCCTTGTCGAAGACGAACGACAGGTGCAGGGTGTCCGGCAGCTTCTTGGGCTTCACCGGGGCGCAGCGCAGCGCCATCTTCGCGTGCTCCGGCGTCCGGTTGCCCTTCTTCTGGTTGCAGGGCACGCAGGCGATGACGACGTTGTCCCAGGTGGTGCGGCCGCCCTGGGCGCGAGGCACCACGTGGTCATACGTGGCCTCCGCGCGCGACACCTTCAGGCCGCAGTACTGGCAGCGGCAGTGGTCTCGCACGTAGACGTTCTCCCGGCTGAACTTCACGCCCTTGGGCCCCTTGCGCAGGCCGCGGAAGAACCGGATGACGGACGGCATGCGAATCTCCACCGTCACCGAGCGCACGAAGCGGTCCTCGTACTCCTCGACCACCTCGACCTTGCCCTGGAAGATGAGCATGACGGCGCGCTGCCAGGGAATCCGCGCGACGGGCTCGAAGGACTGACTGAGAACCAGCGTCTCCATGACGCAACGCCTTTCGTTTGTATCCGCGGCGAGACTCGAACTCGCACTGGGCCGGGTTTGAGCCGGCGGCCTCTCCCGTTTGGGCTACGCGGACGGACTTCGGGAGCTCCTGCTGACCTGCGACGACACGACGACGACGAACAGTGCCGGCGGCGGGAGTCGAACCCGCAACCTCCAGGTTCTCGACCTGGCACCTCTACCCATTGGGCTACACCGGCAAGACTTCGAGGACACAGTGCACGCCCCGGGAATCGAACCCGGCGGGAACGGTGTGTGGGACCGTCGCCGTCTCCAGCTGGCTCGGCGTGCGAAAGACGAGTTGCGGAGCAGGGAGTCGAACCCTGGAGGCCGGGCTTATGAGGCCCAGTGGGGCACCGACCCCACACCGCAGAAAGAGGTGAAAGCTTGTGAAGCCCCCGGCAGGATTCGAACCTGCGACCTTGCGCTTAGGACGCGCGTGCTCTGGTTCCGCTGAGCTACGGGAGCGTGAAGAGAAACAGTGTGCCCCTGGCAGGGATTGAACCTGCGGCCTCACGGTTCGGAACCGTGCGCTCTCATCCACTGAGCTACAGGGGCGAGAAGTGGAACCGCCGGGACTCGAACCCGGACCGCTCGGGTGCAAACCGAGTGCTCTCCCATTGAGCTACGGACCCATGATGACTCGCGTGAAACAGTGCCCCCGGTCGGGTTCGAACCGACGACCCCCGGTTTACGAAACCGGTGCTGCTACCAGTTGAGCTACAGGGGCGAAACGAAACAGGCCGCCGAGGAGTTGAACCCCGCCCGCTCGGATTTGGAGTCCAGGCTGCTCCCGGAGCGCGGCCTATGAAGGTGAAGCAGTGCTGCGAGTGCCGACCCTCGGAATCGAACCGAGTCCTCCCGCTCTTCAGACGGGCGCGCGGACCACCTACGCCAGGTCGGCAGATGTGAAGCTTCCCGAATGAAACTCTGTGCGAACTCGTTCTCTGATCTTCTCTAGAGAACTCGAACTCTCTGAGTGGTAAAAAGACGAGTGATATTCAGGGGTTTGAGACTGGAGCCTGCGGTTGTCCTTCTATCGGGGGCCGATTGGTGCTGCGAACTTCGGCAGGGAGCCATCCCCACCAGGGGGACAGCATGGAGAGAACCGGAGGCAGGCTTTGCACCTGCACCTGCGGAGTCAGAGTCCGCCATCCTTGCTAGTTAGACGACCCCGGTATGAGTGCCTCCGGAGGGATTCGAACCCTCGCCGTCCGCTTAAGAGGCGGATGCTCTTCCAATGAGCTACGGAGGTAGATTGCTTGCCGCCCCGGATGCACGCGGGCGGCATTCATTCACCACGACGATTCAGTTGTCAGAGACCTTGAGGCTGCCGGGGGACCCGAACCGGGATGACTGGTGCACGAACGCGTGTCCGGCCTCGGGTGATGCCCCGCGATACGGTGAGGCTGTGCGTGGCGGGCCACGCGGGCGTGGCATGAGGACGCTGGAGCCCGGAAAGCCGAGAGGCCGGGTCCCTGATTGGGAGCCCGGCCTCTACTTGGCTTGGCGCTTCGATGACGGAGCGCGAGCTTCAGCAGGGTACGGGCGGAGGGCCGCCATGGCGGTCAAATCCCACGAGGGACTTCGACGCGAAGCTCACAAGGGAGCAGGAGGCGGCGTCGAACTGGGGCCAGAGGCTGTTGCGATAGCTGCGCTTCATCGGGTTCGTCCGCATCGTCAACGTCGTCATGGTCGCCGCTCCTTTCAGGAAGACTCTACGGCGGGTGATTATCGTTCCTGACAAGGCCCGGATTATCTCGGGGAGACTGAAGCGGTTGCGCAGCCTTCTTTCTCTAGGATTTCCCTCGCGGGGAAGGACAGAAGCGGCGGGCGTCCAGTGGGGCGGTTCACGCTGGGACCATAAACGCCGTCGAGAGCCATGTGGCTGGTCTGGTCCGCGTCAGGGCCGCCACAGGAACTCGCTGGCTTCGTGCACGCCCGTGCATTCGTCTTGACATACGTCCGGGGCAGCGACCGGATTGGGGGGCTGTCTCTCAAGGGACAAATCGCTCAACGGTATTGAGTATTTCGCCGTTGCTCGCAGTGCCTCCGATGATGAGCACGCTTCCTGAATCTAGCCACGTCGCGGTGTGAGAGGCACGCGCGCAGGACATCGGGGAGAGCAGTTCCCATGTGCCGTTCTGACGGAAGATCTCCGCAGATGCGCGCGGCGCTCCATTTGAGAGAGAGTTTCCACCGACCACAAGGACCTCACCCGAGGGCAAGAGGGTGGCCGAGTGTGCGAAGCGGGCTTCTCTCAGGTCTTGCTGCGGGGACCACGACCAGTTCCCAGGGTCGAAGAGGTCCACGTCGCGGAGGACCGTTCCAGGTGACCCCAGCAATGAGCCGGCAACCAAGATTTTCCCTGAGGGTAGACGCGTGGCTGTATGGCCGTTGCGGCCATTGCTCATCCGCTCTTCGATGCGTTGCCAGCCTGCATGCACTTGGCTTGAGTCGTAGACCTCGGCGGATCGCTCCGCGCCCGTTTCACTGTAGCCACCGATTGCGACCACCTTGTCCCCGTTGAGCAAGGTGAGGGTCAGGACATTCCGCTTGAAACCCATGTTGCCGGCGTCCGTCCAAGTGTCGTTGTTCGGGTCGAAGAGCGCGGTCGTATTGAGTCCCGTGGAGTCGGATGTTCCACCACCTGCGACCAGCACCTTGCCCGACGCCAACAGAATAGCTGCATGCCAGGCCCGCGCGCCATTGGGGATGGAGAGGGCGTCCGTCCAAGTGTTGGTATCGACGTCGTAGACTTCAGCGGTAGCCAGTGCTTCGTCCGTAAATCCCCGTCCACCGACCACCAAGACTCTTCCATCGTTCAGCAGGGTTGCCGTATGTCCCGTACGTGCCGTCTTGAGGCTCTTGGCAGGACTCCATCTATTGGACGAGACGGTGTAGAGTTCCGCCGTGTTCGTGGGGCTACATCCTTGGCTGATACTTGTGGTGCACCCTCCGATGACGAGCACCTGTCCGTTCTTCAGGTCCGTGGCCGTATGCCCTGTGCGGCGCATCTGCATCGAAGGCACGAGTTTCCACCCTGGGGGTTCGCGCCCACTGTCTGGTGGTCCCCCATCCGGGCCAGCATCTGACCCGCCGTCGTCGTCAGTGGCTCCATCATCCCCAGTGTATCCGCCATCCGGCACATCTTCACCGCCATCTCCATCCAGGACGCCATCTCCGTCAGAGGCTGCAGCCTCTCCTCCATCCCGGCAGGCACCCGGGCTTTTGATGCAGAACTGGAGGACTGCGTCATCGACGTCGAGGCATGCAGCGACATGAGCGCCAATCACGAGCAGGCCAAGCGCTGTCGAGAAATGAAGGGGTCTCATGGCAGCTTCCCCGAAATCGACACTGACGTTCCGTCCAGCCCGACTTGAACGGGCACCTGCGCATCAGGTGCTCCCTGCAAATACATTCCCATGGCGGCTCCCAGCCCCACCAATCCGCCTACAAGCAGTCCCACGGAGACCGTCTGCATCCCGCGCGCGCTTTGGGCCAGGTTTCTGGCGTCAGCCTCAGTGCGGAGCTCCGGAGGCTTGTGCACCAGCTTTGACTTCTTTCCCTCCGCCAATTTCCAGAAGACGCCTGCTGTGACGACGAGTGCGCCTCCCGCCACGGCAGGGATGATTGCTCGCTCTCGCAAGGTTGGGGAGGAGGGTGGCACTTCTGACACGGGCGAGGACGAAGACTCAGAGAGTCTCGAGGCCGCTTCGGGGAGCGGCCCTCGTGGCGCTGGCTGCCGTTGGAGCCGCGTCGGCGCATCTGTTTTCAGAGGTCCCCGGTCTTCCCCTCGCAAGGCCAACTCGCCCAGAACCTCCTCGCGCACGGCTTCGA
This sequence comes from Myxococcus sp. AS-1-15, assembly GCF_020037055.1. Lineage (NCBI taxonomy): Bacteria > Pseudomonadati > Myxococcota > Myxococcia > Myxococcales > Myxococcaceae > Myxococcus > Myxococcus sp. AS-1-15. The sequence continues at coordinate 27,662 of NZ_JAIQDF010000024.1, read as the reverse complement.
ATCGCCGCTTCAACTTAGGGGAGACACTTAACGGGAGTTGGGCGTCGGGGGCTAGAAAGAGGGCTGCTTTGAAGGCAGCATTGGATTCGTCCAGCCTCCCAGCGCTTAGCTCCGCCACGAGGATGCCCTCGTAGAGCGATATCGCCACATCATCCTCGGGCCCCTTGGACACCTTCTTGCCTCGGGCAACCTGCTCCAGTGCTCGCTCGTACGCGAGGTCTTCGATGAGTTGGTGGATGGACACCAGGTAACGCCGCATGTCGGGGGAGACTGCGCCTCGGGCTCCTCCAGGGAGGATGCAGAGCCCGAGGAGGAGGCCCCAGACACAGGCGCGACTCCGCGATAGGACGCTCGACACGATGGATTTGCCCTTGATGTCACTGAAAGAAGACATCATGCCCTCACGCGAATGACGCTTGGATTCGCCTGTCGTTGCGATGTCACGAGAGCGAGGGACTGCTCTCCGGCTGAGGGGGGACCGAGTTGTCGGGGACCGTGATGGGAGGCACCGCTCCAGGGTTGGGAGACTGCGCCTCAGGGAACAAGGTATCGGCGGGCGAGGGCATGAATGGTTGATCGAAGCGCGCTGGAGGGCAATCCTGCATGCCATTCATGCTCGTCGCGGTGAAGGGGGCCCCAGGCGCTTCGCCGCTCCCGGCCGTCTGGATGACTTCCTGCGGCGGGGGAGTCAACCCCAGCAGCTTCTCGAGCTCCGCCTTCCGGCTCGTGCCCTCGAAGGCCGAGTCGAGCTCGTTCTTCGTCGGCTTGACCTTATCGATGTCCCTCTGGCTGTAGGGCGGCGTCTTGGACTCCTCGACGGCCAAATCGTTCGCCTTGCGCATAGCCTTCTCGGCGCTCTTCGCAGCGAGGGCTGCCTTCTCCTCCGCGTCCTGGAGTTGCTGGGCCGCCATCCTGGAAGCCTCGGTGGCCTCCTTGAGCTTCTTCTCCGCAGCGGCGAGGGCTTCCTTCGACTTCTTGGCCTCCGCGGGTGTCTGTCCGGGCCTCTCTGCGGCTTTGCGTGCGTCGGTGACAGTCTTCTCCGCCGCGGCCTTCTTTCGTCGCGCGGAATCCGCCTCGCGCTTGGCCTGCGTGAGGTTGTCCCGCGCCGCCTCCGCCGCCTTGCGCTTGGCCTCAGCTGCGAGCCGCGCTGCCTCCGCCTTCTGGCGGGCCTCCTCGGCGCGGCGTTGTGCCTCCGCAGGGTCCACTTTTGCCGCTCCAGAACGACCAACCGCTGTCACTGAGCCCATGGGATATCTCCTCTTGATAGGGTAGGACCCTCGTCAGGGGTGATGCAGACGAAATGCATGTGATTGGAGGTGAGGACACGAAACGGGCTCGAGGTGCGGTACGTCCTGCGCGGGCGATGCGTGGCTGTCCCTGCAATCGAGAAGAAAGAGGGAGGAATGCAATCGGCGTCCCAAAAAAACTTGGGAGTAGGCGTTGGCAGACCGTGGATGCGGTGGCCCATTGCTCGCGCCACAGGGGGCGGCTTCTACGACGTCGGCACGGATGGCGACGGCGTCGCCTGGCATGGGCAGAGCGTCAATACCTCAGAGATATCGGCTGGCGGGAACCCGACGGAGGAGGGGGCTCCAGTGGCTTCAGTCCAGCAAGCCCTGGAGGCTGATATCCAGTCGGCTGCTGAGCAGTCCGAGGATGCTCTCCAGCGCGAGCTGATCTTGCTTCAACCGGGGCGCGAGTTCCATGCGTACGCGCTCGAGCAACAGCTTGCGAACATCTGCGACCCTCCTCGCGACGCCGGAGCGCGAACCGCCATACATGAGCGCCAGCCGGTCCATCGTGAACCCGTGGAAGTGGTGCAAGCGCAACAGGGTCCGCTCCTGTTCGGGGAGCTCTGCGATGGCTTTTCGGAGCGACTCGGCGAGGAGCTGGCGTGCGTCTTCGCGCAGCAGGGCATACTCGGGGTCGCTTGGGGCCAGCAGTCGCGCGAGTTCCGCGGGAGGCTCAGCGACGAGCTGAAGTCGCTCGTCCCGGTCCACCAGTTCCCCGGCGATGCGCGCGGCGACGATGCCCACCCAGGAGAGCAGCGGTCCTCGACCTCCATAGCTCGCAATCCTCGGAGGCGTGTTCCCGCTGGCCACCAGCAGCCGCTCGCGCAGCACCTGCAGCACTTCCTCCACCATGTTCGGAGACAGGCGCCCGAGCCGGGCGGGGATGTGCCGGAGGATGTGTTGCTCGAAAGCCCGGAGGGCCGAGGGCTCCTCGGTGGAGCAGGCGCACGCGAGGTACAGGTCCGCACCCTGGAGGATGCGTATCACCTCCGAGGCCTTCGCCGGGGGCAGATGTTGGGCGAGATGTCGCATGAAGGTTGCGTCTGGGAGTGGCAGTGTGGGCCATCGGGTTCGGGCTGCTTCGACGTGTTGGTACAGCAGGGCTTCGAGCCCCGCCACGGCTTCCAACTCCGCGCGCTGCTGCCGTGGCAGGTGCGCCCGCAGCAGCGCTGTCAGGGCGCCTGTTTTTGGGTGCTCGCTCATCGCTTCGCCTCACGCCGCTGCCAGGCCAGCACTGTTTGGAGCTCCGACCGGCCGCGGACGCCCACGGACTCCAGCCGCGTCCGGGCCTCCTCGGCCATCGCGAGCGCCCGCGCCCGGTCCGGGGCGGAGCGTTTTTCCAGGAGCGCCCTGGCCAACAGGAACGCGGTCTTGCCCGCGACCTTCGGGTCCTTGGCCTCACCCCATCGGGTCTGGATGCGCCGGGCGCGCTCGAGCAGGGGGACGGCCTCCGCTATGGCGCCCAGCGCCAGATGTGCCTCCCCAGCACAGGACAGGGCGCTGGCACCGTCGTCGGACTCATCGCCATCGGCCGCCGCTGTGCCCTTTCGCGCACGCTCGCAGTAGGCGAGCGCCTCCTTTCGGTTGTGGGTCGCCAGGGACAGCTCGGCAAGGGACAGCAGCACGGGCACCGTCGTCCCTCCGGCCTGGCCATGTTCCTTCTCCAGCCGCTTCAGCGCATCCAGCAGGTCGCGCCTGGCCTCGGGGTAGCGCCCCGCCTTCAGGTGCACTTGCCCCCGGACGGTCAACGGTAGGGCGCCGCGCGGAGTGTCCGAGCCCAGTGAGCGCTGGATGCGCTCCAGGGCCTCGGTGGCGAAGGCCAGCGCCTCGTCGTCCTCGCCCGCATCACTGGCGATGAACGCCTGCTCCGAGAGCGCGTAGACGACAGTGAGGTGGTTGGGGCCCCGGGCCCGCTCGAAGATGGCTCGCGCCCGCTCGACCTGGGCCCGCGCGTCCTCCAGTCGGCCGTCGACGCGCGAGACCCCGGCCAGGTTCAGCAGCACCGTCCCCATGGGGGTCGTCTCCAGGGTGGAGGACGCCTCCTGGAGGGCAAGGGCCTTGCGCCAGGCGCTGACGGCTTCGGCGCGCCGGCCCGTCTCCAGCGACGCCGTGGCGACGCGGTTGTAGGAAGTCACGAGGGCCGGGTTGTCGGCGCCCAGCACGCGCTTGCGCAGCTCCAATGCCTCGCGGTGGACCTTCAGCGACTCCGCATAGCGGCCCTGGTCGAAGCGGATGCGTCCCATCTGGTGGAGGAGGTTGGGCGTACGGAGGCTGTCCGGGCCATTCCTCCTGCGCGAGAACTCCAGTCCCTGGAGCGCCTCCTGCTCCGCCTCGGCGAGATGGCCTTGCATTTCTCGCAGCGAAGCCAGGCGCGTGTGCAGGTCCGTCGTGATGTCTGGAAAGCGCTCCCGCCCCAGTCGCTCGACGGCGGCCTGGGCGTGCCGGACGAGTTTCTCCGCTTCGTCGGGGCGGGACTGCTCTTCGCCTATCACCCGCATGAGTTCCAGCCAGGCCCGTGCCACCGTCTCGTCGTCACGCGCGGCCTCGGCGGCCCACAGGGCCTGGTAGACGAACGTCTCTGCTTCCTTTGGTTTGTCGTGGCTCAGGAGGAACACCCCGTGAGCCAGGAGCACCTCTGCCTCCAGGGGCTTGTAGCCGAGCCCCTTCAGCTCTTCGAGGAGGGCCGACGTCATCGCGAGGCCCTCCTTGAACTGGTGCGACACGAGGTGGGCGTGGGCCAGCGCCAGCTTGTGCCGTGCCGCATCCACCTGGGCGCGGAGGTCGTCGGGGGGCTGGGGTCGGCTGGAGAGCCCCGGCGTGTCCCGGCATCCGACGAGGCCCTCGAGAGATAGCGTCAGTTGGCGGGCGTTCTGCACAGTCTGCGCGTCGGCCTTTTCCAGCACCTCCGTGACCGCGGCTATTTGCGAGAGCCGCGCATCGAGGCACGCGGCGAACTGCCTGGCCTGGTCCGGGGTGTCGCCTGACGCGGCCCGGCAGGCTTCCGTGCGAAGCGCCCGCCATTGAGCGGTGTGGGCATCCAGCACCGCCGCGAACTTCTCCCAGGCTTGGGCGGCAGAGGCCACGCCCGTGGCGAGGAAGGCTGTGCGGACCCGTTCTCGCCGCACGGGACTCCAGGCCACCGCGACTTTCTCCGCTTCCTGCTCACAGCTGGCCTCGCGCCGCTGCGCCGTTGTCCCATGGGCCGCGAGGATTCCCATCATTCCGGCCACGGCCGTCGTGACGAGAAGCGGCACGAGTCTGCGGTGCGGCGGTGGAGCGAGGGCCGCCAGCAGGGACTGCATGGAGGGGAAGCGCTCCTCGGGCTTGGCGCTGAGCCCCCGGAGGACCGCGCGTCGAACCCGGGTCGGGACCGTCACTTCGCGCTTCGGCGGGCTCAGTCGCCCGTGCTGCGCTGCCTGGACCAGTTCCTTCAGGGTCTCGCCTTGGAAGGGACGCGCGCCAAAGAGGGCCTCATGGAGCGCCACGCAGAAGCTGAACTCGTCGGAGCGGTCATCCGCGCGCTGGCCCCGCACCAGCTCCGGCGCGATGTAGGCGGGCGTGCCCAGAAGCTGGCCCGTCCGGGTGAGCTGGCCCATGGGGGTGACAGGGGGGGCGGCATGCTCCTGGGGCGATGGGTCCTCCTCCTGGTGGAGGAGCCTGGCGATGCCAAAGTCCGTCACGAAGACGCGCCCGTCCTTCCCGAGGAGGACGTTGGCGGGCTTGAAGTCGCGATGCACCAACCCTGCGGCGTGCGCGGCGGCCAGGCCCTTGCCAGCGTCGAGGAAGACTCGGAGCACCTCCTTCCAGGGACGCGGCTCCTTCATCCACTCGGCCAGGGTGGTGCCCTCCACCAATGCCATGGCCAGGAAGACACCGTCGCCAAAGGTCCCAACGTCGTAGAGCGTGACGACATTCGGGTGGGAAAGTCGGGCCAGCGCCTGTGCCTCGCGCAGCAGTCGCACCTGCAGTTCCTTGCGTTGGTGCCCCTCGGGGCGCAGCACCTTGAGGGCTACCCGGCGGCCGAGGTCCGGATCATCCGCGGCGTGCACGACGCCCATGGCTCCGGAGCCGAGGCGCTCCTGCACCACGTAGCGGGAAACCCTTGCGCCGGGAAGGAGCAGGGGTTGGGAAGGCGTCTGCTCGAGCGCAGTCGAAGCGATGGCCGGGCTCCCAGCGCCATCCCCCGCCGCCAGGACCCACTGACAGTCAACACATCTCTCCACGTGTGACAGGACGTGGGTCCGGTGCTCCTCGGAGAGCAACCCCGCGAGAAAGTCGGTCAGCGTCGCTTCTTGTGGACATGACCGGTTGGGTACGGATTCCGTGAGGCGTTCGGGTGCGCCAGGCACGGCGGATGTGGGTGTTCGTTCGCCCATAAGGCCCCCTCAGGAAAATCTTGGGATGCAGATTAGGCCATTCCCTCTTTCATCACGAATGGACGGGCGGCCATTCGTTGAGTCGCACATGGATCGGAATTGCGTCTTGCTGGATTCCTAATCCGTGAGAGAGGCGCTCAACGAGTCGTGAGTGGTGCGTGGGTGCATTCCTGCCTCGTTGCAGTGCGAGTTGTCGTGTTTAGAAAAAGACAGCCAAGGGCGTGGCCAAGTCCCTCCCTTGAGGATGGGCAGCACCTCGGGGTTGTCCATTTGTTTGGTGTGTTTCATTGATGTCGTTGGTGGTTGTTTGTCTGGGTGGTGAACTGTGATGTCTAAGAAAGAGGGGGAGCTTCAATGGGTACTGTCGCATCCGCGAGTGGTCCTGGACCTGCAAAAGAAACCCCTGTCGAGAAGAAGCGCAATGAGGAGGTGGTCCAATCGAAGGCGGAGGTGGCGCGGCTCGCCGCCGAGGCTAATCGCAAGACGGTGACGAAGGCCAGGGCCGACCTGGCGCAGGCCAAGGCGGATGCGAAAACCGCCCGTCAAAAGAAGGACACCGCAGCCACGATTGCCACCGAAGCGCGCAAGACCTCGCAGAATCCAGGGCAGACCCCCGCGGAGGCGAAGAGGTCCAAAGAGGACTCCAACACCGCGGCGAAAAACCTCGAAGCGGCCACCGAGCGTTCAACGGTTGCCGACAAGAAGCTGCAGGAGGCCGAGGAGACGGCAGCCGTTTCCGCGAAGGGGGCGGAAGCGGCCATGCGCAAGGCGAACGCGTTGGCCGTCGAGGAATCAAAGGCGCCACCCTACAGCCAGAAGGATATCGACAAGGTCAAGCCGACGAAGAACGAGCTCAGCTCGGCCTTCGAGGGTACGAGTCGAAAAGCAGAACTGGAGAAGCTGCTGAGCATGACGCCCTCTCCGCCGCGGGACATTGCGCGGAAGCCTGAGCGAGGCGAGTCACCTCCACCGCACCTCGATGCGGTGGACGCACAGGACGCGAAGGCCGCCACCCGGATGGTGGGCGAGAGGGGGACGTACCTCGACCGGTCCTCAGGTACGACGTACCAGGTGAGAAAGAACGCCACTACGGGCGAGACGCTGTTGTCCGACGCCGCGAGCGGTAGCAGCGTCACCATCAAGCCGGATGGCAGCTACACGTCCACGGTGACGTCGAAGGAGTCGACGAAGTCAGGCGGCACACGCGAGACGACATGGACCAGGTCCTCGGATGCGAAGGGGCAGTCCACGGGACTGGAGTCGCGCAAGAGCCAGACGGAGAAGCAGGCGGAAACCGGAACCACCACAACGACGTCCACGATGACGTACGACACCACGCGCTCTCCGCCGAGGCCACTGTCGCGCACCGAAGAGGCGCGAATGGAGAGGCCCCCGGCGGCGCTCGCGAGTCAAAAGGGTGTGCCGCAGGGGCCGGCGACGGTGAAGACGGAGACGCAGTTCAATGCCCAGGGCCTGCCGACGCAGCAGGTGAAGACGACGCAGGTGCAGACGCCGGGCTTCAGGGCGGGAGAGGTGAGCGCCTTCGAGGCGGGGCAGGGCTCCGCGCTCCAAAATGCTTCCAAGGGGGAGGACCACTACAGGACGAACAACGCTCCCACTTCCCTCAAGCCTGGCGAGTCGAGCCTCACCATCACCGACGAGATCCGCTTCAACGCCAAGGGCGAGCCCGCCGCCTCCACACAGAAGACGGAGTCAGTGACCACGCAGGCGCTGAAGTCGGACAAGAATGGCAACGGTGTCCAGGTAGTGCGCAGCCAGCAGGAGGTGACGCGTGGGCCAGCGAGCGCCGAAGCCACGGATGCGTTGCCGGCCATCTCCTCCAAGACGCCTGGTGTTGTGAACCAGCGCACCACTGTGACGGGTTATGACCCGGATGGTTCTCGATTCGGAGAGGGCCATGCCAGCCGAACGCAGACGGTGTCCCAGTCCTCGGGCACGGTGGATGCGAACGGGCAGCGTCGGATGCGTCATCAGCCCACCGAGGTGAAGAGCCTCCACGAAGCCAGTGACAACCGCTGGCGGTTTGACCATGTCGGCTTCGACGTGGGCGCGGACGGCAAGGTGGTGCCGGGCCAGGAGCCCCGACAACTCGACAAGGAACGCCAACTCCCCTGGTACGAGGATGCGACGGAGTTCGCCACCGATGAACTGAAGGCCCTGGCGGACACGGCCGACGACGTCGCGGACGCCGCCTTCGACTTCGCGACAGCGCCGCTGGAAGAGGCGCTGACGGACGAAATCAAGAAGCTCAACAGTGCCGGGGACTCGGTGTCGCTGAGCGGAAACCTGGACGTCAAGATGGGGCTAAAGGGAGGAATCTCTGGTGATGCCGCCATCGAGCGGACGGAGGATGGCAAGTACCAGCTGTCGGCGGAGGTGACGGCGGACGTGGGCGTGGGTGTGTTGGGCTCGGCGTCGGTGGGGGCCGGGGGTCGTATGGAGTGGAAGCTCGACACGCCCGAGGAGGCAGCAAAGGCGGCCTTCATCCTGGCGAAGGGGCCCTCGGCGATGATTCCGGGGAGCGAGGACGCGAAGTTCCTCAAGGACCACTTGTCCGCGGTGGAGGTGAACGTCAATGGTGAGGTGGAGGGAGGCGTCAACTTCAAGGTTGGTTCGGGAAATGTCGACCTGTCCGCCAGCTTGGGGGCGACGGGTGGGCTGCGGGTGGAGTTCGACAAGGGCAAACCGACGCACCTGGTGAAGACGGTGGAGTTCGAGGGCTCGGGCGCAGCGGGTGTCGCCACGGGGCTCAAGGGCAAGGCGGACCTCAACGTGGGCGGAGAGGTCAGCGGCTCGGTGAGCATCGAAACGAAGACTCCACTGGATGCGAGCAAGCTGGATGGCACGGACGTGCTGTCGTTCCTGACGGGCGCCAAGAGCGACGCGCTCGCGGGGCCTTCGGAGACGAGCATCACCGTGGAAGGCTCCGTGGATAAAGGCAACGAGGGCCATTACTTCACGGCAGAGGTGGCTGGGCTGTCCGACAAGGACGTGCAGTCCGTGACGGACAAGTTGAAGGCCGGCAAGTTCGAGAACGCCTTCGACGACCTGAAGAAGGAAGCGAAGGTCACTCAGGGGACTTTCAAGGACCGCGAAGCCGGGTTGGGAGCGAAGCTCGTGGTCGTGGACTTCGAACTCAACGCGCGGCACCGCGACGTGACGGCGGAGGGGGGAGGTGGTGGGAATGGAAGCACTACCGTCAGTCTTGGCAGCGGAAAGAGGCGTGGGGACAGCGACGGGGCGTCCGGAGGTCATGGCGCGACGGGCGGGACCAACCGCTCGACAGGAAACGAAGCGACGGGTGGAGCGGGGCCGTCCTCGAAGTCGCCTGGAAAGACTTCGGCGGAACGAAATGGGCAGCCCGCATCGACAAATCGAACGGAGCCGCTCGCTCGGTCACCCGGTGACACGATACCGAACCGGGAGCCGCCGACCCAATACCGGGTGAATCCCGCGACTGGGCAGTTCATGCCCGTGCCACCCCTGGATGGGGGGCCCTCACATCCGGGGGCGTCCAAGAAGCCAGGCACGCCGGGGGGCGGTGCCGAGATTGGTCCTTCCTCCAAGGAGGGGCAGGACGAAAAGAGTCCCACCTCTGGGCATCGGCCCGTGCCAGTCGTGAGGAACCCCGAACTTCCTGGACGCACCACGCATGTGCGCTACGACGACGGGAAAGTCCACATCGAGGCGGGCCCGGCCGCGACGAAGGAGGATATCCAGGCGCACATGGAGACGGCGCGCATCCTCCTGCGCTACGAGGGCGCAGTGGGCAAGGTGCGCCAGCTCATCGACAAGGTGAAGCAGGCCATCACCGGCATGCCCGGCTACGGCACCCAGGGCTTCGAGTCACGGCTGGAGGTGCGAAAGCTCTCCAGCATCCTGAAGGATCTGGAGGCCACGCAGGCACAGCTCGCGCAGGGCATCCAGGGCGCGACGAACAGCGCCACGCCCGCGACGGCGCTGCAGCGCGCGGAGCTGGAGCGGCGCATCGCGAGCGTGGAGAGCCAGCTGGGTGAGCACACGGCGCAGGTGGACTCGCTTGCCCGGGGCAACGGCATCGTCGCGGAGCGGGATGACCGGACGCCGCCTCGAATGGGTGACCCCGCGGTCCAGCAGGCCGTGGACACGGCCTGGAACAACCTGACCCGTCCGGAGGACCGCCGGCAACTGAGCACCGTGCTCGAGAGCGAGGCGTTCTCCCAGCTGGAGCCGCGCGAGCAGGAACGCCTGCTCCAACTCGTCGGAGGCACGAACCCGCAGCTCTCGCAGCCGATCCGCCAGGAGCTGTTCCGGAACGTCGACAACGTCTTCCGCTCTGCGGAGGTCGAGCCGGAGGACCAGGCCAACTACCTGCGCAACTACCTGCCGGACATGAGGCAGCAGGTGCCAGGTGCGCCCGACCACGTTCCCACGACGGAAACGCCGTACGATGCGCGGCGTCGCGACGTGGCCGTCGAAAACCTCCACGAGGTCTTCGAGCCCAAGCCCGGCTTCCCGACGCAGTATGAGGTGGTCGTCGACGGGAAGTCGGTCCGGGTGACGATGTGGCCGCCCCCCGAGCCCCTGCCCGAGGGCAGGCGTCAGCTCGATGTCGAGAGTGTCGCGAACGCGATCGCCGCCCTGCCCGCCTGGGCGCGTGAGTCCCTGAAGAAGGTCCACATCAAGGGCACAGCGCACAAGCTGGACACGACGAATCCGGACCAGAATCGCAAGGCCTTCATGGCCGCCGACGACAAGGGCGTCGTCACGATTCATCCTATCTGGGGCCTACCGGAGGACCCGAAGCAGCTCCAGAACCACATCGACGGCACCCTGGTCCACGAGCTGGCGCACACTGTCTCCAAGCAGGCCTGGCCGAAGACGTCGGATTGGGATGCCTGGACCCAGGCGATGGAGACCGACGGCGTGAGTCCATCCCGCTACCCCCAGAGGAAGCTGAAGTCAGAGGGCCTGGAGAAGGCGATGCAGGAGGACTTCAGCGAGGCCGTGAAGCTCTACGACCAGGTCCGCGGAACGCCGTACGAGGCGGAGCTGCGCGCCATGATGCCGAAGCGGTTCGAGCTGCTCGACCGGTTCTTCAAAGACAGACAGTGGTAGGACCTTCGCCTAGGCGGCAGTCCAGGCGCCAGTCCCTCTCGCGGTGACGGAGCGCTCACCTCCCCGTCGCCGCGACCTCCTCCCAGAGGCTGTCCCCCTCGAGCACCGCGCCCAGCGGTGCTCGCTTCTCCGCCACGCGCAGCAGCACCGCCGCCAGCTGGTCCAGGTGGATGGGCGCAGTCCTCGCAACGGGCGTAGCTTCGCGAGCACGCCCAGCAGCGCGGGCGGGTGGTGGTACTCGCCCTCGAACGCGGGCGGACGGACGATGGTCCACGGGATGGTAGAGGTTGGCCATGTCCCAGGCCGTGCTCAACCAGGAGGACTCCCGCAGGACGCGGCTGATGTTGGCCGGCGTGAGGAAGACGACGGACTTCTCCAGCAGGGAGAGGACCGCGCCCTGTTCCGAGGTGGGGAAGAGGCCGCGCACCATGGGCTCCACCTTCCGCCGGGTGAGCGCGACGGTGTCGACTCCCTGGAGGCGCTCTTCGACGGGGCCCGTCGCCGTTCTCCGTTGCACCTCCTCGATGAGCGCCTGGCGAAGCTCTTCATGCGCGCGTCGCTCTCGCTCAATGCGGTCGCCGGGCCAGGCTCGACAGTGTGCGTCGTGGTCGCCCGTGCGGAGAAAGTGTTGGACCTCGTTGGCCGTGCCCATGACGGGAGGTAGTTCAGCCTCTGGCAACGAACGTCGCAACCTCCAATGAGATGAGGGCGGCGGGGGGGCTACTGGCACGGCCCCTGCTCCGTGGGCCTCTCATGGACATGGAGAAGCAGCGGGCGCTCTCGGAGCGACTGGGACGGGCGGAGATGGGGCTGCAGCTTGCGCGCGCGATGAGGGACGGCAGTCCAGAGTCTCGGATGCTGCTGGCTCAGGCGAAGAAGGAGTATGGCGACGCGGAGGCGGTGGTGCTGGCGGAGTTGGGCGCCCACGCGGCCCTTGCGTTGGTAGAGGAACTCGAGGCGTGTGGAGGCCTACCGCTGGGCCTGTGAGTCAGGGGGGGGGCTGCGGCCGGGGAGCATGTCGACGAGGTGGTAGGCCTCGCCGGTGCCGGGCAGCGTCCGGACGACGAAGCCGCGCCTTTCGAGGACTCGTCGGAGCTTGAGGTTGGGGCGAGCGCACCGTACTGCGTGGACAACCCACTCGATGCGGCCAACGCTCCTTGCCTGGGCGAACCGGCGCACCAGCCTCCAGAAGGCGGGGAGGATGCCCTCCCCGCCGCTGTCGATGTGCGCCAACTCCACGAAGAGCGCGTCGGGCTGATGCCGGAAGACTATCCCTGAGGTATGGTGCGTGCCGTGCGTAGCCGCCCGTCGAAGAGCCGCCAGGCGCAATCCCCCAGGGTAAGCTTCTTGCCTGCTGCCGAGGCCCACTCAGTACTTGTGGATGACTCGAGGGAAGCGTTTGTTAGTGCACTCTCGCCGAGGGCCGCGCGCGCAATGTTTGGTCCGGCTGCGGATGGGTGGAGTGGAGCCTCCTCCGAGGGCAGGCGTGAGGCTCTCTCTGTTTCCGTCGAGGAATTCGCCGCGGATGAGCAGAGCTTTTTGTCCGTTCTCGTTGAACGATTGGCTGCTTCCCTTGGCACCGAGTTCCCACGAGTAATCGCTTCCCCATGGATATTCGCGAAGCTCGCCCCCGGCGCTTCGGCGGACACGTGCGCGTTTACTCGTGGCACATGCATCTTTCTCCCCGCAGCCCTGCTCAGGCGATTCCAGGACGTCGCCAGCCATCCGGAGGGCTTGGCCGCAGCTCTATCGCTCGTTGCCCATGAGAAAATTCATGTCCTCCAGCGGCTCTCCCCGGAGTCGTTCCATCGCCTGTATGAGGATGGTTGGGGGTGTCGTCGGGTGCGCACCGTCGAATGGGGAGACGCTCGCTCCTGGTTCGACTTCAAGCACCTTCCGAATCCCGATGCTCTCGACTCCTGGGTTGCCCCCTCTCGGGAGGATGGGGGGTGGACTCTTACCGTCCCTATCCTTGCCGGGCGACACCAGCCCAACTGGTTGACCGGGCTTCTCGACTCCCTCTTCCCGCCATCTATGCTTCCGTTGTCGTTTTCCCTCATCGAAGTGGAGCTGGAGGGGGACATCGCACGCGTTCGGACGGATGGGAGGGGCCTGCCAGTCTTTCGCTCCACGAAGGAGGCGAAGGCGACGGATGAGTCGCCAGAATCTCTTCCTGCTCTGGCGATGGACCACCCTCACGAAGTTGCGGCGGGGCTATTCGGTGGGCTGGTGTCCGCGGGGGAAGACGGTTTCGTGGAGCCTGGAGCAACCCTGTTTCAAGAGTGGTGTCGGGCACATCTCGGTTGACTCGGTGCTTTCCTGTTCGTGCTCGAGTGGCAGAAGGAGCGAGCAGGCTACCGTCGACGCAATGCTGGCTCTTCAGGTCTTGCCGCTGTCGAGGTCCTTGCTGAGCCAAGCGCGTACCGCAGGGGCCGTTACCGTTCTGGAACTCCCGCAGGCTCGCCCCGGGAGGGGGAGATTGTTGCCTCGATGAAGGAGGACGGCGAGGGTGGCGTCGCGGCATTGTTTAGTCCGTGCCGTCGCTTGGATTTATGGGGCGATACTGGCATGTGTCAGGTGTTTTGATGGTGTTTGTCGGGCGCTGGTTCGGTGGTTTGTGTTTAATGATTAGGAGGATGCTGCGCATCCCCTTTCTGTCACCTCCGATTCAATGAGCCAGTGCTTCTGTTCCGGGCAGTGCGCCGTTTCTCCTTTGCGGCAAGGAGGAGGGCCGCATTGCGCTGACGTGAGGAGGTGCCCTGCGGGAAGGCGACTTCGACTTCCGGCTGTAACTCGCAGCCGCTGCTGTGAAGGGCCAGCTTCACCTCCACACGAGCCCCCGCGAGCGCCTTGCGAAGCGCCACCGACACGAGGGTGTCGATGGCTTGTTCCTTTGTCACCATGGCGGGCCTTACTCCTCAGCCTCAGCCTTCGGGGCGAAGTGCGCGGCGGCCTCGGTGGCGCCCATGGCCGTGAGTTCCCGGTGCGCCGCCTGCCGGAAGAAGCGAGTCCGGCTCGGCAGGCCCGCGTCGCGCCAGGCCTTGTCCAAGGCCTTGAGTGCCTCCTCGTCGAAGGAGAGAGGGATGACGCACTTGCCATCCTCGCGCACCTTCAGCTTGCGCTCGGGACGCGGGCCCACCTTGAGTCGCCCGGACTCCACCCCAGAAATCTTCCACTTGAGGTAGGGGATGCTGGTGCTGTCCACCGGGCCCACGACTTCGCGGAACTTCGCCTGCAGTTCCTCCAGCGACATGCCAGCGAACTTTCCGCGCTGAGCGACAGCCTTCGTGCCTGCGGCCGGCGTGGCGGCCGGTTCGGCGGGCGCCGGAGGCGCGCTGGGGGCGGCGGCCTTCGCCCGGCGGGAGGGGCTTCGCTGCTTCTTCGCGGCGAGGGACTCTTCGATGCGGCGGATGAGGTACTTCTTGTTGGGAGTGCGCGTCTCCTCGCCCACGACTTCTCGGTACCGGGTACGCAGCTCCGTCAGGTTCATGGACTCCAGCTTCTTCGTCTTCGGTGCGGCATTGCGGGGCATGGTGGTGTTTTCCTTTCCGGGCCGTGGGTACACGTTTGCCATTCAGGTGGGCGGCCCGGCGGCTGCCCCGCTGAGCGGGGCGTGAGTGGTGAGGGGAGGTGCTACTTGCTGCGAGGGCTGCTGGCGGCGCTCAGGCCGGCTTGGTAGGCCGCGTTGAGGGCCTCTTTCAGGCGCCACACGGCCACGTCATGGAAGTCGAGGCTGTCGCTGTTGCGTGTCTTCAGGGTTTCAATGTCCAGCGTCTCGTGCGCGATGCGCTCGAGGGTTCCTTCGAGGGCCAAGTCGGGCTTTGCAGTGCTGGCGGGGCGTGGCTTTCGGGGTGCCATTGTTTCGTCTTTCGTGCGCCGTGGGCGGCGCGCGTGAGACATACGCGCTCTGTTTCGCGTGTATGGCAAGTCATTCTCCGCGAGGTTTTTGCAGGTGCGCGAAGCACTCCAGGTCGATGGCGCGCGGGTCGACATGCACGAAGGAGGTGGTGCCGTCCGGGCGAATGGGGGCCGCGTCGATGCGGTCCTCGGCCGTGACGCCCCCGAGGCGCGCCAGCTTCTCCTCGGTGTCCGCGTAGTAGTCGTCCGCGTCCGGGTCGGCGTCAGGGCGGAGACCTCCGTGCAACACGGCGACGATGCGGACCTTCCCTCCCTTGAATCCGGGGATTTCATTGCCGATGTAGGTGGTGTCGATGCCGATAATCATGCGTGTCTCCCTGGCGCGCAGTGGGCAGCGCGTGAAGACATACATGCTCTATCTCCGAGGCATGGCAAGTCGAGGAGCGAGAGATTCGCAGCGCCCAGGGTGTCGCGGGCGCATCAGGGGCTCTGTTTTGCTGGCGGTGTATGCCTATTGACTGGACTCTTCCGGCGCGTGGGGCTGCTCTTCGGGAGGCACCGCGATTCGGAGGCCCTGCGGAAACCAGCGCTCGCGCGTCTCTTGCGACAGGGTCCGCACCATCACCTTGCTGGCACTGCCCCCCTTGGGAGTGAGCCCTCTGTGCAGGCGCTCGCGCTGGACGAGCTCCGCGTGGACGTGGCCGACGAGGAGTCGGTGCAGGTGCCCGAAGCTTCCCGGCGCCGGATGCTCCGGCTCGCCCACGTCCGCGCGGATGAGTACCTCGGTGGAGCGGCAGGTGGGGCAGGGCGGAAGCTGGACGAGACTGTCGTCCACGTCCTCCCGGCGCGCGACGCCCACTTCGAGAGAGTCGAGGGAGAGGCGGTTGCCGCTACCGCACCGGGCGCAGCGTTGAAGCACGTCGTCAGCGGTGACTTCGTGAATAGCCATGGGGCGTCCTCACGCGACAGCGGTGTACGAGCCGAACCAGTACGTCGAGGCGAGGCCTGGGAGGGTTTGGTGGCTGTAGAAGGCGAAGCCGTCTCTGTCCGGCACCATGACGGTGGGATTGCCAACGAAGCTTCCGGCGAAGGCGTAGGGGCTGAGGGTGATGGAGGAGGGCACGGTGGGAAAGCGGCTGCGGAACGTCACCGAGCCGCCGCCGGACAGGCTGTCGTGCGCGGCTGTGTCGCTGTTGCTGTACTGGAGGCCGAGTCGGCCCACCTCGCGCACGCTGCCCGCCAGCTCGAAGGAGGTGTTGCTGGCGGTGCTGCTCAGCGGGAGTCGCAGCGTGCGCGTCCAGGAGGCGAAGGTGGCGGCGAGGCTGGCGTCATGGAGGAACTCGGCCTCGTTGCGCGAGATGCGGAAGCCGGCGGCAGCCGCGCCGGTGGTGTCCCGGGCCCAGGCGCTCCCATTCCAGGAGGCGTTGAGGGTGAACCACACCGAGTCGCTGTCGGCGTAGAGGCGCAGCCGCGCTGCGACGCCGCCCACGCCCTGGGCGTCGAGGAGGAGGACGCGGCCGGTGCCGAGGACGGGCTGGACGATGGCCTTGTGCTGGCCCGCCGCAGCCTCGTTGCCGCGGAAGTGCCCGCCGCTGAAGGCCGCGAGGACTTCCGTGAAGGCCGCTTCGACGGTGCCAGCCGTCAGCAGGTCGCCTGCGTCCGCGACAGAGACAGTGGAGGCCGCGTGGGCCCCTGCGCCCTGGGTGGCGTGCCCGTTGAGGAAGCCCAGCAGCGCGGCCACCTGCTGCCGCAGGCTGCTGGCGGGGAGGGCGTGGGGCGTCCCGGCCAGTGCGTCTCCTCCGACACGAGAGGAGCCGGGGCTGTTTGCCGTCGTCTCTCCGAGGCGGGTGACGACTTCCTGGAGCTGAGCCTGCACGCTGGTGCCACTGACGTAGCCGTGGGGCGTGGCGCCAATGGCGCTGGCGTGGTGGGCTCCCGTGGCCGCGCCCTGGTGAGTGTTGAGGAAGCCCAGCAGCGAGGAGAGCTGCGCGTCGACGGTGCCCGCAGGCAGGAGGTTGGGCGTGCCGGGCACCGCGTCCGCGCCAACGCGGGAGGCGCCCGGTGTGCCTGCGGTGGCCGAGGAGAGCTTGTCGACGACTTCGTCCACGGCCTCCTGCACGGTGGTGGAGGTGAGGAAGCCGTGGGGCATGTAGTCCACGTTGCTCGCCCCGTGCCTTCGGGCGACGCCGGAGAAGTGGCCGACCAGTTCGGCATCCACCTCGTCCAGTGTCGCCTGCACGGTGTCCGCGCTGGGGCTCAGCACGTCCCAGGTGCCGCTCTCCACGGCCACGGAGGTGCCCCGGGCGAAGATGAAGGCCTGGCGGCGGGAGGTGTCCAAGTCCGCGGCGAGAAGCTGCGTCTGCCCCGGGCGGCGCCGGACGTCACACAGCAGCAGTTCGTCGGGCTGGAGGGCGGGCTTGGGCGCCTGGCCCACGGGCCCCTCGGGCGCCTGACGCACGATGAGTTCGAAGGACTCGTCGCGGCGGAAGTACACCTGCTGGGAGTTGCCGTCCGTGCGCGGCTCGGACAGCAGGCGGGTGAAGCGCAGGAAGATGCCCACCCACCGCTCGCTGCCCGAGGTGGAGACGTCCGTGGGGATGCCCGAGACGTCCACCGCGCAGTCCACCGTCTGCCCGGTGCCGAAGAAGATGCGCTGGCCGAGGTTGTCGTAGGCGCGGCCCGGGGCCGTCAAGTCGACGGAGAGGTTGGGCACGGGGGAGTGCGGCGCGGGGACGGCCCCGGAGATGACGCCGTGGACGCCCAAGTCCGAGGCGAGGTTTCTGTCCGCCAGCTCCAACTGTGCGAAGGCCAAGTCCAGCTCGGCCTCGCTGACACGTTGCCTGAAGAAAAAATCCAGCCGGTTGCTCATGCCTGCGCCCTCCAGTGGAGTGCAAAGGCACGGCACGAGAAATCGGGGACATGCAGGGCGGGCGTCAGTGCAGAGTCGACGTCTCGCCCAGCTCGCTGAGTCCCAGCTCCCAGTGCTCCGGGAGAACGGGCGGCAGGGGTTCCACCAAGTCCACGAAGTGGGTGTGCGCGGGCTTGAGGTACTCGACGAGGGTGCGCAGGCGCTGGCGCTCCGCGGGCGTCAGGAGGCGATCCACCTCGATGTTGAAGGCGTAGCGAGCGAAGCGCTCCGAGGGGCCCAGTACCCAGTCGACGCCCAGCTCGGACTCGCCCAGCGCGAGGGTGTCCGACGCGAAGGGGGAGATGGCCCTCACCTCGATGCGCAAGAAGAAGCGGATGGCGTTGCGCAGACCCAGCGCGGTGCCCTTCTGCTGGTACATGTCCACGAGGACGGAGGCCAGGCGGCGCCGGGCGAGGACGTCCAGCTCGAAGGCGAAGGGGTTGCCCAAGTCCTGGAGGATGGCGTCCAGGAAGGGCTCCGGCGCGCGCTCCAAGTCGAAGACGTCGGGAAAGGCGTCCAAGTCAGAGAGGAGCAAGTCCGTCACCTCCTGGAGGCAGGAGATGAAGCGGTGCAAATCTCCCGTCACATCGTCGCGGCGGTTGTGGCGGGGCAGCATGTCCCAGAGCTGGAAGCTCCGGGAGGTCGGCCTGGCCGGCCGGAAGCCCTCGAAGGTGGCGCGGTGGTAGGGGGCGAGCACCGTGTTGCCGTGCGCGTCCGTCACGCCCTCCACGCGGGCCTCGTACACCACGTCCGGCGTCAGCTCCGTGTCGAGGACGAGGTGGACGAGGGGGCCGTCGGCAGCGGCCTCGAGTGAGGCCACCGGGACTGCGGGGGCGCCACGAGGCGTGAAGGTGAAGCGCGCCAGGGGAGGCACCCGCACGTCCTCGTCGAAGGCGAGGCGCACGGACTTCGGAGCCAGGGCCTGGGCACCGACGAGACGGGGCGCTGTCCTGTCCTCCACGGTGAAGGTGTACGTCTCGTCGAGGAGGTGCTCGCCGCCGGCCGTGGCGGAGACGACTCGCACGGAGACGGTGGCCTGGCTGGCCAGTGGCACCTCCGGGTGGAGCACCACACGCAGGGTGTCCGCCGTCTGCGTCACCTCCGCCAGCGGCCCCACGAAGGCGGGTTGCACCTCGACGCTCTCCCCGCCCGCGAAGGCGAGGACTCCACCCACCCATACGCGTGTGGCCGCCCGGGCGATGCCGTCCACGCCGACGTCCACCAGCTCCAGCTCCAGCGCGGAGTCGATGGGGACGTCCTCCTCTCCTGGTCCCGGAGCGCGGTTGAGGAGGAGGGGGCGGCGCGTCTCGGTGAAGAGGGAGACGGTGTCGACGTAGAGGGCGGGCAGCTCAACCGTGGCCATGGGGCTTCCTCACGGGGAGACGAGCTCCAGGCGGACGCCCACCGTGTGGACACCGGAGAGCTTCGAGACGTTGGCGCCGAGGTCCGTGACGAGGCGCTCGCGGCCGGGGCGCCCGAGGCAGCGGGCGTACTTCCTCCCGCCCACGACGAGGGACGCTTCCCAGGCCAGGCCCGGCGGGACGCCTGAAGGCACACGGAGGCGCACGGCGGCTCGGACCAGGTCCACGCCGGTGACGTCCACGGCTTGCGTCACCTCGGCATAGTCCCCGGGGGCCAACGCGAAGCGGCGTCCAGGCTCCTCGTCGCCGAGGACGAAGAGGTACTCGCCCGAGGGCGGCGTGGCCCGCTGGGGCCGGATGCGTCCCTGGCCCAGGCCGAGGCGGCTGGTGAAGGCGGTGAGGGCCATGGGCGTCACACCTGCCGGGACAGCTCGAGCGAGTCGAAGTAGGCCCGGCGGGTGACGTCCCGCACGGCGAAGCCGAAGCCGCCCCGGCCGGAGGTGAGGGGCTGGCTGCCGGAGTTGATGCCCAGGTTGTCGTCGATGAAGTCGGCCATGCCCGGCACGGGCTGCCAGTCGGGAGGCGTGCCGAGCGGGTGCGCGGCCAGGTCGTTCTGAAGGGCCTTGAGGATGACGTCGCCGTTGGCGTTGACGATGACGTCCAGCCGCAGGTGCAGCCAGGTGCCCTGGGTGAAGCTGGCCGAGGACTTCAGCAGGACGCCGGGCCCATCCGCGTCGGGCAGGCCCGTGGCCACCGCGCCCTTGCGCAGCACCACCCGGTGCGGCTCGTCGTCGGAGAGGCCGAGGAGGTAGGCGGAGTCGTTGACGGAGGTGCCCTGGCCGCAGAGGAAGAGAAAGGGAGCGAAGCCGGTGGGGCCGCCGCCCGGCCCGCGCTGGAGGCAGCCGCGGATGCTGCCTCCCTTGGCCATGGGGGCGAAGTCGGGGAGGTTGGCGAAGAGACCCACTGCGCCCTGTGCGGCGGAGAGGGAGTTGAAGGCGAAGAGAAAGCTGCCGCCGCCCGGAGGACGGGCGATGCCCGCCGTCACGCCCCTGTCCACGGTGGCGATGTCGAGTCCTGCGCCGAGGTAAGTCCAGTCTGCGAGTGCCATGGTGTCCTCACTGCGTGGCGGCCAGAGGCCACCCGGTGTCGAAGTCCTCGGTGGGCTGCGTGGTGTTGAAGAGGGCCATGCGCGCCGCCACATCCTCCCAGCGCCAGGCGTAGGCCTCGTTGGTGTGCCAGCGCTGCTCGAAGTCCTCCCGCGGCGAGTCGCTGAAGAGGCCCGACGCGGAGGTGACGTCCGCCCAGTCCGCGAGGAAGAGGCCCTGGCCCCACGTCTCGACGACGACCCCCTCGAAGCGGTGCGGTGCGAGCTGCGCGGGCGGCAGCTCGAAGAGGAAGCCGTCGTTGTCCCAGCCCCGGGAGAAGGCCTCGAAGCCCTCGCGCTGGCCGGAGAAGAAGGCGAGGGCCACAGGGACGTCAGAGAGGGCGGCGCGCCACACATACCAGCGCTCGAAGTCCTCGCACGCCTCCTCCGGCACACCGAAGCCCGCCAGAGCTTCGAGGCGCGTCTCCGCCGTCAGCGTCCAGTGCGCCGCCTGGCCGGGCCGGGCGCCCGCGTCCTCGAAGCTTGGGTTGAGGAGAGGCATGTCAGAGGAGCCTCCCGGTGTCCCCGTCCTGCAGGGTGACGCTGCCCAGCACCGGCAGCTCCCGCACCGTCAGCTTCACGTCCGCAGGCAGGCCGTTCAGCGTCAGGTCCATGCGCGCATCGCCCAGCTTCCGGACTCCCGACACGTCGCGGATGATGTTGAAGACGTCCGACCAGGCCACCTCTCCGGTCGGGAAGCCCTGGGCGTCCTTGAGGTTGAAACCGAAGTCGATGCGCGGGTTGGGCGTGCCATCCGGTTCACTGACGCGGAAGTGGGCGGCGAGCGTCTGGCGGACGCGCATGGCGACGTCCTGGGCGGAAACGCCCTGGCGCAGGAAGAGGCGGGCGGACACGTCCACGCGCCGGTACACCGGCTCCTGGACGCTAACCTGGAAGGTGAGGGTGCAGGGGTAGACTTCCGTCACCTGGCGCAGCACCTGGGCCTTGAGGGCCGGCGTGGGGACTCCGCCGACTTGGGGCACCACGTAAAGGATGCCGGCGTTCTCCGGAATGCTGGCGTCCTCGTTGGACGTCAGCATGAGGGCACGCGCCACGCCGGGCAGGCGCCGGGCGTTGACCTCGAAGTCCTCACGGGAGACGGTGCGCGTCAGGGCCCGGAGGCTCTCAGGGGCGAGCAGCTTCGCCGAGGCCACCGTTTGCCTGTCCGCGCCGCCGGAAGCGGGGGAGGGGTTGTAGACGGACACCTGCACCGCATGGCCGTGGGCGTCCCGGAAGCTACCCTCCACGACGACGAGGCGGCCCGCGTCCACGTTGCCGGCCGCGCCGCCACCCGTCTTGTACACCACCGCCACGGTGCCAGCGGGCGGTAGGCCGTTGGTGCCAGTGCCGAAGCGGACGGTGGCCTTGTCCCCCTGGTCGACGCTGACGAGGAAGTGGGCGTCGGAGGAGTGCGAGTTGAGGAAGGTGTCCACCTCGGTGAATGCGCCCTGGGTGGTGGACACGCGGGCGGAGCCGTCGAGGTAGGGCGCGAAGTCGAGGTGCGCCTCGAAGTCGGCGAGGCCGCGGGCGTCGAAGAGCTGGGTGTGCGTCTTCGAGTGCTCCACCACCGCGACGATGCGCGGCGGGTTGGCGCCAGCCGGAATGGTGGCGGGCGCCAGCAACTGGAAGCGGACCGCCTCTGTCACCTCCTGCGTGCGGACGACGGTGCCGGCAAGGAAGGTGACGGGGGCTGCGGGAGGCTGGGCCAGACGCAGCTCCACCTCGGCCGTGGCCGCCTGCGCGCCGTGAAGCCGGTAGCCCAGCATGCGCGCCAGGGCGATGACGTTGCGGCGCTGAGTGGCAGTGGAGAGGCGCGACTCACGGGCGAGGTTGTCCTGGTAGAAGCCGAGGACGTCGCCGATGAAGGCGTACATCTCCAGCAGGACATTTCCGAAGCTGGCGATGTCAAAGTCGCTCCAGTCAGGGAAGACGCTCTTCGTCAGCGCCATGAGGCGCGCGCGCAGGGCGTCGAAGTCGCGGTGGGTGTAGTCGGTGGATGAGGGAAGAAGTGGCACGTCAGCGAGAGCCTCCAACAGGAGGCAAAGCCCTCCGACGCATCGCTCCGGGGACATGCGCGCAGCTCCGCGTCAAATTTCGTCGTGACGGCTTCGGGTTGCTATCTTACCTCGTCAAGTGAGCGGCCTACCTGTCCCAGGTGTGTCCTGACTCGCTTCCGTAGTGCTCTAATCGGGTGCGAGGTAGGCCGGACGAAGTTTCCATGGCGCAGCGCATGACGTGGCGTTCGGCCAGATGGCGCCTCAACTCTGGATGGAGAGCTGCCGATGCCCAAGAACGGGGCTGAAGAGTTTCCAGGGTTTGTAAGTGTTCGAAATTGCTGGATTTTATGCTGAGGCCTGCGGATTCTTAGAGCTATCTGGGCCCACTAGATTGGAGAGATAGGTCACGGAGCTGCCCTGCGGACAACCCCATTAGGTCCGGTTTGCCTGCTACCTATGCGCCCCTATCGTTCCTTCTCAAGCCTCGTAGTTGTAGAGGTATGTGGTTGAACGCGAGGGCGAACCTCAAATAAAGTCTAGCGAGACTGGGACCAATCTAGGTCCTCAAAGGGGGAAGAAATGTCGCCGACGATTCTATCGTGCGTCAATCTGAAGGGCGGTGTCGGTAAGACCGCAATCGCCGTCAACTTTGCCGCATACTGCGCACGACAGAAACTCAAGACCCTGTTGGTTGATTTGGATCCTCAGACTAATGCGACTTTCTCGTGCATTGATATTGATGAGTGGGAGAGCCATGCGGCGACAAATGGCACGGTTGCAGACTTGCTTGGGGTCAGGCGCCATGCAACTGCTGATGGGGCCGAGCGACCATTGGAGTCCATTGTCGTACGGGATGTTTTTGATGACGAAGATCTGCACCTGATACCATCTCACCTCGATCTGTTTACTGTCGATCTAGACTTGGCTTCGACGACAGCGCGCGAGACTAGGTTGCGTCGAGCACTACTTCCGATTGTGGATGATTACGATGTTGTGGTTTGCGACTGTCCACCCAACTTGACCATTCCGACGCAAAACGCGTTGGCTCTTAGTACTCACTATGTGGTTCCGATTTCGCCCGACTATCTATCGGGCATTGGGGTTGGTTTATTGTTGAAGCGTGTTAAGAAATTAGCTGACGAACTGGAGCATCAGATAGAGCATGTTGGAATTGTGGTGTCCAGAGTGGGGCGGCCTGCTCTTCATAGAGAGCAGACCGTTACTGCTGTGCGCCAGCAGTTCAAGGGGCTTGTTTTGGATCAGCAAATATCTGAACGAGTCGCAGTGAGCGAGTCTGCTGCGGAAAAAAGGTCCATCTATACGCACTCGGATAGAGTTTCTGCGCAGGAATTCTCGACCATGTCGGCCGATCTTTGCAAGAGATTGGGGTTGGTTTAGTGAAAACACATGAACTGGCGAGCGCGCTAGGTAGATTTTCGAAGCTCTTGATGTCGATGCCAAATATGGAAATGGCCGACTTCGAAAGGGACGTGAAGGCGGGAGGAAGGGGGTCGGATGTTGATGGGATTGCGGTTAATATCTCCACGCTCGCCAGTTTGTCGAGACTGGATAAAAGGCATTGGGTGGAGTTTGTGAAGGCGTATTCGTTGCCTATCGATATACGTCCCAGGGATGCATCGCGAGATATACTCGGTAAGGTGTTGAGTCATCTGGAGGATAGCGCTGATGCGCGAGAAAAGTTGAAGCGGCGCATGGTGGAACCGAGGGGAGTCGAGGCTTCGCCAGCACTTATGAAGGCATTTGGCATTTTGCTCCGAGATGATGATGAGTCTACTGAAAAAGGAGATTGAGGGGAATTTCACCGACTTTTCCAAGCGCTCCCGAAGCCGACTGTCGAATGTGACGGCTTCTCTAGATGGAGAGGTTGATAAATACCTCGAGAGCTATGCTCGCTTGGTGTCATTGCAGGCGTGGCGTTCCGAGTTGCTGGAGCGACTGGTGTCTGAGGAGGCATTGGGTTTTTTCTTCGAGGCGCAGAACGATGCAATTGTTTCGCATGTCCTTGCGCGCCAGGGTTGTTGGAGATCGTCGTTGAAGTCGCTTCGGAGTTGTATTGAGAATGTGATGCAGTGCTTGTATTATAAGGACCACCCTGTTGAGCTGGAACTCTGGCAGGTGGGCGACCATCGTCTGGGACGGGCTGCGCTGCAGCAGTACCTGGAGGGCCATCCTAGGATTCGCGAAATCAAGCCAGACAAGCTTACTGGGTTAGGTGTTATAGCGAAGGAGTATGGGACTTTGTCGAGGGCTGTCCATGCGTCCGCCAAGGGGTTTCGGATGACGGCGGATGCGGATGCAGTGCAGCTTTGTTCTGACGATCGGACGAGCCTCGGGAAGTGGCTCGCTCGAGAGAAGAGTGTTTTGATGGGGATTAATCTCCTGTTGACTGTTGTGTATAGGGAGGAGTTGGGGGCGGGGCGGGTTCCGAATCTTCGCCAAGCAGTTGGGTTGGCTATTCCTCAGTCTTATTACTCGGAGTTGAAGTCTGTGTGTGGGGTGAGTCTCGTGTCTCCTTGATGCTTCTTTGGGGGGGGGTGGGCGGGTTGGGCTTGGCGGTGTCGGTGATAGGGTGGCCTGTTGTTTGTGATTTATGTGGAGGAGTGTTCTGGGTTTTGTATGGGTGGTGGTATATGTATGAGTGCGACTGTGCTGCGCGTTTGGACGCGCAGGAGCAAAGTCAGTGACGGCCCATCTTGCTCAGCTTTGATCTGTACCAATTGCACGTCAGGTAGCCAGCGCGCGAGAGCGTCACGGACATAGACGCGTGCCAGCTCCGCCAGCACGGCGTCATTGCGCTGGTGGCGAAATCGCGAGAGTCCGGCCCCGAAGCTGGTGCGCCAGGGCAGCTCGCCGGTGGAGTGGGGCGTGGCGCCCTCCGTCAGCAGCACCTGCCGCACCTTCGAGGCGAGCAGCTCGGCCCCGGTGCCCGTGGCGAAGTCGCGCTTTCGGTCTCTGCGAAAGGGGACGAGGAGATTCTGGGGCGCTCGACTCACGACGTTCTCCTCATGGAATGGGGATGGCCGCGCGCACCTGCTGCAGCGTGCGGACGATGGCGTCGAGGGGCGCAACGGCCTGTTCCAGTGCGCTCCCCTCAAGGCTGGAGAAGTCCGGCACCTGGGGGCCGCCCACCAGGCCGAGGAGGACGTTGAGGAGGGCCATGAGCTGGGAGAGAGCGGCCAGGGCCTTGCCGACGTTGGTGGCCTCCTGCGCGACGTTCGCCTCTGCGCAGCCTGCCACCGCAAGGAGGCCCGCGTCTCCAAGCTGGGCGGCGCGAAGCCGTGCCCGCGCGACGCTCGACAGGCGCAGTTGCAGGTGGAGGAGTTGGCCACGGGCGTGCCCCAGCTCGCCCAAGACGATGTCGATGACGCCGACCACGGTGTAAGGCGCTGAGAGTTGGGGGACGAGGCGGAGCAGCTTGGACACCTTCTCGGCCAGTTTGGGCAGAGCCGCGGCGATGGCTGTCGGGTCGGGCGGAGGCCCCAGCGCGTCCGGAATCGCTTTCACGACGTCGACGAGTGCCAGCACGGTGCCGATGACGTCGAAAATAGGCATGAGCGGCGCGAGCGCCGGCTGGACAGCCTGCAGGAGCTGGTGGTGCTGCAAGGTGGCGCCGCCAGGCAGGGTGAGCGTGGGCGCCTCGGGCAACGGCGGGATGTGGATGCAGATGGGTAGCGCCATGGGCTTCCTCAAATCGGCTCGGCGATGGGGCGCACCACGCGCCCGGCGATGGTGACTTGAGCCGCCTCCATGGAGATGGTGCCGACCGCGCGCAGGGTGAGGGCGGTGGTGGCCTCCAGGGTGACGGTGTTCTCCTCCGCGTCGAAGGTGAGGCAGTCGCCCGTCTTCCGGTTGGTGAGCTTCAGCTTCCTCTTCCCCGCGGACTCGTCCATCTCGACGCGGAAGGTGGGCGTGGCGAGGACGCGGTTGTCGGGCGGAGACACCTGGGCCTCTTCGGGCACCTCACTCTGGCCGCCCGGCTTCCCCCAGTGCGCGCTGAAATAGTAGGGCGCGTCGACGTCACCCTGGTTGAAGAAGATGGCCACCTCGGCGCCCACGTGCGGCACCGCGAAGAAGCCCGTGTCCTTGGCGCCCCCACCGGAGGTGCCCAGGGGCCAGGCCCAGGCGGACTCGGGCTCGAGGACACCAGGGATGCACACGCGGACGCGGCCGAGCTGCGCCTCGTCGTCGCGGCTGGTGACGTAGCCCACGTACATGCCGAGGAGGCGCGTGTCATGGGCGAGGATGTCGTCGTCAAAGGTGCTCATGGTTCGCTTTCACTTCGGGGGGCTGAGGCCTGACTCGGGGTCCCCGGCGCCGATGGATTGCCCGTTGCTGCGATACTCGACGTGCGTGGTGCCAGACTGCTTGTCGACGACCTCCAGCTCCGTCAACACACCGCCCGCCGCAGGCATGCAGACGTTGGGCTGACCGCCCTGGGGCTGGCCTTCCTTCTCGGGGCTGGCTTGCTGCCTGCGGCCGGTGCCGTCGCGCGACAGCTTCAAGTCGGTGGTGTAGCCGGAGGAGGAGAGGACGTGCTTCGCCTCGGTGACGTAGTACCGGCCGGACAGGAAGCTGGAGATGCCGCGTACCTCCACGACGGACTTCGCGCGCAAGCTGGGATTGCCCACCACCTGGAGGGACAGCTTCACCGTGGCGGCTTCCGCGCGTCGGAAGCGGGCCTCGGACTCGCGCTGGGCTTGAACGGGTGTCAAGGCCGAGGTGGGCTGGACGCTGGTGGTGCTGTTGCGGAGCTGCAGCGACGTGGTGCCCGTGCGCTTGTCCACCACCTCCAGGAAATCCGAGAGGGTGGTGCGCTCCACGGTGCCACTGCTCGCCTGGGCCTCGAGGTTTCTCTTGGCCATGGCGTCCCGCCCGCGCACGTCCACCTTGCCCACTCGGCGGCCCAGCTCCGACTCGACGTTGACGGAGAGGACGTCGCCCCGGCCCGCGTCCGCGTACCACCACAGCACCTGTGTGGGCGCGGCGGCCTGGTTGCGCGGGCCGAAGGTGAGGCCCCTGTCGTCGACGTGGAACTCGAACTCCTCCCGCGCGGCCAGGCGCCGGAGGAACCTCGCATCCGTCTCCCCGGCCTGGTGGATGGTGTCGAAGGACTCTCCGGTGTCCTCGACGTGGACGGAGCCCTCCTCGTAGCCGTACTCGGCGGCCACCTCGCGCACCACCTGCGCGCGCGTCTTGCCCTTCCAGGTGCGAGCCTTCGCCTCGCGGTGCATGAGGGCGGAGAGCGCCTGGCCCTCGACGGTGAGCACCTGGAAGCCCTTCAGCTTCTTCACCACCACTCGCCGCGGAGGTGCCATGAGGCCCGGGTAGCCCCAGGACACCTCCAGCACCGCGCCGCCCACGAGCTCCGCCCTGTCGAAGAGGGCCAGGTCGAAGTTGTCCAACTGGAGGGACAGCTTGTCGGCCTTCTTCGCGGAGTCCTCGAAGGTGAGGCCGAGGACACGGCCCTCCAGGGAGAGGGGCTCACCGCTGCGGGCCCTCTCGTGTGCGAGTGTTGCGAGGCGAGCTGGTTGATGGACGAGCGAGCCGCCTGGTTGATGGGCATCACCGAGCGCGAGCGTCAGCGCGC
>NZ_JAIQDF010000023.1:0-152954 GCF_020037055.1 Myxococcus sp. AS-1-15 | reverse complement strand
ACCGCACGTACGGTTTGAAAGGAGGCGGGTGGAAACGGGCCGCTGACCGGTACCGCGCCACCCATCTACCAATGGCCCCTACGCTTCGCTGTCCTGGCGTCGTCCTGGTGTGGCTGTTCGCGGTGGTGCTGTCCGTAGGTCCGGTGGCGGAGGCCCGGACCACCCTGGTGAAGGGGGAGGGCGGCTGGAGCTTGCAGGTGGATGGCCGCCCCCATGTCGCCAAGGGGGTGACGTTCAGCGGCAGCGCGGGCTCGGCCGCGTACGAGCAGGACTGCGCGCGGCTCGCGGCGCTCGGCGTCAATACCTTGAGGACCTGGGGAGTGGGGCCGCAGACGCAGCCGCTGTTGGACGCGGCGCACAAGCACGGGCTCAAGGTGCTCGTCGGGCTGTGGATGCGGCATGGCCAGCCCGGCGCGGAGGACGACGACTCGTTCGACTATCTCACCGACACGGCGGGCATGAAGAAGCAGCGCGAGGACACGCTGGAGAGCGTGCGGCGCTACAAGGACCACCCGGCGGTGCTCGCGTGGGGCGTGGGCAACGAGGTCATCCTCAACAGTCCCAACGACGCGGCGAAGGAGGCCTACGCCCGCTTCCTGGAGGGCGTGGTCCGGGACATCAAGAAGGTGGACGACGCGCACCCCGTCATCTCGGTGGATGCGTGGGTGCTCGCGGTGAAGTGGTGGGAGAAGCTCGTCCCGTCGCTGGATGCCTACGGCCTCAATGTCTATGGACGGGGGCTCCAGGCGCTGCCGGAGGCGCTGCGCGAGGAGGGCGCCACCAAACCCTGGCTCATCACCGAGTTCGGCGCGCAGGGTGAGTGGGACGCGCCCAAGGATGAGCGGGGCGTCCCGCGCGAGCCCGATGACCGGGAGAAGTACGCCGTCATCGTCGACGCGTGGAACACGCTGCTCGCGCCCCACGTGCGCACCGGTGACTGCCTGGGGCTCTTCGTCTTCAACTTCAGCTCCACGTTCGACCACACCAGCCTGTGGCTCGGCATGCTGTCGGGCAAGTCGACGCGGCCCGCGTGGCACGCCGTGCGCGAGGCGTACACGGGGCAGAAGCCGCAGCCGCCCCTGCCGGAGGTGGGCGCGCTCGTCGTCCAGGGCGTGAAGAAGGAGACCTCGGGCACCTGGGCGGACGTGGCCTTCGAGGTGAAGGACCCGCAGGGCCGGCCGCTGGACATCTCCTTCGCGTACAACTTTCGGGGCGCGGCCACCCGCTTCGAGCGCGGTGAGGTCATCCGCCTGCGCGCCACGCCGGGCGCCACACCGAACTCTTGGCGCGTGAAGCTCCCCTCGGTGAAAGGCCCCATCAAGCTGTACGGGCTGGCGAAGGACGCCTCTGGCAACCTGATGACGGCCACCACCTCCGTGCTCACTTCCTCTGCGCCATGAGCCGTTCCGCCGTGTCGTGGAAAGGCAGAGCGAATTGTATCTTCGAAGGAATACTGTAATTATCTGATTTCTGAGATTTTAAGGTCTGGGTGGTTGGAGCACGTAGTAGGGTCGGCGCGGCATGCGTCCCGAATCGTCTTCGCGCTCCACCTCCTCGGGCCGGCTGTCGCGCCATCGCGTGGTCGCCGTGCTCGTGGGTGGGCTGTTGCTGGTGTTGGTCGTGGGGGTGGTGACCTTCTGGCGCGGAAGTCTTGCGCCCTCGACTCCGGTGCCGGCTGTTGGCGTCACGCCCGACGGAGGGGCCCCGCATCGGGGCGCTCGCGCGGGTGGGCGGGCCTTGGCCGCGGCCCAAGAGGAGGAGGCCGTCGAGGCTGCGCCCCGGTACGACGCCACCACCTGCTGGCGGGAGCTGGAGCGCTTCAACGACGGCGTGAGCGTGGAGACGTTCCGCGAGTGGGCGGCGCCGCTGCTCGCGTCGAGAGACCCGCTGGTCCGGATGTACCTCAAGGAGCGGCTGACGGAGCTCATCGGCGGAGACGCGAGCAAGGCGCGCGAGGTGTTGGAGTGGACGCGCGAGGCGGGGCCGAAGGAGTTCAAGGTCTTCGCGATGGCGCTGAAGGACTCGGACGCGGTGCACCTGCCGGAGGTGTCCCGGCGCATCCTGGAGCTGGGGCTGGACGTGGAGCTGTCGCCCGAGCGGCGCGCGGGGGTGTTGTCCGCGTTGGACACGCAGAAGCAGCTCTCCCCCGACGCGCTGTCGAAGCTCTCGGACTTCGCCAAGGACCCGGCCTCGGGTGAGGCGGGGTGGGCGGCGGCGCGGACCATCGCCCGGGTGATGAAGAACGACTACGGGCGCACGGCGAACGCGGGGCCCTATCTCGAATCACTGTTGAGCATCGGCACGCAGTCGCTCGACGAGCACGTGCGCTACATGGCGCTCTCCACGCCGATGGAGACGGCGCCGGTGCTGGATGCGCGCGCCACGGACGGCTACGCGAAGGTGCTCACCACCGAGGGCAGCCCCGACGCGCGCGGCGCCGCGGCGCACAACCTGGCCCTGTCCGAGGACCGGACGAAGGTGCTGGACACCTTCACGCGCGCCTTCGAGCCGGAGCAGGACGTGTGCGTGAGATGGGCGTTGTTCCGCTTCTCCGCGCGCGCCGCGGGACAGGAGGCGCTGCCCGTCATGGCGAAGATGGCGCTCATCGACCCGCGCTTCCAGCCGCTGTACCAGGACTTCGAGCGCATCTACGCCAGCGGCGTCGTGGACTTCGAGCGCGTGTGGAACGCGCTGGCGGACCAGGACCCCCTCGGCTGTCTCCACCACGACTGAGCCCTCCATGACGCGCACCTCGTCTTTTCTCCGGGCCCTTCGCCTGCTGGCCCTGTCGTCGCTCCTGCTGTCCGTCCCTTCCTGGTCCGCGCCGCCTCCCGAGCTCCAGCCGGAGACGTGCTCGGTGGAGGGGCTGATGGACTCCATCCGTCGAGGGCTCCAGTCGAAGTCGCCCGCGTACCGGCGCTACCTGCGCGAGCTGTTGAAGGAGTCCGCCGTCACGCTGCCCGAGGCGCAGCTGCGCGCGGCCTTCGAGCGCGAGACGGAGCCCGTCATGGTGGAGCACCTGGCGGCGGCCCTGGCGGCGAAGACGGACCGGGGCGAGAGCCCGGGCACGCTCCAGCTCGTGGCGAAGCGCGCGCTCGGGGACGCGGACCCGGCGGTGCGAGCGGCCGCCACGCGCGCGCTGCGGCGCACGAGCGCGGAGGAGCACACCGGGGACATGTACTCGCGGCTGGTGCGGGACGCCTCGCCCCAGGTCCGCGAGGAGGCCGCGACGAACCTCATCGAAGACAACCAGTTTGTCTACGCGGGCATGCACGGGCCGTCGTCGGACCTGGCGGTGGCGGCGGCCGCGGCGTCCCATGACGCGAAGGTGACGGCGAGAATCCTGGGCAACATCTCCACCGCGGCCATCGGCGCGGGTTCCGCCGGGGCGCTGCACACGCTGCTGGGCAGCGATGACGCGCAGGTGCGCGCCTCCGCGGCGACGGCGCTGGGCGGGGTGCCGGCGTCGGAGATGGCGCGCGCGCGTCAGACGCTCGGCGCGCTGTATCGCGCCGAACAGGACGTGGGTGTGCGGACGGCCATCCTCCAGAGCCTCGCGCGGCTGGGGTTCCAGGGCGCGGTGCCGGAGCTTCGGGCGCTGCGCAGTGTCGACCCTCGGCTGGTCGCCGAGGTCGACGCCTGGATTGGCGCGTTGAGTACCGGTCTTCAGGAGTGGAGCCTGCTCCTGAGGGAGAAGCAGCGGTTGCGTCAGGCTCGCTGAGCAGCAGTCCTTCTGGGGGCCGCACAGTCGGCCCGAAAGGAACAACGATGCGTAGCTCCAAGTCGCGCCTGATGGCGCTGGCGGCCCTGGTCTCCCTTCCCACGGCCGCGCTCGCGTACACCGCCGTGGCGCCGTATCCGAGCACCGTGACGGCCACCACGTACTACTCGAGCGGCACGTACCACGGCGCCGTGGACGTGGCGAACTCGCGCTGCAACTACTGGGGGGCCCAGACGGGCGTGTCCGCCACCGTCTACTGGAACGTGACGGTGCGCACCTCGGGCGTGGTGTGCAACGGCAACGGCAGCGGCAACCAGAACGAGGCGAAGCTCAACCTCGGCAGCGGTTGGTCCTTCCGTCAGTGGCATTGGATCAAGACCAGTGACTCGTATGACCGCACGTGCAACCGCTGCCAGGTCGGAAACCTGGGCGGCACGGGCAACGCCACCGGTCCCCACTCCCACTTCCAGAAGGACCAGTACGGCACCAAGAACACGTCCTGGTACTCCTCGTACACGTCGAAGGGCGAGGCCTTGGACCGTGGTGAGCTGATGGGCTACATCTAACCGAAGCCCCGCACCGGCCAGGGAAGCGGGGCGTCGTGTTCCTCCTCCCTGGCCCGGTGCCCCTGCGTCAACTTGACGCGCTCGCGGACCGGGGGCTTACGGGTTACAAGGAGGCGTGTTCCGCCCGCCCTCCGACTCGCAGGCGGCCCCGCGTGGCTCGCCGGCGTCGAGACAACCTCCGCCTCGCTCCGCGTTCCACCGCTCCGCGCAGGACATGGTGGACCTGCTGTCGTCCAGCGCGATTGCCCTGCGGTGGCTCGCGCGCCTGCGCTGGCACGCGGTGGCGGGCACGGGGCTCACCATCATCGTGGCCGTGCGGGTGCTGATGCTCGACCTGCCGGTGGTGCCGCTGCTCGCGCTGGTGGCGACGACGGGTGTGTCCAACCTGCTCTTGACGCTGTGGCTGCGCCGGGGGCCGGTGGTGAAGACGCACCACCTGGGTGGCGTGCTCGCGTTCGACACGATGCTGCTGACGGCGATGCTCGCGCTCTCCGGGGGGCCGGACAACCCGTTCGCCATGCTGTACCTGGTGCACGTGTCGCTGGCGGCGCTCGTGCTGGGGCGGCGCTGGATCGTCTGCCTGTCCATGCTGTCCGTGCTGGGCCCCATGCTGCTGATGCTGTGGCACGTGCCACTGGCGGAGGTGGCGCATGTCGCCAGCCCCATGCCGACGCACTCGCGCCATGTGCTGGGGCTGTGGGTCGCCTTCTCGCTGACGGTGATGCTCATCGCGCTGATGGTGGCGCGGGTGTCGGCGGCGCTCCGGGACCGACAGGAGGCGCTGGTGCGCGCCCAACTGCTCGCGGCGCGGGCGGAGAAGCTGGCCTCGCTGAGCACCCTGGCGGCGGGCGCCGCGCACGAGCTGGGCTCCCCGTTGGGCACCATCGCCATCGCGGCCAACGAGCTGGAGGCGCTCATCCAGGAGGAGCCGAACGAGGCGCTCGAGGACGCCAGGCTCATCCGCGACCAGGTGGAGCGCTGCCGGGACATCCTGGAGCGCATGAGCGCGCGCGCGGGGCAGACCTACGGCGAGGTGCCCGAGCGCACCACGACGGGCGCGGTGCTCGGGCTGCTGCGCGAGCAGCTGTCGGCCGGGGAGCTCTCGCGGCTGCGCTTCACGCAAGGGCCCGACGTGTCGCTGTTCTTCCCCACGCGCGGGCTGGTGCAGGTGCTGGCCAACCTGGTGCGCAACGCGCTGCACGCGAGCGAGGCGTCGCAGGCGCCCGTCACGTTGAGCGTGCACGGCGACGCGGAGGGCACCGCCTTCGTGGTGGAGGACCAGGGCACGGGCATCCCCCGCGAGGTGCTGGAGCGCGTGGGCGAGCCGTTCTTCACCACCAAGCCGGCGGGGCAGGGCATGGGGCTGGGGCTGTTCCTGGGTCAGACGTTCGCGGAGCTGTGCGGCGGACGACTGGAGCTGGATACGGAAGAGGGCCGGGGCACGCGCGCCACGCTCGTGCTGCCGTGCCGGAGGGAGGCTGTCCATGCAGCGGCCTGAGACCTCCGCGGTGGTGCTCGTCATCGACGACGACGAGCCCTATCGCGAGCGATTGGTGCGCGCCTTCGGGCGCAAGGGCTTTACCGCGCACGGCGTGGGCAGCGCGAAGGAGGCGCTCGAGCTGGCGCCGTCGGTGCGCCCCGGCTACGCCGTCATCGACCTGAAGCTGCCGGATGGCTCGGGGCTCGACCTGGTGCGCGAGCTCAAGGCGCTGGATGCGCGCACGACGATGGTGGTCCTCACCGGCTACGGGAGCATCGCCACGGCGGTGGAGGCCGTGCGCCGTGGGGCCACGCACTACCTCTCCAAGCCCGTGGACGTGGATGACATCCTGCTGGCCTTCGCGGGCGCCACGCTGCCCGCCGGAGAGGCCGCGGCCCTGGAGCACCAGGTGCCCTCGCTGGCGCGCGCGGAGTGGGAGCACATCCAGCGGGTGCTCGCGGACTGTGGCGGCAATATCTCCCAGGCCGCCCGGCTGCTGCG
Organism: Myxococcus sp. AS-1-15; assembly: GCF_020037055.1. NCBI lineage: Bacteria > Pseudomonadati > Myxococcota > Myxococcia > Myxococcales > Myxococcaceae > Myxococcus > Myxococcus sp. AS-1-15. The sequence goes on along the minus strand of NZ_JAIQDF010000023.1, from coordinate 146,686 downwards.
CATCCAGCGCCGCAGCCTCCAGCGCAAGCTGTCCAAGCACCCCGTGCGGCAGTGAGACGGGGTGACGCGGGGTGCGTCACCAAGACGCACGATGCGGCCCGCGCCCTTCGTTAGTGTGGCGGCGTGCGAATCGTCTGGCTCGTCGTCCTCGTCCTCCTCGCTCCGGGCTGTGAGCGTCGCTCCTCGCGCGGGGGCGCCGGCTGGAAGGCCGTGGACGGCGGCATCGTCTGCGAGGGCGGAGGGCTGCAGCACCTGGCCTGCACGGGCCTGTACGGCGAGGGGGGCAAGGGCTGGGAGAAGCGCGCGGTGGGCGCCGGGATTCGCGCCTTCGAGCCCGGCCTGCAGCTCTGGAGCGACGGGCTGGAGAAGTCCCGCTTCATCCTGCTGCCGCCCGGGACGCGCATCGACACCTCGCGCCCGGACGAGTGGCGCTTTCCTCCCGGCACGAAGCTCTGGAAGGAGTTCCGCTGGAAGGGAAGGCCCATCGAGACGCGGCTCTTGTGGAAGAAGTCCGAGGGCAAGTGGCTGCGGACGACGTACCGCTGGAGCGACGACGGCCAGCAGGCCACCGAGCTCACCGACGGCGAGAAGAACGTGCCGGGGACCCCGGGCCATGAAATCCCGAGCCAGGTGGACTGCCTGACGTGCCACGGAGGGCGCGAGGACGAGGTGCTCGGCTTCGAGGCCGTGGCGCTCGGGCACGAGGCGGCGCGGGGACTGACGCTGGCGAAGCTGGTGGAGGAGGGCCTGCTCACCCATCCCCCCGAGCCTCCGCCGCGAATCCCGGGGAGCGAGGTGGACCGCGCGGCGCTGGGCTACCTGCACATGAACTGCGGCGTGTCCTGTCACAACACCAACCCGCTGGCGTTGGGCGGAGGCGGCGGGCTGCTGTTGCGCCTGGAGGCCGCGGAGCTGGGCTCGGTGCACCTGACGGATGCGTGGAAGACGGCGGTGGGCGTGCGCTCCATCTTCCGCACCACGGGCCTGTTCGGAGACGCCGTGCCTCGCATCGCGCCGGGGGACGTGAAGCGCAGCACCTTGTTCCACCGCATGAGCGCTCGCGGACTTCCCGTCCAGATGCCTCCCCTCGGCACCCACGTGGTGGATGAGCAGGGGCGCGGAGTGGTCCAGCGCTGGATTGAGTCCATGCCCGCCACGGCGGAGAGGTGAGCGTGAGCGCGTACCCGGTGGTGCTCTTCCTTCATTCGTGGGTGCGCTGGGCGGTGGTGCTGCTGGGCGTGCTCGCGCTGGGAAGGGCGCTTCGGGGCTGGAGCGGAGGGCGTGAGTGGACGCGCGGGGACCGGCGGCTCCAGGTGTTCTGCGTGTCCGCCTTCGACACGCAGATGCTGTTGGGGATGGTGCTCTATTCGGGCCTGAGCCCGTTCACGCCCTTCTCGCTGCAAGGCGGTCTGCGCGAGAGCCTGGCCCACCCGACGCTGCGCTTCTTCGGCATCGAACACCCGACGCTGATGCTGCTGGCGTTGGTCGTCGCTCACGTGGGGTCCGCGTTGAGCCAGCGCGCGGACGTGTCGGTGACGCGGCACCGCGCCTGGGCCCTGGGGCTGCTCGTCGCGATGGGGCTGGTCGCGTGCGCCATCCCGTGGGCCGGGTTGTCCCAGGGTCGTCCCCTGTTTCGAGGTTTCTGAGGTCCTCGCCCATGTATGACTTCCTCTGGATGATGTTCGTGGTGGCTCCCTCGGTGCCCCGGGCGCCGAGCCTCAAGCGAGCGCCGAGGGCCGCGCTGTCGGAGCGGACCCGGAAGGGGCCTGGCGAGGCGCCTCCCACGCCCCCGGCGAGGCGCGCGCGACGCCCGGTGGGCAAGACGCGTCGTCCTCGAGACCCCGCCGCAAGGTGAAGTGGGAAAGGGGCGTGTGACTCCCACCTCCACGTTCAGTGGCGGGAGTCCGTGGAACATTCAGCTTGAGCAGGGGGGCGACATGCCAGAACCTTGTCGCGATGAAGCTCGCCCTTCCGGTCATGGCCTCCGTGTTCTTCCTCGCGGGCGCCGGAGGATGTCGGCGTCAGCCTGATACCGAGGCTGCGCAGTGGGAACCGCTTCCGCGGGTGGACGCCCGCGAGCTGCGCTCCCTGGACATGTTCCAGCGCATCGAGGACCCGAAGCAGCGCTCCCGGGCGCTGTTCCTCGAAGCCAGTCGCGTGCTGCTGCATCCGCGCTGCGCGAACTGCCATCCGGATGGGGACAGCCCCTTCCAGGAGATGGGCTTCAAGCCGCATGACCCGCCCGTGACGCGAGGCCCCGAGGGCTTCGGCGTCGTGGGCATGGAGTGCGCGGGCTGTCACCAGGACCGCAACCAGGCGCTGACGCGCGTGCCGGGGGCGCCGAACTGGCACCTGGCGCCGTTGTCCATGGCCTGGGTGGGCAAGAGCCCCCGGCAGGTGTGCGAGCAGCTCAAGGACCCCGCGAGGAACGGAGGCAAGACGTTGGCGCAAATCGTCGAGCACAACGCGCATGACGAGCTGGTGGCGTGGGGTTGGACGCCGGGCTCCGGGCGGGAGCCCGCGCCGGGCACCCAGGAACAGTTCGGCGCGCTGGTGGGCGCGTGGGTGGAGACGGGCGCGGAGTGCCCCAGCGAGGAGGCGCGGCCATGAGCATTCGCGTGAAGGTCAACGGCGTGGACCAGGTGCTGGACGTGGACCCGGAGATGCCGCTGTTGTGGGCGCTGCGCGACGTGCTCGGGCTGACCGGGACGAAGTACGGCTGCGGTGAGGCGCTGTGCGGCGCGTGCAGCGTGCACCTGGACGGGCAGGTGGTGCGCGCGTGCGTGACGCCCATCCGCCGCGCGGACGGGCACAGCGTCACCACCATCGAGGGCCTGTCGCCGGACGGCAGCCATCCGCTCCAGCGCGCGTGGGTGGAGCTGGGCGTGCCGCAGTGCGGGTTCTGCCAGTCGGGACAGCTGATGTGCGCGGCGGCGCTGCTGGTGAAGAAGCCGCGGCCGACGGACCAGGACATCGACCAGTCGCTCGCGGGCAACCTCTGCCGCTGTGGGACGTACACGCGCATCCGCGCGGCCGTGAAGAAGGCCGCGGGCACGCCCGACGCGAAGTGACGAGGACGCGATGAGCCAACAGCCTGAGTTGATTTCCCGGCGCTCCTTCCTCGAAGGGCTCAACCTCTCGGTGGGAGGGCTGGCGCTGGGCGTGGTGCCCACCGTGACGCTGGCGGGCGCGGCCCCTGGCGCGAAGGGCAAGCCCGCGGAGCTTCGGCCCAACGTCTTCGTGCACATCGCCTCGGACGGGCAGGTCACCATCGTCTGCCACCGCTCGGAGATGGGGCAGGGCGTCCGCAGCTCGGTGCCGGTGGTGGTGGCGGACGAGTTGGGCGCGGACATGGCGCGGGTGAAGGTGGTGCAGGCCGTGGGTGACGCCGTGTACGGCGACCAGAACACGGATGGCTCCAGCAGCATCCGGGGCGTGTACCAGTCGCTGCGCCGCACGGGCGCCACGGCGCGGGAGATGCTGGTGGCCGCGGCGGCGCGTCGCTGGAAGGTGCCGGCCTCGGACTGCGAGGCGAGGGAGCACGCGGTGTTCCACAAGCGGAGCTCCCGCTCGCTGGGCTTCGGAGAGCTGGTGGCGGACGCGGCGAAGCTGCCGGTGCCGAAGGCGGAGTCCGTGGCGCTGCGGCCCTCGTCGGAGCTGCGCTACGTGGGCAAGGAGCTGCCGCTCTTGGACGGGCCGGCCTATGTCATGGGCACGGCCGTCTTCGGCGCGGACGTGAAGCTACCGGGCATGCTCATCGCGGTGGTGGCTCGGCCTCCCGTCGTCGGTGGGAAGGTGGTGCGCTTCGACGCCGCGAAGGCGCTCGCGATTCCGGGCGTGAAGCAGGTGCTGGAGCTGCCCGTGCCCAAGCGGCCCTATGTCTTCCAGGGCTGGGGTGGGGTGGCGGTGCTGGCGGAGAACACGTGGGCGGCGATGCGGGGCCGCGCGGCGCTGGACATCACCTGGGAGGACGGTCCCAACGCCGAGTACGACTCGGTGAAGTACCGCGAGGCGCTGCTGGAGTCGGTGCGGGTGCCGGGCAAGCCGGCGCGCACGGTGGGGGACGTGGACAAGGCGCTCGCGAGCGCCGCGCGGGTGGTGGAGGCGGAGTACTACGCGCCGCACCTGTCGCACGCGCCCATGGAGCCGCCGGTGGCGCTGGCGCGGGTGGCGAATGGGGTCTGCGAGGTGTGGGCGCCTTCGCAGCATCCGCAGGCGGCGCGCACCGAGGCGGCGCAGGCGTCGGGGCTGCCCGAGGACAAGGTGACGGTGAACGTCACGCTGCTGGGCGGCGGCTTCGGGCGCAAGTCGAAGGCGGACTTCGTCGCGGAGGCGGTGCACCTGGCGAAGATGGCGGGCGTGCCGGTGCGCGTGCAGTGGACGCGCGAGGACGACATCCGTCATGACTACTACCACTCGGCCAGCGCGCAGCGGCTGAGCTGCGGATTGGACGCGGCGGGCAAGCCGACGGCGTGGCTGCACCGCACGTCCTTCCCAGCCATCCGCTCCACGTTCTCCGAGGACGTGACGGGGCCGGTGGCGAGGGATTTGAACCAGGGCGTGCTGGACCTGGCGCTGGCGATTCCGAACGTGCGCGCGGAGATGGGCGAGGCGCTGGCGAAGGTGCGCATCGGCTGGCTGCGCTCGGTGAACAACATCTTCCACGGCTTCGCGGTGGGCTCGTTCATGGACGAGCTGGCGCATGCGCGGGGGATGGACCCGCGGGAGAACCTGCTGGAGGTGATCGGGCCTCCGCGCCTCGTGTCCGTGGCGGAGCTGGGCGTCAGCGCGCTGCCGAACTATGGCGCGCCGGTGGAGGCGCATCCGGTGAACGCGGCGCGGCTGCGCGGGGTCATCGAGCGCGTCACGGCGATGTCGGGCTGGAGCGAGCGCGAGAAGAACGGCCGCACGCTGGGGCTCGCCGCGCACCGCAGCTTCCTGAGCTACGTGGGCGTGGTGGTGTCGATGAAGAAGGACGCGGCGGGACGGGCGCGCGTGGACGAGGCGTGGGTGGCGGTGGACGCGGGGCTGGTGGTGAACCCGGACCGCGTCCGCTCGCAGATGGAGGGCTCCGTCATCTTCGGCATGAGCCTGGCGTTCTACGGCGCCATCACGATGAAGGGCGGCGCGACGGAGCAGTCGAACTTCCGCGACTACAAGCTGGTGCGCATGGCCGACGCGCCCCGGGCCATCCACGTGGACATCATCCAGAGTGACGCGCCCCCGGGTGGCGTGGGCGAGCCGGGCGTGCCCCCGGTAGCCCCCGCCATCGCCAATGCGCTCTTCGCCCTGACGGGGACACGCGTGAGGGATTTGCCCATCGTTCGGACATTTCCGGTGTAGCCGGGCTTGATGCTAGGCTTCTTGGAGTTCCAAGAAGTCTGGCCCAGGGGGACACCATGAAGACGTTCATCATTCGCGGAGCATTGGCTGTGGCGTTGCTGTCCGGATGTGGTGGCGATGTCGAGCCTTCGCTGGAGGGCGACGCGATGAGTTCGGAGTCGGCGTCGCTGGAGCTGCCCGCGTGCGAGGCCATGGACGGTCAGACCTGCCGTGTGCGCATCGCCGAGTGCACCTGGCAGTCGAATGGGGCCCTTGGCGTGTGTCTCTGCAAGAACACCTCTGCGGGATTGCGTTGGGGTTGCCAGGAGTACTGAGCAGCGGGGAGCCGCGGGCATGCCGTCAGTGGATGGACGGCGGCGCGGTGGGCTCGGGCCCGGTGAGCGGCAGCTCGACGATGAGCGTGGCGCCGTGGCCCCGCCGGCTCTCCGCGCGGATGGTGCCCTGGTGTGCCTCTACAATCCGGCGGCTGATGAAGAGGCCCAATCCCAGTCCCCCGTAGTTGCGCGCGGGGACTGCGCGGCCGAACTTCTCGAAGATGCGCTCCAGGTCCTCGGACGCGATGCCGATGCCCTCGTCGCTCACCAGGATTCGTCCCCGCCCCGCGCGCTCCTCCACGCGGATTCGCACGGGCCTGCCGGGCCCGTACTTGATGGCGTTGGACACCAGCCCCCGCACCACCTGCTCCAATCTGCGCGCATCCCACCGGCCCACCACCGCCACGGGCGCCTCGACCTCGAGCACGCTGTCCGCCTGCGCCGCCTGCGCCCGGAGCTGCTCCGCCACCTCGCGCGCCACCGCGGACAGGTCCACCCGCCCCAGCTCCAACGGCAGCGGTGAGCCCGCCAACTGCGTCACGTCCAGCAAATCATTGATGAGCGCGGCCAGCTTGCGCACCTGCAGCGACGTGCTCTCCGCCGCCCGCATCACGCTGTGACGCAGGTGCTCCTCGGACGTGGACGAGCCGGCCTCGCGCGCGAGCCCCTGGAGCTTGATTTGCAGCGGCGTCAGCGGCGTCTTGAGCTCGTGCGAGGCCACCGTGAGGAACTCGTCTCGCAGGCGCACCGCCTCCTGGAGCCGCACCTCCGTGTCCTTCAGCCGCGTCACGTCCTGGAGCGCCAGCACCACCGTCGCCGGATGTCCGTGCATCGCGGGCAACAGCTCGGAGTCCACCAGGATGTCGAGCACCTGTCCGGACGCGACCCGCCAGCGCATCGGCTCCCGCCGCAGCGTCTCACCCCGCGCCGCGCGGGCTCCTGGCATGCGCTCGTTGGGCAGCGCGGCGTCGTGCTCGTCGATGACGTTGTAGACGGTGCCGTAGCGCTCCACCGGCACGCCGAGCGCGAGCTCTCCGCCCGCGAGCTGATGGGCCGCCTGGTTGGCGAAGAGCACCTTCCCCGTCCCCGGCTCCATCATGAGCAAGGCAATCGGAGTCATGTGCAGCAGCGACTCCAGCCACTTCTGCTGGCTCGCCTGGTGCGCGGCCAGCTCCTCGGCCTGATAGCGCGCCCGGACCTGGTCCGTCACGTCCAGCGAGAACGACAGCACCGAGTCCACCTCGCCCCGCGCGTCCCGCAGCGGCTGGTAGACGATGTTGAAATAGTGCTGCTCCAGCCCCTTGTCGTTCAGGTTCAACAGCTGCGGCATCTCCGTGAGCTTCATCGGACGCCCCGACGCGAAGACCTCGTCGATGGCCAGCGAGTACGCCCGGACCTGCTCGCTCTCCCGTGCGATGTCCCGCAGGGAGGTGCCCACCAGCTCCGCGTTCTGTGCCTGCCGCTGGAAGTTCGGGTTGACCAGCGTGAAGGTCTGCTCCGGACCGGAGAGGATGGCGATGGACGCGGGCGCGTTCATCAGCACGTCGTAGAGCCGCGCGCGCTGGGCCTCCACCTCGGCCTCCGTGCGCTTGCGGTCCGTGATGTCGTGGATGAGCACCACGCAGCCCTGGATGCGGCCGCGCGCGTCCTCGCTGGGCACGAAGGTGGCCTGGACATGGATCTGCCGGCCGTCGCGCAGGCCGAGCGCCGTCTCGTGGGCCACGTGCTCTCCCGACAAGGCGCGGCGCACCCAGGCCTTGAAGACGGGATAGAGCAACTCCCCGCCCACCTCGCGCAGCGTCCTGCCCACCACGCTGCTGGGCTTCACGCCGAACCAGGTCTCGAAGGCGCGGTTGCAGAACAGGTAGCGCTCCTCCGGGTCCAGGTAGGCCACCAGCGCGGGCAGCGCATCGGTGATGGTGCGCAGCTGGTGCTCCCGCTGGCGCGCCTGCATGCGGCTGTGCTCCAGCGCCCGCTGCGCCTGGGCCTGCTCCGTCACGTCCCGCTGCGTCCCCCACACCCGCACGAGCCAGCCGTCCTCCACCACGCCCACGAAGTTGGACAGCCGCACCCGCTCCAGGCCCTTCCTGTCCCGCTGGCGCGTCTCCAGGTCCTGCACCCGGAAGCCGCGTTGGACGAAGGCTCGGATGGCCTCGGCCGAGCCCCCCGTTCGCTGGATGAGCTCGCGCAGCGACACGCCCTCCAACTCGCGAGCGGAGTCGAAGCCGCTCATCCGCGCCATCACCTCGTTGCTCTCCGCGATGTGGCCCGTGCGGATGATGGCGTCGACCAGCGCGTCCTCCGGCTGGCGCGTGTCCAGCGGCGCGTCGAACTCCATGCGCCAGATGCCCTCCGTGCTCTGGGCCAGGAAGGTCCGGTAGCGCTCGTCACTCGCCGCGAGCGCGCGCGTCGTCTGCCGCAGCTCCTGCTCCGCCTGCTTGCGCTCGCTGACGTCCTCGGCCGTGGACATCCACTCGCGCACCAGGCCGTCGTCGTCGAACACCGGCACGCCCCGGAGGATGACGTCCCGCCACGTCCCGTCGCGGTGCTGCAGGCGCACCTCCCCGCGGTACGGCTCGCTTGTCTTCAAGGCGGAGCGCCACTCCGCCACGAAGCGCCCGCGGTCCCCGGGGTGGATGGCGTCGAGCCAGCCGAGCCCCAGGTGGGCACCCCGCGACTGTCCGGTGAAGGCCATCCAGCGGGGAGCCGCCTCGGTCAGCTCCCCCTGCGCATCCGTGGTCCACACCGGCTGGGCCGTGGCCTCCACCAGCGAGCGGAAGCGCTCCTGATTCAGCCGGTTGGCCTGCTGCGCGAGCTTGTGCTCCGTCGTCTCCACGACGGTGATGCCCACGCCCTGCATCGCGCCCCCCGCGTCCCGCACGGGGAAGTAGTTGATGACGAAGCTGCGGGGGACGCCGAGCGCCTTGGCCGTGGCGCCGACAATCTCCAGGTTGCGCACCGGCTGCCCGTGCTCCAGCACCTGTCGGTAGTGCGGCTCGATGAAGGGCCACAGGTCCGGCACCACGTCGCGGACCTTGCGGCCCAGGTGCGCGTGGCGCGGCAGGCCGTTCATCTCCGCGAGCGCCTCGTTGATGTGGATGTAGCGCAGCTCCAGGTCGACGAAGGCCAGGCCCACGGGCGCCCCCGCGACCATCGTCTCGAGGAAGAAGCGGGACTGCTCCGGGGAGATACCCTCGATGGCCTCCTCGTCCGTCACGCTGGCGCCTGGTCCCCGCACACGGTGTTCCCCCGGCCGGCTCCACCCAGGATGGGTGGTGGGTAGGTCGTGCCCGCGCGCGCTTCCGGGCACACCCCACCCACCGCGAGTCTGTACATCCTCCCTGTCACCGGGGAGATGCGGGCTCACCAGGAGGCGAGCCCGCGGTCGTCGGGTGACAGTGGAGGACGCATGGCACCTGGGGGCGGGGACTTGCGCCCGCCGGGCCGTCTGCCCTCACGCGTGTGTCAGAGCTCGTGCCACGTCTGCTCGAAGACGATGACCTTGTACGACTGGGGGAAGAGCATGATGTAGAGGATGCGGTGGGTGTCTCCGTTGGGGCCGGTGGAGTACTCGCGGAAGTAGCGCTTCACCTGCACCGTCTCCGTCCCGTTGCCGTACGTCTCCAGGATGACGGGCAGCAGCGGGCGGAACTGGAACCACATGGAGCTGCTCGTCTCCGACAGGGAGAGCACCGCCGGCGCGGGGTCGCTGCGGTAGACCTGGTAGCGCCCCTGGGCGAGCACCGCCTGGACGGCCTGGTCCAGCGTGGCCTGCCCGGTGAAGGTCCAGTAGTAGTCGAGCCGACGCAGGGAGCCCGTCTCATTCTCGAACCAGTCATTGCCCTGGTCGACCACGGACTGGAGGCGCTCGGTGATGGGCTGCTCGAGCCAGCTCAGCGTGAGGCCCGCGGGCGGCGCCGGCGGGTTGACGAGGCAGGTGCCGCCGACACACGAGGCCGCGAGGCGGAACTGCTTGTTCGCGGCGTTCACGAAGCCGACCACCGCCAGGTACTCGCCCGTCTTCGGCACCGTCACCAGCTCCACCTTGCTGAGCGTGCCGTAGCCCGAGTCGTCGTCCTGCGCGAGCGGCGTCACCCCGAAGCTCCCGTTGGCGTCCTTGGGGCCGTAGAGGAACAGGCCGGTGTCCAGGTACATGGAGCTGCCCAGGTGCGTGACTTCGAGCCGGAGCTGCGCGCCCGCGTTCGCCTGGATGGTGTAGCCGAAGTAGCCGGGCTGCGAGCCCGGGTAGCCGGCCACCGCGCCGCCCACGGGCAGCACCCCCTGGTCCACGACGCTGTCCGCGATGTTCCCGCTGGGCGGTGTCGGCGGAGCGGCCACGAGCCCCGCCTGGCCCTGCTCCAGCGGCGCGTCGTCGGAGGCGGGCGCCTGGGGCGCTCCACCACACGCGCTCAACAGGGCCGCCGGCAACGTCCACAGAATGGCTTGCTTCAGATTCCCACGCATCGTCTGGGCCTCCACGGGGTGAGGACGGCGCCACGGCTGGTGTCGCCGCCCTGGGATGGGCCGCCCGTGTGCCATCCCCTCGCGTGGAACTCAAGCGGACGCAGATAAAACACAACAACGATTGTAGTCGGATGTACCGCGAGGTCCGTGGCGCCTTGCGGCTTGAAGCAGACGCGGGAGGTTGTGAATGCTGCGCGTCATGTCCTCACGTCAGAAGCCCTGGAGCGCGGCGTTGGTGTCGCTGGTCCTCGTGTCGTCGCAGCGGGTGGAGGCCGAGCCTCAGGCTCCTTCGGTGCGCGAGCGGGAGGTGATGTCGCTGACGGGAGCGGTGCTGGGGGCCACGCCGATGGTGGAGGACCTGCGCTCGCTGGTGGACGAGGTGGGTGGGCGGGCCACGGGCTCGGAGGCCAACCGTCGCGCGGTGGAGTGGGCGCTGGAGCGCTTCCGGGAGGCGGGCGTCAGCGCGAAGGCGGAGCCGTTCCGGATGCCGACGCTGTGGCTGGAGCAGGGCGCGAGCGCGACGGTGCAGGGCAAGGGCGTGCGCTTCTCGCCCCGGGTGGCGGCGATGCCCTTCTCGGCCGCGACGCCGAAGAATGGACTCACCGCGCCGCTCATCGACCTGGGGCGAGGCACGGAGGCGGACCACGCCCGCGTGGGCGCGAAGGTGAAGGGCGCCTTCGTCCTGGTGGAGACGGACGAGCTGCGGGACGTGGACGGGCTGTTCCGCGAGTACGCGGAGGCGGTGGGAATCGAGGCGCGCGCGGTGGCCGCCGGTGCCGCGGGCGTCGTCTACATGGGCAGCCGCCCCGGCAATCAGCTCTACCGCCACAACGTGTCGACGGGCGCGAAGAACACCCGGCCCATGATGGTGATGGAGCGCGATGGCGCCCGACGCGCGCAGCGGTTGCTTCGCGCGGGCACGGCCCTCACGTTGAGCGCGGCGTTGGATTTGAAGACGGGCGGGCCCTACGAGGCGCGCAACGTCATCGGTGAGATTCGGGGCACCACCAAGCCGGACGAAGTCGTGGTGCTGGGCGCGCACCTGGACAGTTGGGATCTGGGCGGAGGCGCGCTCGACAACGGCGCCAACGTGGCGATGCTCATCGACCTGGCCCGGCAGATTCGACGCCTGGGGCTCAAGCCCGCGCGGACGATTCGCTTCGCGCTCTGGAACGGCGAGGAGCAGGGTCTGTATGGCTCGGCGGGCTACGTGCGCTCGCACGCGGCGGAGCTGGACGGGCACGTCATGGCGCTGTCGGTGGACATCGGCTGCGGGCGCATCAACGGCTTCTTCACCAACGGCCGGCCTCCGCTGGTGCCCCTGGTGGACCGGGCGCTCGCGCCAGTGGCGGGCCTGGGGCCCTTCACCCAGGTCGACGTGCCGGTGGTGGGCACCGACAACCTGGACTTCATGCTCAGCGGCGTGGCGAACCTCATCGCCAACCAGGAGTCCGCGACGTACGGGCCCAACTACCACGCGCGCTCGGACGAGTTCGAGCAGTGCGACGCGCGCACGCTGCGCGGCAACGCGGCGGTGGTGGGCTCGCTGGCGTGGGGCTTCGCCACCATGGAGGAGCGGCTGGGGCGTCAGGGCCGCGCGGAGGTGGAGGCGCTCATGAAGGCGACGGACCTGCCCCAGCAGCTGCGCTCCTTCAACCTCTGGGACGAGTGGCAGGAGGGCAAGCGCGGCAGCCTCGCCGACAAGCAGGCGACGCCCACGCCGCGCTGAAGCGCCCTCAGCGCAGGCGGTGCTCGGCGAGCCAGGTGTCGATGAGCGGCTGGGTCCTCGGGGACGGGTCCTCCGTGAGGGCCATGGCCTTCGCCTCGTTGGCGAGCCGCACGGCGCGCTCGCGGTCCTTGCCGGAGTCCCACAGGGCCTGGGCCAGGAAGAAGCGCACCTCGGTGCGGTGGCCGGGGCCCGGCAGGGCCTTGTCCCAGCCCGCGACGGCGCGCTCCAGCGGCGCCAGCGCCTCGCGGGGCCGGCCGAGCTTGAGGAAGGCGGCGCCCAGGTCCCTCAGGCTGAGCGTCCACTGACTGGCGCTGTCGTCCGCCTGCTGCATCTGGATGTCGACGGCGCGCTGCAGGTGCGGCAGGGCGTCCTCGTACCGGCCCTTCAAGCCAAGCACCCGGGCCACCAGCCGCAGCGGACTGACGAGCCCCGGGTCCGTGAGGCCGCGCGCCTTCTCACGGATGCTCACCGCCGAGAGGAAGCGCTCGAGCGCGAGGTCGTGCTTGCCGCTCTGGAAGTAGAGCACGCCCAGGTTGGCGTTGATGACGGCGGCGCCCAGGCTCACCGCGCCGTCCGTCTTCGCGACGATGGAGAGCGCGCGCTCGTACAGCGGCAGGGCCTCGTCCGTGCGCGACTCGACGACGAGCGTCGAGGCCAGGTCATTGAGCGCGTCGTACACCCGAGGGTGCTCCGGGCCGAGCGTGCGCTCGAAGACGCCCAGCGCCTCGCGCGCGATGCGCTCCGCGACGTCCAGTTCGTTCAAGTCTCGCAGCACGGGGACCATGGCGATGCGCACGCGCGCGACGTCCGGGTGCTCGGGGCCCAGGGCCTGCTGGGTGATGGCGGCGGCGCGCTCCAGGTGGGCCTTCGCCTCCTCCAGCCGGGGGTGCACCCACTGGGTGGAGCCCAGCTCCAGCAGCACGTCCGCGACCTCCAGGCTGTCCGGGCCGAAGGTGCTCTCGGCGAACAGGAGCGCCTGCCGCTGGAGCTCGACGGCCTCCTCGAACCGGCGCTGCTTGCGCAAGAGCGTGCCGGAGTAGGTGAGGAGGTTGACGCGCGTCAGCTCGTTGCCGCCGCCCAGTCGCTCGATGGCGGCGGCGGCCCGGTCCTTCCAGCGCGAGGCGAGCTCGTACTCGTCCAGGCCGATGCACGTCACGCGCACCAGCAGCGTCCAGGCCCGCGCGGCCACGGCGTCCTGACGCGTGGCCTCCGCGGCGTTGAGCGCCTCGAAGAGGGCGGCCTCCGCGCCGCGCCAGTCGCCCGCGCCCTCGCGCAGCTCGCCGAGCAGCAGCGAGATTTCGGCGCCGTCATGCCGGTTCGCCGCGCGCCGGGCGGCGAGCGCCGTGGGCTCCACCAGCGCGACGCCCTCCGCATAGCGCCCGGTGGAGAGCAGCGCGCGGCCCCGGGCGAGGGTGGCGCGCAGCGTGGCGTGCTGGGCCCGGGCCTCGGGCCCCTCGGGAATCACGGCCCCGCCCGGCGCGAGCGCCTCCGAGCAGCCCGACAACGCCGGCAGCCCCTTCACCGCGCGGTGCGACTCGTCCACCGTCCGGGCATCCGCCTGGGACAACAGCCGCGCGAGCGCAGAGACGTCCGCCAGCCGGTTGTCGAGACAGCGCATGCGCCACGCCATCACCTCCTCGGGCTGCTCCTGGCGCACGCGCGTCGCCTCGCAGGCGGTGATGCGCGTGGTCGTCCACGCGGCGGTGTACGCGTCCAGCTCGCGGCGCACGCGCTCCCAGGCGGCGGTGGCGTAGGGACGGCCGGTGGCGGCGAAGGCGTTCTGGATGGCGTTGTGCTGCTCGGGCCCCCAGACGGCGGTCATCTCGTCCGGCGCGCTCGCGCAGGAGCGGGCGCCCCGGGTGTGCACCGCGTGCGTCAGGCCCACGGCCGCGCCGAGCACGGCCACGGCGCTGGCCAGCTGGAGCCCGCGCTTCCATCGGGCCGAGGGGTCCTTCTGGAGCGCGTCCAACAACGCCCCCAGATGCGGGAAGCGGTCCTCGGGACGCCGGGCCAGTCCGCGCAGCAACACGCGGCGCACCCACGGCGGCACGCGCGTGCCGGCGGGCGCGGTCCGCACCTGCCCCGAGGACACCTGGGTGGAGAGCTCCGCCAGCGTGGCGCCCTCGAAGGGCCGCGCGCCGTAGAGGGCCTCGTGCAGCGCCACGCAGAAGGAGAACTGGTCCCCGGCCGCGCTCGCGCGTGTCTTGTCGAGCAGCTGCTCCGGCGCCATGTAGGCCGGCGTGCCGCCCATGACGGAGCGCTCCATGCCCGCGGTGGCGGCACCCTCCGTCGTGGTGGCGGCGCCCTGTGTCGCGGTGGCGGCGCCCAGGCGCGCGAGGCCGAAGTCGGTGACATGGACGTCGCCGTCGTCGCCCACCAGGAGGTTGGCGGGCTTGAAGTCGCCGTGCACCACGCCCGCGGCGTGCGCGGCGGCGAGCCCCCGGCCCGCGTCGAGGAAGAGCTCGAGCACCTGTCGCCACGGGCGCGGCGCGGCCTTCAGCCACTCGACGAGCGTCCGGGCCTCCACGCGCTCCATGGCGAGGAAGACGTGCTGGCCGAAGGTGCCCACGTCGTACACGGCCACCACGTTGGGGTGGGAGACGCGGGCCATGGCCTGCGCCTCGCGCAGCAGGTGCGCGCGCTCCTTCTCGACGTTCAGCCCGAGCGCGCCGGTGCGCAGCAGCTTGAGCGCCACGCGGCGGTCCAGCTCCGGGTCATACGCGCCATAGACGACGCCCATGGCCCCGGCGCCGAGCAGCTCCAGCACCAGGTAGCGGCCCACGGCGGTGCCCTTCTCCAGGGCCGCGTCCGGGCGGCCTGGGAACGGCTGCGCGGGCTCGGTGGGCGGCTCCGCGCCGGCGGCGTCCGGGGACTGGGCGCGCAGGCCCTCGGCGACCATGGACCTGCAGGAGGCGCACGTGTCGAGGTGCGCATCCACCTCCGCGGACTCCTGGGGGGACAGCTCCCCCAGGAGCAACTTCATGAAGACGGCCTCGTCGACACAGCGCATGAAGGAGGGGTCTGGCTCCGGGTGGGGAGGGCGTGGGCGACGATAGCAGAGCCCTGTCACGAGTTGATGTCAGGCCCGGGGCACCACCTCCAGGCGCTCCTCGCTGCCCAGGCGCAGCTCCACGTGCCGGTGGGGCGCGCCCGCATGGGCGGCGAGCCACTGGGCGAGCGGGACGACGGCGTGCTGCTCCACCGCGCGCTTCAGGGGCCGGGCGCCGTAGCGCGCGTCGAAGCCCGTCCGGGCGAGGAAGTCCACCACGTCCTCGCCGAAGGACACCTTCACGCCCCGCCGTGAGAGGCCCTCGCGTCCCAGGGCGGCGTCCAGCGTGCGCCGGGTGAGCGTGCGGATGACGTCCGCGGACAGGGCGCGGTAGGGGACCACCTGGTCCAAGCGGTTGAGCAGCTCCGGCCGGAAGAAGGCCGTGGCCGCGCCCAGGTAGTGGGCCTCCATGTCGCGAGGCCCATCCCCGCCGAAGCCCAGCGAGCGCGCCGCCGACTCCGCGCCCAGGTTGCTGGTGAGCAGCACCACCGTGTTGCGGAAGCTGACGGTGCGGCCCGTGCCGTCCGTGAGCCGCCCCTCGCCGAGCACCTGGAGCAGCAGGTCGTGCACACCGGCGTCCGCCTTCTCCACCTCATCCAGCAGCACTACGCCGAAGGGCTGCTCGCGCACCCGCCGCGCAAGCCCCCCCTGCTGTCCACCCACCTCGCCCACGAGGCGCCCCGCGCTGCCCGGCGCCGCGTACTCGGCCATGTCGAAGCGCGCCAGCCGCGACACGTCCCCGAACAGGTACTCCGCCAGGGCCAGCGCGGACTCCGTCTTGCCCACGCCCGTGGGGCCCAGGAGCAGGAACGCGCCCAGGGGACGTGAAGGGTCGGCGAGGCCCGTCTTCAGCGTGACGACGAGGTTGCGCAACAGCAGCGTGGCCTCGTCCTGGCCGACGATGCGCTCGCGGAAGCGGCGCAGGAGCGCGTCCGGGTCCAGGCGAATCGACGCGTCCACCAGCTCCCGCGGATAGCCCGTGCGCGTGCAGAAGGCGGCCGTCACCGCGCCGGGGCCCACCTCCGCGCCCGAGTCGAGCTGGGACGTGGCGGCGCGCAGCAGCGACACCGCGCCACCGGGCGGAGGCCCCTCGCCGAAGCGCTCCGTCAGCTCGGCCGCGCGCTCCAGGGACTCCGGCGTGAAGCGCACCTTGCGCGTCTTGGCCACGCGCTGCGAGGCCTGCTGCACGGCGGCCCTGGCGGCGGACGCGGGCAGCGGCTCCACCGCGAGGTGTCGCAGGGCCTGGAGGAAGGCGCCATGCGTGCGCTCGGCGCGCGCGACGTCCTCGGGGGTGGCCTCCAGCACCAGCACCACCTCGCCGCCCTCCAGCGCGGGCAGCAGGTGCCGCGCGACGTCCAGGCCCGTGTCGCCGCCGCCCAGCGAGAGCAGCTCCGAGAGGCTGTCCAAATGCAGCACCGCGCGGCGCACCCGCAGCTCGAGCACCATCTGCTGCACGCGCTTCTGCCACTGCCCCAGGTAGGCCATGCCGGCCATGATGCGGCCCCCCGACGTGCTGTAGACCTCCAGCCCGTGGAGCGGGTTGCCCGCGGGGGCGGACTCGGCGCGGTGCACCAGTTCGTGCACCAGCGCCGTCTTGCCCACGGAGGGCGGCCCCACCAGCAGCACGCTGGCGCGCGCGCGCGCGGTGACGGCCTCGGTGAGCAGCCCCACCTCCTTGTTGCGCTCCCACGCACGCTCCAGCAGGCCCGCGCGGACCTCCTCGTTGAGGCAGCGGCTGGCCTCCGCGAGCGCGGGGGGCGGAGGCGGTCTGCGCTCGGCGCTCCGGGATTCGTCGACCCGGGTCGCGCGGGGTGCCTCACGGTGCTTCATCGACACGGAGAGGGTTTCGACGGTCTCATCGCCCAGGTAGGCCAGCGAGTGCAGCCGCTCCAGGGGCGCGAGGTAGAGCTCGTGCCGGACGAGCTCCTCCACGTACGCCTCCAGGTCGGAGAGGTCCTGCAGCGAGCCCTGCACGTCCACGCGCGGCACCCAGACGTGCACGGGGTCCTTGCCCGAGCCCGCCTTGCGCTTCGCGCGCTCCGCCTTGCCGCCGCCGCGCCCACCGCGCGTCACCACGGTGAGCTTGAGGGGCACGGGCAACAGCCGCCCGTGCTGTACGGCGCGCACGGTGAGGTTCATCTTCTTGGTGCGCAGGTCCGGCCAGTGCGTGACTTCATCGTGGAGCTGACCGCGCTTGAGCAGCCGCCCCAGCACCTCCGTCACGTCCAGGCGCGCGGTCGCCAGGTCCGGCGCGAACGAGGCGAGGTGCGGATGCGTCAGCACGTGCGCGGCCACACCCACGCCCGGGTAGCTGCGCACGAACAGGTGAAAGTTCTTCTCCATGTCAGTGCCCTCCTCGGGACTGCTCGCGCAGCACTCGCGCCGCCCAGGTGACGGCGTCCGCGGGCGGCCGTCCGCTCGCCAGGTGTTGGATGGGCGGCTGCATTCCTTCCAGGACGACCCGGCCCGGGGTGGGCGCGGGGGCCGTGCCCGCGCGGCGTGCCTGCTGCTCGGCGAGCTTCAGTTGGTCTCGCGCGGCCACCCGCTGGGCCACGTCCGCGAGCTGCTCCGGCGAGCCCTCCAGTCGCTCCACGCGCAGCAGCGCGGGCCTGGGGCCGTCATCGCGAGGGATGAGGACCAGCGCGTAGCCCTCCAGCTGGGGGAGGACGTCCGACAGACCGAACGCGGTCAGCGTCACCACCGCGCGCCGGACGCGGGCTCCGACGGGGAGCGCCGTCCCGCTCGACTCCCATGATGTCCTGCCATCCGGCTCCACGCGCTCCTCGAGGACGACGCAGCGGCCGAGCCCCTGGGGCAACGAGCCCGTCACGGCGCTCACCGCGAAGGTGGACGCGTCGGCCAGACCCTCGACCAACAGGCTGTGCGTCTCCACGCCGCGCTCGCGCCGGCCAAGCTGGTGCGCGAGCCACTCCACCTCATCCCGCAGCTTCATCACCTTGGGGCGGCAGCGGCGCAGCCGCTCCTCGGGAGACACCGGCAGGGGCTGCGCGGCGTACGCCGGACGGGGCCTCAGTCCACCGCGTCCCTTGTTGTGCCAGCTGGAGTCGTACGCGCGGCGCTCCTCCTTGCCCGCGCGCTCCTCCGTCTCGAGGAAGTCGCGGTCCGCCAGCTCGTTCTCGCGGATGTCCAGGGCCTCGGCCGACAGTCGCTCCAGGCGCTCGCCCAGTTCCAGCGCCTCGGGGCTCGTCGATACGTCTCCCGCCTCCGCGCGCTTCGCCTCCGCCGCCAGCAGCGCGTCCAGCCGCGCGGTGACCTCCTCGAGCGCACGGAAGACCGCGGGCAGCGTCCATGCGCTCGCGGCCTGCTCGGGCGCCCACGCGGGCTCGCGCACGAGCAGCTCCACGGACAGGCCCATGTCGTCACCCTGGCGATACAGCTCCACGCGGGCCAGGTCGTCGCCACCGCGCCGCACCAGGTGATGCGCCAGGGGCACGGTGAGGCGACGCTCCAGCGCGCGCTTCAGGGGACGCGCGCCATAGCGCGGGTCATAGGCCTGCTCCACGAGCAGGTCGAGCAGCGGGGACTCCACCTCCACCAGCACGTTGCCCCGGCGGATGCCCCGACGCGACAGCAGCGACTCCAGCGCGTGCTCCACGACGAGCCGCAGCGCGGCGGGCGTCAGCGAGCGGAAGGGCACCACGCGGTCCAACCGGTTGAAGAACTCCGGGCGGAAGAACGCGCGCACCGCGGAGAGGTAGTGCGCCTCCGCGCCTTCGGGGGCCCGGTGGAAGCCCGTGCGGGCGGCGGCCTCGCGCACGCCCAGGTTGGACGTGAGCACCACCACCGCCTGCCTTGCGTCCACGGTGCGCCCGGCGCCGTCCGTCAACCGCCCCTCGCCGAGGAACTGGAGCAGGGCATCGAACACGCGCGGGTGCGCCTTCTCCACTTCGTCGAAGAGCACGACGCAGAAGGGCTGGGTGCGCAGCGCCGTGGTCAGCTCACCGTCCGGCGCACCGGGCCGCCCGAGCAGGCGGGTGATGCTGGACGCGGAGATGAACTCCGACATGTCGAAGCGCACCAGCCGCTCCTCGCTGCCGAAGAGGGTGCGCGCCAGCGCCTTGGCCGTCTCCGTCTTGCCCACGCCCGTGGGGCCCACGAAGAGGTACGTGGCCAGCGGCTTGTCCGGCGGCTGCAGCGAGCGCTGGAGCGTGAGGATGGCGTCCACCACGGCGCCGACGGCCTCCGGCTGCCCCGCCACCTGCGTGGCCAGGGCCCGCTCCAGCGCCTCGCGGGGGCGGGGCGGCGCGCTGCCCAGCACGAAGTCCGGCAGGCCCGTCTGCTCACGCATCGCGGCGGTGACGTCGACCTCCGTGAAGCGCCGCACGTTCTGCTCCACCGTGCCCGGGCGCGCGAGCACCCGGCGCAAGAGGCGCACCGCCTTGCCCGGGAAGGACTCGTGCGCGACGAAGCGGTGCTGCAGGTCCAGGAGCGTCTCCAGCGCCAGCGGCGACAGCCGCACCGCGGGCCCGCCGTCACCCGAGCCCTCCAGCTCGCGCAGCGTGCCCAGCAGGGCGGGCAGCGTCGTGCGGGGCTCCAGCGCTGGCACGTGCACCACGCGGAAGAGCGAGGCGAGCGTGGGGGCCTCCTCGCGCACGCGCTCGAAGCGCTCCGGCGTGGACTCGGCCAGCACCGTCAGCTCGCCGCGCGCCATGTGCGGCTCCAGGAACTGCGCCACGTTGGTGCGCTCGTTCGCGGTGCGTCCCGCGTAGACGAGCGACGCCAGGTCGTCCACGTAGAGCAGGTCCGCGACCTCCACCAGCTCCTTCACCACGCCCCGGGCCCGCGCCTCCCACTGGCCCACGTAGCTCATGCCCGCGATGAACTGGTTGCCGTCCACGCGCCACACGTCCCGGCGCTGTCCCGCGGCGTCCTGGCGGACGGTGAGCCGGCGCACCACCTCGTGCACCAGCGCCGTCTTGCCCGAGCCCGGCGGGCCCACCAGGACGATGGCCGCGCCCTCGCGGCCTTCCAGTGCGTCCACCACCTCGCGCACGAGCGACTCGCGGCCGTAGCAATGCTCCAGCCCGTCGTCGCGCGCGGCGTGGCTCAGGTTGCGCGCCACCTCGCGCAGCTCCGTGAGCGTGAGCCGCCTGCGGTTGCGCCGCTTCTCTC
Organism: Myxococcus sp. AS-1-15; assembly: GCF_020037055.1. Classification (NCBI taxonomy): domain Bacteria; kingdom Pseudomonadati; phylum Myxococcota; class Myxococcia; order Myxococcales; family Myxococcaceae; genus Myxococcus; species Myxococcus sp. AS-1-15. The sequence goes on along the minus strand of NZ_JAIQDF010000023.1, from coordinate 126,654 downwards.
GCTGCTCCGGTGTCTCGGGCGGCGTCGCGGTCTGCTTCGACTCCGACGCGGACGCGCGGCGACGCCGGGGCGGCTTGGGCGGCCGGGGCGGCGTGCGCGGGAGGATGGAGGGCGCGTAGGCATCCACCTCCAGCAGCTCCAGCCGCTCACGGCCCTGGGCCCAGCGCGAGTCCAGGTTCTTCAGCCCGTGCTCCAGGCACCACGCGCCCAGCCTGCGCCCCAGCGCCTTGGGCAGGTCCTCGGGCCGGGCGATGGCGAAGCGGGCCTCCGGCATGCGCGTGGGCGTCACCACCCAGAAGTCATCGCGAGGCCACTTCTCCAGCAGCACCGCCATGCGCCCCTCCAGCGCGATGCGCAGGCCCTTCTCCCGATCTCTCGCCTCGGTGTCCACCTTCACGTGCTTGAGCGACAGGTGCGGAGGCAGCTGGTAGCTGGCCACGCGCGACGGGTGCTCCTTCTCGAAGCGCTCCATGATGGCGAGCGCCAGGTCGTCGCGCAGCGCGGACAGGCTGGGGCCCACGCGGTGCAGGGCGGGCCAGAAGGCGGGGACCCAGGCCTCGACGAGGCGGCCACCCATGGGGGCGTAGACGAGGGGCAGTTTGAGATCCATGGGTCAGTCCTCCTCCGTCTCGCCGAACACGCGCCAGTTCATCCACGGCTCCTGCAGCGACTCCATGTCCAGCACGCCGCCGGCGTAGCGCGCGCGCGCGCCGGTGCGCAGGTCCTCCACGGAGCCCCCCGACATCTCCGTCGAGCCGGGGCGAATCCTCCGGACCTCCTCCTTCGGCAGCAGCTTCTCGAGCTTCTCCCACTCCGGCAGCACGTCCCGGCTGTACGGGTTCGTCGTGAAGAGCACGCGGACCAGCGCCGCCTGGCTCCCCTCGACGAAGCGGTGCACGCCGTGCTCGGCGGAGAGGAGGAGGGGGCGCGTCTCGCCCGTCACCTCGATGGCGTAGGCCATGGGCGTCGTCTTCAGCTTCGTCAGGTCGTCGTGCTTCTCGTAGCTCCACGTCGGAGGCGGGGGCTTGCGAGGCGCCTTCTCTCCCTCCGGCTTCTGGTAGGGCCACAGGAGCACGCGCTGGAACGTGAGCTGCTTGCTGTTGCACCAGCGCTCGTAGGAGGCCGCGAGGAAGCACAGCCGGGCCCACGCGCCCCGGCTGGGGACCAGGATGAGGGAGACGCTGCGCGAGTACTGGTAGAGGCTCCCGTAGAGCCGCTCCCGCAGAGGGCGGAACGTGGCGCGCAGCGAGGAGACATCACGCGCGAGCGACTCCGCCTGTCCCACCGAGCGCGACAGGTGCGCCTCGAAGAGCAGGTCCTCGATGGCCTCCGTCTGCTGGGCGCACTCGCGGAAGGCCTTGTCCAGCTCACGCGCCTCGCCGGACTTGCGTGACGACTCCTCCGCCAGCGCGCGCTCCTCCCAGTACGACGTCTGCCGGGACATCTTGTCGAAGACAGCCAGCTCCTGGCGGAGCACGCGCATGGGCGGAGAGCGACCCCAGCGCTGCACCTCCGCGCGCAGGGTGGCGGCCTCCTCCAGCACCTGCTCGATGGCCTGTCGACCCACGCCCTCCGCAGCGCCGCCCACCGCCTCCGCGCGCAGCGTGAGGCCACTGTCGCCGCCTTCCACGTGCAGCGTCACCGGGCCGCTCGTCGGGTGCTCCGCGAGCCAGGCCGCCACCGGCACCACCAGCTCCCGCTCCAGGGCCCGCTTGAGCGGGCGCGCGCCATAGCGCGGGTCGAAGCCACGCGCGGCGAGCCAGTCCAGCGCGGACTCGGAGACCTCCAGGCTCGCGTCGTGGCGGGACAGGCCGGAGCGGCGTCGCACGGCCTCCACCTCGCGCACCACCAACCGGCGCAGCAGCTCCGCGGAGAGGGGCGAGAAGACGATGGTGTCGTCCAGGCGGTTGAACATCTCCGGCCGGAAGAAGCGCTGCACCTCCGCCAGGTAGTGCGTGCGCAGGGCGGCCACGTCGGGGACTCCGCCCAGCGAGTCGAAGCCCACGCGCGCGCGCCACGTGTCCGCGCCCAGGTTGCTGGTGAGCACGAGCACCGCGTTGCGGAAGTCGGTGAAGCGGCCCGACGCGTCGGTGAGCCGGCCTTCGCCCAGCACGCCCAGCAGCGCGTCGTGCACGGCGGGGTGGGCCTTCTCCACCTCGTCCAGCAACACCACGCAGAAGGGCTGGCGGCGCACGGCCGCGGAGAGGTGGCCCGGCGTCTGCCCGTCACCCAACAGGCGCAGGAGCGCGTCCGGGCCGGCGTACTCGCCCATGTCCAGGCGCACCATGCGCTCGCGCGAGCCGAACAACAGCTCCGCCAGGGCCTTGGACAGCTCCGTCTTGCCCACGCCCGTGGGGCCCACGAACAGGAGCACGCCCAGCGGCCTGCGAGTGTCCGCGAGCCCCGCCTTCAGCACGGACACGACGTTGGCGACGCGCTCCACCGCCGTCGGCTGTCCCAGCACCCGCGTGGAAAGGAACGCGCGCACCTGCTCGGCCTCCAGCGGCACGTCGTCGCGAAGCAGGGACTCGGGGATGCCGGACTCGGAGGCGAACTGGCGGACGGCGTCCAGGCGCGTGACGTGGGCCTGGGCCGCGTGGGTGCAGGTGGCGAGCAGCCGCCGGAGGAAGGCCACCGCGTTGCCCACCTGCGCGCCGTACGGCAGGAAGCGCCGGCACAGGAAGCGGCACTCCTCCAGGGCCTCCGGCTTCACGTCCAGCGACGTGGCGCCCACGGTGTCCTGGGCCACGCGCGTCAGGATGCGGGAGAGCGACTCCAGCGCGGGCTCCTCCACGCGCACCACGGAGAACAGCCGGGCGAAGCTGGCGTTGCGGCGCTCCACCTGGGCCCACGTCTCCGCCGTGGCCTCGGCCACCACGGACACCTCGCGGGTGGACAGCAGCGGCAGGAGCAGCTGCGCCACGTTCTGGTCGCTGTGCGCGCTCTTGCCCGCGTCGAGCAGGTCGACGGCGTGGCCCAGCGCGAGGATGGCGCGGGCCTCGGAGGCCTCGCGATAGGACTGGAGCACCTGCTGCTGCCAGCCGCCCCACATGCCCTCGCCCGCGATGAGGCGGCTGCCGTCCAGGAAGAAGAAGGGCCGCGCGCGCTCGTCGTCCGTGGCGGTGGGCGCGCGCAGCGCCTCGGCGAGCGCGTGCAGCAGGGCGGACTTTCCCACCCCGGAGGGGCCCACCAGCACCACGGCCTCCGCGTCCTTCGCGGCCAGGCGGGCGCGCAGCAGGGACACCAGCGCGTCCTGCTCGTAGGCGGGGTCCAGCTGGCCGTCCTCCGCGAGCTTGTGCCAGGGCACCGCGATGCGGTCCAGCACGGGCGTGGGGGGCGGCTTCGCGGCCTTGTCACCCGGCTCATGGCGCCGCTTGCGCTTGCGGGGCTCCCACGTGTCGTCGTCGAGGACCTCCTCTTCGTCCTCGTCGTCCAGCGGCCCGGTGACGCGAGGCTCATCGGATGTGTCGGGGGCGTCCGGGGGACGCGGCGGTGGGCGGATGTCCAGGTGGAGCTGCCGCGGCGTCAGGGCCGACAGCCGCGTGGGCGTGGCCTCCACCTCCACGTCGATCAACGCCTCGCCGCCGTCCGCGCGCAGGGCCAACAGGCGCGCGTCGCTGAGTCCCTCCAGGCGCTCGCGCAGACGCTCCGGGGCATCTTCGGGGAGTGACTTGCCCTGGAACCACAGCTGCGTCTCCAGGCGCGGCGTGTTCAGCCCCAGGTAGGACTGGTGCGTGGGCGCGGAGACGCCGAAGAGCGACAGCGGCGCGACGGAGTTCTCCTCCTCGCCCCAGACGGGGAGGGCCCGCAGCTCCAGCGCGTGCGGCGTGCCGCCCGTGGCGGAGATGAACTCCGGCACGCGGCGGGGATGGATGCGGGTCAGCTGGTCGTCGAGCGCCAGCGTGAGCTCCTCGGTGGCCTTCTCCAGGGAGTCCGCGTGCACCGCGAGGTGGGGAAGTGACAGCGGCGTGAGCGTCACCCGACCGCTGGCGTGGCGCTGCACCCAGCACTGGAAGCGAAAGTTCATGGAGTGTGTTCACGCTAACATGGGGCGGCGCAGTGACGGTGCGACGCTCGCGTGGCTGACGCGGTCCGTCGGCGCGTGGGGACTGGACAGTCGGCGCGCTTCGGCGGGACGCTGGGCCCCACCACGAGAGGTGCGAGCGATGCACGACGCGCGTACACGGCTGGTCGAGTCGATTCGAGGCGCCATCCTGGGGGAGGGGCGGGTGCTCGACGGCCCCTTCGGGGCCCGCCGGCTCACCTATGCGGACCACGCCGCGTCGGGCCGCTCCCTGGGCTTCATCGAGGACTTCATCCGGGACCACGTGCTCCCGTTCTACGCCAACACCCACTCCGAGACGTCCGGCACCGGCGCCCAGACGACGCGCTTTCGCGAGGACGCACGCGACATCATCCACGCGGCCGTGGGCGGTGGACCCGAGGACGTCGTGCTCTTCTGTGGCTCGGGCGCCACCGCGGCCGTCTGCAAGCTCATCGACATCCTCAACCTGCGCATCCCCGCGGACCTGGATGCCCGCTATGACCTGCGCTCGCGCATCCCCGCCGCCGAGCGCCCCGTGGTGTTCGTGGGGCCCTACGAGCACCACAGCAACGACCTGCCCTGGCGCGAGTCCATCGCGGACGTGGTCACCATCGACGAGGACGCGGACGGGCGCATCGACCCGGACCACCTGGAGCGGGAGCTGGTGCGCTACCGGGAGCGACCGCTGCGCATTGGCAGCTTCTCCGCCGCGAGCAACGTCACCGGCATCCTCAGTGACCTGGAGGGCATCGGCGCGCTCCTGCGTCGTCACGGCGCGCTCGCGTTCTGGGACTTCGCCGCGGCGGGCCCCTACGTCCACGTGGAGATGAATGGCCGGGAGGACGGCACTTCGCGGCCCCGCGTGGAGAAGGACGCGGCGTTCCTGTCACCGCACAAGTTCATCGGCGGGCCGGGCACGACGGGGGTGCTCGTGGTCAAGCGCAGGCTGCTGGGCAACCGCATCCCCACCGTGCCGGGGGGAGGCACGGTGTCCTATGTGAGCGGCAGCGAGCACGTCTACCAGCGCGACCCCGTGCATCGCGAGGAGGGTGGCACGCCCGCCATCGTGGACTCGATACGCGCCGGGCTGGTGTTCCGGCTGCGCGAGTCCGTGGGCGTGGAGCACATCGACGCCCTGGAGAAGGACTTCGTCGCCAGAGCCCTCACGCGCTGGGGCGCGAACCCCGCGCTGCGAATCCTTGGCAACCCCGCGCTGCCCCGGCTCCCCATCGTGAGCTTCCTGGTCCGCCACGGTGACGCGTACCTCCACCACAACTTCGTCGTCGCCCTGCTCAACGACTTGTTCGGCATCCAGGCGAGGGGAGGGTGCTCCTGCGCGGGCCCCTACGGCCATCGCCTCTTGAGCATCGACCCCGTCACCAGCCACCGCTTCCAGGACGTCATCCTGAGCGGCACCGATGGCGTGAAGCCCGGCTGGGTGCGCCTGGGCTTCAACTACTTCCTGTCCGAGACGACGTTCGGCTTCCTGTTGGACGCGGTGGACTTCGTCGCCGCCGAGGGCTGGAAGCTGTTGCCGCGCTACGTGCTGGAGCCCGCCACCGGACAGTGGCGCTACCGGGGACATCAGCGGGCGCTGCGACGACTGGATGCGCTGTCCTATGCCAACGGCGACGCCGAGGCGCCCCCTCCAGGGCGCTCCGTGCCCGAATCGGAGCTGACCTGCTATGTCGCCCGCGCGCACGAGGCCGTCGAGGAGGCGCTCCAGGACTACGCGCGCCTGAAGACGGACGACGCGCCGCTCCGCGTGGAGGCCGAGCGGCTGCGGTGGTTCCCGCTCCCCGGCGAGGTGCTCGAGGTGCTGACCCGCGAGCACTCCACCGGCGAGAAGGGGACGCCCTTCAGGCTCCAGGGGACCTGAGGGGCGCCGGGGCTCAGGGGTTGATCTTCCAGGGCACCGTCACGGCGGGCTGGAAGCAGTGCACCTGCGCGAGGTAACCCAGGCCCAGCTCCTGCACCACGCCGGCGCCATACCCTCGCGCCTGGCACCACCGGCTGACCTCCAGCTTGGAGTCGGTGGTCATGAAGGCGCCGGAGTTGGACACGGGGCCGAGCTGGTCCTTGGCCACGTCCTGGATGAGGCCGGAGTTGAAGCAGCCCACCCAGGGACGTGACGTCACCTCGAAGATCTGTCCCGTCGTCCAGCCCAGCTTGTTGCACCAGCGATGCGCGGCGGCGCCGCAGTCCAGCGTCTGCGCGACGCGCTCATCCGTGCAGAGCCCGTGCAGGCGCGACAGCTCCTCGAAGGTGACGGCCACGCTCTCATGTTGGATGGGGCCGCAGGCCACGTTGACGTCGGTGGCGTTCGCGCCGGCGAGCACGCCCAGGAGCGAGATGGGCGGGCGGTTGCCGATGAGCTGCTGAATCGTCTCCAGGACGTTGGTGCTGTTGGCCAGCGCGTCATGCGCCCCGCGCTGCGCGCAGACGCGGTGCATGGCTGACGAGCAGGCCCGCGTGCCGAGCGCCGCGTAGCTGTTGCACAGGTGCAACTGCTGGCTCATGCCGAACTGCCCCTCGGTGGGTGTCTCCTGGATGGCGGTGTCCAGACAGTCCGCGCCCGGCGAGGTCATGCAGATGGAGCGGGCCGAGCGCGCGTGGCTGAAGAAGCGCACCTCGTCGATGGCGCCCTTGAATGAGCCCTCGCCGTTGACGGGGCATGACTGGGTGTTCATCACGTTGCCCGCGCCGATGCTCAGCAAGCCCGTGCCCAGGCGGAAGCTGCCAGGGGCCACCGGGAGGACGCGGCGCGTGGGCACGCCGTTGAGGTACTCGCGGAAGACGCCGGTGACGCCGTCCCAGGAGTAGCCCAGGTGGGTCCACGCGCCGACGAGCAGCGGCGGGCTGCGCCCCAGGCGCACGCGGGTGCCGTTGATGACGAGGGAGAGCTGCACCGTGTTGTCGGACTCGTAGATGAGGTCGATGGCCCCCGACTTCTGGAAGAGGTAGCGATAGGGATTGCCGGTGGTGCAGCCCGCGTGGATGTTCGCGTCGGGGCGGACCGCGAGCTGCACGGTGAAGCCTCGCACCAGCGCGCCCACGCCGCGCACGGTGCCGCTGGGGTCCGTGAGATTCACGGTGAGGGCGCCGCCTCCAGGGACGACGAGCGCCTTGCCCTGGCCGTGCGGCTCCCACAGCGAGCCGGAGGTGGACTGCGTCACGAAGTTGCCCGCGGAGATGGACGCGGTGCCGGTGAGGGTGCCCGTGTAGAAGTAGCCCGAGTGGTCCGGCGTGCGCGTCAAGTCGTAGGCGCCCGCGCGCGTCACCAGCTCGTTCATGGGCAGGTTGAGCACGTGGAACGGGTCCACCAGCTCGCCCACGTCCACCTCGTTGTAGTCCGACGTGTTGCTGCCGAAGAGGGCGAGCACGTCGTGGGACTTGGTGACGGGCAGGTAGCGGCTGTCGTTGTTGGCGCCGGGAGGGAAGTTCTGCTCCGGGGCGCGCTCCTGCTCGAAGTTCCACATGGGGCCCGAGTAGAAGAGGTGCGCGATGTCGAGCCGGCCCGTGTTGATGGCGCCATCGATGTGGTACGCCGTCCACTGGGTGTCCGCGCCAATCAGGCTCACCGCCTCGCGGCGCGCGCCATCCGTGTAGACGACGCCGGTGTACGTGACGTTGCGCCCCTCGTGGTCCACCCACGGATACGCGCCGCGCAGCAGCGGGCCGGACGTCGTCTCGCCGAAGAGCTCGCCGGTGGCGGCCTTGAGCTTCTGGCGCGCCAGTGGATAGCGCAGCACACCCGAGGCCGTGTCGGTGTTCATCATCGACAGGGGACGCGGGGTGCTCCAGCCCGAGGCGGCGCACGGCGTGGGGTTGTAGGCGTACATCAGGTGGTCGATGCCGCCATCGTTCAGGGGCCCGCCCTGGAAGATGAGCAGCCGGCCGTCGGAGGTCATCGTCGGCTCGATGCCTCGGATGCTCGCGCCGGTGACGGTGGTCAGCGTCTCCAGGTTGCCGGTGGTGAATGACGAGATGTCCGCCTGCGGCGTGAAGGGCTGGGACACGCGGAGGTCCACCGGACGGCGGCGGAACACGTTGGGGCCGTTGAACATCATCGAATCGAAGAGGTACGGCTGGTACACCGCGAGCCCGTCGACCAGCGTGTAGGGCTGGGCCGGGTGGGTGAAGCAGAACGCCAGCGCGTTCTCTCCGTTCCTCACCGTGGTGGTGCGCCCGGGGGAGAACGCGGCGGCGAAGCTCGGCTTGCCCTCCGCGTCGTACGTCACCGCCTCCGGACGGAACACCCGCGCCACCCAGGCGGTGGTCGTCGTCGCGTGGTCCTCGCGGATGTTGCCCACGAAGACGCGGCCATCAATCGTGGACGAATGCCCGTTCGCGCCGAAGGGCGTGCCAATGCGCGTGTTCACCAGTGAAGGGCGCTCCGCCGCGAGGACTGCTGGCGCCGCCACTCCCGCGAGGAACAGCGTGGCGAGGCGTGGAACCCACCGCGAACGACTGTGTTTCGACATGGGACCTCCTGACTTGGAGTTCCAATTATGCTTGGATTCCACTCATTGGCCGCGAGGCCCTCGGGGGCGAGTGAGAGGGGGCGGGCAAAGGCTGTCCGGAGTGGAAAGTGCGGCTGCCGGCGGATGGCTGTCGTCAGGGGCCGCGTTGACAAGATGGAGGGTGGCGGGCATCGTGGCGGAACTCGATGCGCCGCTCGACCCACCACGCATGTTGCTGCTGTGACGCACCTGCGGTGGGCGCCTGTCGACCCGTGGCCTGAGAAGCCTGGTTCGAGCTGGTTCGAGGAAGCCCACCATCCGCGAGGAGGTGGGCTTTCGGCTTTCTGGTGTTCGAAACCCCCGTCCATCGCGCCCCTCTCCGCTGTCGAGGTTCCGCCATGGCAGGTCCACCCCCGCATCGATGCACCCCGCTCCTGGCCGTGGCGCTGAGCTGGCTGTGCTCGTCCGTCGCGCTGGCCCAGACACCTCCGCCCGCCGAGCCCACGCCGCCCGCCCCGGGGAGCGTCAGCGTGAGGGCGACGTCCGAGGGAATCTCCCTCCACTCCGCCGACAACGCCCTGTTGCTGAAGCTGCGCGGCTACGTGCAACTGGATGGTCGCTTCTTCGAGAGCCGCGCGGACCGTCCCGGGGCGACGACGCTGCTCATCCGGCGCGCGCGTCCGCTGCTGGAGGGGACACTCTTCAGTCTGTTCGACTTCCGCCTGCTGGTGGACTTCGCGGCCAACGTGCCTCCGCTGTGGGATGCCTATCTGGAGTTCCGCCCGCGCAAGGAGGTCCGGGTGCGCGTGGGCAGGTTCCGTCCGCCGGTGGGGCTGGAGCGCAACCAGTCCGGCATCCATACGCTCTTCATCGAGCGGGCGCTGCCCACGGACCTGGTGCCCAACCGGGACGTGGGGGTGATGGTGCACGGGGAGCTGAAGGACGGCGTGGTGAGCTACGCGCTGGGGGCCTTCAACGGCACGGCGGATGGGGCGAGCGCCGACACCAACCTGGATGACAGCTTCGACCTGGCGGCGCGGGTGTTCGCCCATCCGTTCCGGGCGCTGGGGCTCTCGTCGCTCTCGGGACTGGGGCTGGGCATCGCGGCGTCGCGCGGGTCGCAGTTCGGCTCGGCGTCCACCACGGGCGAGGCGCCGCTGCGCTCCATGGGGCAGCAGACGTTCTTCATCTTCAGGACGGGCAACGGCCTGGGAGAGACCGTCGTCGCCCACGGCCCGCACGTGCGCTGGTCCCCACAGGGCTATCTCTACCTGGGACCGCTGGGCGCGATGGCCGAGTACGTCTCCTCCACCCAGGAGGTCCACCTGGGGGAGCAGCACGCGAGGCTGCGCTTCGAGTCCTGGCAGGCCAGCGCGTCGTACGTGCTCTTCGGAGGCAAGGCGGCCTACGACGGCGTGAAGCCCACCGAGCCGTTCGGCGCGAGCGCGGACGGCTGGGGCGCGGTGGAGGTGGGGGCTCGCATGTCCGAGCTCCGCGTGGACCCGGACGCGTTCCCCGTCTACGCGGACCCCACGCGCGCGGCGCGCAAGGCCCATGGCTGGGGCGCGGTGGCGAACTGGTACCTCAACAACAACGTCCGGGTGGCCACCTCGTATGACCACACCGAGTACGAGGGAGGCGCCGTCGACGGCGCTCGCCTGCCCGAATCCGTCGTCATGTCCCGCTTCCAGGTGAGCTGGTGAAAGGCCCCTCCATGCATTCGTGGCTCGTGTCGTCCCTGCTCGTCGTGCTCGCCCTCGTCGGGTGCTCCAAGTCCGCCGGTGCCGATGCGGCCTCGGCCAACGTCGTCACGCTGCTCAACGTGTCCTACGACCCCACGCGGGAGCTGTACGTGGACGTCAACGCGGCGTTCGCCAGCCAGTGGGAGGCGAAGCGCGGACAGAAGGTGTCCATCAAGCAGTCGCATGGCGGCTCCGGCAAGCAGGCGCGGGCGGTCATCGACGGGCTGGAGGCGGACATCGTCACGCTGGCGCTGGCCTACGACGTGGACATGCTCCACGACAAGGCGTCGCTCATCCCGGAGGGGTGGCAGGCGCGGCTCCCGCACAACAGCGCGCCGTACACCTCCACCATCGTCTTCGTGGTGCGCAAGGGAAACCCCAAGGGCATCCGCGACTGGGAGGACCTGCTGCGCGAGGACGTCGCGGTCATCACGCCCAACCCGAAGACGTCCGGCGGCGCGCGGTGGAACTACCTGGCCGCGTGGGGCTATGCGCTGCGCAAGCCGGGAGGCACCCCCGAGAGCGCGCGCGGCTTCGTGGAGGCGCTGTTCCGTCGGGTGCCGGTGCTCGACTCCGGTGCGCGGGGGGCCACCACCACGTTCGCCGAGCGAGGGCTGGGCGACGTGCTCATCGCCTGGGAGAACGAGGCCTTCCTGCTGACGGACGAGGTGGGACAGGGGCGGTTCGACATCGTCGTGCCCTCGGTGAGCATCCTGGCCGAGCCCCCCGTCGCGGTGGTGGACCGGCACGCGGACAAGCGCGGCACGCGCGCCGTGGCGGAGGCGTATGTCCAGTTCCTCTACTCGGAGGAGGGGCAGCGGCTGGCGGCGAAGCACCACTACCGTCCGCGCTCGGAGGCGGTGGCGAGCAAGGAGGGCGCCCGCTTCCCGAAGCTGACGCTCTTCACCATCGACGAGGTGTTCGGCGGCTGGCGCAAGGCGCAGGCCGCGCACTTCGATGATGGCGGCGTCTTCGACCGCATCTACGTCCCCCAGGCGCGCTGAGCCATGAGCATGCCCGCGCGTCGTCATGTCCTGCCCGGCTTCCGCCTGTCGCTGGGCTTCACCTGGGCCTATGTGGGGTTGTTGGTGCTCATCCCCCTGTCGAGCCTCTTCCTCAAGACGTTCTCCCTGACGTGGCCGCAGTTCTGGGAGACGGTGTCGGCGCCCCGCGCGCTCGCGGCGTACCGGCTGAGCTTCGGCGCGTCGCTGGTGGCGGCGCTGGTCAACGTCGTGTTCGGCCTGCTCGTCGCGTGGGTGCTCGTGCGCTATCGCTTCCCCGGGCGCTCGTTGGTGGAGTCGCTGGTGGACCTGCCCTTCGCGCTGCCCACGGCGGTGGCGGGGCTGACGCTCACCACGCTGTTCTCGTCGAAGGGGTGGTACGGCCAGTATCTGGAGGCGCTGGGGGTGAAGGTGGCCTACACCTCCGTGGGCATCGCGGTGGCGCTGACGTTCATCGGGCTGCCCTTCGTGGTGCGCACGGTGCAGCCGGTGCTGGAGGAGCTGGACGCGGACGTGGAGGAGGCCGCGGCGACGCTGGGCGCCACGCCGTGGCAGACCTTCACGCGGGTGCTGTTCCCGGCCATCTCCCCCGCGCTGCTCAGCGGCTTCACCCTGGCCTTCGCGCGGGCGCTGGGCGAGTACGGCTCCGTCGTCTTCATCTCCGGCAACATGCCGCTGCGCACCGAAATCGTCCCGCTGCTCATCGTCACCAAGCTGGAGCAGTACGACTACGCGGGGGCCACGGCCATCGCGGTGGTGATGCTGGTGACGTCGTTCCTGCTGCTGCTCGTCGTCAACCTGCTCCAGCGCTGGAGCCACCGCCGGTTCGAAGTCCGGCCTGGAGCGTGACGGACATGCTGGCTCCTTCGAGTCTGGTGTCGCACCGCGCGACGCGCCCGCTGGAGGGCTCGCGGTGGGTGCGCTGGACGCTCATCACCCTGGCGCTGGGCTTCCTGGCCGTCTTCCTCGTCGTCCCGCTGGTGGCGGTCTTCACCTTCGCGTTCCAGAAGGGGTGGGCCGCGTATGTGGCCGCCGTCACGGAGCCGGAGGCGCGCTCCGCCATCCTCCTGACGCTGACGGCCGCGGGCATCGCCGTGCCGCTCAACCTGGTCTTCGGCCTTGCGGCCGCGTGGCTGCTGGCGCGCTTCCGGTTCCGGGGGCGCGCGCTGCTGCTGACGCTCATCGACCTGCCGTTCAGCGTGTCGCCCGTCATCGCGGGGCTCATCTTCGTGCTGCTCTTCGGGCGGCAGGGCTGGCTGGGGCCGCTGTTGGCCGAGCACGACGTGCACGTCATCTTCGCGGTGCCGGGCATCGTGCTGGCGACGGTGTTCATCACCTTCCCGTTCGTGGCCCGGGAGGTGCTGCCGGTGATGCAGGCGCAGGGCAGTGACGAGGAGGAGGCGGCGCTGACGCTGGGCGCGAGCGGCTGGCGCACCTTCCTGCGCGTCACGCTGCCGAAGGTGAAGTGGGGCGTGCTCTACGGCGTCATCCTCTGCAACGCGCGGGCGATGGGCGAGTTCGGCGCCGTCTCGGTGGTGTCCGGGCACGTGCGCGGCGTCACCACGACGCTGCCGCTGCACGCGGAGATTCTCTACAACGAATACGACTTCGCCGGAGCGTTCGCCGTGGCCTCGTTGCTCACGGTGCTGGCGCTGGTGACGCTGGTCCTGAAGAAGTACGTGGAGTGGAGGAGTGAGGCGTCATGAGCATCGTCGTCGAGCAGCTCACCCGGCGGTTCTCCGCGGGCGGAAGCCCCGCCGTCTCGTCGGTGTCGTTCCAGGCGCCCGCGGGGGCCATCACCTCGTTGTTGGGCCCGTCGGGCGCGGGGAAGTCCACGCTGCTGCGCCTCATCGCGGGGCTGGAGGTCCCCGACTCGGGGCGCGTCCTCATCGACGGCGCGGACTGCACGGCGCAGCCGGTGCAACAGCGCAACGTGGGCGTCGTGTTCCAGAGCTACGCCTTGTTCCGCCACATGACGGTGCGGCAGAACGTCGCCTTCGGATTGGAGATGCGCAAGCTCCCCCGGGCCGAGGTGGAGACGCGCGTGGACGAGATGCTGCGCCTGGTGCAACTCGAGGCCCTGGGCGCGCGCCATCCGGCGCAGCTCTCCGGAGGCCAGCGTCAGCGTGTGGCCTTCGCGCGGGCGCTCGCCATCCGCCCTCGCGTGCTGCTCCTGGATGAGCCCTTCGGCGCGCTGGACACGCGGGTGCGCGAGGAGCTTCGCGAGTGGCTGCATGGCCTGCACGAGCGCACCGGTTTGACGACGCTCCTGGTGACGCACGACCAGCAGGAGGCGCTCGAAATCTCCCAGCACGTCGTGGTGCTGAGCGAGGGGCGCGTGGCCCAGGCGGGCTCACCGGAGGACATCTACGACCGCCCGGCCTCGCCCTTCGTGGCGTCGTTCATCGGCGGGGCGAGCATCCTGCGAGGCCATGTCCAGCAGGGGCGCGCGGCGCTCGGCTCGCTCGCCCTGGCGATGCCGTCCGCCGCTCGGGAGGGCCAGGCGGTGCATGCCTTCGTGCGTCCGCATGACATCAAGCTGGCGCGCACGGATGAAGCGGCGCGAAGCGCCTCTCCTGTCACCGGGAGGGTGGAGCGCCTCAAGTCCGTGGGCGGCTTCGTCAAGGTGCTCCTGCGACTTCCTTCGGGCGATGAAGTGACGGTGCAGGTGTCCCGCTCCGAGTTCGATGCGCTCGGCGTCTCGGAAGGAGACGCGGTCCACGCGGACGTGCGCTCCGCCTCCGTGTTCGTGGGGGACTACGCCATCTGACTTTGTCGTCACTTCGAATGAAGTAAATGCTAGAATTCGAGTAAATCGTGTTCTCGCATTATTCCAGGAGGAGCGGATGGCATATCGGAGCGAGTCCAGCTGGGGTGCGTGTTTTGTCTTGGGCGGGTTGTTGTTGGGGGGATGTGGGAACGAGGTTCCGGTGGAGTCCGAGCCGCCGCCGTTGGTCGCGCAGGAGCAGAAGGAGCTGGCCTACGACCCGGGGCCGGGCTGGAACCTGGCGTGGCAGGACGACTTCACGGGCTCGGCGCTGAACTCAGCGAACTGGAACGTGCTGACGAGCAATTACGACCCGGTGACGGGCAACTGCAACTTCGGCACGGGGGAGCTGGAGTACCCGCGCGCGCAGAACGTGACGGTGAGCGGGGGCAAGCTCATCCTCACCGCCGAGCGCACCAACGACGCGCCCAATGACTCGCGTTGTACCGGCTATGGGCCGCGCTCGTTCTACTCGGGGCGCATCCACACCAAGGGCAAGGTGGAGCGGACCTACGGCAAGCTGGTGGCGAGCATCAAGGTGCCGTCCGGCTACGGCATGTGGCCCGCGTTCTGGACGCTGGGGGCGAACATCTCCAGCGTCGGCTGGCCGGCGGCGGGGGAGATCGACATCCTGGAGTGGCACTCGAACGAGCCGTCGTGGATGAAGGTGGCCACGCACTGGGGCGAGGGCGCGAGGGATTGGGGCTCCGGGGCGAACCGGGGCTACAGCCTGGCGGATGCGTTCCACGTCTACGAGCTGGAGTGGACGGCGGACCGGATGGTGTTCCGCTTGGACAACCAGGTCCGGGCGAACGCGGACTTCGTGCACGCGGCGCAGGCGTTCCGGCAGAACCACTACATCCTGTTGAACCTGGCGCTGGGTGGGAACTGGTATGGCAATACGCCGGCGGGCAACGTGGACCTGCCGCTGGGGCAGCGCAAGACGATGGAGGTGGAGTGGGTGCGTTGGTACCAGGCGGGCAGCACGCCGGGGGGGACGCTGACGAACCCGGGCTTCGAGTCGGACATGGCTGGCTGGGCGACGTGGAGCCCCAACGGCACGGAGGCCGCGGACTTCAGCGAGACGCACAATGGTGGACACTCGGGCAGCTATCACCTGACGCACTGGAACAACGCCGCGCCCTTCGAGGTGTGGACGTATCAGACGGTGTCGGGGCTGGCGTCCGGCAACTACCGGGTCCGCGCGTGGGTGCGAAAGGGCGGCACCTTCGACCTGTCGCGCATCCAGGCGAAGACGTGTGGCTCGTGTGCGCCCGTGTTCACGGAGCTGGGGACGTATGGCGCGTGGACGCTGGTGGAGACGCCGGTCATCTCCGTCACCGGCGGCTATCTGGAGCTGGGCTTCCACACCCGTGCCACCACGGCCAATGGTGCCAACTTCGTGCACATGGATGATGTGCAGTTGGTGAAGCTGTAGCCGCTGCACGCCGCGCCGGAGGCTGAACGTCCCTCCGGCGCGGTGGGAGCCCGCGCTAGGGGGAGGGCACCCGCCTGCGTCGCAGGTTCGCCTGGGCGCTCAGCGTCACCGTCGCCATGAGCGAGGCATACGCCACCAGGGGCCACGCCGTGTCGCCGTCGAGCAGGACGACCATCAGCGTGCCCACGGTGCCGACGATGAGGCTCTGGACGCAGAAGTAGAGCGCGACGGCGGTCCCCGCCACGGCGCCGAAGGCCTGGAGCGCGCCGTTGGCGGTGACGGACGCCGCGAAGACGATGCCCGCCGCGATGACCCACATCGGCGCGACGAACGTCCAGAACGACGGGGCCGCGAACAACTGCCCCGCCGCGAGCAGGGCCGCGCCGGTGAGCAGCAGGAGCATGCCCCGCGTGAGGCTGCCCGCCAGGCCCCACGCCGCCACGAAGCGCCTGGCGAAGCGCGTCGTCGCAATCATCGCGAGCGCCGCGGTGGCAAAGGCCAGGCTGAACCCGAGCTCGGTGAAGCCCGCCTGTCCGATGAGGACCCGGGGCGCCGTGGAGAAGAACACGAAGAACGCGCCCATGGCCGAGCTGAAGCCCAGCGTGTACGTCCAGAACGCGGCGTCGCGCAGGATGGGACGGAACGCGACGGCGGGACGTGGCCCGTCCGCCGCGTGGGTTTCGTGCCACCGGGGCCACGCATTCACCACGGCCGCCGTCGCCAGGCCGCCGAGCGTGATGAAGATGGCCCGCCAACCGAAGTGTCTCGCGAGCAGCGCCCCGACGATGGGGCCCAGCGCGGGCACGCAGGCCAGCATGGCGCTGAACAGGCTGTAGATGACCGCGCTCTCCGGCCGCTCCGCGTAGACATCACGGACGGTGGCGAACGTGGCGACGAGCGCCGCGGAGGCGCCGACGGCTTGCAGAGTCCGCAGGCCGACGAACGTCATCGCGTCCGAGGTGCCCGCGAGCAGGAACGACGTGGCCGCGAACAACAGCGCGCCTCCCAACAACACCCGACGCCGACCGATGCGGTCCGACAAGGGGCCGAACACCACCTGTCCCAGCCCGAGCACCGCCATGTAGAGGCTGAGCGTGAGCTGGATGATGGCGGGAGACGTCTGGAGGATTCCGACCATCGCCGGAACCACGGGCAGGTAGATGTCCATGGCCAGCGAGGCCAGGAGGTCGAAGGGGGCCATCAGCAACAGCGCTGCTGGCACGGAGTACGTCCACGACAAGGTTTTCGAGTGAGCCACGATGGCATCCGCACAAAAGGGGAACAGCGGGCGGCCATCTGCCTCTCCACGGGAACGTGATGAGCTTTGGACAGAGGGCCGCGGCAACAGGGTCGCCGCGGCTCACTCATCTGCGGATTTGGTCGTTCCCATCCGTTGGCTCCGAGAGGTGCTCCGGACTCTACAACATCCACCGCCAGGACAGGCCGAGCAGGGTGGTGTAGCCCACCACGGAGCGCTCGATGCGCCCCTCGGCGGACAGGAAGAACACGGTGGGGAACATGCTCACCCGCCACGCTTCCTGTATCGAGTCGTCGCCGAGCAGCACCGGGTAGTCCACCGCGTGCTCCTGGGCGAAGCGCTGCACGGCGGCGACGTCTTCATAGGCCAGCGCCACCGACACGACGTGCGCGGAGTCTCCGGCGATGCGGCGCAGCTGGGAGAGGTTGGAGGACTCGGCGCCGCACACGCCGCACCACGGGGCCCAGAAGGCGAGCACCACGGGTTTTCCTCGCAGCGAGGCGAGCGACACCGTCTCTCCGGAGAGTGTCTGCACGGTGAAGTCCGGCGCGGGCGCTCCGGAGCCGGGCAGGTGGCGCGTCTGCCAGGCCGCGACGGCGGTGAACACGAGCGCCAGCAGCACCAGGTCCACGCCCCATCGCACCCACCAGCGCTGCCTCGCGCGGGCCCATGCGGCCCGTCCTCGCGCCAGCACGCCCGGCCCCGCCGTCTGCATCGGAAATCCTCCAGGAAAGGGACGCGCGACGCGCGTCATGGACCCATCCTGACATCGCCGGGGCCCTTCGGGGAGAAGGGCCCTCGGCGGCGCTTCACGTCAGAGGGGGCTGTGCTGCTCCTCGACCTCCCAGGGGCCGGTCCTCACGCTCTCGCTGTCCTGGCGGTGCGAGCGTCCCAGGGCCTTGCCCACCGCGTGGCCGGCGCGCTCCAGGGCCCGGTCCACCGCGCCGGGGAAGGTCGCGTCCATCGCCTCCGACGCGAGCTGTCCGCCGTGCTCCAGGCGCACCGTGACCTTCGCCACCTTGTCCACGCCTCCGCGTGGGCCGTTGATGTCTTCCAAGCGCACCGTCACCTCGCGGACCCGGTCGGACAGTCGCCCCATGGCGAAGCGCGCGCGGCGCTCGACGTGGGTGCGGAGGGTCTCGGTGAGGGTGAAGTGTCGGGCTCGGATTTCGATTCGCATCCTCGGCTCCTTCCGGCCCACCATGGGCCTATCTCCTATCTGCTGGTCCGCGGAGTTTCGCGCCAATAGGAAAAGCTCCCGGGAGGCTTCGAAAAAACGAAGGTCTCCGGGCGGGAATGCGGTGGAGCGTGAGGGTGTTGGACCCAGGCTACGTCCGGGCGGCGATGGGGACCCGTGTGTCTCGCGGCCGCCCGAGCGCCATGAGGATGCCTGACGCGCTGTACCAGCCGAGGACGTGACCGGCGCCCGTGCCCATCACCGGGATAGGGAAGTGGCCGAGTCCCTGTGGCCCGATGCGGCGCGGCATGGTCGCGGGGGCGTGATTTCCGAGGGGCAAAGGCAAGCTCGATGCGCCCGTGTGAGGAGGGAAGCCGCGGTGGCCGCCCCCCGAGTTGCTACGGACGCAGCGGGAGGCAGTGCTGCCGTAGTGCGACTTCCAATCCGTGATCCAGGATCTCGTCTGTCATGGGCAGTTCGCTGAACAGGCTGCCTCTCGATGGATGGTTGCTCAAGTAGAGTCGGTCGTGCAGGGTCGGGTCCTCGCTCGTGCGCTTGGCCAACCGTTGAAAGAACGGATAGAAGCGCATTGTCGAGGTTTTCCTGGCAAAGAGTTCCTTGTTGCCGAGAATCCAGACGTGGGCCCCAGTTATCTGTGCCAGTTGGCCAATGGCCTCAGCCATCGCCAGGAGGGATTCGTCGAGGATTTCCTGCTGCTTCGGGGACAGGTCGTCCAGTTCATCCATGTTGGAGCTGGCAAGGCTTGTTTGATTCAAGGCCAACACGAAGTCCCAACTGGGGACATCATGCCGCAACAGCACATGCATTGGTGCGCCTGACGGTCCCGCTGGGTGCAGGTAGCGACCGTCTCTCGCCTCCAGTTTCCCGGGATTGATCCCCGCCACGATCCATTTGATCTGGTGCGGACCCTCCTTCTCCAGGAGTCGATCCAGTTCCTTGTTCCAGATTGATTCCAGATGACCTTTGACTCCCTCGTGCCACCTGGCGACCTTCTCTTTGAGTGGCCTCAGCACCTGGCGGACCTGCTCCAATTGGTACTTGTTCAAGGCCGGAACGGGGGTCACCAGGACGAGTTGGGTCGTCTGGTCTGGCATCGTGAGCGTTGCCCAGCGGGAGCCCAATAGGGTTTTCGCCCGCACCTGAACCTCCACGTCATTAGCCGGGTGCAAGGGGACGTCTTTGGGGTTGACCTCGACCAGGATCTGCCGCGTGCGCCCTCGCGGGCCGTGCAGCAGCACAACCCGGGTGTCTCCCAGGTGAACAACAGCCAGCGCACCCTGGCTGGCAATCGCGGCAGTTGGGAACCGGGCTCGAAACCACCGGGTTGCCTCCTCGACTATGGGAACCGCGATCACGATGCTTGTGGGGAGGTCGTTCATATTCGGGGGCTCGAAGTGTGTCAGACGCCGGCAGAAGCTCAATCGCGCGTCACCCGGACGGGGTCGTTTGTGACGGAGTCCTGGGGTGTCGTCGACTCTCATGGACAGTCTATCGCATTCACCTCATAGTTGTGGTTGCCTCATGGGCACCCACTGGAAAGGCATACGGCCAATGAATATCCGTCAGGTTGCGGCGTTCGTGTTCTTCGCGGCGGTTTCAACGGGTTGTGGCGGCGTCTCCGACCCGGAATATCGTATCGAGCATGGTGAGAATGGCTCGATGGTCATTCACAGTGACTCAGGCTCCATGCCGGTGACATCGGGTACGGTCGTGAAGACCGACGGGACTGAGGCGAAGCTCTCTTCGACCGATACTACGCAATCCATTGTCTATGTCGACTGTTGCGAATACTGCGTGTTCTGGTCGGATGGCACCTTCTACTGCGCGGGATGCGACGTCTGCTGAGTCGCCTCGAGACCGCATGAAGCCATTGGCGCGCCCTTGCCTGGGCGGAGAGCCGGGGCGAGCCGTGGTGGTGTCTTGCGCCACGGTCATCCGGACGTCGAATCCCGGAGGCGGCCCGGTCCCAGCGACGGGACCACGCCACAGGCGCTTCGCTGACGGGGACATTGCCGCGAGTCTGTTGGGGGAGCCTGGAGGGGCAGGATTTCCCGCCCGGTCTCCATCAGTTTCCTGAGGAAGACCGGGCGGTTGTCCCTGCGCGCGATGCAGGAGTCGAACCTGCGGCCTTTGGCTCCGGAGGCCAACGCTCTATCCAGCTGAGCTAATCGCGCAGAACCGCTGCGGCGAGGGCACAAGTAGCCGAACTTGCTGGCCGACGCAAGCACACATTCGGCCTGAGGCTGGCGAGAGGACACTGCTGGCTGGCCCGCGGCAGCCTCCGTGCCCTAGGGTCGAGCAGGCACGGAGGCTCCTCCTGTCGGGACTCCTCCTGGAGGACTCGAATGACGCGGACGACTCGATGGGTGCTCCTGGGCGCCGTGGGAGCCCTGCTGGCCGCGGGGGCCGGGGCCTACCTCTGGGCCCGGGCCTATGTCCGACGGAGCCCCTCCATCATCCACCCGGATGAGCCCCTGCCGACTCCGCGGCAGTAGCCTCGAGGCGAGTCGAAGCCGCCCGGACTCCGCCTAGAGAGTGTTGCAGCGCAGGATTCCACTGAGGGTGCAGACGCAGACGCTCTCAGCTCCCGAGGCCGTGCAGCACGGCTCCCTGGAGCCGGGGGCGCAGACGCTTCCCACCAGGTCTCTGCACCGCGGCAGGTCGCCACACGCCGGGGGCGTCGTGGGACACGCGATGAACGTTCCGTTGCACGTCACCCCGGAGTTGTCCTGGGCGGAGCAGACCGTCGTTCCCGACGGACAACTCACCGACCCCGTGGCGCAGGCCGCCGTACAGGTCGACAGCTCCTGCGAAGACTCCTGGATGCCTTCCGTCGTGACGACATCTTCAGCAGACGGCGCTCCACAGCCCATGGCCATGGTCACCAGCAGTCCCAGTGCCGCTCCAATGCAATACCTCGTCGACATGGTTGCCTCCTTGGGGAGGATGCAACGGTATTCGACGAGAGATGGGCATGCCCATCCCAGGAATCTGGGATTGCGGAGTCATTGGGCCACTGCACCCCGTCCGGAACGACTCCGAGCGGAGTGCCGCGACCTCAATCCATTACAGCAGCGAGCAGAGCAGCCCGGGGTACGTCGTCCCCGAGGGGCAGCCCTCGCCCTGGCAATACCGGGCCCCCGAGTCGACGGCGGGGTTGCCCAGCAGCGCGGGAACGCGGACATGACAGGAGCCCACGGACTGGTTGCCCGTGTTGTCCGACACGCCATACACGAACGTGTAGACGCGGCCGTTGCCCAGCAGCGCCGCCTCCGCGCGCACCATCGCGGACTTGCCATCCGCGCTCAGCTTGATGTCGTCGCAGGCCAGCAGCCGCAGCAATGACAGCGCGTCGTTCTGCTCGTCGGAGGTGACGCGCAGCAGCGAGCCCGCCTGCGCCAGGGGCAGCGTGCCGCCACAGTTGTCCGTGGCTGGCAGGGCGCAGTCATCCAGCGACACCAGCACGTAGTCGGAGCCCGCCGAGGGCGTCAGGGTGATGCCCCGGCTCGCGCCCGGCGTGGGCGCCGTGACGTCGACCACCTTCACCGTCGCGGAGCAGGTGCTCGTGCTGGCGCCATCCGTCACATCCAGACGGACAGGCGTCGTCCCCAGGGAGAACGGGCCTGCGG
This sequence comes from Myxococcus sp. AS-1-15, assembly GCF_020037055.1. Lineage (NCBI taxonomy): Bacteria > Pseudomonadati > Myxococcota > Myxococcia > Myxococcales > Myxococcaceae > Myxococcus > Myxococcus sp. AS-1-15. The sequence goes on along the minus strand of NZ_JAIQDF010000023.1, from coordinate 105,113 downwards.
GGGTCTGGCTCACGCTGAACGGCCCCGGGAAGCCATCCGGGTCGAACGAGCCGTGGTCCACGGAGGCCTGCCCCCGGCACGTCGCGTCCGCCTGGACGGTGACATCCTGGCAGCTCGCCACCGGCAGCTGATTCGTCGCACACGGAATCGGGAAGTCGAACGCGGCGCGGTTGTTCGCCTCGTCCCCCTCGTCGAAGACGCCGTCGTCGTCCGCGACCACCACCACCCGCTGCGTCCCCTCCGGCACCGTGAAGGAGAGCTGGAAGGGGAAGCGCTCACCCCCCACCAGGAAGGGAACGCTGACGATTCCCAGGCGCGTGCCGCCCGCGCCCGGCTCGCCTGCGTAGATGGCCGTCGTCGAGCCGGCGATGCCGGTGGCTCCCAGGTTCTGCACCGCCGCGGACAGCGTCAGCGCCGTGGCCTGGCAGGACGCCACCAGGTCCACCACCGCCAGGTCCAATTCGCCTACCGCCGACTCCTGTGTCTGCAAGGAGGATGGCGCGCCCACTTCGGAAGAGCTGCCATCGCAGCCGCCCAAGAGAAACAGCGCCGCGAGCGCGGGGAATCCATATACACGTGTCATGTCTGGCTCCGGTCAATGGCCTCGCAATGAGGCATGCCCATGTTAGGTCATTTGCGTGGGTGTATTGAACTGGGTCAAATCATTCACGCAATGACTCACCGAGGGGTGGTTTCCACCCAACCGAGGTTGTTCGTGTAACCGAGTCCCAGTCAGTAAAGCCCAGATTCCGTGTCCCCTGGGACCCGCCGTGCATCACGGTGTCTGAAACGGCGAGAAAGAGCGGGCGCCCGCCCGGGGTGTCTGGGATTCGCCGCGGAGGCTCGGGCGCCGTCCGGCGCGAGGGCAGGGGCGCGGCCATCGCTGAAGGGGCCCATCCTGTCAGTCCTGACAGGTTTCCCACCCGGGGTGTCTGGCTTTAACTCAGGGGAACCCTTCGCACGGGAGGTCGTCGATGTCCGCCACCGCCGCAGAGCGCCAGTTCGACGAACTGGCGAGCCTCTACGAGGACGTCGCCCCCTGGCCCTTCCGTCGGGACATCGAGGTGCCCTCGGTGCTCCACTCGCTGGGAGACCTGACGCGCAGCGACGTGCTCGACTTCGGCTGTGGCGCGGGGCTGTACTCCCGGCTGCTCGCCGGGCGAGGGGCCCGCCGGGTGGTGGGCCATGACGCGTCCGAGGGGATGCTGAGCGCCGCGCGGCAGCGGGAGGCGAAGGAGCAGCGCGGCATCGAATACGTGTCTCGGCTGACGCCCGAGCTGGAGCAGCGGTTCGACCTGGTGTTGGCCGTGTACGTCCTCCCGTATGCCTCCACGCGGAGCGAGCTGCGACAGATGTGCGCGAGCATGGCCCGGGTGCTGCGCCCGGGAGGACGTCTGCTCGCGCTGCCGCTCCATCCCGACCACGCGCCCGACCCGGACTACTACGCTCCCTATGGCCTGCGGCTGGTCTCGGACGCGCCCCATGCGGAAGGAGGCGCGCTGCGAGTCGAGCTGCGCGCCGCGGGCGTGGAGGCAGACGTCACCGCCTGGTACTGGTCCAGGAATTCCATCGAGGAGGCCTTGCGAGACGCGGGCTTCGGGCCCGTGTTCTGGGCCGACCCCTGGCCCCCGGGGCTCGCCCGCGTCGAGGACGCCCCTCCCGCGCTGCACGCCTACCTGCGAAGGCCCCACGCCGCGATGCTCGACTGCCGACGGGCGCGGGTCTCCGGATGAGGCTGCTCCAACAACTCCAGGGAGGCCTCGTGGTGGCCTGCGAGGCCCTGCCCGGCGAGCCGCTCCATGGCAGCGCGTTCATGGCCGCCATGGCCGTCGCCGCGGTCCGGGGCGGGGCGCAGGGCCTCCTCGCCAACGGGCCCGCGGAGATCGCCGCGATTCGCGCGAAGGTCCCCCTGCCGCTCCTCGGCGTCCTCCTCCGCGAGTATCCAGGCTCGAGGGTGCGCGTCACTCCGACGCTCGCGGAGGTGGCCGAGGTGGTGGACGCCGGCGCCCAGCTGGTGGGCATCGACGCGACGTAGCGGTGGCGTCCGGAGGGTGAGTCGCTCCCGGACCTGGTCCGCAAGGTCCGCGCCCGCTACCCGGACGTCCCGTTGATGGCGGAGGTGGCCACCGTCCGCGAGGCCGCGCTCGCCCAGGAGCTGGGGTTCGACTGTGTCTCCAGCGGCCTGTATGGCTTCACCCGGGAGACGGCCGGACGCCACCTCTGCGACGATGACTTCGAGCACCTGAGGGCGCTGCGCGCCGCCGTGGTGCGCTGCCCGCTGGTGGCCGAGGGCGCCATCTCGACGCCGGCGCAGGCCGCGCGGACCTTGCGGCTCGGCTCGGACCTGGTCGTCGTGGGCAGCGCCATCACCCGCCCTCAATTCATCACCGCGACCTTCGCCAAGGCCCTCCGCGCGCGCTGAATGCGCGGTGCGGGCCAGGTGCGCGCCCCATGCGGGGCAAAGACAGCCATCGAGGGTGGTCCGCCGGGGGAGGGCTGTCTATATCATCCACTCATCGTCTGTCTCATCCAGCCTGGCTCCGACGAGGAGGGAGGGCAGATGGCCACGGGGGAGGCGAGCGGACCGCCGTCGCGGCGCGCGGATGAGGCGCAGGCCTTGTTCGAGCGCGTGGACGCCCTGGCCCGCACGCTGGGCTTCGACTTCTGCGGCTACCTGTTGCGCATGCCCTGGCCCGTCGCCCATCCCGTGGTGGCGACCTTCGACTCCTATCCGCCGGGATGGATGGCGCACTACCGGAAGCACGACTACCTGCGCATCGACCCGGTGGTCCGCCTGGGCGTGAGCAGCACCGAGCTCGTGGTCTGGTCCGACGAGCTCTTCGCCCAGGCGCCCCAACTGCTCGAGGATGCCCGCGCCTTCGGGCTGGCCTCCGCGGTGGCCCAGTCGTGCTGGGCGGCGCATGGCGTCTTCGGCCTGCTCACCTTCGCCCGCGCGTCACCCGAGCCGCTCTCCGACGCCGCGCTCGCGGCGCTGCGTCAGCCGATGCTGATGGCCGCCCACCAGCTCCACGCGCGGATGATGGGCCTGCTGGTGCCCCGGCTCGCGCCGGACGTGGACACCGCGCTGACGCCGCGCGAGCGCGAGGTGCTGCTCTGGACGGGGGAGGGCAAGACGTCCGCGGACATCAGCACCATCCTCGACATCTCCGAGCGCACCGTGAACTTCCACATCGGCAACGCCCTGCTCAAGCTCAACGCCACCAACAAGGTCCAGGCCGTGGTGAAGGCGCTCACCCTGGGGCTGATGGACGCGGGGTGAGCACGGGCCTCAGGCGCTGTCGCCTTCTTCCGGCTGGGGCGGCGGCAGGAAGATGCGCACCGTGCGCACGCGCCGGGGCGAGGCCTCCACCACCTCCAGCTCCAGGCCGTCCTTGGTCTTCAGCTTGGTGCCGGGCTCGGGGATGGCGCCGCCCGCCAGCGCGATGCTCAGCCCCGCCACCGTGGAGTAGTCGCCGTCCTCGGCCAGCTCCAGCCCCAGCTCGCGGTTGATGTCGCGGATGGCCGCGCTGCCCTGCACCACCGCCGCCACGGGGCTCTCGCGCCGCACCAGCTCCTCGGGCGTCTCCGACTCGCTGAGGATGTCGCCCACCATCTCCTCGACCAGGTCCTCCACCGTCACCAGGCCCACCACGCCGCCGCGCTCGTCCACGATGATGGCCAACTGCATGCGACGGCGCTGCAGCTCCTTCAGCGCGTCCATGGCCCGCATCGTCTCCACCAGGAAGAAGGCCGGCCTGAGCACGTCCTCCAGGACGATGAGGTTCCCCTCCCACGCCACGGCGAGCAGGTCCTTGGCGATGACGTAGCCGACGATGTTGTCCAGTGAACCCTCGAACACCGGCATCCGCGAGTGCCCGCGCTCCAGCAGCATCTGGCGAATCTCGTCCGCGCTCGCGTGGCGACGCAGCGCGACGATCTGCTCGCGCGTCACCATCAGCTCGCCCACCGTCAGCTCGCCCATCTCGAACGCGCGCGAGGCGATTTCGCCCGCCTTCGGGTCCAACGAGCCCTGCTTCGCGGCCTCCTCCACCAGCGCCTGGAGCTCCTCCGCGGACAGCCGGCTCTCGGTGAAGTTCGTCTTGTCGCCGAACAGCCGCAGCACCACGTTGGAGCTGGCCGTGAGGAACCACACCACCGGCCGCATCACCCACGACAGGCCCAGCAGGGGCCGGCCGATGAGCATCCCGTAGCGCTCGGACGCGCGCAGCGCCAGCGACTTGGGCACCAGCTCCCCGAGCACCAGCGACAGGAACGACACGAAGACGACCACCGCGGCCAGGGCCACCTCGTCCGCCGTCGTCTCCGGCAGGCCCAGCTCCATCAGCACCGGGGCCAGGCGGTTGGCGATGCTCGCGCCACCGAAGGCCGCCGCCGTCGCGCCGATGACGGTGATGCCGATCTGCACCGTGGCGAGGAACCGCTCGGGGTTGGCCCGCAGGGCCTCCACCGCCTTGGCGGAGCCACTGCCTTGCTCCATCAGCTCCTTCAGCCGCGTCCTTCGGATGGAAATGATGGCGAGCTCGGCCCCGGCGAACACGCCATTGGCCAGGACGAGCAACAAGATGACGAGCAGCTCCGATGCGATGACGGCCCTCCTCTCAGGAGCCCTCTACCGTATCCCCGGTTGGCCGGCGGCTCACCCACCAAGTGACTGCAAGAGCAGAGACAGTTGGTCCCGGCTGGCGCCCTTGGGCAGGTAGTAGTGGGGGCCGGCCAAGAGGGCCATGCCCACGTCCTGGGCCGCCGCCGAGGTCAGGAACACCACCCGGGGGTGGGGCCCTCGTGGCAGCCGCTCGAGCTTCTCCACGACCTCCAGGCCGCTCATGCCCGGCATGTTCAGGTCCAGCAGCATGACCTCGAAGCGCTCACCGCGCCGGAGGCTGTCCAGGGCCTCCTGGCCGTCGGCCGCCTCCATCGTGTCATACCCCAGTTCCTCCAGGCTGAGCCGCAGGAACTCCCGCCAGTCCGCGTCGTCGTCGACCACCAGCACTCTTCTCGAGCCGTCATCGGTGTCCAGTCGCGCCAAGCATCCTCCCCAACATGGGAAGAACCCCACCGCGCCCCCGGGCCATTCGCTTCCCCCGGTGGAATGGCTTCCGCTCGCAGAGCGAGCGGGCGGACATCAGAAGAGGGCCATGCCCAGCTGGGTGACGAGGTACTGCAGCGCGGGGCGCACGTTGTGGCTGGCCGTGCGCGGACGCTCCGGCTGGGTGGAGTGGCACCACACCGGCTCGCTCAGCAGGCGACCCTCCGAGTGCTGGAGCAGCCGGAAGCGCCCCAGGTCGGTGGAGCTGCCCGCGTTGAAGACGCGCAAGGGGCGGCCATGGGCCGTGTCCACCACCGTCTCGTTGGGGTGGTGGCGGTGGCCGTGGAGGACCAGGTCGCACCTGCCCTGGATGCGCGCCACCAGCTCCGCGCCCAGGGACAGCTCGGACGCGTGGGGCCAGCCCATGCGAGTGGCGAGCCGCTCCGGGAAGCTCTCCTCGGGCAGGGGCAGCACGTGGTGGTGCACCAGCACCGCCACCAGCGCGTCCTTGGGGGCGCGGCCGAGCGCCTTCTCCACCTGCTCCACCGTCTCGAGCGACAGCTCGCCGTGGCTCGCGAAGTAGTTGCGGTTGTGCTCGCCGGTGGAGTCCACGCACACCAGATACAGCCCGGGGCGCTCCACGGTGCGGACCTTCAGGCCGTCCATCCAGCCGCCGCCCACGTCCTCGCCAGGGCGGTCGTGGTTGCCGGGGATGAGCGTGAGCCGTCCGGTGTCCAACAGCGGCGAGAAGATGTCGAGGAAGCGACGGTACTCCTCGTGCGAGCCCTGGTGCGTCAAGTCACCGGTCACCACCACGTGGTCCGCGCGGTTCGCCTGGAGCGCGGCGACGAGCGCCCGGGCCTGGGCGTCACTGGCCGGGCTCAGGTCCAGGTGCAGATCCGAAAGGTGCGCCAACGTCCTTGGGGGCATGCACAGCAACGTAGGCATCGACCGCGTCGGCTTCACGTCCGCCACGTGAATCCGTCGCGAGCGTGATGAAACACCTGTGCATCAGCCGGCGACCCACTCGTCCCGAGGGGCCAGCGCCGCGTCCGCCGTGGACACGCGCGCGCGCGGCGGCAAGAGGCGGGTGCCCGGGCCCACGCGAAGCCGCGTCCCGCGCCAGTCCACCGTGCGGCAGAACACGCCGTGCCACCACGCGGCGAACAGCAGCGCGTCCTTGAGCAGCACCGCCGGCGCGGCGCGCCATGACACCGGCTGGGGACGCAGCGCGCGAAACGCGCCCAGGTCCACCAGGACCTTGCCGAGCACGACGAGCGTGGCCAGCGTCACCGACTCCAGGCAGGGGCTCACCAGCGCGCCCGCCACGGCCAGCGGCGCGGGGTTGAGCAGCGACTGCGCGACATACGTGGACGGCGTCACGGCCGTCCGGTGGATGACGCTCCAGCGCAGGTAGCGCTGGAAGAAGGCGCGCACGCTCTTGCCCAGCGACACGTTGTACACGGGAGCACGCGCCACCACGACGCGGCGTCCCAGCTTGCGCGTCACCCACTGGCCGATGACGAAGTCCTCCGCGAGCACGTCGCGCACCGAGTAGAAGCCGCCCAGCGCGTCGACGTCCGCGCGCTTGAGCGCCATGGACTTCCCCACGACGATGTCCTGGTCCGCCAGGCGCTTGGCGCCAATCATCCCCGCCGCCGCGCTGGACGTCAGGTAGAGGTTGTCCAGGAGCGAACCCAGGCTCCTCTCGCCGACGCCCGAGACGGGGTGCGTCACGCAGCCCACCGTCGGGTCCGCGAAGCTGGCGGCGATCTCCTCCAGGTAGCCTGGCGCCACCCGCGTGTTGCTGTCGCTGATGACGAAGAGGTCGTACCGGGCCCGGTCCGCCAGGGTGATGAGCTGGTTCACCTTCGGATTGAGGCCGGGGGCGCCCTCCTGCAGCGCCAGGCGCATGACGCCGGGCCAGCGGCGCACCGCCTCGCACGCCACGGGGTACGCCGCGTCGCGGGTGTCCTTGACGCCCAGGACGACCTCGTAGGCGCCGGGGTAGTCCAGGTGGGCGAAGTGCTTGAGGTTGGTCTCCAGGTCGTCATCCGCGCCGCACAGCGGCTTGAGGATGGAGATGGCGGGCCACGCGGCGCCGGAGGGGAGGGCCCGGGGGGCCTCCCGGCGGTGGCGGAGCACCAGCACGTACTGGACGGCGAGCGCGGTGAGGCCGAAAGAGGCGGCGAACAGCAGGAGGGCGGAGGCGAGCGACATGCGCGGGCGGTCCCCGGGGACTGGCGCGCGGGCATCGCGCGACCGGTTGCCACGCTAGGGGGCCCGCGCGTCAGGAGTGGGGAGCGCCCGGGGCGCCCCGGGCAATTCCACGTGACGGCGCGGTGAAGCCGTCCGCGCTAGTCGCCCAGGTTGCGGCTGCGCGGATGGCGGATGTCCTTGCCCCGCACCATGTAGACGACCATCTCCGCCACGTTCAGCGCGTGGTCGCCGATGCGCTCCAGGTGCTTGGCGATGAACATCAGCGCGGTGGCCCGCCGGATGTTGCGCGAGTCCTCCATCATGTACGCCAGCAGCTCGTTGAAGATCTTGAGGAACAGCGCATCCAGCAGGTCATCCCCCTGGAGCACCTCCTCCGCCTTCGCCACGTCGTTGGACACGAAGGCATCCAGGGAGCGCTTCACCTGCTGCTGGGCCAGCTCCGCCAGCTTGGGCGTGTCGACGTAGGGCGCCAGCGGAGGGACCTGGTTCAGGTCCATGGAGCGCTCGGCGATGTTGACGGCGAGGTCGCCGATGCGCTCCAGGTCGGTGACGATCTTCAAGGCCGTGGTGATGAGGCGCAGGTCACTGGCGGCCGGCTGGCGCAGCGCGAGGATTCGCCGGCACAGCTCGTCGATCTCCACCTCCAGCCGGTTGACGTCCTTGTCGGCCGCGACGACCTTCTCCGCCAGGGCGCTGTCGCGGTCCGTGAGGGCGCGCATGCTCTGGACGATGAGGCCCTCCACCTTGGCCCCCATCGCGAGGAGCTTCTCGCGCAAGTCCCTCAGGTCCTGCTCGAACGCCTTGTCCGTGTGGGTCAACGGCATCTGCGACAATCCCTTCTCTGCGCTCACCCGAACTTCCCGGTGACGTAGTCCTCGGTGCGCTTCTCGCGCGGGTTGGTGAAGATCTGCTCGGTGGGCCCGCACTCCACCAGCTCACCCATGTAGAAGAAGGCAGTCCTGTCGCTCACGCGGGCGGCCTGCTGCATGTTGTGGGTGACGATGGCGATGGTGTACGTCGCCTTCAGCTCGTGGATGAGCTCTTCGATCTTGGCCGTGGCGATGGGGTCCAGCGCGCTCGCCGGCTCGTCCATGAGCAGCACCTGGGGCTCCACCGCCATCGCGCGGGCGATGCACAGCCGCTGCTGCTGGCCGCCGGACAGGCCCAGGGCGCTCTCATGCAGCCGGTCCTTCACCTCGTCCCACAGGGCCGCGCCGCGCAGGGACTTCTCCACGCGCTGGGCCAGGGCCGCCTTGTCCTTCATCCCGCCCACGCGCAGGCCGTAGGCGACGTTCTCGAAGATGCTCTTGGGGAACGGGTTGGACTTCTGGAAGACCATGCCCACGCGGCGGCGCAGGTCCACCACGTCCACGCTCCGGTCATGGATGTCCGTGTCGTCCAGCAGGATGGTGCCGGTGTGGTTGGCGCCCGGAATCAAGTCATTCATCCGGTTGAGCGAGCGCAGGAAGGTGGACTTGCCGCAGCCGGACGGGCCGATGAGGGCGGTGACGCGCCGGTCCTGGATGGCCAGGGAGACCTTCTTGATGGCCTCCTTGGCGCCGTACCGGAGCGTCAGCTCGCGGGCCTCCATCTTCGGGCGGGGAGCGTTGGGCGTGAGGGACATGGAGGGCGTGTACCGTCAGTGGGCGCCCGCGGCCTTGCGGCGCGTGCGGGTCCGGATGATGACCGCGACCAGGTTGAGGGCGAACGTGAGCAGCAGCAGCACCAGCACCGTCGCGTAGAGCAGGGGACGGGTGGCCTCCACGTCCGGCGACTGCGTGGCCATCACGTACGTGTGGTAGCCCAGGTGCATGAACTGCGAGTTGAGGTGCGAGGGCAGGTCCGGCAGGAAGTAGGCCGCGCCCGTGAAGAGGATGGGCGCCACCTCACCCGCGCCGCGGGAGATGGCCAGCACCGCGCCGGTGAGGATGCCCGGCAGCGCGCCCGGCAGCACCACCCGCGCCAGCGTCTGGGACTGGGTGGCGCCCAGGGCGAGGCTCGCGGTGCGGTGGTCCATGGGGACCGCGCGCAGCGCCTCCTCGGTGGAGACGATGACCACGGGCAGCGTGAGCACCGCGAGCGTCAGCGACGCCCAGAGGATGCCGGGCTGGGCCCAGTACATCTCCTCGTGGCCGAGCGCCCGGTCCATGCCCTGGCCCACGAAGAGGATGAAGAAGCCCAGGCCGAACAGGCCGAACACGATGGAGGGCACGCCCGCCAGGTTCACCACCGCCACGCGGACGACGCGGGCGAAGAGGGAGTTCGGGGGCGCGTACTCGTGCAGGTACACCGCGGTGAGCACGCCCACCGGCATCACCGCGAGCGTCATCAGGAGGGTGAGCGCGGCGGTGCCGAAGATGGCGGGGAAGATGCCGCCCGCCATCATCCCGTCCTCGGGCGGCTGGGTGAGGAAGGTCCAGGTGACGCCCCCGGCGCCGTTCTCCACCACGTTGAAGAGGATGATGGCCAGCACCGCGACGATGACGAACGCGGCGAGTCCAGTGAGCGACGTGAGCGCGAGGCCCACGGCGCGGCGGGTGCCGGGCGTCACGCCGCACCTCCGGTGAGCTTCTTCACCACCCGCCGGGTCCACGTGGAGGCGAGCAGGTTGAGGACGAAGGTGAACAGGAAGAGCTGCACGCCGATGAAGAACAGCAGCGAGTAGTGCGGGCTGCCCACCACCACCTCGCCCATCTCCGCGGCGATGGTGGCCGACAAGGAGCGCGCCGAGTCCCCCAGGCTCCAGGAGATGACGTCCGCGTTGCCGGAGGCCATGAGGACGATCATCGTCTCACCGATGGCGCGCCCGAAGCCCAGCACGCAGGCGGCGAGGATGCCGGGGGCCGCGGCGGGGAGCACCACCTTCCAGGCCGTCTCCCAGGGCGTGGCCCCGAGCGCGAGCGACGCCTCGCGGTAGCTGCGCGGCACCGCGGTGAGCGCGTCCTCGGACACGGTGAAGATGACCGGGACGATGGCGAGCGCCAGGCCCAGGCCCGCCACCATGGCGTTGAGCGGCCGGTCGAAGGCGAAGACGTCCTTGATGACGGTGGACATCACCATCAGCGCGAAGAAGCCGAGCACGACGGAGGGGATGCCCGCGAGCAGCTCGATGACGGGCTTGAGCAACTCCCGCAGGCGGCGGGGCGCGAACTCCGCGGCGAACAGCGCGCCGAACACGCCCAGCGGCACCGCGACGAGCATGGAGACCACCGTCGTCTTCAGCGTGCCGACGAACAGCGGAATCATGCTGACCTTGGGAAGCTTCGACACCGGCTGCCAGCGGAAGGGCGGGCGGCCGGGGGGGACCTCCTGCGGCAGGAACATCTTCGACAGGCTGGCCTCGTGTCGGGCCTCGGCCTGGGTGAAGAGGGCCAGGGCCTCCTTGGCCACGAAGATGAGGATGAGGATGAGCGCCGCGATGCCGGTGAAGGCCATCAGGGTGATGAACCCCGCGATGGCCTTCTCCTTGAGCTGCCGTCGCCGCGCGGCCGGGGACAGCGAGGGCGCGACCAGAGGCTGAGTGAGACCCTGCTCCATGACGGCCTGTCTATCCATGTGGCCTCCAGCCCCGCGTGACATTCGTGTGACGGCCCGGCGTCACTTCACCGGGAAGTAGCCGACCTTCGTGACGACGGCCTGGCCTTCCGGGGACAGCGCGAAGTCGATGAACGCCTTCGCGTCTCCGGCGGGCTTGTTGCGCAGGTAGAAGTAGAGGTCGCGCGACAGCGGGTACTTGCCCGTCTTGATGTTCTCGGCCGAGGGGGAGATCTCCTCGTTGCCCTTCTTGATCTTCAGCTCCTTGATGCCCTTGGCGTAGGCGGAGCCGCCGTAGCCGATGCTGTTCTTCTCCTTGGAGACGGCGTTCACCACGGCGGCGGTGCCCGGCAGCGTCTGGGCGGAGGCGGCGTAGTCCTCGCCGTCCAGGACGTGGTCCTTGACGAAGACGTAGGTGCCCGAGGAGTTCTCGCGCGAGTAGATGATGATGGGCGCGTCGGGGCCGCCCACCTGCTTCCAGTTGGTGACATCCCCCACGTAGATGCCGCGCAGCTGCTCCACGGTGAGGGCCGTCACGGGGTTGCCCTCGTTGACGTAGAAGGTGACGCCGTCCTTGGCGACGGGAATCTCCTGGCCCGTGGTGTTGTAGCGCGCGCGCAGCTTCTGCTTCTCCGCGTCCTTGATTTCGCGGCTGGACATGGCGATTTCGGTGGTGCCGTTCTGCAGCGCGGCCAGGCCCACGCCGGAGCCCCCGCCCGTCACTTGAACCTTGGTGGCGGGCGTCTTCTTCATGAACTCCTCGGCCCATCGCTGCCCGAGGATGACCATGGTGTCAGAGCCCTTCACGGTGACGTTGCCCGCATGGGCGGAGAGCGGGAGGGCGAGCAGCAGGCCCGCGATGAGTGAGCCAATGAAAGTCTTCATGGTGGTCAGCTCCTTGACGAAGCGTTGTGGGTCGGTGGGAAGGTAGGGCCTAGTAGCGAGCCTGCATCTGAAGCGTGAAGAGGTTGTCGTGCGGGTCCTTCGGGGCGCCGGGCGCGGACGTCACGGGCATCTCGTAGGCGGCGGTGACCTTGAAGTGTTCGCCGAAGTAGTGGAGGACGGCGACGGCCAGGGTGCCCACCGAGTTGGTGCTGGCCGGGCGTCCGTCCGTCACCGTGTTCTTGCGGCCGTTCTCCGGGTCGAAGAAGTCGTAGCGGACAGCCACCGCGTCCGTCAGGCCGATGTTCTGGACGATGAGCCCGTACCAGCCGCTGGCGGGCACACCCGGCTGTTCAATCTTCACGTCGCCAGAGCTCTTCCAGTACGAGCGCCCGGTGATGTACTCGCCCTTGATGGCCGTGGCCCCGAAGGGCAGCACGTCCAGGTAGAGCTGGGCGTCCAGTGCCAGACGATCCCGCGTGTACGCCTTGCGGTAGGTGTCCGTGGGGCCCTTGGTGATGGTGTGGCCGTACCAGCCGGAGATGCCGCCGGACACCCAGCCCAGGTCGAAGCCCGCGCGGCCGATGGCGTCCTTCTCCTTGTCGTTGTCGGAGCCGACGTAGCCCTGGTTGAAGATGCCGTCGCCGTCGAACACGCCGCCGCTGAAGTGGAGCTTCCCGTCCAGGAAGTTGCCGGCGAACTTCACGCCGCGATCCCGCTCGTCGGGCAGGAAGGCGCGCACCACGCGGGTGCGCTCGGGAATCTCGCGGTCGCTGGAGGACTGCACGGCCTCGTAGCCGAAGGGCCACTTCATCTGGCCCAGCGTCAGGCCCAGCTGCTGGTGGGTGCCCGGGATGTAGAGGGTGGCCTCCGCGTCGCGCACGGTGACGCCCGTGGTGGGCACGCCGTCGAACTGCAACATCAGCTGGGACCAGTCCGTGGTGTACGTCGTCTTGAGGCGGCCTCGGCGCACGGTGAAGCGGCTGAAGCCGCCCGAGCCGCTGTCATCCAGGCTCTGCTGGTACTGGTAGCGCCCCTGGACGTAGCCCGAAATCTTCAGCTTCTTGAGCGCGGACAGGTCCACCTTCGTCTCCGCGTTCTGCTCCTCCAGCGCGGCCACCTTCCCCTCGGCGTTCGTCATCCGCTCGTCCAGGTCCGCGTCCGCCGGCGCGCTGTCGGCGGGGGGCGGCTCGGCGGGCGCCTGGGCGTCGGCGGAGGGCACCTGGGGGGCGGACGCCTCGGCCGGCGGTGACGCGGGCTCCTGGGCCAGGGCCGGGCCGGACGCCACGCAGAGGGTGAGGAAGGTGGTGACGAGACGCATCGAGGAGGGTTTCGGGAGGGTCACGAAACTGGCTTCTAGGTAACGTCCGTGGCTGTTTCGGGTCCCTTGTGTGACATCCGTGTCACGAAGTCAGTGGGCCGGGTCGACGATGCGGTAGCCCACCCCGCGCACCGTCTCCAGCAGGGTGCGCGCCGGGCCCAGCTTGTCGCGCAGGCGCATGACGTGGGTGTCGATGGTGCGCGTCTCCAGGGACGAGGACAGGCCCCACACCTCCTCGAGGAGCTGCTCGCGCGTCTGGACCCGGCCCGTGCGCGTCATGAGGTGGCCGAGCAGCCGGAACTCCAGCGCGGTGAGGGGGACCTCCTTGTCCTCCACGTAGAAGCGGTGGGCGGACAGGTCCAGCTTGAGCGCGCCCAGGGCCAGGGGCGCCGTCTCCGCGGTGGTCTGCGACGTGCCGCCCCGGCGCAGGATGGCCTTGAGGCGGAGGACCAGCTCCCGGACGCTGAAGGGCTTGACGACGTAGTCGTCCGCGCCGACCTCGAAGCCGCGGATGCGGTCCGCCTCCTCGCCCTTGGCGGTGAGCATGACGATGAGGACTTCGCGGGACGGGGACTGGGCGCGCAGCTGCCGGCAGACATCGATGCCGGACATGTCGGGCAGCATCAGGTCCAGCAGCACGAGCTCGGGGGGCTTCTCCCGGGCCGCGACGAGGGCGGCCTCGCCCGTGCCTGCGAGCTGGGTGGAGAAGCCGGAGTCGCGCAGGTTGAAGTCGATGAGCTGGGCGAGATCGGGTTCGTCGTCGACGATGAGGACGTGGGCCATGGCGCCCGGAGTCTGCGCGGCCCGATTTCCATGCACGTGACGCGTTTGCAACGATTGTGTGATGCGGGCGGACGCCAGGGCGGGCGAGCCGCCAGGAATGCGGGCCGGGGCGTCCTGACGAGAATGTGACAATGGCCTGGGACCGAGGGGTCCTTCGTCCGCCGGCCCGACCCCATTACTCAAGACAGGTCCGGTGGGGCCGGAGGTCTTCCTCGCGGCCGTGGCCCGCATGCGCAAGACAGCCCGCACGTGTTTCACGGTGCGGAATCAGCGCGGGCTGCAAGGCTTTGTGAAAGACAGACGGATTGCGTGCGGGCCGGAGTGCGGGCGGGGAGGATGGGGCCCCGGGATAAATGCGGGGCGGTTGCAAATGCTGGATGCAAGGAATCGTCCATGAGACCCGGTCCATCGCTCGGGGGCGGGGTTCCTTGTGCCTGGGTTCAATGTCTCTGTGGGCTGACGAACCGCATGGGGGCGCGGATGTCCGCGGTGCGACAATGGTCCCCGGGGGGTGGTGATGTGTCATATTGCTCGTGGGTTGCGCGTGACTCATTTGAGAGGGATTGTCATGGTGTGAGGTGATTGATGACGGATGAGTTTCTGGATACGCAGGGCGTTCGTGGTGACAGGTCCACCCAGTCCGTATTCGCGGGCTTCCAGCGGTTGTCGCTGGAGGAGCGTCGCGAGCGGGTGGGGGTGGAGCTGGGGTTGGACGCGGAGGCGTTGAGCGGGCTCACCGGGGAGCAGGGCCCCCGGATGCAGACGACCTTGTCGGCGGTGGAGAGCGCGGTGGGGCTGTTCAGCCTGCCCCTGGGCCTGGGGCTCCACCTGAAGGTCAACGGGCGCGCCTACGCGGTGCCCATGGTGGTGGAGGAGCCGTCGGTCATCACGGCCGCCTCCTTCGCGGCGAAGCTGGTGGGAGAGGCGGGTGGGTTCCTCGCGGAGGCGGACCCGTCGCTGATGCTCGGTCAGATCCAGGTCACCCGCTTCGGGCCGCCCAGCTTCGCCATGGCGCGCGTCCTGGAGGCGCGCACGGAGCTGCTCGCGCTGGCCAACAGCCTGCATCCCCAGCTGGCGGAGGAAGGCGGAGGGGCGCGGGAGGTGGAGGTGCGGCTGTTGCCCTCGCCGGAGCCCGGGATGGATCCGCTGCTCGTGGTGCACGTGCACGTCGATACGCGGGAGTCGCAGGGCGCGGTCGTGGTGGACTCGATGATGGAGACGCTCGCGCCGCGCATCGAGCAGCTCACCGGGGGCAAGGTGTACGTGCGCGCCCTGACGCACCTGTCGGCCCAGTGCCTGGCGCGCGCGCGCTGTTCCATCCCCGAGCGGACGCTGGGGGACTTCGGGTTGTCCGGCACCGAGGTGGCGGAGGGCGTGGTCCAGGCCAGCCGCTTCGCCCAGGCGGACCCGTACCGGGCGGCCGCGCACAACAAGGGCATCATGAACGGCATCGACGCGCTCGCGCTCGCCACGGGGCAGGACTGGCGCGCCATCGAGGCGGGCGCGCACGCGTTCGCGGCCCTCCGGGGGCGCTACGGTCCGCTGTCGGTGTGGCGCAGGGAGGCCGGCAACCTGGTGGGCGAGCTCCAGCTGCCGCTGGCGCTGGGCACCGTGGGCGGCACCCTCCAGTCGCACCCCGGCGTCCAGTCGGCGCTCACCCTGCTGGGGCGGCCCAATGCGCGGGAGCTGGCGTGCATCTTCGTCTCGGTGGGGCTGGCGCAGAACCTGGCGGCGCTGCGCGAGCTGGGCGCGGCGGGCGTGCAGCGGGGCCACATGGCGGTGCATGCGCGCACCGTGGCCTCGAGCGTGGGCGCGCCGCCCGAGTGGGTGGAGGCCATCGCCGCGCTGCTCGTGCAGGAGGGCGAGGTGAAGCCGGACCGGGCGCGTCAGGTGCTGGACAGGATGCGCGGCGGAGGGGAGGCGGCCAGCCTGGCGCCGCCGCCACCCACGGGGGACCTGCGGCGTCGCGAGGACCTGGAGTGAGCGCGGGCTGACGCCCGCGCGTTGTCGGTTCCCCAGGCGCGGGGGCTGTGCCACAACGGCGGGGCGAGCACGCCATGACCCCGCCCGAACCGCCTCCCGCGCCACCCTCCACCGCGCCCCTGCGCCACCTGCCGGTGCCCACGCTGACGCCCACGCCGGGGCAGCTGGCGCAGGAGCAGCGGCGGGGGGGCCGCTCGGCGCTCCTGGGGCTGGGCCTGGTGGGCGTGGTGGCGCTGACGAGCCCCGTCCTCGGCTACCTCGAGGATGTGGACAACGCGCGGGAGGAGCTGCTCGGCCACCTGTCCAACCAGGCCCGGGTGCAGGCGGACGCGCTGGGGGTCCACCTGCTGCTGCTGGAGGCGGAGCTGGCGCGCGTCGCGGGCCATCCCATGCTGCTGCCCGAGGACGGCGCGTCCCCGGCGGAGCAGGCGCTGCTCGACAGCGCCTTCTACCACTCGTCGCTCTTCTCGGAGGGCGTGGCGCTGCTGGGCCCCAAGGGGGAGCGCGTGTGGAGCGACCCGCCCGGCATGTCCCTGGGCGCGACACCCATCACCCGCAGGCCCTGGTTCCAGCGCATGGTGGAGAGGAAGGCGCCCACCATCGACCTGCTGGAGGGCGAGGGCGGCCCGCTGGTGGTGGCGGTGCCCATGATGAGCGAAGGCCAGCTCAAGGGGGTGCTGCTCGGCGAGGTGCGCACGGAGGCTTTGCCCACGCGCGCCACGGAGGAGACGGCGCTGTTCCTGATGGACGCGCGCGGGCGGCTGCTGCTGCCGTCGGCGACCTTCAGCCACGCGGAGGACTTCTCGCAGTCGCTGCGCGCCCTGGCGAAGGCGCCCGGGCCGCTGATGCTGGAGGGCACCCGGCTGATGGGGGCCGCGGCGTGGGTGGGACGCAGCGAGCTGCTCTTGGTGGTGCTCGAGGAGGAGCAGTCCGCCACCGCGGGCCTGCGCTCGCGCTTCCTGCGCCAGCTCGCCTTCCACATCGCGCTGCTCACCTGCACGCTGGGCCTGTTCCTCGTCCTGCTGCGTCACTCCTACCGCTCGCTGCTCGCGGCGGAGGAGCGGCTGCGTCGTCAGGAGACCATGGCGGCGCTGGGCACGGCGGCCGCGCTCATCGCCCACGAGGTGAAGAACGCGCTCAACGGCATCCAGGCGGCGCTGTCGGTCTTGAGGACCACGCCCGCGGGCAGCGAGCTGCCCGTCATCGGCCTGCGCTCGCAGGTGGAGCGGCTGGGGCACCTGGCGCGCTCGCTCTTGTCGTTCGGCGCGCCGCGTGCCGCGCTGCGCCGCAGCTGCGAGCTGCATCTGTTGGTGGGCGAGGCGCTGCAGTCGGTGCGCATGCTGCCGGAGTCGGAGACGGTGGAGCTGCGCACGTCGCTGGAGGAGCATCTCACGGTGCAGGGGGACGCGGCGCTGCTGGTGTCCGCCGTGGACAACCTGGTGCGCAACGCGGTGGAGGCGGGCGCGGTGGCGAAGGACACGGGCCTGCGCCCCTCGCCGTGGGTGTCGGTGAGCCTGTCGCGCGAGGGCCCGGAGGCGGTGCTGGTGGTGGAGGACAACGCGGGCGGGGTGGACCCCCGGCTGGAGCCCCGGCTGTGGGAGCCCTTCGCCACCGGACGGGCCAAGGGCGTGGGCCTGGGGTTGCCCATGGCGCGCACGTCCGTGGAGGCACATGGTGGAAGCCTGACCTATACCCGCCGTCCACAGGGCAGCCTCTTCACGCTGCGGTTGCCCCTGGAGCGCACCTCATGAGCACCCATCTGTTGCTGGTGGATGACGACCGGACCTTCGCCTCGCTGGCGGCCACCGTGCTGCGTCACGAGGGCTTCCGCGTGACGCTGGCGCACTCGCTCCATGACGCGCGCGCGGCGCTCGCCCGGCAGGCCCCCGAGGTGGTGGTGCTCGACAGGCGCCTGCCGGACGGGGACGGCATCGACTTCCTGCCGGAGCTGCGCGCGCAGTTCCCGGACACGGCGGTGATGATGGTGACGGCGCACGGCGACATCGCCAGCGCGGTGGACGCCATCAAGCAGGGCGCGCGCGACTACCTGTCCAAGCCCGTGGAGCTGGACGACCTGGTGCTGCGCGCGCGCAGGGCCGCGCAGGACCTGCAACTGCACGAGCGGCTGCGCCAGGCGGAGAGCGAGCTGGGCGGGCGGCGTCGGCTCTTGCGTCCGCGCGCGCCGGCCATGGTGGAGGCGCTGCAGATGATCGAGCGCATCGCCACCGCGCCGCGCAGCCCGGTGCTCATCACCGGCGAGACGGGCGCGGGCAAGGAGGTGCTCGCGCGCCACCTGCACAACGTGCAGGGCGGGCAGGGGCCCTTCGTGCACGTCAACTGCGCGGCGCTGCCGTCGGCGCTGGTGGAGAGCGAGCTGTTCGGCCACGAGCGGGGCGCCTTCACCGACGCGCGCGCGGCCCGGCGCGGGCTGGTGGAGGTGGCCGACGGCGGCATCCTCTTCCTCGACGAGATTGGCGAATTGCCGCTGAGCCTGCAGGCCAAGCTGCTCACGTTCCTGGACCAGGGCGCCTTCCGGCGGCTGGGCGGGACGACGGAGCTGACGAGCAACGCGCGCGTGGTGACGGCCACCAACCGCGACCTCACGCGCGAGGTGGCCGAGGGGCGCTTCCGCGAGGACCTCTACTTCCGGCTCAGCGTCTTCCGCGTGGAGATTCCGCCCCTGCGCGAGCGGCGCGAGGACGTGCTGCCGCTGGCGGAGTCGCTCCTGGTGGAGCTGTGCGCGGAGCTGGGGCGCAGGCCGGTGGACTTCTCCAGCGCGGCGAAGGCCCGCCTGGAGCGCTACCGCTTCCCGGGCAACGTGCGCGAGCTTCGCAACGTGCTCGAGCGCGCGCTGGTGCTCGAGTCCGGCCCCGCGCTGGAGCTCCAGGCGCTGGAGCCCCGCGGCAACCAGGGCCCCGCCGCGGTGGACCCGGACGCCTTCGTCGTCTCCGGCGGCCCCCGCACGCTCGACGAGGTGGAGCGGCTCTACGTGAAGCACGTGCTGGGCAGGCTGGAGGGCCGCCGCATGGAGGCCGCCAAGGCCCTGGGCCTGTCGTATCCCACCTTCCTGCGCAAGCTCGAGGAGTCCTGAGCCGCCGTCCCACGGCGGCCGCCCGGGGCAGGGGACTTCAAGTTCCTTGCTCAAGTTTCTTGAAGTCGGCCCCCGGCCACTGAAGTTTCCTTTCATCGCCCGCCCTCCCTTGATGGGGGATTCGCATGTGAATCCAAGGGGTTGGTGCGTGGCACATTCATTGCCATGACGCGCCGCGAGACTCAGCGTGCGCCACCCCCGGTGGCGTCTTCTCGTGGAGGTGTATGGCGATGTCGACGAGTCATGGGAACGCTGGCTCGGCCTGGAAGAACCTGGCCGCTGACCTGCCCGCTTCCTTGGTGGTGTTCCTGGTGGCGTTGCCGTTGTGCATGGGCATCGCCCTGGCCTCCGGTGCGCCGATCGTGTCGGGCCTCATCGCCGGCGTGGTGGGCGGCGTGGTGGTGGGCCTCTTGGGCGGCGCGCCGATGCAGGTGAGCGGCCCCGCCGCCGGCCTGGCGGTGATGGTGTTCGGCTTCATCCAGACCATGGGCCTGGCGATGACGTGCGCCGCGGTGGCCGCCGCGGGCCTGCTGCAGATGGCCTTTGGTGGGCTGAAGGTGGCGCGCGCGGCGCTGGCCATCTCCCCCGCGGTGATTCACGGGATGCTGGCCGGTATCGGCATCCTCATCGTGCTGGGGCAGATCCACATCGTGCTGGGCGGCAGTCCCCAGTCGAGCGCCTGGCAGAACATCAAGGAGCTGCCCGAGCAGCTCATCGGGCTGCACGGCCCGGCCGCGCTGCTGGGCCTGGTCACCATCGGGTTGATGGTGGTGTGGCCGTTCATCGGCAAGGGCAAGCTGAAGCTGGTGCCCGCGCCGCTGGTGGCGGTGGTGGGCGCGACGGCGGTCTCGGTGTTCTGGGGCGCGGACGTGGCGCGCGTGCAGCTGCCGGAGAACGTGTTCAGCAGCATCCAGCTGCCGGCGCTGCCCGCGGCGGGAAGCTGGGGCACGTTCATCGCGGCGGTGCTGTCGCTGGCGCTGGTGGCGAGCGCGGAGTCGCTCCTGTGCGCGGTGGCCACGGACAAGATGCACACGGGCCCCCGGGCCAACCTGGACAAGGAGCTGTTCGCGCAGGGCGTGGCGAACACGGTGTCGGGTCTCATCGGCGGCCTGCCGATCACCGGCGTCATCGTGCGCAGCGCGGCCAACCTCGCCGCGGGCGCGAAGTCGCGCTGGTCGGCCGTCATGCACGGCCTGTGGCTCCTGCTCTTCGTCACCACGCTCGGCTCGGTGGCGGGCCTGGTGCCGCTGACGGTGCTGGCCGGTCTGCTCGTCGTCGTCGGCACCAAGCTGGTCAACCTGCACCACATCCGCGAGCTGCAGAAGCGCGGCGAGGTGCTCGTGTACGCGGTGACGGTGGCGGGCGTCGTCGGCATCAACCTGCTGGCGGGCATCGGCCTGGGATTGCTGGTGGCCATCCTGCGGTTGTTGTGGCGGCTGGGCAGCGTGAAGGTGGACGTGAAGCAGGTGCAGGACGAGTACCTCGTCCAGGTGTCCGGCTCGCTCACCTTCGTGGGTGTCCCCCGTCTGTCCATGGCGCTGGCGCAGGTGCCCGCGGGGAGCAAGGTCCGCGTGGACCTGGCCGTGGATACGCTGGACCACTCGGGCTTCGAGGCCATCGAAAGCTGGAGTGACACGCATCGCAAGACGGGCGGCTCGGTCGTCATGGAGTCGCTCGAGGAGGTCTGGGTCCGCAGCGGGACGTCCAAGACCTCGAGTCCTGTCCTGGGTCACCAGGTTCCCAACAACACTCTCGCCTCAGAAGGTGCCCGATGAAGAAGCTCATTCGTGGTCTCTTGGACTTCCAGCTCAAGAGCCGGCCCGCCTACCGGGACGTGTTCGCCAGGCTGGCGAAGGGTCAGTCTCCGGATTGTCTCTTCATCTCCTGCTCGGACAGCCGGCTGGTGCCCAACCTCATGGTGTCCACGGACCCCGGCGACCTGTTCGTCGTGCGCAACGTGGGCAACATGGTGCCCGCGTCGGACGCGCAGGGCGTCTCCACGGGCGACCAGTCCGAGGCCGCGGCGCTGGAGTTCTCCATCGCCAACCTGGAGGTCCAGGACGTGGTCATCTGCGGCCACTCGAGCTGCGGCGCCATGAAGGCGCTGCTCGCGGGCGGTCAGGTGCCCGGCGCGCCGAACCTGTCGGCGTGGCTTTCGCACGGCAACGAGTCGCTCAAGACGTTCAAGGCCGGCAGCAAGCTGGGGGAGGACCTTCCGGACTACGACCGCCTCTCGCAGCTCAACGTGCTCCAGCAGTTGGAGCACGTGGCCTCCTACCCGCTCGTGAAGGAGCGCGTGGCGGCGGGCAAGCTGCGGCTGCACGGCTGGTGGTTCGACATCGCCAACGCGCAGGTGCACGTGTGGCGTCCGGCGCACGGCCGCTTCATCCCCATGACGGAGCTGGTGGGGGAGGCGCTCCTGCGCGAGCTGGGCGGCGACGCGCTGACCCCCGGCGAGGGCGCGGCGGCGAACCAGTCCAACGGCGCGGGCGCGGTGCACCTGTCGGCCGTGGCCAGCGGCCACTAGTCGTCTCGTAGCAAGCAGGCAAGGGGCACGGCCCGTTTCGGGCCGTGACTCCTGATTGGAATTCGGGCGGAGGAGAGGAAGGATGCGGGCCGGCGCCGCATGACACCCTTCCTCTTCACGTTCGTCGTCCTCGCCTTCTCCGTGGGGGCGGGCCTGTTGGGCTCGCTGCTGGGGATTGGCGGCGGGCTCATCCTCATCCCCGTGCTGACGCTGCTGTTGAAGGTGGACATCCACTACGCGGTGGGTGCGTCCATCGTCTCCGTCATCGCCACGTCCAGCGGCGCCGCGGCTGCGTACGTGCGCGAGCGGATGGCCAACCTGCGCGTGGCCATGTTCCTGGAATTGGCCACCACGGCGGGCGCGCTCACCGGGGCCTTCCTGTCGGGTCGGGTGGGCGGGCGCGGGGTATACCTGGTCTTCGGCGCCGTCATGGCGTACTCGGCGCTGGTGATGCTGCGCCGGCTGAAGTCGGGCGCGGTGCCCACCGAGGTGCCCGAGGACGCGCTCGCGGACCGGCTGGGGCTGCACGGCAGCTACTTCGACGAGTCGCTGGGGCGCGAGGTGGGCTACCGCGTCACCCGGCCCGTGGCGGGGCTGGGGCTGATGTACGTGGCCGGCACGGTGAGCGGCATGCTGGGCATCGGCTCGGGCGCGCTGAAGGTGCCGGCCATGGACCTGACGATGCGGCTGCCGCTGAAGGTGTCCACGGCGACGAGCAACTTCATGATTGGCGTCACGGCGGCGGCCAGTGCGGGCGTGTACTTCGCGCGAGGCCACATCGACCCGTTCATCGCGGGGCCTGTGTGCGTGGGCGTCACGTTGGGCGCGTGGCTGGGCTCGCGGCACCTGATGGCCCGGGTGAATGCCGCGTGGCTGCGCGCGCTCTTCGTGGGCGTGTTGCTGTGGGTGGCCTTCGAGATGTTGCGCAAGGGGTGGACGTCATGAGCGAGCCTTCGTCGAACGAGCCCCGCGTGGAGGTCCGAGCGGTGGTGGTGCCTCCCGCGGGGGACGCCCCGCTGAGCGCGGAGTTGCTCATCAGTGACCTGCTGCGCTACGGCGTGCTCGCCAGCATGGCGTTGGTGACGCTGGGCACGGTGGTGACGTTCTTGCGCCACCCCGACTACCTGGTGTCGTCGGAGGCGCTGGAGCGGCTCACCGCGCCGCACCCGGTGCCGCATGGGCTGGCGGACGTGGTGGCCGGCGCCCTGGCCGCGCGCGGGCAGTCCTTCGTGATGGCGGGCCTGCTGGTGATGATGGCCGTGCCGGTGATGCGCGTGGCGCTGTCGCTGCTCATCTTCCGGCAGCAGAAGGACCGGCTCTACGTGGCCATCACCACGTGCGTGCTGACGCTGCTGCTGGTGTCCTTCCTGGTGGGCGCGGCGGAGGGCTGACGTCAGCCTTCCGCGTCGTAGCGCTTGAGCGAGCGGCCCGGCGCGGCCCACCACACGAGCTGGTAGCCGCCGTCGTCGGCGAGGGCGCGCAGGGCCACCGCGGTGCCCTTGCGCAGCTTGTCGGGGGCGCGGGTGTCGTCGCCCAGCGCGAGCGCGAGCGCCTTCTCCAGCGAGGGGTTGTGGCCCACCAGCGCGAAGCCCGGGCCCAGCGTGTGGGCGAGCTTCAGGATGCGGCGCGCCGCGCCCTTCCTCGGCAGGAGCGCGGGGTGGACGTCCACCTGGGCCAGGCCCAGGGCCTCGGCGAGCAGCTCCGCCGTCTGGACGGCGCGCACCAGGGGGCTGGTGATGATGCCGCGCAGCGGCGTGAGGCGGGCGAGCTTGCGCGCGTGCTGGCGGAACAGGGCGCGGCCCTCGGGGGTGAGCGCGCGGGCCTCGTCGCCCAGCACGTGGGCCTCCTCGGCTTCGGCGTGGCGGACGAGCAGCAGGGGCAGTTCGCGAGGGGACATGGTGGCCTGCCCTCAACCACCCGGCGCGCCCCGACTCAAGCAACGCCCTGGCGACAAATCTCAGCCGTCCAGGTCGTTCAACACATCCAGCGGCAGCGGCGTCGCGTCCGTGACGGTGCCGTCCATGTCCGTGGGCAGGGAGGTGGGGTCGACCTCCGGGGGCGCCCGGCCCTCCAGCGGCACCGCCGCGTTGCGGATGGGCGCGCCCGGCGGGGGCCGCAGCACGGGGCCCGGAGGCGGCAGGCCGGAGTGGCGGCGCGCGGCCTCCATCAGCGCGTGGTGGTGGCGGTAGCGTGCCTCCACCAGCTTGTGGATGAGCAGCGGCCCGCCCGGCACGCGGCGCGCGGTGAGCGCCTGGGTGGCCTTGCGCACCGGGTAGCGCACGCGGCGGATCTGCACGCGCCAGCCCTTGGGCGTGTACGTGAAGACGCCGTAGGCGGGGCGCAAATCCCCGTCACGGGGGATGCCCGCGCTGGCCACGTCCGCGATGAGCATGCGGCCCACGCGGCGGCGGTAGGGGAAGTGCAGGTGGCCGAAGGCGCACGCGGCCGCGTCCAGGTGGGCGAAGAAGCGGCGCACCGCCACGTCATCCAGCGTGGGGTCCAGCGACTCCTCGAGGTTGCGCGGGTTGGCGTGGCACACGAAGAGGTCCTGCCCCTTGCGCGGCGTGTAGCGCACGGAGAAGGGCAGGGCGCCCAGCTTGCGCAGGTGCTCCTCGCCCAACTGCTCCCGCGTCCAGCGCAACAGCTCCGTCTTCCAGTGGTCCCGCTCCCGGTACGCACCCCCCAGGTAGTTCCCGGCGAGGTAGCAGTCCGTGTTCCCCATCAGCACGGAGTCGCAGCGGTCGAAGATGAGGTCCACCGTCTCGCGAGGGTGCGCGCCGCGCAGCGCCAGGTCTCCGGCCGCGACGATGAAGTCGGGCGCCACCGAGCGCTCGATGTCCTCCAGCACGGCCTCGCAGGCGGGGAGGTTGCCGTGAATGTCCGCGAGGATGGCGACCCGCATGGTCGCGCCATCCTATCCCGTCGCAGACCGCGCGGGGGCCGCCTGGGGCAGAAAAATGGTGAAGGTGCTGCCCTCGTTCGGTTGGCTCTCGACCTTGACCTCGCCGTCCATGGCCTGGAGCAGGTGTTTCACGATGGAGAGCCCCAGCCCCGTGCCGCCCATGTCCCGGCTGCGACCCTTGTCCACCCGGTAGAAGCGCTCGAAGATTCGCGACAGGTGGCGCGGCTCGATGCCCACCCCCGTGTCCCGCACCCGCACCACGCACCGCCCGTCCTCGCACGCTCCGTCCACGTCCACCCGCCCGCCCGCCGGCGTGTACTTCACCGCGTTGTCGAGGAGGTTGAGCAGCACCTGCTCCACCGCGCGCGGGTCTCCCACCGCCCGCAGGCCCGCCGGGACGTGGAGTGAAACCACGTGGCCCTTGCCCTCGGCCTTCAGGCGCACCGTGTCGGCGGCCCGGGCGGCGGCCTCGGCGAGCGAGACTTCCCCGAGTTTCAGGTTCACCTCGCGCGACTCCAGCCGTGACAGCTCCAGCAGGTCCTCCACCAGCTCGGAGAGGCGCTCGGACTGACGGTGGATGATTTCCACCATGCGTGGGGCCATCTTCGCGTCCCCGAGCGCGCCGCCCTGGAGCGTCTCGGCGTAGCCGCGGATGGCGGTGATGGGCGTGCGCAGCTCGTGGGACACGTTGGCGACGAAGTCCTTGCGCACCTTCTCCAGCCGGCGCAGCTCGGTGACGTCGTGGAAGACGGCGGCGCTGCCCGGCAGGTCCTTGCCCAGCGGCGTCACCCGGATGGACAGCGTGCGGGGGAACAGCCCCTCGAGCGACAGCTCCAGGTGACGGGAGGCGCCCTCGCGGCAGGCGCGCATGACGGCGTCATGGAGCTGGTCGTCGCGCAGGATGGCCAGGGGGCGCTGGCCGACGAGGGACGCGCCGGGCTGGAGGATGCCGCGCAGGGCGTCGTTGTGGCGCACCACCGTGCCCTCGGCGTCCGTCACCCAGACGCCCTCGGCCATGCTGTCCAGCACGGCGGTGAGCGTGCGCGTCTCCTGGCTCAGCTCGGTGTTGCGCGCGGACAGGCGCGCGTGCAGCGAGTCGATGGCGCCCTCCAGGCTCGCCACCTCCTCCAGCCGGTCCGGGTCCGGCGTGGGCCCGTTGCCGCCCTCGGCGCGGCCGCGCGTGCTGCGCTCCAGCCGGTCCAGCTGGCGCTGCAGCGCGCCTCGGCTGAGCCCCAGCGCCATGAGCGAGCCGGCCAGGGTGATGAGCGCCACCGGCACCGCGCCGCTCGGCGTCCCGAGCGAGGCCACGAGCAGGCCCACCACCGTGGCGGGCAGGAGCAGGGGGAGCAGCGTGTAGCGCAGGGGCATGGCGCGTGGGGGCTCGTCGGCTACGGAGGGCTGAGCTTGTAGCCCACGCCGCGCACCGTCTCGATGATGTCACCGGCGGGGCCGAGCTTCTCGCGCAGCCGCTTGATGTGCGTGTCCACGGTGCGGGTGTGGATCTCGGCCTGGATGCCCCAGACGTCGGACAGGAGCACCTCGCGCGTCTGCACGCGATCGCTTCGCTCCAAGAGCGTGCGCAGCAGGCGGAACTCCAGCGCGGTGAGGATGACCTCCTCGTTCTTCACGCGCACCTGGTGGCGGGAGGTGTCCAGGAGGATGTCGCCCGCGGCGAGCACCTGCGCGGGCCCCTCGTCGGCGTCGCCCCGGCGCAGCACCGCCTTGACGCGCAGGAGCAGCTCGCGCACGGAGAAGGGCTTCACCACGTAGTCGTCCGCGCCCAGCTCCAGGCCCTGCACGCGGTCGGACTCCTGGCCCTTGGCGCTGACGATGATGACGGACGTCTTGCGCAGCTCCGGGTCCTGCTTGAGCATCCGCAGCACCTCGCCGCCCGCGATGTCCGGCAGCATGAGGTCCAGCAGCAGCAGGTCCGGCGGGTTGGCGCGCGCGCGGGCCAGGCCCCCGGCGCCCGTGTTGGCGGACTCGGTCTCGAAGCCGGCGGCCCGCAGGTTGTATTCGACGAGGCCGGCGAGGTCCTGCTCGTCCTCGATGATCAGGATTCGCGTCATGGCGTCCTCTTAAGGCGGTGGGCGGCGCTGTGCCCGGAGCGTGGGCGCACGGCTGCTCAGGGGGCGATGCTCGGGTCGCAGGACTGCTCGGTCAGCACCAGCGGCGCGGCGAGCACCGGCGCGTTGTTCCCGGAGTTGACCACCTGCAGGTAGTTGCAGGAGCTGCCCAGGAAGCGCGAGGGCGAGCCCACGGCGATGGCCTCGATGACGAGCGCGTAGTCGCGCCCCACCGGCACGTCCACCTCGAGCGCCTGGCTGCCGCCGTTCTCCAGGGCGGCCATGTCCACGGTGAAGCGCAGCGCGCGGCCCTCGTTGCCGCGCGAGTCCTCCAGCATCACGAGGTCCTCGCGCTTCACCTGCGTGTTGAGGCAGGTGCGCTGCAGCTCCGTGCAGCTTCGGCCCGAGCCGTTCTTGAGCACGCTCACCTGGAGCGCGTGGACCTCGTTGGCCACCGCGCGCGACATCGTCACGTCCAGCGGGAAGCGGCCGGCGTGGGAGGAGGGGGCATCACCGCACGCGAAGAGCAGGGCGGCGAGCGGCAGGACGTTCAGGAGGCGCAGGCTCATGGCTGGGAGGGGTCCACGCGGATGGTGATGGGGACGCGGCCGCGATCTTCCGACGAGGTGAGGGCGACGACGCCCGCGGTGCCGCCGATGGCCACCGCGCCCACGGCCACCCAGAGCCAGGGGCTCTTGTACCAGGGGCGGCCCTCGGAGGCCTCGGCGGCCGTGGCCGTGGCCTTCTCGGGGGCGACCTGGAAGAGCAGCGGCTGGAACGAGTCACCGCGGCCGGCGAGCCGGCGCTGCGCCGCGTCCACCACCTCGAAGTAGTACTCGACCTCGTAGGGCTCGGGCTCCACGGGCACGTCGTAGGCGGGGACGACGGCGCGGAAGCGCTCCTTCTCGCCGCGGTCCTTCACGAAGTCGACGGAGTTGTACGCCTGGCCTCCGGCGCGTCGGTAGAACAGCCGCGCGCGGGCGCCGAGCGCCAGCTCCTGGATGGTGGCCTCCACGACGATGGGCTCTCCGCCGCGCGGGTCCGGAATCGGGTCCACGTCCAGGGTGACGGGGCGCACGCGCCGGCTGCGGATGTCCTCCTTGATGCGCGCGTAGAGCGAGCGCAGCTTGGGCGGCGCCGTGCGAGGCAGCTCGTAGTCGGGACGGGCCTGGAGCAGCTTCTCGTAGGCCTCGCGCGCCTGGTGCTCGTCGCCCAGGTAGAGCGCCGTGAGGCCGAGCAGGCGGTAGAGCTCCACCAGCTGGTCGTCCGTCACATCCGGCGCGTCCAGCCCTTCCTGGAGCGTGCGTCGGGCCTCCTCGAACTCACCGTCGTCGATCTGCTCGCGCGCGCGGTCGATTTGAGGGCTGGTGGGGCCGAGCTGTGAGAGGACGGGCGCGGGGAAGAGCGGACGGGCCAACCCGGGGGGCGCCAGGAGGCCCACGACGAGAAAGAGCGCCCCCACCCGCGACGGCGAATCATGCCTGTGCATCAAACCGACCCTAGCAAAGCGTTGTCTGGAGGATCCACGAAGGCCACTCCACCGGTGGTGACGGCGGCGTGACATCTTCGCGGTGCTGTGGAACCCGGGCGTGTTGACGCTGGAGG
Source organism: Myxococcus sp. AS-1-15 (assembly GCF_020037055.1). NCBI lineage: Bacteria > Pseudomonadati > Myxococcota > Myxococcia > Myxococcales > Myxococcaceae > Myxococcus > Myxococcus sp. AS-1-15. The sequence continues at coordinate 77,152 of NZ_JAIQDF010000023.1, read as the reverse complement.
GTCCGCCTTCTATGTTGCCCGCCCCATTTTGACCGGGAAGTCGCGTAAATGCTCGTAAAGGTTGAACAAATTCATGAGTCCGGGCTGAAGCTGGACGAGCCCATCGCGCAGGAGCTGCTGAGCGCCGCGCTGGACGGCGAGTCGTCTGGCCAGGAGACCGGCTTCCGAGCGACGCGGGCCTCCCAGCTCAAGGCGTCGCTGCGCAAGGTGAGCGGCGGCGTGCTGCTGGAGGGGAAGTTCACCGCCCAGCTGACGGCCCCCTGCAAGCGCTGCCTGAAGGACGTGGAGCTGGCCCTGCCCGTGTCCTTCACCCTGAACCTGGTGCCCGAGTCGCTGGCCCGCGGCGACGACTTCAAGGACGACGACGAGAAGTCCATGGAGAAGAAGGAGCGGCAGCAGGGCGAGACGGGCGGCTCGTTCGAGCTGGACGACGCCGACCAGGAGCTCTTCGATGGGAAGACCATCCACCTGGACCCCATCCTCCGCGAGCAGCTGCTGCTGGCGCTGCCGATGAACCTCGTCTGCAAGGAGGACTGCAAGGGCCTGTGCTCGCAGTGCGGCACCAACCTCAACGAGGCGACGTGCCAGTGCGACACCCGGCCGGTGGACCCGCGGCTGGCGAAGCTCAAGGACATCAAGCTCAACAACTGAAGTTTGGATGATTGCTCACGGCCCCGCGCGGTTGGCGGGGTCGTGAAAAGAGCAAGGGCCGCGACCTCCGGAAGCAGGAGGCGCGGCCCTTCGCACTGAAGCGACGCTCCCGGGAAAGGGAGCGTCAGTGAGGCAGACTCAGGCCTCGGCCTGGGGCAGCAGCTCGCGGCCCTTGTACTGGCCACAGGACGTGCAGGCGCGGTGAGGCATCACCGGCTCCTTGCAGTTCGGGCACTTGGTCACCTGCACCGCGGTGCGCAGGTTGTTGTTCGCCGCACGACGGCGGTCACGACGCATCTTGGAAGTACGCTTCTTGGGGACGCCCACGGCTCACCTCTGTCTCACGCGCTGTGCCGGGGTCCCCGGCTCCCTGCGCAACATGTCGGTCCAACGCCGGGCTGGAAGCGGTCGAGATCAACTCGCGTACTCCCCGTCCGGCATGAAAGGCGGCGGACCCTAGCGGCTCACAAGGTCCGAGTCAATGAGCGTGTATGGCTTGGATCCATCATCCAGACCTCGGCGCTCGAAGGCCACCCCGGGGCCAGATATCCCATGGGGCGCGTCGGGACAACGCTCGTGACGCCCAGCCCATTCTGCGCCACCGCGTGGATCATCCCCGGAGCCCTGGAGCCGCGGATCCACGCCGCCCGCCCGGCTGACCTCCACCCCAGGTACGGGACACCGATGCGGAGCGTCTCCCGGGCCGTCGCCCACCTGCTCCCACCCCACGTGGCGGGGCCAGCGATTCGTTGCCCCCCTGGGAGGTTCCTGGTCTCCTGCGCGCCGCCTCGCGCCCGGAAGGCGCGGGCCGGGTGGGACATGACACGCGCACAGACGAGGGGACGGCAGGGATGAGGCTGGTCCTGGACGCGATGGGGGGAGACCATGCCCCGGCCGCTCCGGTGGAGGGTGGCGTGCTCTTCGCCCGCGCCCACCCCGAGCATCAGGTCGTCCTGGTGGGGGACACCGCGCGGGTGACGCCCCACCTGGGCCGAGGGCTGCCGCCGCCGAACCTGCGGGTGCATCACGCCTCGGAGGTGGTGGAGATGGACGACCACGCCTCCACGGCCTTCCGCCGCAAGCGCGACTCGTCGCTGCGCGTGGGCTTCGAGCTGGTGCGTGACGGCCACGCGGACGCGCTCGTATCCGCAGGCAACTCCGGCGCGGTGATGGCGGGGGGCCTGATGACGCTGGGGCGGCTGCAGGGCGTGGAGCGTCCGGCCCTGGCCGCGCTCTTCCCCGCGCTCAAGGGCGGCGGGCGCTGCCTGCTGCTGGACGCCGGCGCCAACGTGGACTGCAAGCCCTCCCACCTGGCCCAGTTCGCCGTGCTGGGCGAGGCCTACGTGCGCCTGCGCATGGGCGTCGCGCGTCCCCGGGTGGCGGTGCTCTCGAATGGAGAAGAGGCCTCCAAGGGGACCCCCCTGACGCGCGAGGCGAGCGACCTCTTGCGCCAGTCGGACCTGGACTTCGCCGGCTACGTCGAGGGCAAGGACCTGTTCTCCGGCGACGTGCAGGTGGTGGTGACGGACGGCTTCACCGGGAATGTCGTCCTCAAGACATCCGAGGGCGTGGGCATGGGCGTCATCGGGCTGTTGCGGCAGGCCATCGAGAAGCGGGGCGGCCTGTCGGAGAAGCTGGGCGCGATGCTGCTCCAGCCCGCCCTGGCGGGCCTGCGCAAGATGGTGGACTACGCCGAGGTGGGCGGGGCTCCACTGCTGGGCCTGAACGGGGTGGGCATCGTGGCCCATGGCCGCTCGTCCCCACGCGCCATCCACAACGCGCTGGGTGCCGCGCTGGCCACCGCCCAGGCCGGACTGCAGGAGGAGTTGACGCGATGCATCGCCCGCGCCGCGTCCTGGCTGCCTGCCCACCCGAGGGGAAAAAAGGGGACAGAGCAATCGGTTTCCGATTAGAGAGCGGACGCCTGGGCATTGGGCTGCGACGGGTCTCCTCGAGGTGACGTCAGGACCGGCTGGAGACAGGACGCGCCCCGCGACCCACGACGTCGGGTGAGTGCTTCCCGGCGGAAGACCGTGGCCCGGGGGATGTCGGCGCGAAGGCGCCCGATGTCACAGGACGGATTTGGACGTATCAGGAGGCAGAGACCGCACATGGCGAAGGTCGCATTCGTGTTTCCCGGGCAGGGCAGCCAGGCCGTCGGGATGGGCAAGGACCTCTTCGAGAAGTTCCCCGAGGCCCGCGCCGTCTTCGAGGCCGCGGACGACGCGCTCGGAGAGTCGCTCTCCAAGCTCTGCTTCGAGGGACCAGAAGACGCGCTGAAGCTCACGGCCAACACCCAGCCGGCCATCCTGACGGTGTCGGTGGCGGCGCACGCGGTGTTCGCGAAGCGCGGGCCCCAGGCGGCCTTCGTGGCCGGCCACTCGCTGGGCGAGTACTCCGCGCTGGTGGCCGCGGGCGCCATGTCGCTGGGCGACGCGGCCCGGGCCGTGCGCGCGCGCGGCAGCTTCATGCAGGAGGCGGTGCCCGCGGGCGTGGGCGCCATGGCGGCGGTGCTGGGGCTGGAGCCCGCCAAGGTGAAGGCGGCCTGTGACGCGGCGGCGGAAGGGCAGGTGGTGTCGCCGGCCAACTACAACTCGCCCGAGCAGACGGTGATTGCCGGCGACGCGGCGGCGGTGGAGCGCGCGGGCGTCAAGTGCAAGGAGGCCGGCGCCAAGCGGGTGATGCCGCTGCCCGTCTCCGCGCCCTTCCACTGCGCGCTGATGGAGCCGGTGAAGCCCCGGCTGGCGGCGGTGCTGGGCGGCGTGAAGCTGTCGGCGCCGGCGGTGCCGGTGGTGACGAACGTGGAGGCGCGGCCCAACCAGGACGTGTCCCGCGTGGTGCCGCTCCTGCTCGAGCAGGTGAGCGCGCCGGTGCGGTGGATTGAATGCGTGGAGGCGCTCAAGGCCGAGGGCGTCACGCGCGTGGTGGAGCTGGGGCCGGGCAAGGTGCTGTGCGGGCTGGTCAAGCGCATCACCAAGGACATCGAAACCTTCAACGTCGAGGACGCCGCGAGCCTGGAGAAGGTGCTCGCGGCGCTGGGGTGAGCGCATGAGCTTCAAGGACAAGGTGGTGCTGGTGACGGGTGGCTCGCGCGGCATCGGCCGGGCGTGCGCGGTGGCGTTCGCCAAGGCGGGCGCCTCCACGGTCATCATCAGCTACGCGGGCAATGAGGCCGCGGCCCAGGAGACGGTGGGGATGCTCACCGCCGCCGGCGCCAAGGCGGAGTCCGTGCGCTTCGATGTGTCGGACACCGCCGCGTGCGCCGCCGCCATCGAGGGCATCGTCAAGAACCACGGCCGGCTGGACGTGCTCGTCAACAACGCGGGCATGGCCGTGGACGGCCTGGTCATGCGGGTGAAGGACGACGACTGGGACAAGCAGCTCGACGCCAACCTGCGCGGCCCCTTCGCCCTCATCCGGGCCGCCAGCCGGCCCATGATGAAGCAGCGCTCGGGCGCCATCGTCAACGTCACCTCCGTCGTGGGCGACATGGGCAACCCCGGCCAGTCGGCCTATTCGGCGGCCAAGGCGGGCCTCGTGGGCCTGACGAAGACGGTGGCCAAGGAGCTTTCCAGCCGGGGCATCCGGGTCAATGCCGTATCGCCCGGGTTCATCAGCACGGACATGACGGCCCACCTGAACGACGAGCTGCGCCAGAAGATGGTGGAGGGCATCCCGCTGGGGCGGCTGGGCAACCCGGAGGAGGTGGCCCAGGCCGTCCTCTTCCTCTCAGGTGACGCTTCCTCCTACATCACCGGCGAGGTCCTCAAGGTCAACGGCGGCATGTACATGTAACCCAAGGTTGGATTGCCAGCGGGCGTGGGATATACCGCGCCGGCTTTCGACAGGGCTCGGGAAGCCTTCCGGGCCTACATCTGGTTCCTGGAGGGTTCAGCATTATGTCGACGTCCGCTATTGAGGCCAAGGTCAAGAACATCATCGCCGACCAACTCGGCGTGGGAGAGGACGAGATCAAGCCCGAGTCGTCCTTCATCGAAGACCTTGGCGCCGACAGCCTCGACATCGTCGAGCTCGTGATGGCGATGGAAGAGGAGTTCGAGGTCGAGATTCCCGACGAGGAGGCCGAGAACATCAAGACCGTTGGCGACGCCATCAAGTACGTCACCGACCACAAGAAGTAGACAGCACACAGCGTGCCGGGGGGCGGGGTGACGCCGCGTTGAAGCGCGGCGTCCCCGGCGTCTCAGGCGCCACCGGAGAGGACCGTGTCACACCGTCGAGTCGTCATCACCGGTACCGGGCTCATCTCGGCACTGGGCACAGGAACCGAGAAGAACTGGCAGGCGCTGCTTGCTGGCACTTCAGGCATTTCCCTCGTCACCCGCTTCGACCCCAAGAAGATCGACACGCGAATCGCCGGCGAGGTCCGGGACTTCGAGCCGGAGAAGTTCATCGACAAGCGCGAAGTGCGCCGCATGGACCTCTACGCGCAGTACGCCATGGCCGCCGCGGCGATGGCGGTGGAGGAGTCTGGGCTGCCGGTGGGCCCGGACGTGCCGCACGGCTATGTGCCGGAGCGCGTGGGCGTCATCGTGGGCTCGGGCATCGGAGGCATCTCCTCCTTGGAGGAGCAGCACCGCAAGGGCCTGGAGAAGGGGTTCGACCGGCTGTCGCCCTTCTTCATCATCCAGATGATCGTCAACATGGCGCCTGGGCTCATCTCCATGCGCTACAACTGCAAGGGGCCCAACTGGGCTCCGGTGTCCGCCTGCGCCACCAGCGCCCACGCCATCGGCGAGGCCTGGAAGTCCATCAAGCTGGGCGAGACGGACGCGGCCATCGCCGGCGGCGCCGAGGCGGCCATCACCCCGCTGGGGCTGGGTGGCTTCTCGGTGATGAAGGCGCTGTCCACGCGCAATGACGACCCGGCGGCGGCCAGCCGTCCGTTCGACAAGGACCGGGACGGGTTCGTCATGGGCGAGGGCGCGGGCATGCTGGTGCTCGAGGAGATGGAGGCCGCGAAGAAGCGCGGCGCGAAGATCCTCGCGGAGCTGGTGGGCTACGGCGCCAACTCGGACGCGTACCACGTGACGCAGCCGGCGCCGGAAGGCGAGGGCGCGGCGCGCTGCATGCGGCTGGCGCTCCAGTCGGCGGGGATGAACCCGGAGGACGTGGGCTACATCAACGCGCACGGCACCTCCACGCCCTTCAACGACGCGAACGAGACCAAGGCCATCAAGGCGGTGTTCGGCGACCACGCCCGCAAGGTGGCGGTGTCGTCGACCAAGTCCATGACGGGCCACATGCTCGGTGCGGCGGGCGGCTACGAGGGCGTGGTGAGCGCGCTGGCCTTGTCGCGCAACATCCTGCCCCCCACCATCAACCAGACGACGCCCGACCCCGAGTGCGACCTGGACTACGTGCCCAACCAGGCGCGCGAGCTCCGGGTGGACGCGGTGATGAGCAACTCGTTCGGCTTCGGCGGCACCAACGCGGTGCTGCTGTTCAAGCGCTTCCAGTAACGGGGAGCGAGGAGACCCCGCGTGAAAGTCATTCTCGCTTCGGACCACGCGGGCCTGGAGCTCCGCCAGGAGTTGGTGGCGGCGCTCCAGGAGCGGAAGGTGGCCCACGAGGACGTGGGGCCCTTCGCCCGGGACTCGGTGGACTACCCGGACTTCGCCGCGCGCGTGGCGAAGGCGGTGACGTCCGGCGAGGCCACGCTGGGCGTGCTGGTGTGTGGCACCGGCATCGGCATGAGCATCGTCGCCAACAAGCACAGGGGCGTGCGAGCGGCCCTGTGCACCACGGAGTTCGAGGCCCGGATGGCGCGGGCCCACAATGACGCCAACGTGCTGTGCCTGGGCCAGCGCGTGGTGGGTGCCGGCGTGGGCCGGGCCATCCTGGAGGCGTTCCTCGGCACGGCGTTCGAGGGCGGTCGCCACGAGCGCCGCGTGCAGAAGATTCGCGAGGCCGAGTCCCAGGGCTAGCGGCCTTCGCAGTACCCGTCGTCGTGAGGAGATCAGCCATGGAGAACACCCGCACTCTGGCCGAGGTGGACCCCGAGATTGCCCAGGCCGTGCGTCATGAGACCGAGCGCCAGGAGCAAGGCCTGGAGCTGATCGCCTCGGAGAACTTCGTCAGCCCCGCGGTGATGGAGGCGGTGGGCTCGGTGCTCACCAACAAGTACGCGGAGGGCTACCCCGGCAAGCGCTACTACGGCGGCTGCGAGGTGGTGGACGTGGTGGAGAACCTCGCCATCGACCGCGCGAAGCAGCTGTTCGGCGCGGACTTCGTCAACGTGCAGGCGCACTCGGGCAGCCAGGCGAACATGGGCGCGTACATGGCGCTGATGAAGCCCGGTGACACCATGCTGTCCCTGGACCTGAACTCCGGCGGCCACCTCACCCACGGCGCCACGTTCAACTTCTCCGGCAAGCTCTACAAGGTCGTCCACTACGGCCTGACGCGCGACACGGAGACCATCGACTTCGCCCAGGTGCGCCAGCTGGCCCTGGAGCACAAGCCGAAGGTCATCGTCGTGGGCGCCAGCGCCTACCCGCGCACGCTCGACTTCGCGAAGTTCCGGGAGATCGCCGACGAGGCGGGCGCCTCCATGATGGTGGACATGGCGCACATCGCGGGCCTGGTCGCCGCGGGCGTGCACCCCTCGCCGGTGCCCTTCGCGGACATCGTCACCACCACCACGCACAAGACGCTGCGCGGTCCGCGCGGCGGCCTGGTGATGGGCAAGGAGCCGTACGCGAAGTCCATCAACAGCCAGATCTTCCCCGGCATCCAGGGCGGCCCGCTGATGCACGTCATCGCCGGCAAGGCCGTGGCCCTGCGCGAGGCGCTGACGCCGGAGTACAAGGCGTACCAGCAGCAGATCGTCGCCAACGCCCGGGCGCTCGCGGAGGCGTTGCTGTCCGCGGGCCTGCGGCTGACGTCCGGCGGCACCGACAACCACCTGATGCTGGTGGACCTGCGGCCCAAGAAGCTGACGGGCAAGGTGGCCGAGGCGGTGCTCGACAAGGCGGGCATCACCGTGAACAAGAACATGATTCCGTTCGACCCGGAGAAGCCGATGGTGACCTCCGGCGTCCGGGTGGGCACGCCCGCCATCACCACGCGCGGCATGCGCGAGGCCCAGATGGCCACGGTGGGCAAGCTCATCGGCGCCGCGCTGGACGCGGCCCAGGACGACGCCGCGCTCGCACGCATCCGCGGACAGGTGAAGGAGCTGGCCCAGAGCTTCCCGCTGTACGCCTCGCGTCTGAAGTAGCCGCCGCTCGTTCGCCGACAGGAGCTTCTCTCCCGCCTCCATGCGTTGCCCGTTCTGCCAGGATGCCGAAAACAAGGTCATCGACTCGAGAGAGTCACACGAGGGCTCCGTCATCCGGCGGCGCCGCGAGTGTCTGGCCTGCAAGCGCCGCTTCACGACGTACGAGCGGGTGGAGGAGCTCTACCCGCTCATCGTGAAGAAGGACGGCCGGCGGGAGGCGTTCGACCGCGAGAAGATCGTCAGCGGCCTGAAGAAGGCCTGCGAGAAGCGCCCCGTCTCCGCCGACAAGCTGGAGGAGACAGTGGTGGCCATCGAGCGGCTCTTGCAGGGCATGGGCGAGAAGGAGATCAACTCGTCCGTCATCGGCGAGGAGGTCATGCGCCGGCTGCAGCAGATGGACGAGGTGGCCTATGTGCGCTTCGCCTCCGTGTACCGCAGCTTCCGCGACATCTCCGAGTTCATGCACGAGCTGAAGGACCTGCTCGAGGACCAGGAGCGCGAGCGCAAGGCGAAGCCGCCGCTCCTCCCGGGCCGGGGCAGTTGAAGGAGAACGGATGAGGCTGCTCACGCGGGCAAAGCTCGAAGCCACGAGGGCGCCCCGGGCGAAGCGGGCGGCGGACTTCGACCGCGCGGTGGCCGAGTTCTTCATGCGCATCGCCCTGGAGGAGGCCGCCAAGGGCCTGGGCCGCACCAGCCCCAACCCCGTCGTGGGCGCGGTGCTGGTGAAGGGCGGCCGCATCATCGCCCGCGGCTACCACAAGAAGGCGGGCACCGCGCACGCGGAGGTGGTGGCGCTGGAGGCCGCGGGCGCCAAGGCGCGGGGCGCGGACCTCTACTCCACGCTGGAGCCGTGCGACCACTACGGCCGCACGCCGCCGTGCAGCCTGGCCATCATCGAGGCGGGCGTGCGCCGCGTCTTCTGCGGCTCGGCCGACCCCAACCCCAAGGTGAGCGGCAAGGGTGTGGCCCGCATGCGCCGCGCGGGCGTGAAGGTCGTCACCGGCGTGCTCCAGGCGGAGGCCGACAAGCTCAACCGGCCCTTCTTCAAGCTCATCCGCACGGGCATGCCCTGGGTGACGCTCAAGGCCGCGGCGACGCTGGACGGCAAGCTGGCGACGGCCACGGGTGACTCGCGCTGGGTGACGGGGGAGAAGGCGCGCGAGTGGGTCCACCGGCTGCGCGACTCCGTGGACGTCATCCTGGTGGGCGCCAACACCGTGCGCCACGACGACCCCAAGCTCACCACGCGGCTGCCCGGCGGCGGGGGCAAGGACGCGCTGCGCGTGGTGGTGGACAGCCGGCTGCGCCTGTCGCCGCGCTACACCGTCTTCAACCAGAAGAGCTCCGCGCGCACCATCATCGCCACGCTGGAGGACCCCGAGGGCCGCAAGGCCCGGCGCTTCCTCGCCCAGGGCGTGGAGGTGTGGCAGGTGCGCTCCAAGGCGGACCGGGTGGACCTGAAGGCGCTCCTGCGCCGGCTTGCCCGCTCCGGCCACAACCACGTGCTGGTGGAGGGCGGCGCGGAGATGTACGGCTCCTTCCTGCGCGAGAAGCTGGCGGACGAGCTGGCGCTGTTCCTCGCGCCCAAGCTGCTCGGCCGCGAGGGCATGTCGTGGGCCGGGGACCTGGGCGTGAAGGAGATGGCCCAGGCGCTCGCGGTGAAGGACCTCACCTTCGAGCAGCACGGCCCGGACATCCTGCTCCAGGCGCTGCTCTAGGCACTTTCGGCGCCCATGAGCGGGGCGCATGGTGTCGGTGAATGACGGACACATCGGCGCGCCGGACGAGGGCGACCCGGGGGGCCGTTCGTTATAAGCCTGGGCATCATGTTCACCGGGCTCATTCAGGACATCGGCAGGGTGGAGCGCGTCAGCCCGGGTGGGATGACGGACTTGTGGATTCACACGGCGCTGGGGGCCTCGGGCTTCGCGCTGGGCGAGTCGATCGCCGTGGATGGCGCGTGCCTCACGGTGGTGGAGCGGTCCGGGGACACCTTCCGGGTGCAGGTGGCGCCGGAGTCGCTCAGGCGCACCACGCTGGACGGGGTGCGGCCCGGGGACCGGGTCAACCTGGAGCGGGCGCTGGCGCTGGGGGACCGGCTGGGCGGCCACCTGGTCTCCGGGCACGTGGACCAGGTCAGCTCGGTGCTGGAGACCTACCCGGAAGGCGGCTCGTGGGTGATGGTGTTCGGCCTGCCCGAGTCCCTGGCGCCGTACTTCATCGAGAAGGGCTCGGTGGCCATCGACGGCATCAGTCTGACGGTCAACAGCGTGGGCGCGGACCGCTTCGGGGTGCAGCTGATTCCGGAGACGCAGGAGCGCACCACCCTGCGGGCCAAGGCGGTGGGGGCCCGGGTCAACCTGGAGGCGGACCCGATTGGGAAGTACGTGGCCCGGCTGTTCTCGCTCCAGCGCGGGCAGGTGGGCGCTTCCCCGGGTGGGGTGACGGAGGCGACCGTCCGGGCGGCGGGCTTCGGCACGCCGTAGCAGGCGACGGCGGGGGCGCGGGTGGTGTAGGAAGCCCCGCATGCCTCGCTACATCGAAGGTGACTTCCTCTCCCCCAAGGGCCGCTTCGCCATCTGCGTTGCCCGCTTCAATGGCTTCATCACCGAGGAGCTGGCCAAGGGCGCCGTGGACACGCTGGTGCGCCACGGCGTGGCCGACGCGGACGTGGACGTGTACCGCTGCCCCGGCACGTACGAGCTGCCCGGGCTGGTGCGCCGCGTGACGGAGTCGCGTCAGTACGTGGGCGTCATCGCCCTGGGCGCCGTCATCCGCGGCGGCACGCCCCACTTCGACTACGTGGCCGGCGAGTGCGCCAAGGGCATCGGCGCGGTGGCCTTCAACGCGGCGGCGGCCAACCCCGCGACGTCCGTGACGTTCGGCGTGCTCACCACCGACACGGTGGAGCAGGCCATCGACCGGGCGGGCGTGAAGGCGGGCAACAAGGGCGCCGAGGCCACGCTGGCCTGCATCGAGATGGTGAACCTGTACGCGCGCATCCCCGCGCTCGACGCGAGGAAGGGGTAGTCCATGGGCGCGCGCAGAACGGGACGTGAGCGGGCGTTGCAGGCGCTCTACCAGCTGGAGATGGCGCCGGGGACGTCGGTGTACGAGGCGCTGGAGTCGGCGTGGACGGCCTCCGCCGAGGCCGAGGAGCAGAAGCGCGATCCGGACGCGGTGAAGTTCGCCCGCGAGCTGGTGGACGGCGTGCAGGGCCACCGCGCGGAGATCGACCGGCTCATCGAGTCGCACAGCCACAACTGGCGGTTGGACCGCATGTCCCGCATCGACCGCAACGTGCTGCGCGTGGGCATCTTCGAGCTGAAGTACCGTCCGGACATCCCCCGCAAGGTCACCATCAACGAGGCGGTGGAGCTGGGGAAGAACTTCGGGACGGAGGAGTCCAGCGCGTTCGTCAACGGCCTGTTGGACCGGGTGGCGGTGGCGCTCAAGAAGGACTGAAGTCCCGAGCCGAGGAGCAACCGCGGTGAGCCAGACGACGACGCACGACATCGGGATGGAGGGGCTGGACTCGCTGACCGGCGTGGACGCCCTGTGCCTGTTCGTGGCCGAGGATGAGCGCCCGTTGCCGGCCACCGCGGGCTACGTGGACTGGCGCCTGTGCGGTGCGTTGTCGCGGGTGCTCAAGGGCGGCTTCTTCTCCGGCGTGAAGGACGACTGGCTCCTGTTGCCCGCGGACGGGAAGCTGGAGGTGCCGCGCATCTTCGTCGTGGGCCTGGGGGCCCGGAAGGCGCTGGACGCCGAAAGGCTCCACGAGGCGCTGGCCGAGGCGGGCAAGGTGCTCAGCCGGGCCAAGGTGGCGTCGGTGGCGCTGGAAATCCCCGGCGGCGGTTCGTTGGATGACGCGGCGCGGGCAGAGGCCTTCCAGAAGGGCTTCTTGCCGGCGTTCAAGGGCGGACGGGTGGCCCTCCTGACGGACAAGGCGCTCGTCCGACTCCTACCAGGCAGGAAGGGCTGAAGCTCGGCGACCGGGCAGGCCTTCTGTTAGCATCGGGGGACCGTCCGGGGCGTGCACGCATGCGTGTCAAGGTGTTGATTGTCGAGGACTCCAAGGCGTCGCGCGAATACATCGCGTCGACGGTGGAGGCGGTGGAGGGCATCGAGGCCGTCGTCACCTCCAGCGGCTTCGAGGCGCTGAAGCTGCTGCCGCGTCACCGCTTCGACCTCATCATCACCGACATCAACATGCCCGACATCAACGGGCTGGAGCTCATCAACTTCGTCAAGAAGAACCCCAACTACCGCGACGTGCCGCTCTTCATCATCACCACGGAGGGGCGGGAGCAGGACCGCGAGCGGGGCATGGCGTTGGGGGCGGCGGAGTACCTGGTCAAGCCGTTCCAGCCCGGCAGCCTCGAGGGGCTCTTGCGCCGGTACCTGAAGCTGCCGTGAGTCCCCCGAGCAAGGCCCTGGCCGAGTTCGTGGCCGAGGCGACCGAGATTCTCGAGGCGCTCGGCAAGGACCTGCTGGTGCTGGACGAGCGGCGCGGCCAGGAGGCGGACCCGGAGCGGGTCAACGGCATCTTCCGCGCGGCGCACTCGCTCAAGGGCCTGGCGGGGCTGTTCGGGCAGGAGCGCATCTCCCGGCTGGCGCACGGGACGGAGGACCTGCTCGACCGGCTGCGGCTGGGCAGGCTGCTGTTGGACGACGCGGTGCTCGACACGCTGATTGAAGCGCTGGATGCGTTCCAGTCGCTGCTGGCGGAGACGGCGCGGGGGTTGGAGACGGAGGGGCTGAGCCGGCGCGTGGAGGGCATGGCGGAGCGGTTGATCCGCCTGGGCGAGGTGCCCGTCGCTCGGGACGAGGACCCGCTGGAGCGGCTGGAACTGGAAGCACAGGTGCGCTCGGTCTTCACGGAGTACGAGGAGCATCGGCTCCGGGAGAACATGCGGCGGGGCGTGGCGCTGTGGCGCGTGCGCGCGGCGTTCGACCTGTCGGACTTCGACAAGGGGCTGGCGGACCTGAACACGCGGCTCAAGCCGCTGGGCGAGGTCATCAGCACGCTGCCGTCCGCGCGGCCGGGTGGGGCGCATGGCATCGCGTTCGACCTCATCTTCGGCACGCACGTGTCGGTGACGGAGCTGGAGTCCGGGTTGAGTGGGACGCCCGCGGAGCTGGCTCCCCTCAATGTGCGGCCCGTGGGAGTGCCCGCGACGGCCCACTCGGCCGAGGTGCTGGCCCGGGTGGTCGAGCCGCCCGCCATCGTCGTGGAGCCGCCGGGCACGCGCCCCGAGAGTCCCGGGGTGGCGACGCCCGCGCCGAAGCGCGGTGGGAAGAAGCGCGGCGCGAAGGGGGCGGCGGAAGGGCGACAGCCGTCGCTGCCGCTCACGGAGCAAGGGCCTGGGGCGGTGCAAGGTGACGCCGGGCATGAGAACGCGGGCGCGCAGGGCGCTGATGGCGTCCCCGCCACGTACCTGGCGGGCTCATATCCGATGGGGCAGGGTGCTGGAGGCGTGAATCCCTCGTCGGTGCACCCCACGGGCGCGATTCCCCCTGGCGTCGTTCCTCCCGCGGACTCGGGACTCGCGGCTGGGGCGCGCGGCCCCGGGGCCCCCTCCGCCGCATGGAGCGCGACCGTCGCAAGCTCGGGCGCATTCCCCTCGGGGCTGCGCTCCTCCCCGTCGACGGGTCCGGGCGGCGGACCGTTGCCCCAGGGCGCTTCGGGCACCACCGGGCCGTCGCTCGTCACGTACCTCCAGGGCCCCGGAGGCCGCGCTCCCGTGCGCGCAGTGACGACCTCCGCCGACGCCTCGACCTCGACACCTCCGACGACCGTGGCCGCGACCGCGCCGGAGCCGTCGCTGCGCTCGTTGACGCAGACGGTGCGCGTCGACATCGGCAAGCTGGATGGCCTCATCAACATGGTGGGCGAGCTGCTGCTCATCAAGGCGAACCTCCAGCGGCTCGCCGAGTCCGCGCGGCAGGACGGCGTGGTGCCCCTGTCGAAGCTGTTCGGTCAGGAGCTGGCGCGCGAGACGCGGGGCCTGGAGCGCAAGCTGGAGGCCCTCCAGGAGGGCCTGCTCGAGGCACGCATGGTCCCCGTGGGCCAGGTGTTCGACAAGCTGGCCCGGCTGGTGCGTCGCATCACCCGCGAGGCGGGCAAGGAGATCGACTTCGTCATCGGCGGCGGCGAGGTGGAGCTCGACAAGCTCATCGTCGAGGAGCTGAGCGACCCGCTCATGCACCTCATCCGCAACGCCATCGACCACGGCGTCGAGTCACCGGACGCGCGACTGGCCGCGGGCAAGTCCCGCCGCGCGGTGGTGGCGCTGCGCGCCGTGCAGAAGGGCAACCACGTCGTCATCGAGGTGAGCGACGACGGCGCGGGCATCGACGAGCTGCGCGTGCGCGAGGTGGCGCTGACGCGGGGCCTCATCACCTTCGCGCAGGCCGAGGAGATGGGCCGCCGCGAGCTGCTCAACCTCATCTTCCTGCCGGGCTTCTCCACCGCGCGCAGCGTGTCCGAGCTGTCCGGCCGAGGCGTGGGCCTGGACGTGGTGAAGAACAACCTGGGCAACCTCTCCGGCATCATCGACGTGTGGAGCGAGCGCGGGAAGGGCACCGCCTTCCACCTGACGCTGCCCGTCACGCTGGCCATCATCCGCGCGCTGGTCGTGGGCGTGAGCGCGCGCACGTACGCGGTTCCCCTCAACAGCGTGCTCGAAATCCTCTCCGTGCAGCCCCTCGAGATTCGCACCGTGGAGCGGCGCGAGGTGCTGGACCTGCGCGGACAGACGCTCCCCTTCGTGCGCCTGTCGCGCCTGTTCGGTCTGCCCGAGCGGCCGGTGAGCCGCTACTTCGTGGTGGTGGTGGGGCTTGCCCAGGAGCGGCTGGGCATCGCCGTGGACGAGCTGCACGGGCAGCAGGACATCGTCACCAAGCCCCTGGGCGGCCGGCTGCAGTCGGTCCGGGGCATCTCCGGCGCCACGGACCTGGGAAACCGGACTCCCGTGCTGGTGCTGGATGTCGGCGCGCTGCTGGAAGACGGGCTGGCCCTGGAGCGAAGGCGGGCCTGACGTCCGGCGCGGCCGGCTGCTATCCTCGCGAGCCGTGTCCCGGTTCGCCGAACTGCTCGACGACTTCTTCTTCCGTCCGGACGAGGACGTCAGCGGGCTGCAGGACTTCGCCGCCGGCAGCGACGGCGTGGCCTCCGTCACGCCCGAGGAGGTCCCCGAGGAGTACCTCGCCTTCCGCCTGGAGGGAGAGTGCTACGCGGTGCCCATCCGCGCGGTGCGCGAGATCGCCAAGGTGCCGCCGCTGACGGAGATTCCCAGGGCCGAGCCCCAGCTGCTGGGCGTGCTGAACCTGCGCGGCGAGCTGCTGCCCGCGTACGACATCAAGGTGCGCCTGGGCCTCGCGGAACGCGCGCCGCTGGTCGCCGGCCCCGACGCGCCCGTGCCGCCGCGAGACGCACGCATCCTCGTGCTGCGCACGCAGACGGGGCCCGCGGGTGTGTGGGTGGACAGCGTCAGCGGCGTGGTGAAGCTCAAGCCCTCCATGTTGGAGCCGCCACCGCCGAGCCTCCGAATCGGGGACCGTGACTGCGTGGTGGCCATCGGCCGACGCGGACCCTCGCTGTTCATCCTCCTGGACCCCGAACAGGCGCTGGCGTCATGAAGGACTCCGTCAACCTGCTGGCGCATCATCCTTCCGGTGTGCCCGAGGCGCCCGCGGGACACCCGGACTCGCCAGTGCAGCTGTGCGCCTTCTTCGTCGGCGAGGACGAATACGCGCTCGACATCCAGCGCGTGGAGGAGGTGCTCCCGCTCCAGCGCGTGACACCCATCCCCCACGCGCCGTCGTTCGTCGAAGGCGTGCTGCACCTGCGCGGCGTCATCCTGCCGGTGGTGGACCTGCGCAAGAGATTGCAGGGGCAGCCCTCGGTGGAGTCGCGCAAGGCGCGCCTCTTGGTCTGCAGGCTGGGCGCGCGGCGGGTGGCGGTGAAGGTGGAGCGCGTGGCGGAGGTGCTGCGCGCGCGTCGGGGTGATATCAAGCCCGCGCCCGCGTTGAGGGTGGCGGGGCGCTCGCCCTTCGTCGTGGGGGTGTGCGGTCCACCGGACCGGTTGCGACTGTTGCTGGACTTGAAGGCGCTGTTGCGCGCGGAGCTGGAGCGCGAGGCGGTTCGTCCGGCGCGATGACACGTGAAGGGAAGGGCCATGCCTCGCAGTGACCTGGACAACCACCGCCGCATCCTCGGCATCAGCTTCCTGGTGGTGAACGGCTTGACGGTGCTGGTGGGCGTCGGCGCGATGCTCTTCTTCACGGTCATGGGGCTGGGCATCATCAGCGACACCGCTTCGGCCAAGGACCGCGCCGACTTCTGGTGGTTCGGCGGCGGCGTGAGCGTCTGTGTCCTGGTGTACTGCCTGCCGGGGCTCTTCACGGGCATCGGCTTGTTGAAGCGGCGCGCGTGGTCGCGGGTGCTGGCGCTGGTGCTGGGCATCCTGAACCTGGCGAACTTCCCGCTGGGCACGTGCCTGGGCATCTACGCCCTCTGGTTCTACGCGCAGGAAGGGTCCGACCGGGTCTTCGAATGAGCCACCTGCCCGTCTTCCCCGCGGAGGAGGAGCGCTACCGCGCGCTCCAGGAGCTGGACCCGCGAGCAGAGGGCATCCTCGACGTGCTCGTCACCGGCCTGCACGACGAGAGCTGGCGCGTGCGGCACGCGGCGGCGACGGGCCTGCAGCGGCTGACGCCCCCCGAGCAGGTGGCCTCCCGGCTCGTCGCCGTGCTGGGCGAGCGCGGGGAGACGGGCGCGCGCAACGCCGCGGCGGAGGCCCTCTCCGGCCTGGGCCCGGCCGCGCTCGCGCCGCTGGTGAAGCTCTTGGGCCACGTGGACCCGGACCAGCGCAAGTTCGCCGCGGACATCCTCGGGCAACTGGGGCTCGGCGCCGCGGAGCTGCCGCTCGTCCAGGCCCTGGAGGACCCGGACCTGAACGTGCGCGTGGCGGTGTCGGAAGCGCTGGGGCGCGTGGGCGGGGAGCACGCGGCGCGCGCGTTGTCGCGGCTGCTCGGTGACGCGGAGCCGCTGCTGCGCCTGTCCTCGCTGGAGGGCCTGGCGCTCCTGCGTCGCCCTCCGCCCCTGCCCGTGGTGGTGGCGCTGCTGGACGACGCGAAGCTGCGACGCAGCGCCTTCCGCGTGCTGGGGCTCATCCCCCAGGTGGCCGCCACGGAGCGGCTGTGTCAGGGCCTGTCGTCGGACGCGCGCTCGATTCGCGAGGCCGCCCTGGCGGCGCTGGGCACGCAGGCCTCGCTGGTGGAGGCGTCGCGTCGCTGTGAGCTGGAGGCCGTCATCGTCGCGGCGCTCCGGCGCCTGCCGGACGCGGTGTCGCGGCTGGAGCAGGCGATGGAGGCGGAGGACGTGGCGGTGCGCTCGGGCGCGCTGCTCGCGGTGGCGGCGCTGGGCGAGGCCTCGCTCGCGGTGCGGGTGGCGGAGGTCGCCCGCGAGGACCGGCTGCTGCGGGATGTGCTGGGCACGCTGGGGCGGCTGGGCTCCGAAGGTGGCCGGCTCCTGCTCGCGGCGATGGCGGACCTGTCCGCGCCGGCGAGGGCCGCGGCGGCCGAGGCGCTGGTGGACCTGGTGGACCCCGGCTCCGTCACGCCGCTGTGCGCGCTGCTGGAGTGGGCGGAGGATGACCTGCGCGGGGTGGTGGTGCGGGCGTTGGGGCGGACCCGCTCACCGGAGGCGGCCAGCCCGCTGGTGGATCTGCTGCGGGACCCGGTGACGGCGGGCGCGGCGACGCGGGCCCTGGGCGCGCTCGCGGGGAGCTGCCGGGCGGCGGTGCTGTCGGCGCTGGAGGAGGCGGTGGCGCGTCGGGCCACCCCCGTGGCGGTGACGGCGCTGGGCCGCGTGGGAGGCGCGCCCGCGCTGCCGTCGCTGCGTGCGCTCGCGCGCGATGTCGACCCGCGCTGGCGAGCCGCGGCGGTGGAGGTGGCCGGAGAGGTGGACGGCGGCGTCGGTCGGGAGCTGGCGCGCGCGGCGCTCGCGGACGAGGCCTCTCCCGTGCGGGCGGCGGGAGCGCGCGCCATGGGACGGTTGGGAGGCGCGGAGGCGGGCGCGCTGCTGCGCTCCGCGCTCCAGGACGAGGACGCCTCCGTGAGGCGGGCCGCGGTGGAGGCGGTGGGGGAGAGCGGCGCGGTGGACCGCGCGCCGGAGCTGGAGCGACTGGTGCGTCATCCGGACGGCGCGTTGGCGGTGGCCGCGGTGCGGGCGCTGTCGAGGCTGGGCCGGGTGGAGGCGAAGGTGCTGCGGGAGGCGTCTGGGCATTCCGACGAGGAGGTGGTGAAGGCGGTGTTGTCCGCGGGTGCGGTGTCGCGGGAGGGCGTGACTCTGGCGGTATCCTTGCTGGAGCATCCCCACTGGGATGTGCGCGCGGCGGCGGCGCGAGTGCTGGGAGACTCGGGAGGGCCGGAGTGTCTGGAGCCGGCCCGTCGGGTGCTGGAGACGGAGCCGGACGCGCTGGCTCGACAGGCACTGGCGGACGCGGTGGAGCGCTTGTCGCGGCGCTGAGCGGGGGGACTCGGGGTGGCTCGCTTCGACGACAGTCGGCCGGAGATGACCGCGGAGGAGTTCCGGCTCCTGCGCGACCACGTGTATTCGCACTGCGGCATCCTCGTGCACGAGGACATGAAGTTCGTGATGGAGCGGCGGCTGTGGCCGCGCCTGGAGACGCTGGGCGTCCCGGACTTCAGCGCCTACCACCGCTACCTGCGCTACGACGCCAACCGGCACGCGGAGCTGGAGGCCGCCGTCGAGTCGCTCACCACGCACGAGACGTACTTCTTCCGCGAGCCCTCGCAGCTCAAGGCCTTCCGGGAGGAGCTGCTGCCGGTGCTCGAGAAGCGCAACGCGCGCACGAAGCGGCTGCGCCTGTGGTCCGCGGGGTGCTCCTCCGGCGAGGAGGCGTACACGCTGGCGATGGTCCTCAAGGACGAGCCCCGCTTCGAGGGCTGGGACGTGGAGGTGTACGGCTCCGACATCTCGCGGCGCGTGCTGACGATGGCGCGGCGCGCGGAGTACGGCCCGTCCGCGCTGCGCGCCACGTCCGCGGACCTGCTGGAGCGCTTCTTCGTCCCCGCGGGCAACACCAAGGTGCGCGTGCGCGACGATGTCCGCGCCATGGTGTCCTTCGGCCACCACAACCTTCTGGACGAGGCCGGCAGCCAGCTGGTGATGAAGATGGACGCGGTGTTCTGCCGCAACGTGATGATCTACTTCGACCAGTCCGCGCGCAGGAAGGTGCTGCGAATCCTGCGCGACAGGCTGGTGCCCGGGGGCTACCTGCTCCTGGGGCACTCCGAGAACCTGCTCAACCTGGGCGCCGACTTCGAGCTGGTGCACCTGCGCGGAGACCTGGTGTACCGCAGGCCCGAGCTGCCGGGGCTCGCGGGCGGTGAGGTCCGATGAGCGAGCGGGGCACGGTCTCGGTGCTCGTCATCGATGACTCCGCGCACAACCGGCACACGCTCACCACGCTGCTGGAGTCCGCGCCGGACGTGCGCGTGCTGGACCGCGCGGCCGACGGCGAGGAGGGCCTCAAGAAGGTCCTGGAGCTCAAGCCGGACGTGGTGACGTTGGATTTGGAGATGCCGAAGCTGGGTGGCTACACGTTCCTGCGGCTGCTCATGCGCACGGCGCCCACGCCCGTCATCGTCATCTCCAGCTACGCGCACCGCTCGGACGTCTTCAAGGCGCTGGAGCTGGGCGCGTTCGACTTCATCGCCAAGCCCGCGCGCGGCACGCCCGAGGAGCTGGAGGGGCTGCGCGTGGAGCTGCTCGACAAGGTGCGCGCGGCCCTGCACGTGCGGCCGGGACAGCGCCACGTGTCGCCCGGCGCGCGGGCGCTGGCGGTGGCGGGCGAGCTGCCCCTGGTGGTGGCCATCGGCGCGTCCACGGGAGGCCCTCCCGCAGTGCAGCGCGTGCTGGAGGGCCTGGCCGCGGAGCCGACGCCGTGCGTGCTGGTGAGCCAGCACATGCCCGCGCAGTTCACCCGGGCCTTCGCGGACCGGCTGGACAGGATTGGCCCCTTCACCGTGACGGAGGCGAGCGAGGGGGACGTGGTGCAACCCGGACACGTGTACATCGCGCCCGGAGGCCGGCACCTGGTGGTGGTGGACCGGGGGACGCGTCTGGAGCTGCACACGCCCCCGCCGACGCCCGTGGACAAGTACGCGCCGAGCGTGGATCGGCTCTTCACCAGCGTGGCTCAGGTGCTGGGCCCGCGCGCGCTGGCGGTGGTGTTGACGGGCATGGGGGCGGACGGGGCGCTGGGCGCGCGCGAGGTGCAGCGCGCGGGGGGCGAGGTCTGGGCGGAGTCGGAGGAGACCGCGGTGGTGTACGGCATGCCGGGCGAGGCGGTGGCGGCTGGGGCGGTGAAGCGGGTGCTGCGACTGGGGGAAATCGGACCCGCGCTCGCCTCGCTGGCCCGTCGTCGACGGTGAGATGGCCGGGCGGGGCGACGGGGTCGGGTGTTAGTGTGCGCGGGCCATGACGCAGCAGATTCGAGCCCTCGTCGTCGACGACTCGCAGGCGATGCGACGCAGCATCATGTACGCGTTGCAGCGCATCAGCGGGATGGTCTGCACCGAGGCGCAGGACGGCGCCGAGGGGCTCAAGAAGCTGACCCAGGGCCGCTTCGACCTGGTGCTCACGGACATCAACATGCCGTTGATGGACGGGCTGAAGCTCATCCACCACATCCGTCAGGCCACGGACCATCGCGGCGTGCCCATCGTCGTCATCACGACGGAAGGCGCGGCGGCGGACCGGGAGCGGGCGCTGGCGCTGGGCGCCAGTGCGTACCTGGTGAAGCCCGTGCAGGCCAAGGTGGTGATGGACACCGTCAGGGACCTGCTGAAGCTGGCCTGAGGCGAGGGGCGTGCGAATGGACTTCGTCCTGCGGGTGGCGGGCCTGGAGAAGCGCTACGGCGCGGTGACGGCGGTGCAGGGCCTGCACTTCAACGTGGCGCCCGGCGAGGTGCTGGGCCTGGTGGGCCCCAACGGCGCGGGCAAGACGTCCACGCTGCGCTGCCTCGCCGGCATCCTCCCGCCCTCGGCGGGCAAGGTCATCGTGGCGGGGTATGATTTGGGCAAGGACGCGGTGGAGGCCAAGCGCGAGCTGGCCTTCCTGCCCGACGAGCCGCGCTTCTTCGACTACCTCACGGTGTGGGAGCACCTGAACTTCACGGCGCGGCTCTACGGCGTGGAGGACTGGGAGGCGCGGGGCCGCGCGCTCCTGGAGGAGATGGAGCTGACGGGCAAGGAGAAGGCGCTGCCCGGCGAGCTGTCGCGCGGCATGAAGCAGAAGCTGTCCATCGCCTGCGGCTTCCTGCACTCGCCCCGGCTCATCCTGCTCGACGAGCCGCTCACGGGCCTGGACCCCATCGGCATCCGGCGCATGAAGGACTCGCTGCGTCGGCGCGCGGAGGAGGGCTCGGCGCTGGTGTTGTCCTCGCACCTGTTGCCCCTGGTGGAGGAGCTGTGCCACCGGCTGCTGGTGATTGCAGGAGGGCGGGCCATGGCGCTTGGCAGCCTGGAGGAGATTCGCGCGCGGCTGAGTGGACCGGACGCGGGCAGCGCGTCGCTCGAGGACCTCTTCGTGCGTATCACCAGCGGCGCGGGCTCGGAGATGCCCAGGCCGTGAGCTTCCCGGGCGCGGTGCTCTTCCTCTGGCTTGCGTCCACGCGCAACCGCCTGCGGCTCCAGGTGCTGCGGCTGCGCAAGCCCCGCTACCTCGTGGGCGCGGCGGTGGGCCTGTTCTACATCTACTCGCTCTTCCTGCGCCGGCTGGACTTCACGGGACCGGTGGCCGCGGTGCCTCCGGGCGTGAGGCTGTTCGCGGAGCTGTCGCTGGTGGGCTCGGTGCTCGTCACGCTGTTCTCCGCGTGGGCGCTGGGGCCGGACCGGCCCTCGCTGACCTTCACGGAGACGGAGGTGGTGCAGCTGTTCCCCGCGCCCGTCACCCGGCGCTCGCTGTTGCACTACAAGCTCGCCCGAGGCGCGATGGGCGCGGCGGTGGGCGCGCTGTTCGCCACGCTGTTCGTCGGCCGGGTGGTGAGCCCCGAGCCCGCGCTCTTCTTCGCCGGGGCCTTCCTGTCGCTCGGCACGCTGTACCTGCACGGCATCGCGGCGTCCTTCATGCGCACGCGCTGGGCTGCGAGGGGACGGCGGGGGCAGGTGGAGCGCTGGGTGGGCGTGGGGCTGGTGCTCGCCGCGGTGGTGATGGGGGTGTTCTCCACGCTGGAGACGTACCCGTTCCCCAGGACGGTGGGGACGCCGGGGGCGCTGCGCCACTGGGTGGAGGCTGTGGTGGCCTCGCCGGGGCTGAGCGCGGTGCTGTGGCCCGGCCGGCTCCTGGTGGCGCCGTCGCTGGCGCGCGACACCTCGGCCTTCTGGAGCGCGCTGCCGCCCGTGGTGGTGCTGGCCGTGGCGCACTACGTCTGGGTGCGATTGGCGGAGGTGCCCTTCGAGGAGACGGCGGTGACGCAGGCCGAGGCGCGCGTGCGTGAGCAGTCCCAGCGCCTGTCCGGGACGCTCGTGCGCAAGGGCGGGCTGGGGGCTCGCAAGGCGCCCTTCCGGCTGTCGGCGCGGGGGCGTCCCGAGGTGGCGCTCATCTGGAAGAACCTCATCACCCGCAAGCGGATGGCGGGCGGGGTGTGGACGGTGATGGCGCCGCTGCTGCTCGCCGCCGTCATCGTGTCGGTGATGGGCGAGTCGAACGTGTTCACCGACACGCGCCGCGTGGTGGGGCCCATGGCCACGCTGCTGGCGGTGATGATGACGGTGGTGGGACCGAGCGCGTTCCGCATGGACCTGCGCATGGACCTGCCGAAGCTGGACCTCTTGCGCGCGCTGCCGCTCGCGGGCTGGCAGGTGGTGGGCGCGGAGCTGGCGGCGTCGGCGCTGGTGGTCAGCAGCCTGCAACTGGGGCTGCTCGCGGTGGGCCTCGTCTGTGGCCCGGGCGCCGAGGACGACTGGCTCATGACGTACTGGTGGCCCGGGGGACTGGCGCTGGCGGCGCTGTTGCCCTCGGTGGCGCTGGCGGGGCTGTTCGTCCAGAACGGGGCCGTGGTGTTGTTCCCCGCGTGGGTTCCGGCGGACCGGGTGGGCAGCGCGCGCGGCATCGAGGCCCTGGGCCAGCGCCTGCTGACGCTGGTGGGCTCGCTGGTGGTGTCCCTGCTGGGGCTGGTGCCCGCGGCGCTGGTGGGCTCGCTGGTGGCCTTCGTGGCCTGGAGCTCGCTGGACCTCTGGGCGCTGCCGCTGGCGGGACTGGCGGCGGCGGCCGTGCTGCTGACGGAGGTGGGGCTGGGCGTGCTCTGGCTGGGCCGCGCTTTCGAACACCTGGACGTCTCCGAGGACCGGCCGGAGTAGGCCCGAGCGTCGGCTCCTGGACTCGCGCCCGGAAAGAGGTGGCGGGCACCGGGCCCGGGCGCGCAGGAAGTCCGCGGACCGAACCGACGGGAGCGCGACATGAAGGTGGGATTCGTGGGACTGGGCAACATGGGTCTGCCCATGGCGAAGAGCCTGCTTGGCGCCGGGCATGCGCTGACGGTGTGGAACCGCTCACCGGCGCGAGGCGAGCCCCTGGTGAAGCAGGGCGCGCGCGCGGCGACGACTCCGGCGGACGCGGCCCGGGGCGCGGACGTGGTGTTCAGCATGCTCGCGGACGATGTGGCGGCGGAGGCCGTGTCCTTGGGAGCCCAGGGCATCGTCGAGGGGCTGGGCAAGGGCGCGGTGCACGTCTCCTCGAGCACCATCTCCGTGGCGCTCTCCCAGCGCCTGACGGACGCGCACGCCAGCGCGGGGCAGGGCTACGTGGCGGCGCCCGTGTTCGGCCGTCCCGAGGCCGCCGAGGCGAAGCAGCTGTGGGTGGTGGCCGCGGGCGCGCAGGTGGACGTGGAGCGCGTCAAGCCGCTGCTGGAGTCGCTGGGCCGGGGCCTCACGGTGCTGGGCGAGCACGCGTCCATGGCCAACGTGGTGAAGCTGTCGGGCAACTTCCTCATCGCGTCGATGCTGGAGGCGCTCGCGGAGGCGTTCGCCTTCACGCGCAAGTCCGGCGTCGAGCCCCGACAGTTCCTGGAGGTGTTCCAGTCCGTCTTCGCAAGCTCGCCCATCTTCGCCAACTACGCCCGCGCCATCGCGGAGGAGCGGTACTCGCCGGCGGGCTTCGCCCTGCGGCTGGGGCTCAAGGACGTGGGGCTGGTGCTGGAGGCGGCGCGCGCGGCGGAGGTGCCCATGCCGCTGGCCAGCCTCGTGAGGGACCAGTACCTGGGCGGCGTGGCCCAGGGACATGGAGACCTGGACTGGTCCGCGCTGGGAGCGCTCGTCGCGGAGCGCGCGGGGCTGGGCAGGCCTCCTCGCTGAAATGAAACGCCCCGGGCGAGCGACGATGCGCGCACCCGGGGCTGTGACGACGGGGGCTCCAGGCGTTGGCGCTGGAGCCCCGGAGGACGGCTACTGCCGTCCGTTGACCTCGGCGACGGGGATGGGGAAGAACGCGTGCGGCGGGACGTTGGGGTCCAGGTTGCGCGGCAGCTCGTCCAGCTTCCCGTAGCGGCGCATGTCGATCCACCGGTGGCCGCCCTCGAACATCAGCGAGTAGCGCTTCTGCTTGAGCAGCTCGTCCACGGCGTTCTCCGCGGTGATGTCCGTGCGCGCCGGCAGGCGGCCGGAGCGGGTGCGGATGTAGTTGAGGTCATCCGCGGCGGCGCCAATCTGGCCCATGCCGATGTTGGCCTCGGCGCGCAGGAGGATGAGCTCCTCGTTGCGGATGATGGGCACGGGCGCGTCCGCGGACGTGTACAGCGTGAAGCGCAGGTCCGTCGTCAGCTTGCCGTCCGCGGCGCTGACGGGGGCGTTGAGCTTGACCGTCTTGCGCGTCACGCGGTCATCCACCGGGCCACCCGCGCCCGCGGTCTCCGCGTCCGTCGCGATGGACGGGTGGGCGAAGACGGTGGTGGACAACAGGCCGTTGTCCGCGTCGCCGGAGGCCGCGCGGAAGACGTGGTAGACGCCGACGTTGAGCGAGGCGAGGGCCGCGGCCTTCGCGCCGTCATCGGCCGGGACGTTGGCGGTGATGAAGGACTGGCTCAGCGCCGTGAGCGCGTCCTCGTTGCGGCCCATGTACACGGCCACTCGCGCGCGGACGGCGCGGTTGAACGTGCGGAACGTCGCCGGCGTGTCGAAGCCGTTGAAGCCCGTGCTCAGCCGGAACGAGAAGCTGTCCCCGGCGTTGTCCAGGTGGCCCGCGGCCGTGTCGAGCAGCCCGGCGATGTGGGCGAACACCGCGTCCTTGCCCTCGATGGGGGCCAGGTCCGCGCCCAGCGGGCGGTCCACGTCGATGGGCGCGCCCTGGGTGTCACGCGTGTTGATGACCACCAGGAAGTCGAGCGCCTGCATCGTCTTCGCGAAGCCGCGCACGCCCTCCTTCTGCGCGTCCGACAGGCCCGCCACCTTCTCCAGCGCGGCCAGCAGGGTGTTGGCGTTGCGGATGTTGGCGTAGGGCGCCGTCCAGTAGTTGCCGCCGAAGGCCGCGGCGCCCGGGTCCATGACGGGGCCGAGCATCTCGTCGATGGCGCGCGGGTCCGCGGGGTCGAACACGTACGCCTCGCGGCCGATGACGCCCAGCTGAGCGACGTAGCCGTTCGGCGCCGACACGCCCGCGCGGTGGCCCAGCAGCAGGCCCGTGGACGCGCTGTTGACGCCGGAGACGGTGGGGTTGTCGCGGAAATCATCCAGGCTGGGGTTGTTGAGGTCGCCGATGTCCAGGCTGCCGCAGCCGCCCAGGCCCACCGCCGCGCACAACGCCAACAGGGTCTTCTTCGTCTGGTACATGTTCATGGCTTAGAACCCGACGTCGAGCGACGTCCAGAAGCTGCGGCTGGGAGGGAACGGGGCGACGTCGATGTTGCGCGCGATGGCCTGGTTGCCGAAGTTGCTCACCTCGGGGTCCAGACCCGAGTAGCCCGTGAACACCAGGAGGTTGCGGCCGCTGAGGCTCAGCCGCGCGTTCTGGAGCTTCGGGATGGCGGACACCCAGCTCTTGGGCAGGTTGTAGCTGAGCGTCACCTCGCGCAGCTTCAGGAACGTCGCGTCCTCGATGTAGATGGTCGCGTTGCCCCGGCGGTTCGCCACGCGCTCACGGCCCGCCGTCTCGAAGTCCGCGGAGGTGCCCGCGCTGTCATACAGGTAGCGCGTCAGGTTGATGATGTCGCTGCCCTGCTGCCAGTGCCACAGGAAGGACAGCGTCACGTCCGCGTAGCGCAGCGTGTTGGCGAAGCCCATGGTGAAGGTGGGCTCCGTGTCGCCAATCTTGCGGACGATGGGGTTGCCGTTCGCGTCGCGGCCCACGTTGCCGACGATCTGCGTGGCGGACGCGCCCTCCTCGATGAAGAACGCGCCCAGCGAGTTGCCGAAGCCGCCCGCCTGGAAGGGCGCCACCGGCAGGTTCGTCACCTTGCTGCGGTTGAGCGCGAAGGTCGCGGAGCTGGTCCACTCGAGCGGGCCGCTCAGCGGCGTCACCTGCACCATGGCCTCGATGCCGCGGTTGCGCAGCGAGCCGCCGTTGACGAACTGGGTGGTGAAGCCCGTGGAGGTGGGCAGCGCGCGGCGCAGCAGCATGTCGCTGATGCCACGCTGGTACACGGACAGCTCCAGCGTCAGGTCGCCGCCGAACAGCAGCGCGTCGACACCGGCCTCGATTTCACGCTGGCGCTCCGGACGGATGTTCGGGTCGCCCGCCACGCCCGTGCCGATGAGGCCCGGGGTTCCCTGCACGTTGTTCAGCGCGCTCATGCCGCTGAACTTCATGCCGTACTGGGGCAGGTTGCCCGTCTCGCCGTAGGCCGCGCGGACCTTCAGCTCGTTCATGAACGCCGGCAGCGTGGGGATGCGGTACGCGGCCGCCAGCTTGGGGAAGAAGAACAGCTTGTTGGGGTTGCCGTTGACGCTGGACTGCTCGCCACGCACGGCGCCCACCAGGGTCAGCCGCTCCTCGAGCAGGAGCACCTCCTCCTGCAGGTAGTAGCCGCGGTCCCTCACGTGGTTGGCGTCGTCGCGCACGCCAATCACGGTGCCGTTGTCCACGCCGGGCTGGCCGGCGTTGAGGTTCTCGCTGATGACGTAGGTGGAGTCGATGCGGCGCTCCTCGAGCTGCACACCGACGGACGTGGTGGCGCTGAGGAACTTGGAGGCCGGCTTGTAGCTGTGCACCAGGTTGAGGCCGCCGTTGAGGTTGCGCACCTGGCTGGTGCCGAACAGCGACGTGCCCGGGAAGGTGTCGTCCACCGGCTCGAAGTTGAGCTCGGGCGGGAACAGCAGCCGGTTCTCCTGCTGGAAGCGGTCCACGCCCGCGTTGGCCAGCACGCGCAGGTGGTGCTCGTCCGTCTTCATCAGGTGCACGGTGGCGTCACCGGACCCGATGAA
This sequence comes from Myxococcus sp. AS-1-15, assembly GCF_020037055.1. Classification (NCBI taxonomy): domain Bacteria; kingdom Pseudomonadati; phylum Myxococcota; class Myxococcia; order Myxococcales; family Myxococcaceae; genus Myxococcus; species Myxococcus sp. AS-1-15. The sequence goes on along the minus strand of NZ_JAIQDF010000023.1, from coordinate 49,811 downwards.
GCGCCACACGTCCTCGTCGTTCTTCACCAGCGCGGCCGTCTGCAGCGGGTTGGCGCCGTTGCCGAGGAACGGGTTGGTGGGGTACACGCCGGCCGCGTCCGGGTCCATGTTCAGGAACTCGGGCACGTTGGGCAGCACCATGTAGTTGGTGATGGTCTGGTTGTCGTTGTTCGTCAGACCGCGCTGACCCAGCGTGTGGATGAGGTTGGTGGCGACGTTCACCTCCACCACCTCGCCGATCGTCTGACCCAGGTTGAGGCGGAACGACTCCTTCTCGTACCCGGTGTTCTTGATGATGCCCTCGTCGTTGCGGAGCATCGCGGACGCGAAGTAGCGCGTGTTGCCGCTGGCGCCGCTCACGCTGGCGAGCGTCTCCGTGGACAGGTCCCGCCGGCCGCTCAACTTGGCCTCGTGGTCATACCGGTTGCCGGTCCAGTAGTTGGCGGCCTCCGGACCGAAGGTCTCCACGGCCTCTTCCACCGTCTCGAAGCGGCGGGTGCCCAGCTTGTTGGCCAGCGTGTACATGCCCACGCGCTGGGTGAGCTCCACCTTGGGCTCGCCGGCGCGGCCGCGCTTGGTGTTGATGATGACGACGCCGTTGGCGGCCTTGGAGCCGTAGATGGCGGCGGCGGACGCGCCCTTGAGGACCTCGATGCTCTCGATGTCGTTGGGGTTGATGTCCGCGATGCGGTTGACCTGGTTGTCCTGGGTGGGGTTCGGGTTGGAGCCGCCCACCGAGTCGGTCACCACGTACACGCCCGAGGCGATGGCCACGTCGCTGACGAGCACGCCGTCGATGACGTAGAGGGGCGCGGTGGAGCCGTTGATGGTGGACACGCCGCGCAGGCGCATCTGGATGCCGCCGCCCGGGGCGCCGGAGTTCTGCTGGATGTTGGCGCCGGCGATCTTGCCCTGGAGGGCCTGGTCCACCGTCTGCGCGGGCGCGCGGTTCATCTCCTCCGCGCTGACGGAGGCCACGGAGTTGGCCAGGTGCTTGCGCGCCAGCTCGGAGGCGCGGCCCACGACGACCATCTCCTCGGAGAAGACGTTGTCGAGCGCCACGTTCACGTTGTCCTGCGTGGCGCCGACGCGCACCTCACGCTCGCCGTAGTCCTGGCTGGAGAACAGCAGCGTGGTGGCCCCCGGCGGGACGTTGGGCAGCGAGAACGTGCCGTCCAGCTCCGTCTCCACGCCCTGGGTGGTGCCCTTGATGATGACGCGCACCAGCGGCAGGCCCTCGTTCGTCAGCCGGTCCGCGACGCGTCCCTTCACCGTGCGGCCCAAGGAGGGCGCGGGCGCCGCGGCGGGCGGGGGGGAGGCTGGAGTGGTGGCGGCCGGAGCCTGAGCGGGTGCCGGGGTCGCCGGAGCCTGCGCCGCGGGAGCCTGCGGCTCGGGAGCCGGAGTGGTGGCCTCCTGCGCCATGGTTTCCAACGAGAAGAGTGCGATCACGCACCCCGGAATCAACGCTCTCTTAAGCGTCATTCGGATCTTTCCTCGCAACGGTGGGAACGGCCCCCCCTGCAGGTGCCGTGGGCGCGAATCGTCGGTGGGTGAACTGAACCAAGTCAATGGTAAGACTTGTTTTTCAAGAATGTTGGCCAAATCCATCCAAACGGAAATATTCCGATCTCGTATTGAGAGCTGAGTGACGCGAAGCGCGATGGACCGGCGCCACGAGGGACGCGGTGTCCCTACCCGAGGGGGGACGTCGTGGATCTCCGCAAGGTCGACGTGGTGGGGAGGGTGGAGGCGTCACCGCAGCAGCCCCCGCAGGGCGGCGCTGTAGCGGGCTGTGTTGGCGCGGTGCATCCGTGCCTGCGGCCGCCCGGTTCCATGCGCGCGGCGGGCACAGAACGGCCGGGCCGGGGGTTCTCTCGGGTCAGCCGGAGAAAGCGGGCTCCGTCGGCCAGGAGTGGCCGGCGAGATTGGTTGCCCCCAGGGCCGGCCCTCCCATAAGAGGCGCAGCGGATATGGCGATGAACGAGCGTTACGAGCCGCAGGCGATTGAAGGTAAGTGGCAGGCCCGTTGGGACGAGGCCGGCATCTTCCGGGCGGGCAAGCGTCCGGGCGCACCGAAGAAGTACGTGCTCGAGATGCTGCCGTACCCCAGTGGCAAGATGCACATGGGACACGTGCGCAACTACCTCATCGGGGATGTGTACGCGCGCTACTTCCTGATGCGCGGCTACGACGTGCTGCACCCCATGGGCTGGGACGCGTTCGGCCTGCCGGCGGAGAACGCGGCCATCAAGGACGGCGTGCACCCGGCCATCCGCACCCAGGAGAACATCGTCTCCTTCAAGGCGGAGATGAAGAGCCTGGGCTACAGCTACGACTGGTCCCGCGAGGTGAACACCAGCCAGCCGGAGTACTACCGCTGGAACCAGTGGTTCTTCATCAAGATGCTGGAGAAGGGGCTCGTCTATCGCCGCTTCAGCAAGGTGAACTGGTGTACCGGCTGCCACACAGTCATCGCCAACGAGCAGGTGAAGGACGGCGTGTGCGAGCGCTGCTCCTCGCCCGTGGTGGACCGCGAGATGCCCGAGTGGGCCTTCCGCATCACCGCCTTCTCCCAGGATTTGTTGGACGCGCTGGACACGCTCAAGGAGTGGCCGGACCGCATCACGTCCATGCAGCGCAACTGGATTGGGCGCTCGGATGGCGCGGAGGCGGACTTCCGCGTCCAGGGGCATGACGCCTCCATCCGCGTGTTCACCACGCGCGTGGACACCCTCTACGGCTGCACCTACGTGGTGCTGGCGCCGGACCACAAGCTGGTGGCCCAGGTGACGACGCCCGAGCGCCGCGCGGACGTGGACGCCTTCGTGAAGAAGATGGCGGCCCAGTCCAAGACGGAGCGCACGGGCGAGGACACGGAGAAGGAGGGCGTCTTCACGGGCGCCCACGCCCTCAACCCGTTCACCGGCCAGCCGGTGCCCGTGTGGATCGCCAACTTCGTGTTGAGCGACTACGGCACCGGCGCGGTGATGAGCGTGCCCGCGCACGACGAGCGCGACTTCGCCTTCGCGCGCAAGTACAGCCTGCCCGTGAAGGTCGTCATCCAGCCGGCCTCGGGCGACCCGCTGCCCGCGGGCGACGCGCTGGAGGCGGCGTACACCGAGTACGGCGTGCTGGTGGACTCCGGTGAGTACAGCGGGAAGACGTCCGAGGCGGCGCGTCAGGAGATGGCGCGCAAGCTGGAGTCGGAGGGCCGAGGCCGCGCGACGGTGACGTACCGCCAGAAGGACTGGGGCTTCAGCCGCCAGCGCTACTGGGGCACGCCCATCCCCATCGTCTACTGCGAGAAGTGCGACCCGCAGCGCCACGGCATCCCCGTGCCCGAGTCGCAGCTGCCCGTGAAGCTGCCCGAAATCGACGTGCAGGAGGTGCTCACCGGCAAGGGCGAGCCCCCGCTGGCCAAGGTCGCCTCGTGGGTGAACACCACGTGCCCCAGGTGCGGTGGCCCCGCGCGCCGGGAGGCGGAGACGATGGACACCTTCGTCGACTCCTGCTGGTACTTCGCGCGCTACCTGTCTCCGCACTACGACGCCGCGCCGTTCGACCCGAAGGAGGCCCAGCGCTTCCTGCCCGTGGACATCTACGTGGGCGGGCCCGAGCACGCGGTGATGCACCTGTTGTACTTCCGGTTCTGGACCCGGGTGATGAAGCTCTTGGGCTTGAGCCCGGTGGACGAGCCCGTCACGCGGCTGATCACCCAGGGCATCGTCAACGGTCCGGACAAGCGCAAGATGTCCAAGCGCTGGGGCAACGTCGTCGCGCCGGCCTCCATCATCGAGAAGTACGGCGCGGATACGGCGCGCGCGTACGTGGCGTTCGCCGGCCCGCCGGAGCGTGACTTCGACTGGTCCGACGCCCAGGTGGAGGGCGTGTTCCGCTTCCTGAAGCGCGTCTGGGTGCTGGCCTCCACGCACCAGGCCGCCGTGGCGGGCGCCACGCACGCGGGCCCCTTCGAGGGCAAGGCGCTGGAGATCCGCCGCGCGGCGCACAAGGGCCTGAAGCGGGTGGGGGAGGCCATCGAGCGGCTGTCCTTCAACACCGCCATCGCGGGCATCATGGAGTGCCTCAACGCGCTCTCCGACGCGGGCACGCCGGAGACGCCCGCGGAGAAGGCGGCCATGGCGGAGGCGGTGCGCCTGTTGTCGATGATGCTCACGCCCTTCGCGCCGCACATCGCGGATGAAATCGCGGAGGCCTACGGCAGCGCGCAGCTCACCGTCTCGCAGACGTGGCCCGAGTTCGACCCGGCCCTGGTGGTGGATGACGTCATCCCCTACGCGGTGCAGGTGAACGGCAAGCTGCGCGCGGAGATCCAGGTGCCCGCGGACGCGAGCGAGGCGGACGTGCGCGCGGCGGCGGAGGCGGACGAGCGGGTGAAGTCCGCCATCACCGGCAAGACGCTGCGCAAGTTCGTCTTCGTGCCCAAGCGGCTGGTGAACTTCGTCGTCGGCTGAGCGGGGAGTCGGGTGCCCACCGAGGTCCTCGTCATGTGCACCGCGTGCGGTCGGCCCCAGGCGGCCGGCGGCGCGCGGTGCATCGCGTGTGGCGCGCCCCTGCCGGACGCGCCGCTGCCGGCCCCACCGCCGGCGGACGTGCCGCCTCCCGCTCCTCCCGGGCCGTTCCTGACGGCGGACCTGGGGGGAGGCCGCCAGCTCGTCGGCGAGGCGGGGCGGCTCTCCTATCGCATGGCGGAGGGCGTCTCTCCCCGGGTGGTGGAGCTGGTCCACCTGCGCGCGCTGACGCTCGAGTCACGGCCCTTCCTGGAAGCGCTGATGCTCTGCGGCTTCGGTGCGCTGGGGGCCGTGACGTCGGTGCTGGTGCTCAAGGTCGTGGCCTTCGGATTGACGGCGCTGGGGGTGCTGCTGGCGGCCGTGTGCCGCGTGCACACGCTGGTGCTGGAGACGTCCACCGGCGGCACGACGCGCTGGTCCCTGGGGCTCGCGCGGCGGGGCTCGGAGCGGGACGCGCGGCTGCTCCAGGCCTGGCGCACGCTGGCGAGCGCGGTGAAGGCGCGGGGCGTGGTGGTGACGGACGCGGACGGGCGCCCGGTGGACGGGCCTCACGCTTGACGCAAGGGCCGGGGCGGGTAGGGTGCCGCCCATGTCGCTCCGCTCGAAGTCCGCCTCACGGCGTCTCCACGTGGCCGTGCTGCTGTCGGGCTTGGGGGTGGGCTCCCTGCTGCTGTCCGGGTGTGGCTACCGCTTCACGCCGCGCGGCGAGGGGCTGCCCGAGGGCGTGAAGTCCGTGTGCGCGCCCATCTTCACCAACGACACGCCGGAGCCCGCGCTGGAGACGCTCTTCACGCGCCACTTCCGCCAGGAGCTGACGCGCGTGGGGCGGCTGGGCAGCGGGGCGTCGTGCGACGCGAAGGTGGAGGGGGCGGTGCTGTCGCTGTGGAGCTCGCCCACCATCGTGGGCCGCTTCTTCCGCGTCGCCGCGACGGTGCGCCTGCGGCTGGTGCGGGAAGGACAGCCACCCCAGGAGACAGTCATCTCGGGGACCGAGGACTACCTGCCGGGGAGCGGAGACATCCTCGAGGCCGAGTCCAACCGTCAGGCGGCCCTGGACCGGTTGGCGCAGGTGCTCATGCGGGATGGGTTCGATCGGCTCGCCAGCACCTGGTGAGGAGGCGCGGAGCCTCCTCCCGGGGAGCCTGTTTCGAGGACTGGGCGGGGACCTGTCGAGAGGCCCCCGGGTGCATCAGGCCTGACGCGCGCTCTTGGCGGCGGCCTTGGCCAGGCGGGAGATGCGGCGCGAGGCGGTGCGCTTGTGGATGACGCCCTTCGTCGCGGCCTTGCTCAGCGCCTTGGAAGCCGCCTTGAGCGCGTCCGTCTTCTTGGCGCCGTCCTTGGAGCCGATGGCCTCCCGGGCGGACTTCACGGCGCTCTTCACGTCCGTGCGGACGGTGACGTTCCGGGCGCGGCGCTTCTGGGACTGACGGTAACGCTTCTCTGCGGACTTGGTGTTGGCCAAGAGAAATCTCCAGCGAAAGGCAGGCTAAAAAGAGGGGCCGTCCTTACTGCGACGCCTCGCAGGCGTCAAGACGGGCGTGTGCGTACGGACGGGTTTTCCGGGCTCCGGACGCGATCAGAAGGCTCTGGCGGGGGAATCACCCAGGCTGGGTAGTGTATTCCCACACCAGCCCGGCGGGGTCCCGGAAGGTCATCCGCCCGGCGCTCGCTTCGAGCACGGCGCCCGGGGAGGTCCGCTCCACCTGCCGGCGGATCAGCGCCACCGCGTGCTCGGACGGTGCCTCCAGGGTGAGGGTGGCCCCTGTCGCCGCCGTCTTCGCGCGCTGGAAGACCAGCCGGATGGATCCGCTCTCGTAGCGGGCCTCATCCGCCGGGGCAGGGGCCGGGATGATCCACCCGAGCAGGGCCGCCAGCGGCGTCCAGAAGGCGGCCTGGGCCTCCAGATCCACCACGCCCAGGCGCAGGGTGGACAGGGGCGCGCGGGGCAGGGTGGGGGGCGGGAGGGATTTCTCCTGGGACTTGGCCGCCTGCCAGTGGCGCTCCATGTGCTCCAGGGTGGCTCCGCCGAAGGGGACCCCCTCGGCCCGGAGTGCGGCCTCGATGTGCTGGAAGCGCCGGGTGAAGCGGAGGCTCGCCAGTCGCAGCGCGTCCTCGGCGGGGGTCTTCACGAAGCGCGCGAGGTTGGCCAGGGAGAAGAGGACGTCGCCCAGCTCATGCTCGATGGCGGCCCTGTCCCCGGAGGCGATGGCCTCGTCCAGCTCGACCAGCTCCTCGGCCAGCTTGCCTCGCACGCCGGCCAGGTCCGGCCAGTCGAAGCCGATGCGGCTGGCCTTCTCGGTGAGCCGCTCGGCGCGCAGCAGGGCGGGCGCGGCGGAGGGGACGCCGTCCAGGACGGAGCCCTCGCTGCCCGTCTTCTTCTTGCGCTCCTCGGCCTTGAGCTTCGCCCAGTTGGCCAGCACCTGCTCGGAGCCGTCCACGCGCTGCTCGCCGAAGACGTGGGGGTGGCGGCGGGTGAGCTTGTCGCTGATGGCCCGGCTGACGTCGGCCATGGTGAACTCACCCCGCTCGGCGGCGAGCTGGGCGTGGAAGACAATCTGGAAGAGCAGGTCTCCCAGCTCTTCACACAGCGGGTGCCAGGGGCCGCCCTCGGTGACGCGGTCCATCTCGTCCAGGACCTCGAAGGCCTCCTCGAGGAGGTAGGGCCGCAGCGTGCCCAGCGTCTGCTCCCTGTCCCAGGGACAGCCGTCCGGGGCCCGCAGCCGCCGCATGATGTCCACCAGACGTTCCAGCTCGGTCCCGGGGGTCCCCATGTCGTTCACGCCTCCCTCGCGCGGGCCGTCCCGCGACATGCCGACCCTGTAACACGTGGTCCTGGCCGGCCGTCCCGGAAAGCCGGTCCTGACCGGACAGGTGGCGTTGTCTTTCGTGGTTCGGCCCGGCTCGCCTATCATCCGAACCCTGGATGATCCGCTTCCTGCTTCCCTCCCTCCTCCTCTCGGGCCTGCTGCTCCTGTCCCCTGCGTCGGCCCTCGCGCAGCTCGAGGCGCCCACGCGCCTCCAGGAGGTGGATCCGGGCCCGCTCGAGCCCGACCTCCAGGATGAGTCCTACGACGCGGCCGGGCCCGAGGACGACACCCCCGTCGAGGAGGGTGAAACCGAAGTCGAGGACGAGCAGGATCCAGCCTCCCGGCGCACGGGACGGGGAGAGAAGGCCAGACCGCCTCCCGCGCGCGCCGCCACGCCCACCCCGCCCGTCGTCGAGCCCGCGCCGCCCCCCGTCATCGTGCCCCGCCCCGTGCTGAGCCCCATCCTGACGCCCCGGGTGTCGGACGAGGAGGTGCTCGCGGTGTGGGACCGCTGGCGGCAGGCGCGCTCGACGAACGACGTCGGCACGGCCGAGAAGGCGCAGCAGGAACTCCTGACGCTCAAGCAGGAGCTGCTCGCCGCGGACCTGGAGCCCATCAGCGTCGGCTTCCTCCGCGAGTCCGATGTCCGGCGTCGGGCCGGGGACATGGGCGGCGCGGTGCGGCTGGCCCGGCTCGCGGTGGAGCTGTCGCCCCGGCTCCCGCTGGCGCACTTCGAGCTCGCGGAGCTCTATGCCCAGGAGGACTTCACCGCCGTGGGCCGGGTGCTGGGCGAGCTTCGCGCCGCCTTCCTGTCCCTCGCGTTGGACCCCCGCTACCGGGGGCCGGCGCTGGCGGACCTGGGCTCGCTGTTGCTCCTGGCCTGGTCGGCCACGGCCGTGCTCTTCGTCGCGCTGCTGTTCCTCAGGCGCGTGCGCTACGCGCTGCACGACTTCCACCACCTGCTGCCGCGAGCCGTCGCGCGCTGGCAGTCGGCGCTGCTCGGGGTGCTGCTGCTCGGGCTGCCGCTGACGCTGCCGTGGGGGCTGGTGCCCCGGCTGCTGGTGCTGCTCGCCGTGGTGGCGGCGTACCTGACGAACCGGGAGCGCGTCGTCTCCGCCGTGCTGGTGGCGGGGCTCGGCCTGACGCCGCTCGCCGCGGGGCAGCTCACCCGGGTGACGGCGTTCGCGGGCACGCCCGCCGAGGACGTGTTTCTGTTGGAGCGCGGTGGCCTGTCCGCCGAGGGCGCGGTGGCCCGCGTCAAGGCGCGTCACGAGTCGCGCGCGGCCACCTTCGCGGAGCTCAACGCGCTGGGGCACTACGAGTCGCGCCGTGGCCTGCTGGAGGACGCCCGCACGCACTTCAAGGCGGCCTCGGCCGTGCGCAGCGGGGACGCGCGCCTGTTGACCCGCTTCGGCAACACGCTGGTGGGGCTGGGGGACGTGGACGGCGCCGCGCAGCTCTACGTGCAGGCCTCGCAGGCCGACCCGAGGATGGCCGCGCCGCACTACAACCTGGCGCAGCTCCACCGCCGGCGGGCCAAGACGCTGCCGGACTCGGAGGTGGGCAAGGAACTGGACCGCGCGGCCACGGCGACCGCGTCCGCGCAGGCGCTCGATGGCGAGCTGCTCCGCCGCGAGCCCCCTCCGGATGACCGCTTGCTGCTCAACCTGTTGACGCTCGCGCCCACGGTGCCCGCGTCGGAGTGGCTGTCGCTCGCGGACGGCTCGGAGGCGGGGCGGCGGGTGGAGGCGCAGCTGGCCGGCTGGGTGTTGCCGGGCGTGGCGCCGGGGCCGGTGTCCTGGCTGCTTCCCGCCGGCGTGGCGGGGCTGCTGGTGCTCTGGGGCGTTGCGGCGCGACGGCTGAAGGCCGCGAAGGTGTGTGAGCGCTGCGGCCGTCCTGTGTGCACGCGGTGCGACCCGGAGCTGGGCGTGGGCAGCACGCAGTGTGGCCAGTGCGTGAACGTCTTCAGTCGCAGGGGCCTGGTTCCCCAGCAGCTGCGTCAGCGCAAGGCGGATGAAGTGCAGCGGCACCAGGCCTGGGTGGGGCGGGTGACGTACGCGGTGGGCACGCTCCTGTCCGGCGCGGGACACGTCTTCTCCGGGAGCACGGTGCGCGGGGCGCTGTACGCCTTCCTGTTCCTCTTCGCGCTGGCCGCCTCGCTGCTGTACCGGGGCCTGGTGCGCGCGCCGTACGCGGACGCGCCGCTGTACCTCAAGCTGGTGCCGGCGGTGCTGCTGCTGGTGGGCATCCACCTGATGTCGCTGCGGGGCCTGGTCCGGCTGCGCAGGGGAGAGGAGTAGCCATGTCCCTGAAGGGAACGCTCAAGGACTTCGGCATCGGCGACATCCTCCAGCTCATCGGCCAGCAGCAGAAGACGGGCTCGCTGCAACTGGAGAACAAGGACCAGGAGGTCCGCATCGGCTTCCGGGACGGCCACATCATCAAGGTCGAGAGCGTCACCCGCAAGCGCAAGGACCTCATCGGCGCCATGCTGGTGCGCGCCGAGCTCATCACCGAGACGCAGCTGGAGGCGGCGCTGGAGACGCAGCGGCGCACCCTGAAGCGGCTGGGCGACGTGCTCGTCTCCAGCCAGGCGCTCACCACCGAGCGCTTCCAGTCGATGATGCAGCTGCAGGCCACGGAGACGCTCTACCGCCTCTTCACGTGGAAGGCCGGCACCTACGAGTTCATCCAGGAGCCCGTGGAGCCCGACGCCGAGGCCATCCGCCCCCTGCGCGCCGAGACGGTGCTCATGGAGGGCTTCCGGATGGTGGACGAGTGGCCCGTCATCCGGAAGTCCATCCACCGCGACGACCTCTCCTTCGAGCGGCTCAAGGCGCTGCCCCCGCCCCGCGAGGGCGAGGAGGGCGGCGAGCTGGGCGTCATCGCGGGCACCGAGCGCCGCGTGTACGACGAAATCGCGCCCGGCCGGGATTTGCGCAAGCTGGTGGATGTCTGCTGCCTGGGCGAGTTCGAGACCTGCAAGGCGCTGCACAACCTGGTGAAGGGCGAGTATGTCCGGGTCATCCACCCCGAGGGCGCAAGGGCTCCGGCCCCAGGTGACGAGCGGCTGCTCTCACGGCTGGTGGGCGCGGTGGGGCGCGTGGTGGCCACCATGCTGGTGCTGGCGGTGCTGGGGGTGGTCGTCTTCCGGGTGGCGCTCTCCGATGCGGAGCGCACGCGCGGGGCCACGGCGTTCGCGGACCCAGCGGCCCAGCGTCATGTTTCCGATGCCCAACGCGTCCGCATCGAGGCCGCGCTCGAAGTGTTCCGTCTGGAACGGGGTGAGTTGCCGGAGCGGTTGGATGCTCTGGTCCAGGCTGGATTGTTGAGCTCGGAGGAACTCAGATACCCCTGGCGGGAGGAGTACCACTACCGGCGACTGGCCGCTCGGCGGTTCGTCCTCCTGCCACCCTTGCGCTAGCCTCTGCGTGAAGTCGTCTTTCGGAGCCGGGGGGGCGGCGTTACGTTGAAGACAACTGGTACCGACCCGAGGAACGACCCGCATTGCGAAACCCCGCCACGTTGGAAGCGCCCGCAGCCGCCGTCACCGCCTCCTCCGCCAAGGTGGACGTCCGTGACAACGAGACGGCCCTGGCGCTGTGCGGCAACCAGAACGAAAACCTCAAACTGATGGAGCGACGCCTCGGGGTCCGTGTGGGACAACGGGGGACGGAGTTCCACCTGTCCGGCCCGTCCGACGCGGTGGCCTTCACGGTGCGCCTCCTGGAGAACCTGGAGGGGATGATCCGCGCCGGTCGCCCCATCTACCGCGAGGACGTGGAGCAGGGCATCAAGGTGCTCGGCCGCGGCGCGGAGTCCCTGCAGGAGGTCATGCTCGGCCCGGTCCTCAAGAGCTCCGGCAACCGGCAGATCGCGCCCAAGAGCATCGCCCAGAAGCGCTACGTGGACGCCATCCGCGCCCACGACATCGTCTTCGGCATCGGCCCCGCCGGTACGGGCAAGACGTACCTGGCCATGGCCATGGCGGTGGCCTTCCTCCAGGAGCGCAAGGTCAAGCGCATCATCCTCGCGCGCCCCGCGGTGGAGGCGGGTGAGAAGCTCGGCTTCCTTCCCGGAGACCTGCAGGAGAAGGTGAACCCGTACCTGCGGCCGCTCTACGACGCGCTGCACGACATGATGGCCGCCGAGCGCGCGGCGCACCTGGTGGAGGAGGGCGTGGTGGAGGTGGCTCCGCTGGCGTTCATGCGCGGCCGCACCCTCAACGACGCCTTCGTCATCCTCGACGAGGCCCAGAACACCACCGTGGAGCAGATGAAGATGTTCCTGACGCGCCTGGGCTACAACAGCAAGGCCGTCATCACCGGCGACGTGACGCAGGTGGACCTCCCCACCGGGAAGCTGTCCGGTCTGAACCACGCCCGCGCGGTGCTCAAGAACATCGACGGCATCCACTTCGCGGAGTTCTCCGACGTGGACGTCGTGCGCCACCCGCTGGTCCAGGAGGTCATCCGCGCGTACGACAAGGCGGAGCTGGCGCAGCGCGAGGCCCACGCCGCTCGCGAGGCCGCCCAGGCCACGGCCTCCCCCTCGGAGTCCGCTCCCCTGGTCGCCATCCCGCCGGAGGCCGCCGTCGGCTGAGCACCTGTCGAGGCTTACGTATGCCCACCCGCGCCTACCCTGGCGGGCGGGCATTCGTATTTCCGGCCCCGTGAATATTCCGGGACGCTGCGGCCTTGATGGAGCCACGGCCCCTATCTAGGGTGAGGACCTCCATGGACGAACCGGAACCGCAGCACCCCGCGCCCAGTCCGTTGGACGCGCTCGCAGCACGCTTTGGCCTGGGCCGAGGCGTGTGGGGGCGGCGTGCGGTCCAGGTGTTCCTCCTGCTCCTCGTGTCGGTGGGGGCGGGCTTCGTCATCTCCCCCGGGCTGTACAGCCAGCAGATCCCCGCCCTCTCCGAGGAGAACCTCGGCAAGCCCTTCCGGGCCAGCTCCCCCGCCGGCTTCAAGGCCGCGCGCGACTACGAGGTCGTCCACCGCGCCATGACGGCCCAGCGGCGCCAGGAGGCCCGCTCCGCCGTCAAGCCTGTCTACGACTTGAACCCGGCCGTGGTGGGACACCTGCGCACCGTGGTGCGAGCCTCCTTCGCGACCATGCGCCAGCGGCTGGCGGAGCTGGCCGAGGCCCAGTCGGAGCTGGAGCCGGAGGAGGGCGCCGCCCCGAAGAAGTCGCGCAAGGCCCCGGTGCTGACGCCCGAGCAGGTGGAGCGTGAGCGCCGGACGCGTGAGGAGATGCAGGCGGAGCTCCAAGAGTTGCTCTTCGGCCAGCGCGACGCGGGGCTGGAGGCCGAGGACTTCCAGGCGCTCTACGCGAAGGGGTTCTCGGACGAGGTGGAGACGGCCACCTTGCTGCTGCTGGAGCGGGCGTACCGCTCCGAGCAGGGCCCGGTGAACGTGGCGGGCTCCCGGGAGGAGCTGGCCCGTGAGGCCCCCCAGGGCCTCACCGTGCGGGACGTGGTGAACAAGGGCGAGGAGACCCTGCCCAACGGCGCGCCGCAGGTGGCGGACATCCGTGAGGCGCACCAGGAGATGGAGCGCTTCGCCTCCATCCCCGGCAACCTCCTGCCGGACGCGCCCGGTGTGCAGCGCCGCGCGGTGCTGCGGCTGGCCAAGCGGCTGGTGCGCGCCAACCTGACCATCAACATCGCGGAGACGGACGCGCGCCGGCACCAGGCCGCGCAGGCGGTGAAGGACGCCGTCATCTCCATCAAGAAGGGCCAGCGCGTCATCGGCGACGGTGAGCTGGTGAACGAGGGGCACCTCGTGGTGCTGCGCGGCATGCGCGCGGAGACGGACCGGCTGGACCTGGTGCAGGTGCAGCTGGGCGGCACGGGGCTGGTGGCCCTGCTGGTGGTGGCTTCGTACTTCTTCTGCATGACGGCGTTCCGCCGCTTCCGGCCCACGCGCAAGGACGGTGTCCTGCTGGGGATGCTGCTGGTGGGCACGCTGGCGCTCTTGCAGCTCTGGGTGTCCATCGCGGACGCCATCCAGGACCGGTACACGGCGCTGCCCATCGAGGCGCTCTACTACGTGTTCCCGGTGGCCGCGGGCGCCATGCTGGTGCGCTTCATCCTCACGCAGGAGCTGGCGCTCTTCTTCGCGATGGTGTTCGCGTGTCTGGCGGGCGTGATGCTGGGCAACTCGCTGGCGTTCGGCATCTACACGCTGGTGGGCTCGCTGGTGGCGGCCGACCGCATCGTCCGGGCGAAGGACCGCGTGGGCATCTTCCGCGCGGGGCTCGTCACCGGCGCGGCCAACACGGTGGCGGTGCTGTTCCTGTTCCTCGTCGAGGGCAAGGGCCTGACGGCCGACACGGCCATCACCGCGCTGAGCGCGTTCGTCGGCTCGTCGCTGGCGGTGCCGGTGATGGTGATGGCGCTCACGCCGCTCATCGAGATGACGTTCGGCTACGCGTCCGACATCAAGCTGCTGGAGCTGGCGAACCTCAACCACCCGGCGCTCAAGGAGCTCATCGTCCAGGCGCCCGGCACCTACCACCACTCCATCATCATCGGCACGCTGGTGGAGAACGCGGCGGAGACCATCGGCGCCAATCCGCTGCTGGCGCGCTCGTGCGCGTACTACCACGACATCGGCAAGGGTCGGAATCCGCTCTACTTCGGTGAGAACCAGAAGGGCGAGAACCGCCACGACTCGCTGGCCCCCGCGATGAGCGCCGTCATCATCAAGCGCCACGTGACGGAGGGCCTGGAGATGGCGCGCCAGTACCGGCTGCCCAAGCTGGTGGCGGACGCGATTCCGCAGCACCACGGCACGCGCACGGTGGGCTATTTCTACCACAAGGCCTTGAAGGAGCAGGAGGGCAAGGAAGGCGCGCCCCCCATCGACGAGAGCATCTACCGCTACCCGGGACCGAAGCCCCAGTTCCGCGAGGCGGCGCTGGTGATGATCGCCGACGCGGTGGAGGCCTCGACGCGCTCCATGGCGGAGCCCACCACGCCCAAGCTCCAGGCCCAGCTGCAGAAGATCATCAACCTCATCTTCTCCGAGGGGCAGCTCGACGAGTGCGACCTGACGCTGAAGGACCTGAACCTCATCTCCCAGTCCTTCCTGCACACGCTCGAGGGCATCTACCACACGCGTCCGGTGTATCCGGCCGGCGCGGTGGGCGGCGGCAAGGCGCCGCCGCTGGTGGTGGCGGGGGGCAAGGCCGTGGAGACCAAGGACAAGGCACGCTCGGCGGGGGCTTCGTGACAGGGGTGCGAGGAGTGACGGCGTGAGACTGCGCAAGGGCAAGGTCATCCCGAGGGACGACGGCAAGCGCATCGAGGAGTTCGTGGGCGCGGCGACCACCGGCACGGACTCGGCTTCCGTGGCGCGCATGCTGGCGCCGCCGGGCTGGGCGGAGCCGGCGCAGCGGCCGGAGTTCGACGAGGTCGTGCTGGTCCTCAAGGGCGAGCTGACGCTCGTCATCGAGGGCCGCCGCGAGCGCATCGCCGCGGGCGAGGTCGGCCTGGTGCCTCGCGGCAAGCGCGTGGTGTACCGCAACGACGGCAAGGGCGCGTGTGACTACTGGTCCGTCTGCGCCCCGGCCTTCCGCCCCGAGCGCGCGCACATGGAGGCCCCCGCGCCCCCGAAGACGGAGAACGTCGTCACGCTGCAGGTGGCGCACCCCCAGGGCAAGGAGTTCGGCCGGCTGCTCACGACGTGGGCGCGCGACTACCTGACGCGCCTGTCGCTGGCGCACTGCGAGCTGTCGCTGTCGCTCGTCGACGACCGGGCCATCCGCCGGCTCAACCGCACCTGGCGCGACAAGGACAAGGCCACCGACGTGCTGAGCTTCCCCGCGGGCGATTTGCCCAAGGGGACTCCGGGCCCCCGGCCCCTGGGCGACGTGGTCATCTCCCTGGACACGGCGAAGCGGCAGGCCAAGGAGTACGGCCGCCCGCTGGAGTCGGAGATGGCGCGCTACCTGGCGCACGGGCTGCTCCACCTGTTGGGGCACGACCACGAGCGCCCGCGCGACGCCAAGCGGATGGCGGCGCTGGAGGAGGAGCTGTTGGGCGAGCGCGGCATGGTGGCGGACTCGCTCCAGGTGGACGCGAAGGCCCGCCGGGCGCGCAGCCTGATGTAGGCCTCGCACGGCTCCCTGTCGGACAATCCGGCATCCTGTCGATTGAGTCGGCCATCGCGCATGATAGGTAGGCCGCCTCCCGCGTGTTGGACACAGCCATGCTCCGCCTGTCGCTCATCGCCCTCGGTCTGCTCGGCTTGTTGCTCGCGTCTCCCGCGCATGCGCAGTCGGGGCTTGTGCCCCCCTGGGGCACGGGCGAGAGCCAGGGCGCGGACCTGGTCATCTCGCTGGCCACCTTCAGCCCCGGCGACGACGTGCCCGCCTGGTGGGGCCACGGCTCGCTGGTGGTGGAGGACCGCAAGCTCGGCGTCACCCGTCTCTACAACTACGGGATGTTCTCCTTCGACGACGCCATGCTGGCCCGCTTCGCCATGGGCCGCCTGGAGTTCTGGGTGGGGCAGGCTCGCGCGGAGGCCACCTACCGCTACTACCGCGCCGAGGACCGCGACGTCCGCATCCAGGAGCTGAACCTCACCCCGGAGCAGCGCGAGCAGGTCGCCAGGCGCCTGGCCGACAACGTCCTGCCGGAGAACCGCGAGTACCTGTATCACCACTACAACGACAACTGCGTCACGCGTCTGCGGGACATGATCGACGTGGCCACGGGGGGCCAGCTGCGCGAGGCGGACCGGGCGCCGGGGCGGATGACGCTGCGCGAGCACACGCGGCGCTACACCGCGGTGAACCCGCCGATGAGCGTGCTGCTCGACTTCATGATGAACGATGAAATCGACCACCCGATCACCCGCTGGGAGGAGGCCTTCCTCCCGGACGAGTTGGAGCAGCAGGTCGCCTCGCTCCAGGTGAAGGGCGCGGACGGCCAGCTGCGTCCGCTGGTGGCCCGGCAGTGGAACTATTACGTGGCGTCCAACCGCCCGCGTCCTCCCGTCGAGCCTCCGCCCTGGGGACCCTGGATCCTGGCGCTCGGGCTGGGGCTCGGGGGCGCGGCGCTGGGACTCGCCGCCTGGGAGCGCAAGAAGGGCGGCCGGCTGCCCCGGGTGCTGCTCGGGTTGGAGACAGCGCTGCTCGGGC
Source organism: Myxococcus sp. AS-1-15 (assembly GCF_020037055.1). NCBI lineage: Bacteria > Pseudomonadati > Myxococcota > Myxococcia > Myxococcales > Myxococcaceae > Myxococcus > Myxococcus sp. AS-1-15. The sequence continues at coordinate 33,325 of NZ_JAIQDF010000023.1, read as the reverse complement.
TGGTGCTGGGCATCCCCGGCACGGCGCTCTTCGTCATGTGGCTGGTCACGGACCACACGGTGACGTACCGCAACGAGAACCTCTTTTTGGCCAACCCGCTGACGCTGCTCGCCATCCCCTTCGGCGTGTCCCTCATGCGGGGCAAGAACCCGAAGGCGCGCACGAGGCTGTTCAAGCTCTGGGCGGTGCTGGCGGGCAGCGGCGTGCTGGGCGTGGTGCTCAAGTTGTTGCCGCCGTTCGACCAGGACAACTGGCGGCTCATCGCGCTCATCCTGCCCATCTCCCTGGGGATGGCGGGGGCCTTCGGCCTGGAGCGCCTGCTGGCGCGGCTGCCGGGCGGGGCGCGGACGTCAGCGCGGCGGGACGGGCCCGTCGCTCGGCTCGAGGCGCCCTGAGCCCTTCACCTTCAACCCTTTCACCCGGGCGGTCGGCGAGCGTCGCCGCACGCGTCCGAAGACGAGGAACGACACACCATGGCGAACGATTCGATGGAGAAGATCAACGGCCTCAGGGAGCGCGTGTTGGCGCTCCGGGGGCATCTTTGACCTCGACCGCAAGCGCTCCCGCATCGCGCTGATTGAGCGGGACAGCACGCAGCCGAACTTCTGGGACGACAACACCAAGGCGCAGGCGATGTTGAAGGAGAAGTCCACGCTGGAGCTGAGTGTGGGCGCCTACGACAAGGTGATGCGCGGGCTGGATGACGCGCAGACGCTCCTGGAGCTGGCCGCGGAGGCCGGTGACGAGGACACGGCCCGCGAGGCGGAAGGCTCGCTCGAGGGGCTGGACGGCGAGGTCGCCAAGCTGGAGCTGGCGCGCATGCTCTCCGGCGAGCAGGACCGCAGCAGCTGCTTCATGGACATCAACGCCGGCGCCGGTGGCACGGACTCCATGGACTGGGCGGCCATGCTGCTGCGCATGTACACGCGCTACTGCGAGTCCAAGGGCTGGAAGGTTGAAATCAACGACGAGGTGCCGGGCGAGGAGGCGGGCTTCAAGAACGTCTCGCTGCGCATCGAGGGCGACTTCGCCTACGGCTACCTCAAGGCCGAGGTGGGCGTGCACCGGCTGGTGCGCATCTCCCCCTTCGACGCCAACGCGCGCCGCCAGACGGCCTTCGCGTCCGTGGACGTCTACCCGGAGGTCGATGACACCATTCAAATCGACATCCCGGAGAAGGACATCGACCTGAAGTTCATCCGGGGCGGAGGCGCCGGTGGACAGAAGGTGAACAAGACGTCCTCCACCGCGCAGCTGCGCCACCTGCCCACGGGCATCATCATCACCTGCCAGACGGAGCGCTCGCAGTCGGCCAACAAGGACATGGCCTTCAAGATTCTTCGCGGCCGCCTGTACGAGCTGGAGATGAAGAAGCGCGAGGCCCTGCGCGACGCCGCCGAGGCCGCGAAGAAGGACATCTCCTTCGGCTCGCAGATCCGCTCCTACGTGCTCGCGCCGTACCGCATGGTGAAGGACCTGCGCACCGGCGTGGAGACGGGCAACGTGGACTCGGTGCTGGACGGTGAGCTGGAGGAGTTCATCACCGCGCAGTTGTTGGGCGTGAAGAACCCCAACCGCAACGCGGCGTTGGATTAGTCACAGGTCCGGTGGAACCTTTTCCGCGCCCCGCTGTCGGAAGGCGGCGGGGCAGGGGAAAGGGGTAGGCTTCTGGGGCAGTGGCTCCTCCTGGGATGGAGGGGCCGTCGCGGGAGGACACCGGTGTCACCGGGCGGCGTGCTCGAAATCGGACAGGACGGGCCGGCCGCCGAGGCGTCCGACTCTCGGAGTGAGGACGCGGCCCTGCTGGCGCGCCTGCGTCAGGGGGACTCGGATGCGTTCGAGCAGCTGGTGCGCACCCACCAGGACCGCGTCTACGACTTCTGCGTCCGCATGCTGGGGGACCGCGAGGAGGCGCATGACCTGGTGCAGGAGATCTTCGTCAGCGTGCACCAGAACGTCCGCCGCTTCCGCGAGGACGCGCGGCTGTCCACCTGGCTGTTCCGCATCACCAAGAACCACTGCATCAACCGGCTGAAGTACCTGAAGCGCCGGGGCCGGGGCCGCTCGGAGGAGTACGACGAGACGAGCGAGGCGTGGGTGGATGGCCCGGGCGCCCCGCCCGCGCCCGACGCCGCCCTGGAGTCCGCGCGCGAGCGGGCCCGGGTGCAGTGGGCCATCTCCCAGCTGGACCCCGACGCGCGCGTGCTGGTGGCGCTGCGCGACATCGAGGGGCTGAGCTACGACGAAATCGTGGACATCACGGAGTTGCCCGAGGGCACCGTGAAGAGCCGGCTGCACCGCGCGCGCGAGAAGCTGGCCAATCTCCTGGGGCGGCTTGAGCCATGAGCCAATTCCATCGCAGACTCCCGGACGTGGACCCGCGGATGAACCACCGCGAGGCGAGGGCCCTGTTCCTCGCGCTCGCCGACGACGAGCTGCCCGCCCCCCAGGCGCAGGCGGTGCGCACGCACCTGGACGGCTGCGACGAGTGCCGCCACGGGTGGGAGGGTTATTCGCGCACGGTGCAGCGCGTGCGGGGTGTGCAGAAGGAGAAGGCCCCCCCGGCCCTGGCGTCGCTGGTGATGACGCGCGTGCGCCGCCAGCGCCGCTTCGGCCTCAAGGGCCTGCACATGGCGCATATGAACCACCGCTTCCCGGTGGAGATCCTCATCCCCCTGCTCCTGGCCGCCGCCGTGGCCGCCTTCCTGGTGATGGCCGCCCCCTGAAGCTTCCCGATGTGTTGCGTTGCGTCCCGGGGGAGCCTTGGCTACGGTGCCGCGCCTCTTGGAAGGGCGCGCGATGGCTGAAGACCAGAACAACGACCTGGGTTCGAAGGAGCAGGAAATCTACGAGCAGCGGCTGGAGAAGGCCGCGAAGTGGCGCGAGGCCGGCTTCAACCCGTACGGCAACGGCCACGCTCCCCAGCACCTCGCCGCCGACATCCTCGCCAAACATGCGGACTCCACCCCGGAGTCGCTCGAGCAGACCCCCGTCACCTACGACGTCGCGGGCCGGCTGGTCGCCATGCGCTCGTTCGGCAAGGCCGCCTTCATCAAGCTGCGGGACCGCTCGGGCGAAATCCAGGTCCACATGAAGAAGGACGCGCTGGCGGACGCGTACGAGGTCTTCAAGCTGTGTGATCTGGGCGACTTCCTGGCCGTCACCGGCACGCTGTTCCGCTCGAAGACGGGCGAGCTGACCCTGGCCGCGACGAAGTTCTCCCCGCTGACCAAGTCGCTGCGCCCGCTGCCGGAGAAGTGGCACGGCCTGACGGACGTGGAGAGTCGCTACCGCCAGCGCTACCTGGACCTGGTGTCCAACCCGGACGTGAAGCAGACGTTCCTGCGCAGGAACAAGCTGGTCCGCTTCATCCGCTCCTTCCTCGACGGGCGTGACTTCATCGAGGTGGAGACGCCCATGATGCACCCGCTGGTGACGGGCGCCGCCGCGCGGCCGTTCTCCACGCACCACAACGCGCTCGACATCGACCTGTACATGCGCATCGCTCCGGAGCTGTACCTGAAGCGACTGGTGGTGGGCGGCCTGGAGCGCGTCTACGAGGTGAACCGGAACTTCCGCAACGAGGGCATCAGCACCCGGCACAACCCCGAGTTCACCATGCTCGAGTTCTATCAGGCGTACGCCACGTACGAGGACCTGATGGACCTGAGCGAGGAGATGATTTCGGAGGCGGCCAAGGCCGTCACCGGCGACTCCAAGGTGAAGTACGGCGAGCACGTGATTGACTTCGGCAAGGGCTGGAAGCGCATCTCCATGACGGAGGCCATCCGCGAGGCGCTGGGCAGCGCGCTGTCCGACAAGGACATGTCGGACGAGGGCAAGCTGCGCCACGAACTGCTCAAGACGACGCGCGGCGAGGCCGAGCGCCGCGCCGTGGACACGATGACGCACGGTGAGCTGGTGGGCGCGCTCTTCGAGGCCCACGTCGAGCACACCCTGATCCATCCCACCTTCATCACCCATTTCCCCACCGCCGTCTCGCCGCTGGCCCGGCGCAACGACCAGAATCCGGAAATCGCGGACCGGTTCGAGCTGTTCGTGGCGGGTCGGGAAATCGCCAACGCGTTCTCCGAGCTCAACGACCCGCTGGACCAGAAGGGCCGCTTCCAGGCCCAGCTCGACGCCAAGCAGCGCGGACAGCAGGAGACGATGGACTACGACGAGGACTACATCCGCGCCCTGGAGCACGGCATGCCCCCCACGGCGGGTGAGGGCATCGGGATTGATCGCCTCGCGATGCTGTTCACGGATTCGCAGAGCATCCGCGACGTCATCCTTTTTCCGCTCCTCAAGCCACTGGCGAAGTAGCCAGGAGGCCAAGTGCACTCGGCAGAACGGCAGACCGTCCATCGCTGGAGTCTCATCTGGGCCGGAGGACTCGTGGCCCTGGTGGGCCTCATCCTCGTCGGCCTCTCCATCTCCGCCTCCGAGGCGTGGGCGGAGGTGGCCTCGGCCCTGGGCCTGTCGCTCTTCGGTTGGGGAGGGTTGGCCCAGCTCGTCGACGGCGTGATGCTGCTGCCGGCGCAGGCCGCCGCGAAGCAGTCGCTCCCCCTGGGCAGCCCCGGCTTCCTCTGGTCGGGGGCGCTCGCCTGGCTGGTGGGATGGGGGCTCATCGCCTCCGGCATCCGCCGCGCGCCCGAGCCCACGGAAGGCCCGAGCCCCGCGGCCGGCGCCCCGCTGTATCCTCGCCTGGCGCGCTACCGGGACTTCTACTGGAGCACCCTGGCGGCGTACGGCGGCGGCATCCTGCTGGCGGAGCTGGTGCTGGTGCTGCTCCAGACGGTGCTCTCCAGCGGCGTGCCCTCCACGGACCTGTCCTCCGCGCGTGACGCGGGCGGCGGTGGCTTGTCGCTCCCGCCCACGGGAGCGTTCGCCATCGCCCTGGTCGTCGCGGGCCTGGTCGCCTTCATCTCCGGCTTCGTGGGCGCTTCGCGCGCGCAGCGGCTCGCGCTGCCCGAGGCCACCATCGGCGTGCTCTACCTGGGCCTGCCGGTCCCCATCCTGCTCACGCTGATGGAGCGGATTCCGTCGCTCCAGCTCGCGCTCGGCTACCGGCTGCGCGAGGTGACGTATGTCGCGGGATTGCTGGGCCGCCCGGAGCTGGCGTACTGGCTGACCTTCACCGGGCTGGTGCTGGCGCTGGTGCTCGGCATCAACACGGGCTTCATCGCCGCCGGCAGCGGGCGCGTGGACCTGAAGCTCGGCTTCGAGCTGTTCGTCGCGCGCCGCCACGTGGCGGTGTTCCGCCCGTCGCTCCTGTTGGGGACGCTGGCGGTGCTGATGTTCGGCATCATCCCGCCGCTGCTCGTCTACTTCATCATCCGCGCCGCCGAGGCCGCGGTGGAGAAGACGCGCATCCGCTCGCTGGGCCTGTCGGACCCGCTGGCCGCTTCCGAGGCGCTGCACAAGCTGAAGCTGCGCGAGCAGTCGCCGACCATGATGATGACCGCGCTGTCGGTGGGCGGCGTGGGCGTGGGGGTCATGGCGCTCATCATCGTGCTGTCGGTGATGAGCGGCTTCGAGGCGGACCTGCAGCAGAAGATCCTCGGCACCAACGCGCACGCGGTGGTGTCGCGCTACGCGGGGGACCTGCCCGAGTACCCCAAGGTCATGGAGACCATCCGCAAGGTCCCGGGCATCGCGGGGCAGACGCCGTTCATCATCAACCAGGTGATGATCGCGTCCGAGGGCAACGTCGACGGCGTCATCATCAAGGGCATCGACCCGAAGACGGTGGGCGACGTGACGGACCTGCCCCGGAACATCCTGGGCGGCGGCTCGCTCGACATCCTCTACACGCCGGAGAAGATCCTCTCGCGTGGCGGGGACGACGAGGAGTCCGAGACCCCGGCGGGGGAGGGTGACGAGGCGCCCGCGGAGGACGACATCATCCGCCGCACCGGCCCCGCCAAGAAGGCGGCGGCGGTGCTGCCCGGCATCGTGATTGGCCGGGAGCTGGCCGCGTCCCTGCGCGTGGTGGTGGGGGACCGCGTCAACGTCGTGTCCCCGCTGGGCACCGAGCTGTCCCCGTCCGGCCCCGTCCCCAAGAACCGCGCCTACCGGGTGGCGGCCATCTTCTACTCGGGGATGTACGAGTACGACTCCAAGTTCGTCTACATCCTGCTCAAGGAAGCGCAGGACTTCTTCGGCGTCCAGGGCGCGTCCGGCATCGAATTGAAGGTGCTCGACATCGACGACGCGCGCCGCATCGCCGGGCAGGTGGTGAAGGCGCTGGGCGGCTACCCCTACCGGGCCCGCGACTGGGGCGAGATGAACAAGAACCTCTTCTCCGCGCTGCGCCTGGAGAAGCTGGTGATGGGCATCATCCTCTCCATCATCATCATCGTCGCCGCGGGCCTCATCGTCGCCACCGTCATCATGCTCGTGCTGGAGAAGCGCAAGGAGATCTCCGTGCTCAAGGCGCTGGGCGTCCCCGATGGCGGCATCGTGAAGATCTTCCTCGCCGAGGGGCTCCAGATTGGCGTCGCCGGCGGCCTGTTGGGCCTGTTCTCCGGCCTGTCGTGGTGCCTCTTCATCGAGAAGGTCGGCATCAAGCTGGACCCCGAGGTCTATTACATCCCCGCGCTGCCGGTGCGCGTGGAGCCCCTGCAGACCGCGCTGGCCGTCGTCATCGCGGTGCTCGTCACGTACCTGGCCTCCATCTACCCGGCCCTCAAGGCCAGCAGCGTGGAGCCGGTGGAAGGGTTGAAGGCGGAGTAGCCATGACGCTGTTGTCCATCCGCAACGTCTTCAAGAGCTACTTCCTGCACGGCAAGCGCATCGACGTGCTGCGCGCGGTGTCGCTCGACATCGGCAAGGGAGAGCTCGTCTCGCTGGTGGGCGCCTCCGGCGCGGGGAAGAGCACCTTCCTGCACGTGCTGGGCACCCTGGACGCGCCGGCCGCCGGGGAGGTCTTCTTCGAGGGCCGCTCCGTGTTCGCCATGAACGACGCGGAGATCGCCGAGTTCCGCAACCAGACGATGGGCTTCGTCTTCCAGAGCCACTACCTGCTGCCGGAGTTCACCGCCCTGGAGAACGTGGCCATGCCCGCGCTCATCCAGCGCAAGGACCGCGCCGGCGCCTATACCTACGCCCGGGAGCTCCTGGAGCGGGTGGGACTGGGACAGCGGGTGGACCACAGGCCGGGGGAACTGTCCGGTGGTGAAGCCCAGCGGGTGGCCCTGGCGCGCGCCCTGGTGCTCAAGCCCGCCGTCCTGCTCGCCGACGAGCCGACCGGCAACCTGGACCCGGCCACGGGCGAGGGCATCCATCAGCTCCTGAGGGACGTCAACCGGGACCTGGGCATCACCGCCGTGGTCGTCACCCACAATGAAACCCTGGCCCGTTCCATGCCCCGCCGCCTGCGGTTGGCAGGGGGGCAGGTGTCGGAGGCTTGATGGCTCCGCGCTTTTGGATTGAGGGTCTTCGGCCCCTTCTCGTAGATTGCCCCGCCTTTTCCTGGCCGGTCTCCCCTTGAGGCACCCCGTTCTGTCGCGCAAGTCACTGCTCCCGCTGCTAGCGGTCGTCCTGTGGTCGCTCGTGCCCGGCTCCGTCCAGGCGCAGGTGAACGGGGGTGCGCCTTCCGAGGCCCCGGTTCCGAGCTCCCCCGCGCCCGCAACCCCGACTCCCGCGCGTCCCCCGGACGCCCCCGTCGACGAAGAGGCTCCCCCCGAGGACGGCGACCCCGACCGGGTGGTGGAGATTCGCGTCGAGGGCAACAAGCGCGTGGAGGCCGAGGCCATCCGCCGCGCCCTGCGCACCCGGGTGGGCCAGACGCTGGACGCGTCCAAGTCCGCCGAGGACCTCCGCGCCGTCTGGGCCCTGGGCTACTTCACCAACGTGGAGCTGCTCGTGCAGCGGCTGCCCCGGGGCGTGGCCTACGTCGTCCGCGTGGAGGAGCGGCCCATCGTCCGGGCCGTGAACCTCAAGGGCAACGAGGAGCTCAGCCGCGACGACCTCAAGGACGAGCTCGACGCCAAGCCCAACACCATCCTGGACATGGAAGCCGTGCGCAGCACGGTGAAGAAGATCCAGGCCAAGTACGTGGAGAAGGGCTACTTCCTCGCCGAGGTGACCCACCAGATCAAGCCCTCCGAGACGGGGGGCAGCGTGGACGTCATCATCATCATCAACGAGCACGCCAAGGTGATGGTGAAGCAGATCACCTTCATCGGCGCGGAGAAGGTCCCCGCCCAGGAGCTCAAGGAGACGATGATCACCCGCGAGGGTGGCTACTTCTCCTTCTTCACCGGCGAGGGCACCTACCGCGAGGAGGCCTTCCAGCGCGACCTGGCCGTCATCCAGATCGCCTACTTCGACCGGGGCTTCATCAACGTCAAGATCGACAAGCCCACCGTCCAGCTCTCCGCCGACAAGCGCTACATCTACATCACCCTGCGCATCGAGGAGGGTGAGGCCTACGACATCGGGAAGATCGACTTCTCCGGCGACCTGCTCGACGACGTGTCGAAGGAGCGCATGGCGCAGCTGATGAAGTCGACGCCGGGCCAGCGCTTCAACCGCTCGCAGCTGTCGCAGGACATCGTCGGCCTGTCGGACGTGTATTACGACCGGGGCTACGCGTACGCGAACATCAACCCCGTCACCAGCGTCAACGCCAACAACCGCACGGTGGACCTGACCTTCGACGTGCAGAAGGGCCCCCAGGTCACCATCGAGCGCATCAACGTCGTCGGCAACAGCAAGACGCGCGACAAGGTCATCCGCCGCGAGCTGCGCGTCTACGAGGGCGAGCTGTACAGTGGCACCGGCGTGCGCCGCAGCAAGGACCGCGTCACCGCGCTGGGCTTCTTCGAGACGGTGGAGATCACCCAGAGCGCCGGCAGCACCGACGACACCATCGTCCTCCAGGTGGAGGTGAAGGAGAAGGCCACCGGCACCTTCCAGGTGGGCCTGGGCTTCTCCAACGTGGAGAACTTCATCTTCACGGCGCAGATCGCCCAGAACAACTTCCTGGGCTGGGGCCAGAGCGTCTCCGCGTCCGCGCAGATCTCCGGCCTGCGCTCGCTGGTGCAGCTGTCGTTCTACGACCCGTACTTCCTGGACACGAACTACCTCCTGTCCGCGGAGTTCTTCCGCGTCCAGGCCGACTACGACGGCTTCATCCGCAACTCCACCGGCGGCACCGTCTCCATCGGCTACCAGTTCATCGACGACCTGCTGGGCACCATCGGCTACACGCGTGAATGGGTGAACGTGGAGGCGGGCTCCAACCTGGGCGCGGTGCTGCTGGCCAACCAGTTCCTGTCCGGCACCACCAGCGCGGCGCGCCTGTCGCTCTCGTTCGACCGCCGCGACAACCGCCTGTTCCCCTCGCGCGGCTTCATCCACTTCGGCTCGGTGGAGCTGGCCCCGGACTTCCTGGGCGGCACGTTCCTCTTCAACCGGTACACCGCGTACTCGCGCCTGTACTTCCCCATGCCGCTGGGCTTCGTCTTCAAGACGAACGCCACCATCGGCTACATCCAGCAGCTCGACTCGAACAAGCCGCTGCCCATCTCCGAGCTGTACTACGTGGGTGGCATCAACAGCGTCCGCGGCTACTACCTGCGCAGCATCAGCCCCTCGGTGAAGGTGCCCCGCTCCGGCAGTCCGGACGCCACCGTCACGGACTTCCTCGTCGGCGGCAACAAGCAGCTCGTCTTCAACTTCGAGCTGGAGTTCCCCATCTTCGAGAAGGCCGGCCTGAGGGGTGTGCTCTTCTACGACGCCGGCAACGCCTTCGCGTCGAGCGAGCGCTTCTTCCAGGACCGACAGAACGACCTGCCGCTCGGCCTCTTCCACTCGGCGGGCTTCGGGTTCCGGTGGTTCAGCCCCATCGGCCCGCTGCGCTTCGAGTGGGGCATCCCGCTCACCAGGCGGCCGGAGGACGACCGGATTCTGTTCGAGTTCACTATCGGCAACTTCTTCTGATAAGCCGTCGCCTGTCGTCCCGGCCCCGCCCTGGCGGGAAGGGTTGAACAAGCCCGGGCGTCTGACGTCGGACCCTGTACCCTTCCCTGAGGAGCTGTTGAACATGTCGCTTCGCACCACTGTCGCGGCCTTGGCCGCCGTCCTGTCGCTTGCCCTGCCGGTGGCCGCCTCGGCCGCCGAACTGAAGGTCGCCTACGTGGACCTCCAGCGCGTCCTGCTCGAGGTGGATGACGGCAAGGCCGCCAAGGCCCGTCTCCAGAAGTGGTTGGATGACAAGCAGAAGGAGATCGACAAGGAGCAGACCGCCCTGCGTGCCGAGAAGGAGACGCTCGACAAGCAGGCGAGCGCGATGACGGCCGAGGTGCGCGCCCAGAAGGAGGGCGAGCTGCAGAAGAAGGTGATGGTGCTCGCCCAGAAGTGGGAGAAGAGCCGGGGCGAGGCGGCCAACAAGGAGCGCCAGGAGATGGAGCCCATCATCAACAAGATCGACCAGGTGGTGGCCTCCATCGCGCAGCGCGATGACCTGGGCATGGTCCTGGACAAGCGGGACTCGGGCATCGTCTTCGCGAAGGCCCAGTACGACATCTCCAACGAGGTCATCCGGGCCTACAACGGCTCCGGCAAGAAGACGACGGCGGCCAAGGACGCCCCGACGAAGTAGCCCCGCGCTCCCGTGAAGACCTCTCCCGCACCCCGACGGCTCGGGGAGCTCGCCGCCCTCGTCGGTGGCGAGCTTCTCGGCGACCCTGAGCAGCTCATCCACGGACTCAACGGGCTCGAGGAAGCCGGCCCGGGAGACGTGTCCTTCTACGGAAACACGCGCTACCGCCGCCAGTTCGAGGCCTCCCGCGCCTCGGCCGTGCTGGTGGGCACCAGCGAGCCGGCCCGCGAGGGCGTGGCGCTGGTGCGCGTGTCCAATCCGCACCTGGCCTACGCGCGGCTCTTGCGCGTGTTCCACCCCGACGTGCGTCCCGCCCCCGGCATCCGCCCGGGCGCGTGGGTGCACCCGGAGGCCACCGTGCACCCGGAGGCCAGCGTGCTCGCCGGCGCGACGGTGGAGGCGGGCGCGAAGGTGGGCGCGCGCTCGGTGCTGTATCCCGGCGCCTACGTGGGCGAGCACGCCTCCGTCGGCGAGGACAGCGTGCTGCACCCCAACGTCACGGTGCGCGAGCGCTGTGTGGTGGGCTCGCGCGTCATCCTCCACGCCGGCAGCGTGGTGGGCGCGGACGGCTTCGGCTTCGCCTTCGACCCGGAAGGGGAAGACGGGCCCCAGCACTTCAAGATTCCCCAGGTCGGCATCGTCCGCATCGAGGACGACGTCGAGGTGGGCGCGTGCACCTGCATCGATCGCGCGACGGTGGGCGAGACGGTGGTGGGGCGCGGCACCAAGCTCGACAACCTGGTGCAGATCGCCCACAACGTCCGCGTGGGGCCGCTGGCGCTCATCTGCGCGCAGGCGGGCGTGTCCGGCTCGGCCGAGGTGGGCACCGGCGTGGTGCTCGCGGGCCAGGTGGGCGTGGTGGGCCACATCCGCGTGGGTGACCTGGCCAAGGTCGGCGCCCAGTCCGGCGTGGCCCATGACGTCCCCGACGGACAGATCGTGAGCGGCAGCCCGGCCATCCCCCACCGTGAGTGGCTCCGGGCCAGCGCGGCCTCGGGGCAGGTGGCGGACCTGCTCAAGGAAATGCGCGCCCTGCGCAAAAGGGTGGAGCAGCTCGAGAAGGAGAAGGGCCCGTGATGGACATCGGCGAAATCCAGAACCTGCTGCCGCACCGGTACCCGTTCCTCCTCATCGACCGGGTGGTGGAGATTGTTCCCGGCCAGCGCATCACCGCCTACAAGAACGTCACCATCAACGAGCCCTTCTTCAACGGCCACTTCCCCGGCCACCCGGTGATGCCCGGCGTGCTCATCCTGGAGGCGCTCGCCCAGGCCTCGGCCATCCTCGCGTACAAGAGCGAGAACATGGACCCGAGCCAGAAGGTGACCTACCTGATGGGCGTGGACGGGGCGCGCTTCCGCAAGCCGGTGGTGCCCGGAGACAGGCTGCAGCTGGGAATCGAAGTGCTGCGCCACAAGGGCGCCGTGTGGAAGACGAAGGGCACGGCGACGGTGGATGGCGTGAAGGTCGCCGAAGGCGAGTTCCTGGCCACGGTGGTGGACAAGGACAAGGGCGCGACGGCGGAAGAGGGCGCGGCGTCCTGACCGCGGGCCCGCGAGGTAGAGGAGACGACATGGCTCAGGTTCATCCCACCGCGGTGGTTCACCCCGATGCGCGTCTGCACGAGTCGGTCCACGTTGGACCGTACTCGGTCATCGGACCGCAGGTGACGATTGGCGAGGGCTCCCACGTGGGCCCTCACGTCGTCATCGAGGGCCGCACGACGCTCGGCGCGCGCAACCGCATCTTCCAGTTCGCCTCGGTGGGGGCGGACCCGCAGGACCTCAAGTACGCGGGGGAGGACACCGAGCTCACGCTCGGCGACGACAACCAGATTCGCGAGTTCGTCACCCTGCACAAGGGCACGGCGGGCGGCGGCGGCGCCACGCGCGTCGGCAACGGCAACCTCTTCATGGCCAACAGCCATGTCGCCCACGACTGCGTCGTCGGCGACGGGTGCCGCATCGGCAACGGGTCCGCGCTCGCGGGCCACGTGACGATGGAGGACCACGTCATCATCAGCGGCCTGGCGGCGGTGCATCAGTTCACCCGCCTGGGCCGCTTCGCCTTCATCTCCGGCGGGGCCATGGTCACCATGGACATCCCCCCGTACGCCACGGCGCAGGGAGACCGGGCGGAGCTGGTGGGGCTCAACACCGTGGGTCTGGAGCGCGGCGGGTTCACCAAGGACCAGATTGAACGCATCAAGGAGGCCCACCGCATCCTGTTCCGCTCCAAGCTGGGGCTGCAGGAGGCGCTGGGGCGGCTGCGCACGGAGCTGGGCGGCCACCCGGAAGTGGACCACCTGGTGTCCTTCATCTCCCAGAGCAAGCGCGGCCTGACGCGCTAGGCTGTGGACATGGAGCACGCACCTCCGGACGGTCGCATCGGCCTCATCGCGGGCAACGGTCAGCTTCCCCTCTTGTTCGCGCGCGCCGCGCGGGCCCGGGGGCTGGAGGTGGTGGCCGTGGCCCACAAGGGCGAGACGAACCCGGCCCTGGCCTCGGAGGTGGGCTCGCTCACCTGGGTGCGGGTGGGGCAGGTCAACCGCATCCAGAAGGCCTTCGTCGCCGCAGGCGTGAAGCAGGCGGCCATGGCGGGCGGCATCGGCCGGGTGAAGGCCCTGTCCGAGGCCCGGCCGGACCTGGGCGCGGTGCGCATCATCTCCCGGCTGCGCAGCTTCCGGGATGATGCGCTGCTGCGCGCGGTGGCCGCGGACTTCGAGTCGCGCGGCATCACCATCATCGCCCCCACGGACTTCCTCGGGGAGGTGCTGTGCCCCGAGGGGCACCTGGCCGGCCCCGAGCTGAGCCCCACGCAGCAGCAGGACGTGGCGCTGGGGCGCGAGGTGGCGGCGTTGCTGGGGCAGGCGGACGTGGGCCAGACGGTGGTGGTGCACCAGGGCCACGTGCTGGCGCTCGAGGCCGTGGAGGGCACGGACGAGGCCATCCGCCGGGGCGGCAAGCTGGGCGGCGCGGGCGCGGTGGTCGTCAAGCGCTGCAAGCCGCAGCAGGACCTGCGCTTCGACCTGCCCGCCGCGGGGCCCCGCACGCTGGAGGTCATGAAGGAAGTGGGCGCCCGGGTGCTGGCGCTGGAGGCCGGGCGCACGGTGCTGCTGGACGCGCCGGAGCTCTTCGCCAACGCGCGCGCGGCGGGAATCACGCTCGTCGGCGTGCGGTAGCGGCCCCCTTCTCGCGCCCGGGCAGGAGAGGGCCTGGTGGCCGTCCCCCCGGCTGCCCTGAGAGGTGTGGCGCGCGGGAATGAATGTCGGCGCGCTTCTCGCGTCTGGCTCGCGAGGCGTTTCCACGCTCGCGAAGCATTTCCACGCGGGGGACACCGTCCTACCCTGGCGCGGAGGAATCCACCCATCCGGGTCGCTGTTGCACGGCGACCCGCGACGCCGGAGTCGACGCCGCGCCATGAATGCCCGCCTGGTTCTATTGCTCAGTCTTGTCGCCTCGACACCCCTGCCCGCGTTCGCCGACGCCATCCGCGTGTCCCTGGAGGGCCGGGCCGCGGTGGGCGAGAAGCTCCCGGCATTGCTCGTGCACATCGAGGAGCCCATCGCGGGCTTCGAGGTGAAGCTCAAACGCGACGACGGGAAGGTGGTCGACGTGAAGGGCGGCGGGAAGCCAGGCATGACCCGGCGTATCGAGCTGGAGCAGCCCGAGGGCCGCTTCCACTACGAGGGCGAGCTGGTGGTGCGCTTCGCCAACGCCGAGTCGGGCAGCCTGCCGTTGTCCTTCGACACGGAGCTCAACGGGCCGCTGCGCCTGGACGTGCGCCCGGAGGACGTGGACGTGCCGGGGCGCACGCTGCGCTTCCAGCTCTCGCGTCCCGCGGGCCGCGTGGAGCTCACCGTGCTGATGGACACGGGGAAGAAGGCCTTCGAGGGGGAGGTGGCCTTCAAGGGCGAGAAGGCGGGCACGCCGCTGACGTTGAGCTGGCCGGCCGCCGAGGGGAAGGTGATGAAGATTTCCCTCCGAGCCTTCGACACATCGGACTTCTACACGGGTGTGGACCTCTTCCCGTGGCGCGTGGACATTCCCCATGAAGAGGTGGGCTTCGCCTCGGGGCGCGCGGACATTCCCGCCGGCGAGCGAGGCAAGCTGGACAGGAGCCATGCGTTGATTGCGGAGGCGCTGGCGAAATACGGCCGCTTCGCGGCGGTTCGTCTGTACGTGCTGGGCCACACGGACACCGTGGGCGCCACGGCGGACAACCGCGAGCTGTCGCTCAAGCGCGCGCGCAGCCTCGCCGCCGCCTTCCGTCAGCGAGGGCTGAAGGTCCCCATCTTCTACGAGGGTTTTGGCGAGGAGTCCCCCGCGGTGCGGACTCCGGACGAGACGGCGGAGGCTGCCAACCGCCGGGCGGAGTACATCATCGCGGTGGAGGACCCGGTGCTCGCCGGCGCTCCCTTCTCGCCGCGGTGGAGGAAGCTGTAGCGGACGGACGCAGTGACGAGGAGGTAGCAGCGGATGGACCGATTCCAACGGTGGACCTGGGGCGTGGTGGGGATGGCGCTCCTGGTGGGGGCGGGCTGCGCGCATCAGGCGCCGCTTGCCGTGCGGCGGGAGGTGGAGGCGGACAAGTGCAGCCTGGTTCAATCCGTGTTGAAGGAACCGACACCGTCACGGGTGGTGGAGGAGATCGCCGCCCAGGGCCGTCACGAGCCCACGCCGGTGCGCGTGTACGTGCGCCGCCCGGAGCAGTCCATGCTGGAGCGCTTCTTCGAAGGCGATGAGCCCCGCTGCGGCGACTCCACCTTCAAGGTGGTGCAGGACAGCGTGCTGGACGCCGTCGTCGTCTACCTCCAGGAGATTCGCGAGGGCTACGCGTACGACGCGCGCCGCGCGGGCCCGGACGAGCTCACCCTGGAGGGCAAGCCCCAGGGCACGCTGCGCCGCGCGGGCCCCACCTGGGTCGTCGGCAACTAGGTTACTTCAGCAATTCCTTGGCGCCGTCCGCGATGAACTGCACGGCGATGGCGGCCAGGATGAGCCCCATGACACGCTCGACGATGGCGACGCCGGACTGGCGCAGCACCCGCTGCACGAGCCCGGAGGCGCGCAGGATGAAGTAGCTGAAGACGAACGTCAGGAGGATGGCCGCCAGCACCGGAAGGGTGGAGGCCATCGAGTTGGAGTTGCCGCGAGCCATCAGCACCATGGCGGTGGCGATGGCTCCGGGCCCCGACAACAGCGGGATTGCGAGGGGGACGATGGCCACGTCCTCCTTCACCACGCCTTCCTGTTCCTCGGTGGGGGTGGTGCGTGTCTCGGACGGACGCGCGCGCAGCATGTCCAGCGCGGTGATGAGCAGGAGGATTCCGCCCGCCACGCGGAAGGCCCCCAGCGACACGCCGAACACCTTGAAGATGATGGTGCCGAACAGGGCGAAGAAGGTCATCAGCCCGCACGCCACCAGACACGCGCGCATCGCCGTGCGGCGTATCTTCTCCTTCGTGTCCCCGGCCGTCATGGCCAGGAACAGCGGCACCACGCCGATGGGGTCCACCACGAAGAAGACCGCCGGCAGGGCGACGAGGAATTGCGTCAGGTAGTCCTTCATCACCGCACGACCTTTGCGACTACACCGTGAGGCGCAGCTTCCACACCATGGTGAGCGCCTCGGCGAAAATCTTCTTGCTCATCTTCGAGTGCCCCACGCGGCGGTCCTCGAAGATGATGGGGACCTCACGCACGGTGAAGCCGTTCTTCAGCGTGCGGTAGGTGAGCTCGATTTGGAACGCGTACCCGGTGCTGTGTACGGCATCCAGGTCGAGGGTCTCCAGCACCCGGCGGTGGAAGCACTTGAAGCCGCCAGTCAAATCCTGCACGCCCACGCCCAGGATGGTGCGGGCATAGAGGCTGCCGCCGCGGCTGATGACCTGGCGGCCCACGCCCCAGTTCACCGTGCCGCCGCCCGTGACGTAGCGGCTGCCGAGCACCAGGTCGGCGCCCGCCTCGGCCGCGTCCATCAACCCGGGCAGGTAGCGCGGGTCATGGCTGAAGTCCGCGTCCATCTCCAGGATGTACGTGTAGCCCTCCGCCAGGGCCCAGCGGAAGGCGGCGAGGTAGGCGCGACCCAGGCCCTCCTTCTTCTCGCGGTGGAGCACCCGCACGCGGGGCTCCTTGGCGGCGAGCTGGTCGGCGATGTGCCCCGTTCCGTCCGGCGAGTTGTCGTCGACGATGAGGATGTCGACGCGCGGGTCGGCCTTGAGCACCGCCAGGGTGATGGCCTCGATGTTTTCCCGCTCGTTGTAGGTGGGGATGCAGACCAGCGCTGGGTTCATGGCCGGGCCGACATACCCTAAATGGCGCGCGGGGGCAGTAGCTCCATGACGGTCTCCGCCGCCCGGGTGGCGGCCCCTGCCTCGCCCAGCCGCCCCCGGACCTCTCCCAGCCCCTGGAGCATCTCGTCCCGGGCGGCCCCCGGCAGCCACACCTTGCGGACCTCGTCGGCGATTCGCTCGGGGGTCATCTCCCCCTGGAGCAGCTCCGGCACCACGCGCCGCCCGGCCAGCAGGTTGACCAGGGACACGAAGGCCACCTTCAGCATCAGCCGGCCCACCCAGTACGAGATGAGGGACACCCGGTAGATGACGACGAGGGGGCGCTGCATCAGCCCCGCCTCCAGCACGGCGGTTCCGGAAGCGACCACCGCCGCGTCGCTGGCGCCGACCACCTCCGGGGCATGCCCGTCCACCAGCACCGGCGTCAGGCCGCTGCCCTCGAAGCGGGAGAGCACCTCCTCGCGGGGGATGGTGGGGGCCACGGGGACCACGACCTGGAGCCCGGGCCGCTCGGCGGACAGGCGGCGGGCCGCGTCCACCATGGACGGCAGCAGCCGGCGGATTTCGCTCATCCGGCTGCCCGGCAGGAGCGCGAGCGTGGGGGCCTCCTTGGCCAGGCCCAGGCGCTCCCGGAACGCGGTGGGGCTGTCGGGGGCGGGGACCTGCTCGACGACGGGGCTGCCCACGTAGCGGGCCGCGACGCCGGCGTCCCGGTAGAAGTCCTCCTCGAACGGGAGGATGCACAGCATCCGGTCCACCAGGCGTTTGATGGTGCGCACCCGGCCGCGGCGCCACGCCCAGATCATGGGCGAGATGTAATAGGCCACGGGGATGCCCTGGGCCTTGAGCTTCTCGGCCAGGCGCAGGTTGAAGTCCGGGATGTCGACGAGGATGGCGACGTCGGGGCGCCGCTCGGCGGCCGCGTTCGCCAGGCCCTTCATGATTTGGAGGATGCGAGGGATGCGGGGGAGCACCTCGGTGATGCCCATGACGGACACCTCGCGGGCGTCGAAGAGCAGCTCGACTCCCCGAGCGGCCAGGCGCGAGCCGCCCATGCCGAAGAAGGTGAGGTCCGGACGGCGGGCCTGGAGGGCGGCGACGAGCTCTGCGGCATGGGCGTCGCCGGAGGCCTCGCCTGCCACGACGAGGATTCGGGGCGGGGGCGTCATGTGAGGGGGGCGCATCGTACCCTGATGCAAGCCGGGGTGAAGGTGTAGACTGCGCCAACCCTTGAAGACGCTTCTGCTCGCCGAGAGCCATCCCCCCACGCTCGAGCACCTGACGGGCCTGCTCTCGCAGGCCGGGTACTCCGTGCGCGCGGTGAATGACCCCATCGCGGCGCTGGAGCACTTCGCGGCGGACAACCCGGATGTGATGGTGTTGTCGGTGGACCTGCCGCGCGTGGAGGGCTCGCACGTGGTGCAGCTCATCCGGGGGCACAGCCAGGGTGGGCGCGTGCCCATCGTCGCCATCGACAAGGGACACCTGGGGCGGGCGCGGGGCGTGGGCTCGGTGTTGGACCTGAAGGTGAATGCGTACGTCGCGGACCCGCTCAAGCCCGGCGAGCTGGTGCCCCGGCTGGAGTCGCTCGTGCGCGCGGCGCAGGCGGTGCCGCTGTCGGGCCTGGCGTCCACGCTGTCGCGTCCGGCGGTGAACAGTGGCGAGCTGAAGGGCTATCCGCTGCCCGGCCTGCTGCACTCCATCCACCGGCTGCGGCGGGATGGTGTGCTGGTGGTGGCGCACCGGGGGCTGAGTCGGCGGGTGTACTTCCTGCGCGGCGGGCCGGTGAGCTTCGACTCGACGGTGAAGGAGGACTCGCTGCCGCGCTACCTCGTGGAGCGCAAGCTCGCCACGCCCGCGCAGGCGGAGCAGGTGGTGGAGGCGCTGGGCTCGGGGCTGCGCATCGGCTCGGCGCTGGCGGACGCGGGCGTGGAGCTGGTGGGCGAGGAGCTGTCGCAGTTGTTGCGGGACTACACGCGCGACAAGCTGGCGCGGGTGCTGGGCATGCGCGAGGGCCGGTACGCCTTCTACTCCGGCGACGAGTTCACCGCGGAGGTGGCGTCGGTGGACCTGCCGCCGCTGGCGCAGATTCTGGAGGGCGCGCGGCGCACCTTCCCGCTGAAGGTGATGGCCGCGTCGCTGAAGGCGAACCTGGGGGAGTACCCGGTGCGCTCGCCCGAGTTCGGCCGTGATTTGCAGGCGATGGCGCTGGACACGGACGACATCAAGATCGCCATGCAGGTCAATGGCCGCATCGTGCTCAAGGAGCTGCTCGCGCATGGCCGCGGGGAGCTGAGCGCGGCGTACTCGCTCCTGTGGTTCCTGAAGCTGACGGGGGGCGTGACGTTCTCCCCGACGCCGGTGGCGACGGGGGCGGACGTGCTGTCGGCGGCGGTGGTGCCGGACCGGATTGGCCCGCGCAAGCGCAAGTCGTTGCCTGGGGAGACGGCGGCGTCGCTGCGCGAGGAGGCGGTGCGCATCATCACCCGCAGCTACTTCGGCAGCCTGGGGTTGGACATCGCGGCGGACGCGGAGGCGGTGGAGCGCGCGTACCACGAGACGGCGATGCGTTTTCACCCGGACACGTATGCCGAGTACGACATCTCGGACCTGAAGGACCTGCTGGACTCGGTGCAGGAGAAGCTGTCGGCGTCCTACCGGGTGTTGAGCGTGGAGGAGAAGCGCAAGGCGTACCTCCAGTACCTCTTCAGCAAGCTGGACGTGGGGCGCAACACGGCGGTGGTGGTGGACGCCGAGATTGCGCTGCGCCGGGGCGAGTCCGCGCTGAAGCGGCGGGACTTCCTGTCGGCGATGCACGCGTTCGAGGAGGCGGTGACGCTCAACCCTCGCGAGCCGGAGTACTACTCCTTCCTCGCCTGGGCGACGTACCAGGGGGCGGGCGGTCCGTTGGTTCAGCGTGCGCAGAAGGCGCAGAAGGTGTTGAAGAAGGCGTTGTCCCTGGGGCCGTACGTGGAGCGGCTGCACATCATCGCGGCCATCATCGACACGGACCTGGGGGACGCGCCGCTGGCGCGGAAGAAGCTGCTGAAGGTGCTGGAGTACAACCCGTACTCGCAGCTGGCCAAGGCGGCGTTGCGCAAGGTGGGACGGTAGGCAGATGGGGCGGACACTCTGGCGATTGTTGCGCTACGCGCGCCCGCATGCGGCGGTGCTCGTGGTGGCGTTCGTGTGCATGGCGTTCGTGGGCATCGCGACGGGCGCGTACGCGTACCTGACGGGCCCGGCGCTGCGCTTCCTGTTGTCGGGCGGCGAGGAGGGCTTCGGCGGGGCGAACCGGGTGCCGTGGCTCTCGGACCTGCCGCGTGACGCGGCGCTGTGGGGCTTCCCGCTGATGATGGTGGTGGTGGGCGCGGTGAAGGGCGTGGGGTACCTGGGCCAGTTCTACTTCATGGGCCTCTTCGCGCAGCGGGTGGTGAAGGACCTGCGGCGGGAGCTCTTCGTGAAGCTCACGTCGTTGTCGCCGGCGCAGCTCGCGCGTGAGCGGCAGGGAGACTTGCTCAGTCGCTTCTCGTCGGACGTCGCGGCGGTGGAGGCGGCGGCGATGTACACGGTGGGCTCGTACCTGCGGGACAGCCTGCAGGTCATCATCCTGGCGGGAGTGGCGTTGTCGATGAGCCCGCTGCTGGGTGGGCTGATGCTGGTGGTGATTCCGCTCGCGGCGCTGCCGGCGTCGAGGCTGACGCGCAAGGTGCTCAAGGGCACGCGCGAGGGCCAGACGCAGCTGGGGCATCTGGCGGGGCAGCTCCACGAGGGGCTCGGCGGACTGCGGACGATTCAGGCGTTCAACGGGCAGGAGGCGGAGCTGGCGCGGTTCGCCTCGCACGCGAAGGCGCACGAGGAGGCGGTGGTGGGGGCGGCGTGGGCGCGTGGCGGGGTGCCCGGCATCATGGAGGTGCTGGCGGCGGCGGCGCTGGCGGGGGCGTTGGCCTTCGCGGCGAGCGCGAAGTTGATGGAGCCGGAGGCGCTGTTGTCGCTGCTGACGGCGGTCATCCTGGTGTACCAGCCGGTGAAGGACCTGGGCCGGGTGACGCAGTTCGCGATGCAGGCGGGCGCGGCGGGTGAGCGGCTCTTCGCGTTGCTGGACTTGAAGCACCCGGTGCTGGATGCGCCGGACGCGGTGCCTGCGCCGCCCTTGTCCCAGTCGGTGCGCTTCGAGGACGTGAGCTTCGCGTATGGCGAGCGGCGCGCGCTCGAGGGCGTGACGCTGGAGCTGAAGGCGGGGCAGGTGACGGCGCTGGTGGGAGGCAGTGGTGGGGGCAAGAGCACGGTGACGTCGCTGCTCCTGCGCTTCGAGCGGCCCCAGTCCGGGAGGCTGTTGTTGGACGGCGTGGACATGGACCGGTACACGGCGGCGAGCCTGCGCGAGCAGTTGGCGTTGGTGACGCAGGAGCCGTTGTTGTTCCAGGGGACGGTGCTGGACAACCTTCGCTATGCGCGACCGGACGCCACGCGTGAGGAAGTGGAGGCGGCGGCGAAGGTGGCGAACGCGGACGGGTTCATCCGGGCGCTCCCCCAGGGCTACGACACGCGCATCGGCGAGCGCGGCGTGACGTTGAGCGGTGGTCAGCGGCAGCGGCTCTGCATCGCGAGGGCGGTGCTGGCGCGAGCGCGCGTGCTGGTCCTGGACGAGGCGACGAGCAGCCTGGACCCCGAGAGCGAGCGCGAGGTGCAGGCTGCGCTGGCGGCGGTGTTGCCGGGGCGCACGGCGCTGGTCATCGCGCACCGGTTGTCCACGGTGGTGAACGCGGACGTGCTCCACGTGATGGAGGCGGGGCGGGCGGTGGAGAGCGGCTCGCACGCGGAGCTGCTCGCGAGGGGCGGGCGTTACGCGGCGCTGTGGAAGATGCAGACGGAGGGCACCCTCGAGCGAGGCGCCGCGTGAAGCGCGGTCCCCTGGAGCCGAGGGCATGCCGTGAGACGCCTGTCCGGGAGTCACGGGTTCATGTTGGGTGGAGCGAAGTCCCGGCGTGCAGCGCACCCATGCGGCAAGACGCCTCTCGGGGCGGGGCTCGTCGTCGACGAACCAGGGTGGTTCGCTCGCCGTCGGACCGGGCGCTGGTGCGCCTGGGCAGGCCTTCGTGTGGCGGCATCCAGGCACAGGACCTGTCGCGGGACGCTGTGGTCTCCGCAGGAGCCGCGCCAATACGTCGGAGCGAGTGCGGGGCTGGCGCGCCGCGGTGCGGTCGGCCCGCGGATGGGGGCTGGCCGGAAGGCTCCTTCGTGCGCGCCACGCCTGTGCGGCGAAGCCGGGTCCCCGCGCCAGGAGTCGGGACTGAACGTGGTGGAGCGCCTGTTTCGGGGACGGCCGAGGTCCGGACAATGACGCTGGAGTCGTCACAGGCTTTGCCTCGGTGCGGCGCCAGGAGCGTTGTCCTCATCGTGACATCCATCGACGTCGTCCCTGCGCGACGTGGAGAAGAGGGGCGATGAGCCGACTTCGTGTGGTGCTCGGCAAGGGGCTTCGCGCACTGGTAGGCCTGTTGCTCCTCCTCCTGGGCCTCTGCGGTTTCTTCGCGCTCCCGGCCTCGTACACGACATACCCGGTGGTGCCCCCGAAGGAGGGCGAACCGAGGTGGATTCGGGGCGCCTTCCACGTGCACACCACGCGCTCGGATGGACGAGGCAGTCCCCTCGACGTGGTGCTCGCGGCGAAGGCCGCGGGCCTCGACTTCGTGTTGTTGACGGACCACAACGACTTCACGCCGCCCTCGCCGACCTGGGGCGATGGCGTGCTGCTGATTCCCGGCGTTGAAATCTCGACGTCCGCGGGGCACCTGGTCGCGTTCGGCATGGAGCGCCCGCTGGAGGGCATGACGCGATGGATGCCCGCGGCGGATGCGGTGAGGGCAGTGGAGGCCGCGGGAGGCATGACGGTCCTCGCGCATCCGGTGCAGAAGAAGAACCCGTGGACGGACGAGCCGACCGCCCGTGAGGCAAAGGGGTTCGAGCTGTACTCGGCGGACACGTTCTTCCGTCACGCCATGCGCAATCCGGTGAGCCGGTTGCTGCCGGCCGTGGGCGCGTATCTCGCGAACCCGATGCATGGAGTGATGCTGCTCGTCGCGCCCGAGCCCGAGCCCGGCGAGCGCTTCATGGACCTCTCGCGGGAGCAGCCCAAGCGCTCCTTCTGCGCGCATGATGCGCATGGCCTGCCGTCGTACGAGTCCGTGTTCAGCTCGCTCGCGATGTACCTCCCGCCCGAGCAGCTCCCCTCGCCCCTGCCGAAGGATGCGAAGGTGGCCGCGGCGCTCGTGACGAGAGCGCTGCGAGGAGGCTCGGCCCTCTGTTCCTTCCGAGCGCTGGGGGAGCCCGAGGGCTTCGCCCTGGAGGGCGTGGACCTGGAGCAGCGCGAGGCCCGGGTGGGGGATGTCCTGAAGGTGCGCCTGCCGGGGTTGCCGGACGTGGACACGGTTCGGGTGCAGGTGTGGGGAGAAGGCCGACTGGGGGAGGACGGCACGTCGGTGGAGCTGACGGGGGAGGGGCTGGTGCGGGTGGAGGTCTGGGCGAAGGGGCCCGGACGCTTCTTCGGGTCCGAATGGCGACCTTGGATTGTTCCGAATCCCGTGCGTGTGCTGCCTCGGACCCCTGGCATCTGATAGAGGGCCGGGGAGCCGTCCATGCGACTCCTCTACATCCTCGCCACGTACCTGCTCTTCCCGCTGCTCCTCCCGGTGCTGTGTGTGCACCGGAAGACGCGTCATGGCCTGTGGCAGCGACTGGGGTTCTATTCCCCGGGCGCGTTGCCCGTGAGGGGCGATGGGCCCGTGGTGTGGCTGCACGGAGCGAGCGCGGGGGATCTGCTCGCGCTCTCCCCGATGTTCGCGCCGCTGCGAGCGCGCTTCCCGGGTTGCCATCTCATCCTGTCGACGATGACGGACAGCGGACATGCGATGGCGACGGGGCGGCTGGCCAAGGACATCGATGGCGTCATCTACGTGCCGTATGACCTGTGGGGCCCGACGCGGCGGGCGATGAAGGCGCTCCGGCCGGACATCCTGGTCCTCGAGTACACGGAGATCTGGCCCAACCTCATCCGCGCGGCGAAGCGCGGAGGGGCACGCGTGGTGATGACCAACGGCCGCTTCTCGCCTGCGAACGTGGGGCGCTACCGGGCGTTGTTCGGGCTCATCGGCAATCCGCTGAAGGACCTGGACCTGATGTTGATGCGCCACGAGGACGAAGCGGAGCGGGCGAGGAGTCTGGGCGCGCGTCCCGACTGGGTGATGGTGACGGGGAACACGAAGTTCGACTCCCTGGCCTCGGGGCCCGCGCCGGAGGACATCACGTTGCGCGAGGTCCTGGGGCTGCCGGTGGGCGCGCCCGTGTGGATTGCCGGAAGCACTCACGAGGGGGAGGAGGAGGCGCTGCTGGGAGTCTACCGGCGCCTGCTCGCGAAGTGGCCGGAGCTGCGGCTGGTGATTGCGCCCAGGTACGTGGACCGCGCGGCGCGGGTGGTGACGCTCGCGCGGGACGCGGGGCTGAGCGTGGGGCTGCGCTCGAAGGGCAACCCCGAGCGAGGGCAGGTGGTGGTGCTGGACACCATCGGCGAGTTGTCGCGGGCCTACCGACTGGGGACGGTGGTCTTCGTCGGAGGCTCGTTCACGAAGCGCGGTGGCCAGAACATCCTGGAGCCGGCGGGGCAGGGCAAGCCGGTGTTGTTCGGGCCGCACATGGACAACTTCCGGGACAGTGTGGCGGTGTTGTCGGAGCACGGAGGCATCCAGGTGGCGGACGCGGAGGAGCTGCACGCGAGGCTCGCGGAGCTGTTGGAGGACCCAAGGCGAATCGATGAGCTCGGGGCCCGGGCCCTGGAGACGGTGGGCCGGATCTCCGGCGCGAGCGAGCGCAACGCCGAGGCGATGCTGTCGCTCTTCCCGCACGGCAGGGCGGAGCCGCGATGACGCTCATCATCCACCCGCATTTCCACAACCGGTACACGGGCGTCACGCGCCACGTCGAGTCGGTGGTGCCGGCGTTGGTGAAGGACTCGGGCTCGGAGACGCGGGTCATCGGCTCGGGGCTGAGCGAGGGCCTGCCGCGCATCACCTGGCCGGAGCTGCTGCGCCGGGCGCGCTCGGAGCCGGTGGTGTGGCACGCGCACCGGAACAACGAGCTGCTCGCGGGGATGCTGTTGAAGCTGGTGGGGCGGCAGGTCCGGCTGGTGTTCACGCGGCACACGTCGATGGCGCCCAGCGGCTTCACGCGGTTCATCGCGCGGGGCGCGGACGCGCTGGTGTCGTTGACGAAGCAGGTGGCGGACGTCATCGCGTTGCCGTCGACGGTCATCTCGCACGGCATCGACCTGACGCGCTTCCATCCACCCGAGGACCGACAGAAGGCCTGGGAGCGACTGGGGCAGGGTGGGCGCCTGGGAATCGGCGTCATCGGCCGCATCCGGAAGGAGAAGGGGCAGGGCGACTTCCTGGAGGCGGTGCGTCCGCTGCTGCCCGAGCACCCCGAGTGGCAGGGCGTGCTGGTGGGCCTGGCGAAGGGCGCGGACCTGGACTGGGTGAACGGCCTGCGGGCCGGCATCGAGGACCGGGTGACGCTGGCGGGAGAGCAGTCGGTCATCGAGCCCTGGTACCAGGGGCTCACGGTGCTGGTGCACCCGTCCTACGCGGAGGGGTACTCGCTGGTGCACGTGGAGGCGATGGCGTCGGGTTGCTGCGTGGTGGCGTCGAAGCTGCCGTACCTGGACACGCTCATCGAGCATGGTCGCACGGGCTTCTTCTTCGAGCCGGGTGACGTGAAGGCGCTGCGGGAACTGCTCGACATGTTGATGCGGGAGCCGGAGCGTGCGCGAGAGGTGGGGCGCAACGCGGCCGAGGAGGCGCGGCGGCGGTGTGGCGTGGAGCACGAGGCGCACGCGCTGGAGGCGCTGTACCGCACGCTGGTGAGGCGCTGAGCGGATGCGCATCCTTCACCTGCTCGCGAGCCCGTTCTTCAGTGGCCCCGCGGAGAACGTCGCGCTGCTGGCCCGAGCGCAGCGGGAGGCGGGGCACGAGGTGACGGTGGCGGTGGACCGTCGTCGCAAGGACGTGCCGGCGGAGGAGCCCGCGGTGCCTCGCTTCCAGGAACTCGGCCTGTTGGACGAAGGCGGCCTGGAGTTGTCCGTGAAGTCGCCGCCGTGGCGCATGTGGAGCGACTCGCGGCGTCTGCGCGCGCGGCAGGTGGACGTGGTGCATTCGCACTTCAGTCACGACCACTTCCTCGCGAGGTGGGGACGTCCCCGAGGCGCGGTGCTGGTGCGCTCGCTGCATGCGCCCCGTTCGCTGCGCTCCTCGTTGCCCGCGGCGGATGCGTACACGGTTCCGGCGAGCGCGCTGTTGGCGAGGCTGTTGGAGCGAGGGATGCGAGCCCGGGTGCTCCCGGCGCTGGTGGACCCGAGGTTCCGGCCCGAAGCGGACCGCGAGTCGCTCCGGCGCGAGCTGGGGCTCATGGGCGGACCGCTGGTGGGAATGGTCTCCACGTTCCAGCCTTCGAGGCGCCATGCGGTTGGAGTGGAGGCCTTCGCGAAATACCGCCAGCACCATCCTCACGCGCGCTTCATCCTCGTGGGTGACGGAGCGTTGCTGGAGGCGACGCGCCATCAGGTGGCTGCGCTGGGATTGACGGACGCGGTGACCTTCGCGGGCTATCAGCAGGGCGAGGCCTTCGCGCGCTGGCTCAAGGCGCTGGATGAGGTCTGGCTGCTGGGCTTGGGGAATGACTGGAGCGCGAGGGCCGCGGCCCAGGCGCGAGCGTGTGGTGTCCGAGTGGTCGCGGTGGACGAAGGCGCATTGCCGGACCTGGCGGATGCGCGAGTGGCCGAGCCCACGCCCGAAGCCGTCGTGAAGGCGGCGCTCTCGGGAGTGCTCGCGCCGGTGGCCCATCCGACGAACGCGCGCATCGCCGCCGATGTGCTCGCCATGTACGCCGAGGCGGCCAACGGGGCTCCTCGATGAGGTCCATGTCGGACGTCGAGCCCAGCGCGCTCCGGGCGATGGGAGCCCGTCGGTCTTGAGTCCTCCCGCCTCCGAGTCGCCCACCGCCATCGAGCGGGTCTTCTACCCACCGTCACCGGAGGACTGGGGCCGCAGGGTGTTGCTGTCTCCGCTGACGGCGTTGTCGTGGAGCTACGCCGCGGCGGTGCAACTTCGAAGAGCCCTGTACGACAAGGGGCTGCTGCGAGCCGAGCGTGTCGAGGGACTCCGAGTCCTCTCCGTGGGCAACCTCAACGTGGGCGGAACGGGCAAGACGCCCGCGGTGCTGTACCTGGCGGAGCAGCTCGTCCGGGCGGGGCGCAAGGTCGGCATCCTCACGAGAGGTTACGGTCGGCGCTCACGAGAGCCGCTGACCTTCACGGGAGCACAGCCGCTCCCCTCGGTGGAGGACGCGGGAGACGAGCCGCTGTTGCTCGCGACGCGATGTCCGAGCGTGAGGCTCTTCGTGAATCCCGACCGGGTCGCCAGTGCGCTGCGAGCACGGGACGAGTTCGGCCTGGACACGGTGTTGCTCGACGATGGCTTTCAACACCGTCGCCTCGCACGGGACGAGGACCTGGTGGTGGTGGACGAGGCGGTGGGGCTGGGCAATGGCCACATGCTTCCGCGAGGTCCGCTGCGTGAGCCCGCTTCATCGATTCGACGCGCCACGCTGCTCTGGGTGCGCACGTCCGCGGCGGCCGTGGGTGAGCCCCCAGCGGTGAGCCTTCCGCGAGAAGCCGAGTCGATTCCCCGAGTGCGAGCGCGCTATGGGCCCTCGGCATGGGTGGACCCGGAGGGCATGTCGCATCCACCGGAGCGACTGAGAGGGCAGGGCGTGTTGGCGCTGGCGGGGCTTGGCCGGCCGGGGGGCTTCCTGAAGACCCTGAGGACGCTGGGTGTGGAGGTCGTCGACGCGGCGCTGTTCCCGGACCATCACCGCTTCACTGCCGAGGAGCTGGCGGACGTGGTCCAGCGGGCGGCGCGTCGCGGCGTGGTGGTGGTGACGACGGAGAAGGACGCGGTGCGGCTGCCGCCCGGGTTCGAGGCGTGGAAGGTGCGGTTGGGGGTGGAGGTGCTGGAGGGAGCGGCCCACCTGTATCGGGCGCTCGGGCTGGCGGGCGCGTCAGGCGACTTGTGAGACGAGGGGGGCTGTGGGACAAACCGCCGCCATGGCCGCGGTCTCGCCCGTTCGCTCCTCGCCCTTGCCCTCTCGCCTGCCGCTCGCGTTCTCGCGTCGTCGCGTGCTGCTGGTCGGGGACCTCGTCGCAGACCACTACATCTACGGACAGACGGACCGGGTGAGCCGCGAGGCGCCCGTGCTCATCGTCCGCTACGAGTCCGCGGAGGTGAAGCTGGGCGGAGGCGCGAATGTCGCGGCCAACGTCCGCGCCTTGACGGGCCAGGTGACGGCCGTCGGTGTGCTCGGCGCGGACGAGATGGGCGGCGAGCTGCGCCACCTGTTCTCCGAGGCCGGCGTCCGACTGCACGCGGTGGGCGGTCGAGACATCGCGACGGAGACGAAGACGCGCATCCTGGCCGGTGGCCTGAGCACCACGCGGCAGCAGATGCTGCGCCTGGACCGGGGACAGCGCTCGGAGTTGCCGCCCCGGGTGCGCAAGGCCCTGGCCCGTCACGTGGAGCAGGCCGCGCGGGACGCGGACGCGGTGGTCGTCTCGGACTACGGCGCGGGGGTGCTGAACGACGAGGTGCGAGGTGTGCTCCGCAAGCTCGCGGCGGATGGGCTGCCGGTGTGCGTGGACAGCCGCTATGCGCTCGCGTCGTTCTCGGGCCTGACGGTGTGCAAGCCCAACGAGCCCGAGCTGGAGGCGCTCGCGGGCCGGCCCGTGCGCTCGGAGCAGGACCTGCTCCTGGCCGGGAAGGAAGCGGTGCGCCGGCTGGGGTGTCGTGCGTTGCTGGTGACGCGGGGCCGCCACGGCATGGCGCTCTTCGACGCGGACGGCGGCGTGGACCTCATCCCGGTGCACGGCGCGAAGGCCGCGGTGGACGTGACGGGCGCGGGCGACACGGTGATTGCGACCTTCTCGCTGGCCGTCGCGGCTGGAGCTTCGTTCGGCGAGGCGGCGAGGCTGGCGAACGTGGCCGGCTCCATGGTGGTGCAGAAGCCGGGGACCGCGACGGTGTCCCGGGATGAGCTGCTGGCGGAGTTGCGGAGCGCGCGATGAGCACCTTGGAGAAGATTCAGTCACTCGAGCAGGTGGCGGAGGCGAGGGCCCGCTGGAAGCAGGAGGGCCGCACGGTGGCGCTCGCCAACGGTGTGTTCGACCTGTTGCACGTGGGCCATGTGCGCTACCTGGAGGGCGCGCGAGAGCTGGCGGACGTGCTGGTGGTGGCGGTGAACTCGGACGCCTCGACGCGCGCGTACAAGGGGCCTGGCAGGCCGCACATCCCGGAGAACGAGCGCGCGGAGCTGGTCGCCGCACTCGCGTGCACGGACCGGGTCATCGTCTTCGACGAGCCGAACGTGCGCGGCATCATCCGGGTGTTGAAGCCTGATGTGCACGTGAAGGGCACGGACTACACGCCCGACAGCATCCCCGAGGGTGACGAGGTCCGTGCCTACGGTGGCCGCACCGCGGTGTCGGGCGACCCGAAGAACCACAGCACCACGGAGCTGGCGCGTCGGCTCGGGCGTGAGGACGCGAAGTAGCCCATGGATGCCCCGCTCCTGGCGGTGCTGGGCTGCCCCCGATGCAAGGGGGTGCTCGTCGTCCTGGGGACTGGCGCCACGGAGCGGCTCCACTGCGTGGCCTGCCATGCCTCGTGGCCCGTGAAGGACGGCGTGCCGCAGCTGCTTCCCGAGCTGATGACTCGCGAGGACGCGCCTAGGCGGTGAGCTTCGCGGCGAAGGACCGTGCCTCTTCGGCGGCGCGAGCCTCGAGCCCCTGTCCTCCCGCGCCATCGACGATGGACGTGAGGTCGACCATGCGGTGTGGGCCATAGGCGTGGCCCCAGCGCTCCATGTCCATCCGGAGGAAGAACGCCAACGTCGGCGCACCCACGGCGACGGACAGGTGCATGGGCCCGGTGTTGTTGCACACCGTGAGGCCGGCGGCGCGCATCAGGGCCGCGAGCTCATCCAGGTTGGTGGGCGGCGCCAGTCGGGCCCCGGGCGCGCCGGCGAGCACGGCCTTCGCCAGCTCCTCCTCTCCGGGCCCCCACGTCACGATGGGCGTGCGGCCCGCCTCCAGCAACGCCCGTGCGGCGGCGGCGAAGGCCTCCGGAGGGATGCGACGGGGGCCCAGCCGGCCGCCGGGGTTGATGACCGCGCACGGCATGGAGGCGTCCTCTTCCAGGAACGTGCGGAAGGAGTCGCGGATGTACGGCTCCCGGAAGGACAGCTCCCGGGCCAGCTCGTTGCCGGCCACGGGGGAGAGCAGGTGGGTGCGCTGGACGGCCTCGCTGCGGGTATCGGGCCGCGCGGGAACGGAGAGCGAGTGCAGGTACGTCACCGGCCAGACCTTGGGCCCGACGACCACGGCGCGAGGACCGGCCAGTCGCGACACCAGCGCGCTCGTCACGGACGGCGCCTCCCAGTTGGCGCAGTCGACCACCAGGTCGTAGTTCGCCTGACGCAGGGCGCGGATGCCGGGGGCCAGGGGACCGGCCCAGATGTGGCGACGGTCGAAGGCGATGACCTGGTCCGCGTCGGGGTGGTTGGCGAGGACCCGGGCCACCTTGGCGTGGACCAGGACGTGGACCTCGGGCGCGGGATGGACCTGGGCCTTGAGGGCGCGCAGCAGGGGGGTGGTGAGGAGGGCCTCGCCCACGCGGTTGTCGGGCCGCACGAGCAGCACCTTCCGGGGGACGGGGAGAGACTTTCCGGGGCGCAGCTTGCGGCCGGGGCGCCAGAACAGCAGGGACGCCACGAGCGCGAGTGCCAGCTTCGCCCATAACTCGAGCCGCTTGTGCCAGGACATCGCGGCGCGGACCCTACACAGAACTGAAAGGCGTGCAAGCACGCTGCTTGACCTGCGGGCGGAAAGCCCCTAGCAACCGCCCAATGCTGAAGAGCATGACCGGGTTTGGCGCGGGCCGCGCGCGCGTGGGAGACGAAGAGGTCTCCGTGGAGCTGCGCTCGCTCAATCACAAGTTCTGCGAGGTGAAGGCGCGACTGCCGCGCGAGCTCGCCTCCCTGGAGCCGCTCGTCACGAAGCAGGTGAAGGACCGGCTGGCGCGTGGCTCGGTGGAGCTGCTGGTGAAGCGGCAGTCCTCCACGGCCTCGGGCACCGTGCCCACGGTGGACCTCAACCTGGCGCGCGAGTACCTGCGCACCTTCCGGGAGCTGGCCAAGGAGCTGGGCCTCTCCCAGGACGTCACCTGGTCCCAGGTGGCCAACCAGCAGGGCGTGGTCCGCCTGGAGGAGAAGGGCGTCGACCTGGAGTCCGCGACGCCCGCGGTGACGGCGGCGCTGGACCAGGCGCTCGGGGCCTTGGAGAAGATGCGGCTCGTCGAGGGGGAGGCCATCCACGCCGACCTCGATGCGCGCATGAAGCTGCTCGAGGGGTGGAGCCGGGAGGTGGCGCAGCTGGCGCCCCGCGCCGTGCAGGACTACCAGCAGCGGCTCACCGAGCGCGTGGCGGAGCTGGCGCGCGGCGTGGCGGTGGACCCGCAGCGGCTGGCCCAGGAGGTCGCGCTCTTCGCCGAGCGCACGGACATCGCCGAGGAGGTGACGCGCCTGGCGAGCCACCTCGAGCAGTTCCGCGCCCTCATGGCGAGCCAGGAGCCCACGGGCCGCCGCATGGACTTTCTCGTGCAGGAGATGCACCGCGAGGTGAACACGACGGGCTCCAAGAGCCAGCACGCGGACATCTCCGCGCGCGTGGTCTCGATGAAGGCCGAGGTCGAGCGCATCCGCGAACAGGTGCAGAACGTCGAATGAGCGAAACCACCATCCTTCCGCCCGGTCTGTTGCTCGTCCTCTCCGCCCCCTCTGGAGCGGGGAAGACCACCCTGGCCCACCGGCTCCTCCGGGAGACGCCCCAGGCGAACTTCTCCATCAGCGTCACGACGCGCCGGCCCCGAGGCAAGGAGCAGGAGGGCGTCGACTACCACTTCGTGGACGTGGCCACCTTCCAGGCGAAGATCGAACGCGGCGAGTTCGTGGAGTGGGCGGAGGTCCACGGCCACTTCTACGGGAGCCCCCAGTCGACGGTGGACATCGCTCGGGCCAACCGGGGCGTCGCCATCTTCGACATCGACGTGCAGGGGGGCCAGGCCATCAAGCGCAAGCACCCGGACGCGGTCCTCATCTTCGTGCTGCCTCCCTCCATGGAAGAGCTCGAGCGTCGTCTGAGGGACCGGCAGACGGACTCTGACGAGACCATCCGTCGGCGCATGCTGGCGGCGCGCTCCGAGATGGAGCGGGGAATCGCCGCGTACGACTATGTGGTCGTGAATGACGACTTCGACCGGGCCTACAGTGAGCTCAAGGCCGTGGTCGTCGCCGAGGGATGCCGCCGGGGGCGGGCGGACGTCTCCCGGTTGAAGCTCGGCGTCTGAGCCTGGGAGAGGTGTCCTCCAGGTGGCGCCGAAGTGACGAGAAGCAAACTTCTTGCGCTGGTCCCTGGCTTGGTGGATAAGCCGCCCACCTCACGGCGAGGCGCGGAAGGGCAGGTCGCCTTCGCGTCGCCGGGAGCCACGACGGAAACGCCGTGGAATCAGCGCCTCGGGCGCTGTGGTTCTCTGATTCAACATGGATAGGACCGTGCGCCTCGTGGCGGCCCAGAGTGGGCCCTCAGGGGGCAGGCAAGCGTCCGGAGCGGCTCGTGACTGCGAGTTGACATTCTCCGGAGCGCTCCATACATGGTCGACCGGATGGTAGTGGTTCAGTGGGCGTGCGGGTGGTGGTGCAGGACGTCGTCTCATGGGAGACGGCACTGAGCTGGGTCGGCGGGGGAGGGCAGCTTGTCGACGGTTTGACTTCAGTCGCGGTGGTGGTACAAGCCGCGCCCCTCGCAACGAAGCCGCGCACTGGCGCGGAGTACTTCGCGCGAGGGCAGGACGACATCGGAAATACGGCGGTCAGCGCAGTGGGTTGACAGAAGATGCGGCGGTGGTAGAAGCCGCGCCCCGACGAAGAAGCCCGGAAGCAAGCGGGCGGGGATGACGGGGCGGTCAATGAAGCAGCGGTTGACACGGGATGCGGCGAAGAGGTAGAAGCCGCGCCCCTCACGAAGAGAAGCAGCGGAAGCCACTGGGCGGCGCTGAGGACTTCGAGAGAGCCGAAGGGACGCAAGTCGAAGTTGACAGCTGACGCGGACCTGAATAAAAGATGCAGCCCGCCGAAAGCAGCAAGCGGCGGACAGGAAGAATGGTAGCAAGAAGTCGCGGTAGAAACAAGCGACTCGGTCTTTGAAAACCAAATAGCAAGCCCAAGAAGAAGAGAAGGATTGCGGAAACCGCAGTCAA
>NZ_JAIQDF010000022.1:0-162564 GCF_020037055.1 Myxococcus sp. AS-1-15 | reverse complement strand
ACCGCTGCGCTTCCTGGCGGAACTGCTCCAACTCCTTCTCCAACTCCACGGACCACCTCCTGGCGTGTGGCCAACGGAGGTCTCATGAGCGGCTCGGTCCGTCACGACGGGGCACGGCGAGGTCTTACGACATCCCGGGCTCCGTCCATCACATCTCGGGTGTCTACGGAACTGGGCTACCCCCAACGCTGCCGTCGCGCGGAAGCGCTTGAGAAGGTTGTGGGTGGCGCAGATGAGGCCCCACTCCTCCCGGGCGTCTACGTCTCGGCCCTCCCCTTTGGCCGCTTCTCAGGGGAACTTCATTGGCCGGTTCTGGGTGACCACTGAGAGTTGCCTCCCCCCAGGATGCGGCGCTCCACCTTGGAGAGTCGATTGGCGGGCGGTCCAGAGAACCGGTCTCACGCTCTCGCAGAGCCCAGGAGTCACGACCTGAAGCCCGGAGCGCGGGAGGCCCTGCTGCCAGCGCCATCCGCCATGAGCCAGGACCGACAGTCCGCCTCGGGCGCTCCTCCCGAGCCTCCCTGCGTCGAAGTCCTTGCGGCGGCGTCCTTGTCCCGCTATACGGGCGTCACTTTGTGGCCAGGTAGCTCACCTGGTTAGAGCGGCGGTCTCATAATCCGCAGGTAGTCGGTTCAAGTCCGACCCTGGCCACTGCCCCGGAATCACTTTCCCAAGTGATTCCGGGGCTTTTCTTTTCGTGGCACCGGGACTTCAGCGGACCTGGCATCCCCGCGCGGGCCAGCCTGCAAGGGCAGGACCCGGGTGGAGATTGGCCCCCCCTGCTCCCCCGGGAAGGCCACCACGAGCCTCCAACACTTCGGGGCCCTCCATCCCCCAGGACACGTCGCCGCGCAGGAGGGCCAGCGAGCCGCCGGGCCACTCGCCACGGCGGACCGAGCACTCGTGGAGGAACTCAACCAGGCGCCCCACCGCGCCAGCATGCGCGGCCAGGGGCACCGGCCCGAGTCACGACCTCAGCAACTCACGAGTCGTAACCGGTGTACCCGCGCAGCACCACGACCTTGCGGCTGGCCGGGTAGTACAGCACCGCGAACTGGTTGAACTCGTGGCAGTTCTGGCACGACACCTCCTGGGTGCCCAGCCACGCCTGCACCTCACCGCCTCCGGTGAACGCGTCGATGGCGGCCAGCAGCGCCGCGCCGTCCCCGTAGTAGTTCGTGCTCAAGAGGATGCTGTTCGCCAGGCCCGCGCGGTTGGTCACCGTGCCGGCCTCGAACGTCGGGATGTCCCGGTACCCCGGCCACTGGAGCGCGTCGTACGCGGCGCGCAGGCTCGCGGCCGGCTGCGAGCAGCGGGGCGTGGTGTACGCGGAGATGGAGTCCAGCCCGTGCCACGCGCCGTTGTTCGAGCCGTCGTTCCATGCATCCCGCGCCGCCTCCAGCGCCGAGGCGTCGATCTCCGTCAGCGCGAACGGCACGTTCGGCGTCTGGTCGCAGATGTTCGTCACGTACTGGCACCGCGACACCTGGCGGTACGAGCCGCACAGCCCGAAGTCCAGCGTCCCCGCCGGCTGCGCGTGGATGCAGTCATACACCGACAGCTCACAGGCGGGCGTCGGCCAGACCTCGTACGGGTCGCCCGTCGTCACCGCCAGGCTCGTCACCCTCGGCACCAGCCGCGCCGTCTTCTGCGACACCGCCTGCCCGCCCTGAATCACGTTGAAGGCGAGCGGAATCGTCGTCGGGTCCATCGCCTGCTCCACCGCGGAGTAGGACCAGTCCAGCTTGAAGGTGTCCGCGTCCACGCGTGACACCTGCGGAATCCCATCCGGCCCCGTCACCAGGAGCCCGTCCGCCAGCACGTCCGCGCGGCCCCGGTACACCAGGCTGCTGATGGGGTCCTTCACATAGACGGGGTCCACCTTCTCGTCGATCCACACCGGCGACGTGCCCCGGAAGTCGAAGAAGCGCGGGTACACCTCGATGCGCGCCGTGTACTGCGTGGGCGTGCCCGTGAAGGTGTTCACCGTGATGAACAGCGGCAGCCCGGAGAGGATGGAGTTCAGCTCGTGCCCCACCGGCAGCACCACCTCGAAGCGGCGCTCGCTGATGATGTTCGCCGTGCCGAAGGCGTCATCCGGCACGAAGCTGAACACGTACTGCAGATACCGGTTCGCCGTCGCCTTCAACACCAGCGAGCGCACCCCGTTGCGCGTCTCGAACGTGCCCATCGTCTCGAAGCTCAGCTCCAGCGACGCTTCGGACGCGTAGATGCGCGTCGCCGTCGCCTCCGCCTCGGAGACCGCCAGCGCCTGCTCGGGCGCCGGCTCCCCACCCGAATCCATACAGCCCGTCGCTCCAGACAACGCCAGACATGCAATCAATACCTTGCGAAGACGCATCATTCCGCTCCAGGTGGGCTACTCGGGGAAAATCAAAATAACGTGAACACCCGGCCGCACGACGTGTCAATCCCGTCACAGCGCCGCGGGCCCCGAGGAGACCTGGGTTGATACATGAAACGAAAAAGGCGCCGGCCCCAGCACAGGGGACCGGCGCCCGGGGACGACGAGACGTCAGGAGTCGTAGCCGGTGTAGCCCTGCAGCACGACGACCTTGCGGCTGGCCGGGTAGTACAGCACCGCGAACTGGTTGAACTCATGGCAGTTGTGGCACGGCACCTCCTGCGTCGACAGCCACGCCTGCACCTCGCCACCGCCCGCGAAGGCGTCGATGGCGGCCAGCAGCGCCAGCCCGTTGCCGTAGTAGTTCGACGTCAACAGGATGCTCTGCGACAGACCGGCCCGGTTGGTGAACGTCCCATCCTCGGCGGAGGGGAAGCCCTGGTTCTCCCACGCCAGCTCCTGCATCACCGCCTGGATGGTGGTGGGCGTGGTGGGACACTGGGGCGTGATGTACGCGGTAATCGGATGCAGGTAGTGCCACGCACCACCGTTGGAGCCCAGGTTCCACGTCGCGCGAGCGGGCTCCAGTGATGAGGCATTGATGGACGTCAGCGAGAACGGCACCGGCGTACACGCCTTGGCCGCCGTCGCGACTTCCCGACTCCCCTCCGCGAAGGCGGAGAAGGAAAACACAGCGACCACCGCAACCATCAGACGACGGAAGTTCATCAGTGTGCTCCAGGTGAGGAAGGCGCGGATTAGCACACCAATTTGAGAAACCGGCTAACAAAGGTGTCACTTCCACCCCTCGGGGGCCGGGCCGTTTTGTTGACGAGTCCCTGGACCACCCTCCTAATGCCCGGACACGTCAGTAGCGGCCTGTAGCAGTCCCCCCGGGAGGAACCCCCATGCAGGATGGAAGCGCCAGCCCCCTGAGCCCCGAGCTCGCCCCGTCATCGGGCGCCACGGAGACGCCCGTCGACGCGCGGGGCCCCGAGGCCGACATCGTCTCCACCCACGTCCTGGTCCCCGAGGAGCAGGTGCAGAAGCTGCGCGAGCTGGCGCGGCGCACCCGCATCCACCAGAGCGAGTACCTGCGCGAGGCGGTGGAGGACCTGCTCGGCAAGTACGGCCGCGGCGCCGCCAAGCCCGAGGGCCAGTCGTGAGCATGCTCGCCCAGCGAGGCGCCTCCCCGCGTCTGGGCGAGCCCCAGCCCGTCCTGCGACGCCGCGAGTGGGACGGCGCCTTCCGCCTGCCCCGCCCGCGCCCCTCCTCCGAGCGCCCCTCCTCCATCCGGGATGCCATCATCCGCTGGCTGGACCAGGAGCTGTAGGCGCGCCTCCCACGCGGCACCTGGAGGCGACCGACACGCGCGGGCTAGGCTTGCCGCCATGCGCACTGTCCTGCTCGTCGCCGCCCTCGCCGCCTCCGGCTGTGCCGGCCCCGGTGGCTTCCAGAAGCTCTACCCCGGCATGACGTCCCGGGAGGTCGTCGAGGCCATGGGCCAGGGCCCCACCCGCGCCCACGAGTTCCCCGACCGGTCCTCCGCCTGGTACTACGGCGACGACCAGTGCGTGCTGATGCGCGAGGACAAGCTCGTCGCCAAGTCGACCACGCGCGAGCGCACTGCCGTCGACACGCCCATCGTCTCCATCCGTGACACCGCGAAGGCCGTGTGCGCGCCGGAGGGCTACGCCATCGAGACGCGCGGCGAGCAGCGCATCGACACTCCCTTCGGCAGCTTCAAGGGCTCGCTCGGCTCGACGAAGGCGCCGAGGAAGTCGGCGCCTCCGGCCGAGAGCAGCGACAGCGCGCCGGGCGCCGACACGCAGCCCGACGACGCCCCGTACTGAGCCCGCGTCACGCGCTGGGGGCCGTAGCCTCGCCCTCCTTCTCCAGCTTGCCCGCGATGTCCTTGAAGGACATGTGGCCCAGCGACATGAGGATGAGGCCCAGGCCCACCGTCTGCGCCGTCTGCGCCATCCACAGCACGTTGGCGTACGCGAGCCCGCCGGCGTTCACCACGGTGGCCGGCAGGAAGAGGCTCAGGCCCACCTTGCACGCCGCCTGGAAGGTGCCGACCATGCCCGGCGCCGCCGGAATCATCACGCCCACCACGAGCACGCACAGCACCACGTACGCCTGGAAGAGCGACAGCTCCATGGGCTGGCACGCGGCGCCGGCCGCCACGCCCGAGCAGTCGAAGGCGTTGGCGAGCAGCATCATCCCGAAGCCGTTGAGGCCCCAGTAGCCCACGGTGAAGAGGAAGAAGAGCACCACCTGCCTGGCGTCCGGCAGCTGCCGCATGGCGCCCACGAAGGTGTCGACGATGTCGGCCACCTTGTCGGCGAGCCCCGGCGCGAAGCGGCCCACCGTCGCGCGCACCAGGCGCACGGTGCGCTCCTGCTGCCACAGGCCGAAGAGCAGGAAGAGCAGCCCGCCGCCGAACACCGCGAACATCAGCCACGAGCCCAGCTTGACGTAGCGCACCTCGGGCGTCTCGGTGGGCACGAAGAAGAGCAGCACCCGCATGGACGCGGCGACGAAGAGGCCGTCGACGATGCGCTCGAGCACCACGGACGTCATGGCGGCGCTGCGGCGGATGGAGCTGCGCTGGGCGATGAGGAAGGGCCGGGCGAACTCGCCCAGGCGGAAGGGCAGCACCAGCAGCATCATGAAGCCGATGGCGGAGGCCTCGTTGAGCTTGCGGAAGGGCACCCGCTCCAGGCCCGACAACAGGCTGCCCCAGCGCAGCGTGCGGAAGACGTGGATGCCCAGCAGGCAACCGAAGTACGGCAGCAACCAGATGTAGTTGGCCGACTTGAGGCTGTTGAGCTGCGTCCCCCAGTCCGTGTCCCGGAAGGCCCACCAGAGGAAGACGAGGGTAACGAGCAGGCTGGCTGCGAGCTTGACGGCGCGTTTCACGGCGGCCGGGTATACCGTCAGTCCTGGTCGGACTCCAGCGACTCTCCGGCCAGCAGTCGGGAGGGGTTGTCCCGCAGGAGCCGGACGGCCGTCTGTTCCCCCACCCGGCCGACGAGCTCCGCCAGGGAGCGCCCCAGCCAGTCCCGCGCCCCCACCGGCCCATGCAGGTCCGTGGCGGCGACGGCGTAGAGGCCCTCTTCCAGGAAGGCGCGCGCGAGCTTCTTCGGCGTGGGGCCGTAGCGGCCGATGAGCGCCCCCACGTCGAGCTGGAGCCGGGCGCCGGTGCGCACCGCCTCCGCGGCGCGCCCCTTGCGCTCGAACTCCACGCAGCGCTCCGGATGGGCGATGAGCGGCACCACGCCCTTAGTGCGGATGCGGAACAGGATGTCCGGCAGCGCGGGCACGGGCGCGGTGTAGGGCAGCTCCACCAGCGTCACCTTCCCCGCCCCCAGCATGCGCGCGGCGGGCGTGCCCAGGGCGCGCAGGAAGGCGTCGTCCAGCACGTTCTCCGCGTTGCGGCCGAGCGTCAGCGGGATGCGCTCGCGCGCCAGGGCGGCCGTCAGCTCGGCGAGGCGGGCCTCCACCACGTCCACGGGGGCGTACTCGGGCCGGGCGTGGGGGCTGGGGGCGACGGTGGAGAAGCCCAGGTCGACCAGCGCCCGCGCCATCTCCAGCGCGTCCTCCAGCGAGCGCGCGCCGTCATCCACTCCGGGCAGCAGGTGGCAGTGCAGGTCGACGTAGCCCTTCACGCATCCTCGCGCTGGCGGTCGGGATGGCTTCCGGGCGGCAGCTCGTCCTCCGTCTCATCGGACTGGCGGTCGGGCATGCGGTACTCCTCCCCCAACCACTTGCCCAGGTCCACCGCGCGGCAGCGGCGCGAGCAGAACGGGAACGAGGTGTTCTCGGGACGGGGAGGAACGGGCTTCTTGCAGATGGGACAGGAGGGCGTGCTCATGTGGGACCTGCCTTCCTAGATAAGCCTTGACGCTCTCGTGGGCCAGGACGTTTCGTGCCCGCCCGCCAGCAGGAGGAGGCCCGCCATGAAGGTCATCCGCATCACCACGCCCGGAGGCCCCGAGGTCCTCGCCGAGGACGAGCGCCCCGAGCCCATCCCCGGCCCTGGAGAGCTGCGCGTGCGCGTGCGCGCCACCGCCCTCAATCGCGCGGACCTGCTCCAGATTCGCGGGCTCTACCCCGCCCCGCCGGACGTGGCGCCGGACGTCCCCGGCCTGGAGTACGCGGGCGAGGTGGTGGCGGTGGGCCCGCGCACGCGCCGCTTCAAGGTGGGCGACCGCGTGATGGGGCTGGTGGGCGGCGGCGCGTGGTCCGACCAGCTGCTGGCCCACGAGCGGGAGACGCTGCCGATGCCGGAGGGCCTGGACTTCACGGACGCCGCGGCGCTGCCGGAGGCGTACCTCACCGCGTACGACGCGCTGGTGCTCCAGGGAGGCCTGAAGCCGGGCGAGACGGTGCTCGTGCACGCGGTGGCCAGCGGCGTGGGCTCGGCGGCGGCGCTCTTGTGTCAGGCCACGGGCGCGCGCGTGGTGGGCACCGGGCGCAGCGCGGCGAAGCTGTCCCGCGCCTCCGAGTGGGGCGTGAAGCACACGCTCGTGTGCGAGTCCTCGCCGCCGCGCTTCGCGGACCCGGTCCGTGAGCTCACACAAGGTCGGGGCGCGGACCTGTGCCTGGACCTGGTGGGCGGGGACTACGTGCCCGAGTCCATGCAGGCCCTGGCGCCCAAGGGCCGGATGCTGCTCGTGGGCCTGGTGGCCGGCGCGAGCACGGAGGTCAACCTGGGGCTGTGGCTCACCCGGCGCCTGAGCATCACCGGCACCGTGCTGCGCAGCCGGCCGCTCGAGGAGAAGATGGCCCTGGTCCAGAGCGCGGAGCGACACCTGCTGCCGCTGTTCCGCTCGGGCGCGCTGCGCCCCGTGGTGGACGCGGTGCTGCCCCGGGCCGAACTCGCCCAGGGCCTGGAGCGCATGGCGCGCAACGACTCGGTGGGCAAGCTGGTGGTGCGCTGGGACTAATCCCAGCCATACCAGAGCTTCTGGCGTGAGTCGTACGAGTACTTCCAGAAGACGATGGTGTAGCAGGTGATGCCGAACGAGCCGTCCTCCCGACGCTGATAGCCGATGTCCATGGCGAGCGTGGCGGCCGGGCCCTCGGGCTCGACCCCATCACACGTGGGCACCTGGGCGATCCACTCGGGCACCAGCTCCTTCGCGGACTCGGGATAGGCGCCCTTGCTCGAGTGATAGGACTCCAGCGCCGCGATGAGCGGAGCGAAGCGGACCTCCAGTTGGTCGAAGCGCCAGGAGGTGCCGCGCGTCAGCCCCAGGTAGGACAGCACGAGGCCCGCGAGCATCCAGGCCAGGGACAGGAAGTTCACCTTCCTGCGCACCGGGAGCACCGCCAGCACCAGCGCGACGAGCACCAACCCGGCCCCCGCCAGCATCAGGAGCGGCACCGCCAGCGCCGCCGTGAACGACAGATATCCCAATCCTGTCATCAACGCCGCCCCCAGCAGCGTCAGCAGGGGCACGAGCCATTTCGCCATGTCGTGACGATAGCAGACGGATGGCCCCCGAGCGTCCTCGAACCGACAGAGCCCCTGGACTCCTGACGCGGGGCGCGCTGACGAATTGCCGACTTCGCACGCGCTGAGCAGCGCCGGGGTGGTCCAGGACCGCACGCGCAAGTGTCTGCGTGGTTCCGGCCCGGCGCCCATCAAATGACAGACGCCTGCCCTCGCGTTCACATAGGCAAGCAGACGCGTCCGCTCAAGATTGGCAACGAGAGCTTTCTCCGGAAAGTCCGACTCCCGAGTCCCCCCACGCTCTCGCCCAGGCTGGCGTCAGTCACCCCCGCGACCAGGGACGGGCCCGAGGCCCCATCCCTGGCGCGCCAGCGCTCATTTCCGCGTCCCCGATGAACGGCCCGCACCCTTCGCGGTGGCGCGGGCCGCGCGTGCTTTCCAGAGGTGTCCCCTCGCCTCGTCGAGTGCAGACCATGAAGCCAGAACCCTCGCTGTCCGCCCGCAGTGCGCCCCACCCCAGCGCTCCGCTTCCGATGGGTCTTGGAG
The DNA here is from genome assembly GCF_020037055.1 of Myxococcus sp. AS-1-15. Taxonomy (NCBI): domain Bacteria; kingdom Pseudomonadati; phylum Myxococcota; class Myxococcia; order Myxococcales; family Myxococcaceae; genus Myxococcus; species Myxococcus sp. AS-1-15. Next base: position 154,189 of record NZ_JAIQDF010000022.1, on the reverse strand, counting down.
CCTTCGGCCCCGGAGCCCGCATCCAGCATTACGAGCTCATCCGGCAGCTCGGCAGCGGAGGCATGGGCACCGTCTTCCTGGCGCGGGACACGCGCCTGGGCCGCCGGGTGGCCATCAAGCTGCTGCACTCGAAGGACGCGCAGTTCAGCCAGCGCTTCATCCTGGAGGCCCGCACCACCGCGCGGTGCAGCCACGAGAACATCGTCATCATCTACGAGGTGGGCGAGGCCCATGGCAGCCCATACATGGTGCTGGAGTACCTGCAGGGGCAGCCGATGGACCGGCTGCTCAAGAGCAGTCCGCGCCTGCCGCCGTCGCGCGCCGTGGAGCTGATGTCCCCGGTGCTGCGGGCGCTGTCGTGCGCGCACGCGCACAAAATCGTCCACCGCGACTTGAAGCCGGAGAACATCATCGTGACGGACGCGGGCACCATCAAGGTGCTCGACTTCGGCATCGCGAAGGTGCTGCAGGGGGACGAGCACGGCGCGGAGACGGACCCGCGCGTCCTGCTGGAGGGCCTGCGGCTGCTCCCCCCGCCGGGCCGGATGGACCAGTCGGTCCACCTGACGCGCCAGGGGGCGCTCTTGGGGACGCTGGCGTACATGTCCCCGGAGCAGTGGGGCAACGGCGTGGGCGTGGACCACCGCACGGACATCTGGGCGGTGGGCATCATGTTGTTCCGGATGCTCTCGGGCAGACATCCGCTGGAGCCGCTGCGGGGTCCGCAGTTGATGGTGACGGCGATGATGGACGAGCCGATGCCGCAGCTGCGCGCGGTGCTGCCGGACATCCCGGGGGAGCTGGCCTCGGTGGTGGACCGCTGCCTGCTCAAGCCCAAGGAGCAGCGCTTCCCGGATGCGCTCGCGGTGCTGCGCGCGCTGGAGCCGTTCCTGCCCGGCCGGTTCATCCCCGACGTCGGCGTGGACGAGAGCCCCTATGCGGGGCTCGGCTCGTTCCAGGAGGAGGACTCGCCGCGGTTCTTCGGGCGGGCGCGGGAGACGGCGGCGCTGGTCAACCGGCTGCAGGACCGGCCGCTGCTCGCCGTCGTCGGGCCCTCGGGCGCGGGCAAGTCGTCCTTCGTGCGCGCCGGACTGGTGCCGGTGCTCAAGCGCTCGGGCATCCCCTGGGAGTCGCTCATCATCCGCCCGGGGAGGGACCCGCTGGCCGCGCTGGCCAGCATGGTGGCGCCGCTCGTCACGTCGTCCCCCACGCTGGAGGAGGACCTGCGCAAGCAGCAGCAGATCTCCGCCCATCTGCGCCGGGAGCCCGGCTACGTGGGCGCCGTGCTGCGGGCCCGCGCGCGGCGGGAGCGCCGGCGCATCGTGCTCTTCATCGACCAGTTCGAGGAGCTGTACACGCTGGTGCCGGACGCGGCCGAGCGCCGCGCCTTCACCGCCTGCCTGTCGGGCATCGCGGACGACGCGACGTCGCCCATCCGGGTGGTGCTCTCCTTGCGCTCGGACTTCCTGGACCGGGTGTCGGAGGACGAGCGGTTCATGGCGGAGCTGTCGCCGGGGCTGTTCTTCCTCACGGCGCCGCAGCAGGACGGGCTGAGGGATGCGCTCGTGCAGCCCGCGGAGCTGGCGGGCTATCGGTTCGAGTCCCCGGAGATGGTGGACCAGATGCTCCAGCACCTGGAGACGACGCCGGGCGCGCTGCCGTTGCTCCAGTTCGCGGCCACGCGGCTGTGGGAGGCGAGAGACCCGGGCCGGCGGCTGCTGACGGAGGGCGCGTACCAGCGGATGGGGGGAATCTCGGGTGCGCTGGCGACGCATGCGGACAGCGTGCTGGCGGGGTTGTCGTCCCAGGAGCGGGCGCTAGCGCGCGCGGTGTGCCTGAGGCTGGTCACCGCGGAGCGCACGCGGGCGATCGTGTCGATGGAGGAGCTGCGGGAGCTGACGCGGGACACCGACGCGCTCCAGCGGCTCATCGATGGGTGGGTGCAGGCGCGGCTGCTGGTCATCCAGACGGGCGGGAGCTCGGGCTCGTCGGTGGAGCTGGTGCACGAGTCGCTCATCGGGAGCTGGCCCACGCTGAAGCGGTGGTTGGACGAGGGGCAGGAGGATGCGGCGTTCCTGGAGCAGTTGCGCGCGGCGGCTCGGCAGTGGCAGGCGAAGGGGCGGGACGGCGGGTTGTTGTGGCGGGGGGAGATGGCGGACGAGGCGCGGCGCTTCCAGCGTCGTTACCGGGGGGAGCTGCCGCAGTCGCAGCGGGCGTTCCTGGACGCGGTGGGGGCGCAGGCGAAGCGGCTGGCGCGGGTGAAGCGGGCGTTCATCGTGGGGGCGGTGGCGCTGGTGTCGATGCTGTTCGCGGCGGCTGCGGTGGCGCTGGTGTTCATCCGGGAGGCGCAGCAGGAGGCCGAGCACCAGGCCATCATCGCGCTGCGCGCGGAGGCGACGGCGCGCAACGCGGAGTTCCTGGCGAAGCGCTCGGAGGCGGAGGCGCAGGAGCGGCTCGCGGAGGTGCGCGCCAAGGAGGAGGACCGACGGGCGGCGCAGTCTCGCGCGGAGGAGGCCAATGAGCGGGTCGAGGCGACCAACCAGACGCTGGTGCTGCGCAACGCCGAGCTCGTCACCGCGCTGAAGCGGGCGAAGTGGGCGCGCTTCCATGCGAACGTGGCGATGCGGCGGGCCGAGCAGAGCGCGTTGAGTGCGCGGCAGGCGCGCGCCGAGGCGGAGCGGCTGTTGCAGCGCGAGCAGGAGCGGACGCTGCGGATCCAGTCGACGCTCGGAAGTCCTTTCATCGAAACGTTGAAGTGACGTGAGGCACGCCATGTCGGTGATGCGAAGCTGGGGCTCGCGTGGGCGCGGGCTGGCCGTGGTGGTGGTGTCGTTGTGGGGGATGCTGGCGCAGGCGCAGCGGCTGGATTCGCCGCTGGAGGTCGGCGGGAATCGCCCGTGGGCGCAGGGGGTGCCTCGGGACGAGCAGCAGGCGGCACAGGCGCTCTTCCTGGAGGGGAACGAGCGGCTGCGGGAGTCGGTCTTCGTGGAGGCCAGCCGGAGCTATCGGCGGGCGCTGCGGCACTGGAACCATCCGGCGATTCATTACAACCTGGCGCTGGCGTTGATGAACCTGGACCAGCCCATCGAGGTGCACAAGCACCTGGAATCGGCGCTGAGTCATGGGGCGGACCCGCTGGATTCGAACCGGTACGAGCATGCGCGCTCGTACAAGGCGTTGCTCGAGAAGCAGTTGGCGTGGGTGGACGTCCGGTGTGACGAGCGGGGGGCCATCGTCACGCTGAATGGACAGCCGCTGTTCACGGGGCCGGGGAGATACCAGGGGCTCATCCGGCCCGGGATGCACAGCGTGATTGCCTTCAAGGACGGATATCTGCCGACGGAGAAGCGTCAGGCCTTGATGCCCGGGGAGCGGACGAAGCTCGCGCTGGATTTGTATACGGAGGAGGAGGTCATCCGGTACCGACGACGGTGGTCCGCGTGGGTGCCGTGGACCGTGCTGGGCGCGGGACTGGCGGCGGCGGGCGGAGGTGGCTGGATGCACTGGAAGGCGAATGAGTCCTTCGGGAAGTTCGATGCACGCATCGAGCGTCCCCAGGGAAGCACGCTCACGCCCGAGTTGAAGAGCCTTCACAAGAAGGGCGCGAGCTTCAGGGCGGCTGCCTACAGCGGCTATGCACTGGGAGGAGCCACCGCCATCACGGGAACCGTGCTGCTCTACCTGAACCGGCAGCGGTCCTATCGGCTGACGGCGGAGGACCTCGCGCCACCCGTGGTCATCGTCCCCGTCGTCGAATCCGAATCACAGAGCGTCGTGGCAACCATTCGCTTCTGAAGGAGGCGCTTCGTGTTCCCCAATGCTTCCCCGAGCTCAATCCCAAGCATCGTCGTGACATGCCTCGCAGTCCTCACGACCGCCGCATGCATCGAGTCCAAGAGCGTGACCTGCAAGAACGGGCTCGTATGTCCTGCTGGGATGGTCTGCGCCGCCGAGGAAGACCGCTGCATCCAGGGTCTTTGTGGCGATGCAACCACCCAGAAAGACGAAGGAGAACAATGCGACGACGGCAACTCCGTGGCTGGAGATGGATGCAGCCCCGACTGCATGTTCGAACGCTGTGGAAACGGGCTGGTGGACCTGCATGAAGAATGTGATTACAACGCCGACGGCGGCGTCGGATGCAATCAATACTGCGCAAAGAGGCGCTGCGGCGATGGAGTCCTCGACCCCGGAGAGGCTTGCGACGATGGCAACGAAGCCTCGAGTGATGGATGCAATGCGACCTGCACCTCCACCGAGAGCTGCGGGAACCGATTCCTCGACCCTGGCGAACTCTGTGATGACGGGAACAGGGCGAACGGAGACAAGTGCAGCAGTGACTGCAGGTCCATGGAGGCGTGCGGGAACGGGATTCGAGACATCGACGAGGAATGTGACGACGGAAACGAGTCCAACAGCGATGACTGCCTCACCACGTGCGTGAGCGCCCGCTGCGGTGACGGCTTCACCAACACCCAGGGAGCTGACCACGAAGCCTGTGATGACGGTCCCCTTCTCGACGGTCCCTGTCGCTCCGATTGCCGCTCGCTCAAGAAGTGTGGAAATGCCCTGGTGGACCCAGGCGAGGAATGCGACGACGGCAATGACGTCGACACCGATGCGTGCCCTCGCACCTGCAAGAACGCAACTTGCGGAGACGGCTTCGTCCTCGACACGAATGAACTTCGCGAGGAATGCGATGACGGCAATACAAGCGCATGTGGCTCATGCAGTGCGACCTGCACCCATCAGCAGGAGCCTGCCCACGCCCGAGGCGTCATCATGCTCGACCTGGTGGACGGGGGCGTCCGGGATGGCGAAATCCTCATCGTCAGCGACGGTGTCGGCCGCTGCATCTTCGAGTTCGACACCGATGGCGAGGTCCTCGACACGCATGCCCAGGTGAGACCCTCTGCCCCGGGCAGCGGGATGGACGTGGCCGACCACCTCTTCTCCGCGCTCGGTGACGCTACGACCCACGAGACCAAGCAGGGCTGCGACACTCCGGACGCAGGCAGCTTCGCGCCTCCTCCTGCCCTCCGACTGAACGTCCGCCGACCCGATGGAGGGACACGTCTGGAGTTGGAGCATCGTCATCCAGGGCCCCAGGGCAATCAGCCCATCATCGAGTCGGTGGTGAACCCCGGCTTCACCGTGACGTCCCTGGGCGGAGGAACTGGCATGGACTGCCCGGCCGGCACGGGGTGCACCGATGACCGCGACTGTGACCCGGTCGATGGCCGCCATGAGTGCCTGAAGGACGACGACCAACCCGTCGGCCGGTGTGGCGTCCGACGCAGTCCGTAACGGACAGTTGCGCCCCGTCCCGGGGTCCGTATCCTCCGCCGCCATGGCCACCCACTTCGACCCCAGCGCCGCGGCGCAGCCGGGCTCCGGCGTCTTCGGACTCCCCCACTCTCCCGACGAGGCGCACGTCGTCCTCATCCCCGTGCCCTTCGAGGCCACCACCAGCTACGGCGGCGGCACCTCCGAGGGCCCCGCCGCCGTCCTCGACGCCAGCCGCCAGGTGGACCTCTTCGACGTGGAGACCGGCCGCCCCTACGAGCGCGGCATCGCCATGCTCCCCGAGCCCCAGCAGCTGCGCGACTGGAACACCCGCGCCAAGGAGCGCGCCCAGGTCGTCATCGAGGCCGGCGGCATCCACTCCGGTGAAGCCGAGCTCCTCGCCGCCGCCAAGGACGTCAACGCCCTCTGCGACCAGATGAACGAGTGGGTCTACCGCACCACCCAGCACTGGCTCGACCAGGGCAAGCGCGTCGCCGCCGTCGGCGGAGACCACTCCATCTCCTACGGCATCATCCGCGCCCACGCCGAGAAGTACCCCGGCCTCGGCGTGCTCCACCTGGACGCCCACGCCGACCTGCGCGTCGCCTACGAGGGCTTCACCTGGTCCCACGCCTCCATCATGTACAACGTCGCCGAGCGCATCCCCGGCGTGAAGACGCTCGTCCAGGTCGGCCTGCGCGACATGAGCCAGGAGGAGCACCGCTACATCGAGGACTCCAACGGCCGCGTCCACGGCTTCTTCGACGCCGCCCTCCAGAACAAGCGCTTCGACGGCGTGCCCTGGAACCGCCAGGTCGATGAGATGGTCGCCCTGCTCCCCCAGCAGGTCTACCTGTCCTTCGACATCGACGGCCTGGACCCCGTCCTCTGCCCCCACACCGGCACCCCCGTCCCCGGCGGCCTGTCCTTCCCGGAGGCCGTGGCCCTCATCGCCGGCGTCGTCCGCTCCGGACGCACCATCGTCGGCTTCGACCTGACCGAGGTGGCCCCCGACCCCGAGGGCAGCGAGTGGGACGGCAACGTCGGCGCCCGCCTGCTCTACAAGATGATTGGCTGGATGCTGAAGTCCCAGAAGGCCTGAGCGTCAGCTCACCCCGCCCTTCGGCAATCGCACGCCGAAGGGCACGCTCCGCACCACCGAGGGCTCCACACCCTGCTGGCGCGCCAGCTCCGTCGCCACCGAGGCCATCGACTCGAGCTGCGCGTGCAGCACCTCCAGCGCCGCGGCGTCCACCGACGCCCCCGCCTCCAGCCGCCGCAGCTGCCGCCGCGCCTCGTCCAGCGGCCCCTGCAGCGCCCGGGCCGCCCACGCCCCCAACGGCAGCCCCCCGCCCACCGCCGCCCCCTTCGGCGCGTCCACCAGCGACTTGTGGATGAGCGCCTCGAAGTCGGTGATTTCGAACGGCTTGTGGAGGAACGCGTCCGCCTCCGGCGCCCCCTGCGGCAACACCGCGCTCAGCAGGATGACGGGCACACCGTGCAGGTCCGGGTCGCGCTTGAGCCGGCGGCAGAGCTCCACCCCGCTCAGGCGCGGCATCATGTGGTCCGTCACCACCAGATGTGGGCGACGCGTCCGGGCCAGGGCCAGGGCCTCCTCGCCATCGCGAGCCTTCACCACATCGTGACCCAGGTCCTCGACCACCTGACTGAGGACCTCCAGCACCGCGGGCTCATCATCCGCGACCAGGACCAGACTCATGCTTCCGCTCCTCCGCACCAGCGTGGCCCCCAAGCCACGCCGCCAGGACTCGGCCTGCCCCTTGGATGAAGCGAGAATCCTCGGGGAACGGCCACCACCCGGAGATGCAATCGTTCACGGACGTGCGGAGTGGTTTATGAAAGGCGCAGCACCGCCTCCAGCGAATCGTGGGAATGACGCCGGCTTCCCGACAGTCCACCTGTCCTTCGCCGGACAATCCGCTGGAGGCCCACGGAGGGTGACATGAAGGGTGGAGTCATGAGGTGGGCAACCCTGCTGGCGGCGCTCATCGCCACGGGGAGCGCGAGCGCGGACCTGGCCCGGCGGCGTGACGCCGTCGTGGAGGTCGTCCAGAAGGTCTCACCGGCCGTCGTCTACATCGGCACCGAGCAGGAGGTGGAGGCGCGCTTCCGCCGCCGCTCCCCGCTGGAGGAGTTCTTCGGCGGCTTCGGGGGTGAGCGCGGCGAGCGCGGGCGACAGAAGATTCAAGGCCTGGGCAGCGGCGTCATCATCGACCCGACGGGCATCATCGTCACCAACGACCACGTCATCCGGGGCGCGTCCACCATCCACGTGGTGCTCGCGGATGGGCGCTCGCTCGACGCGGAGGTCATCGGCAGCGACGCCAACAACGACCTGGCCGTGCTCAAGGTGACGACGAAGGAGCCGCTGCCCATCGCGAAGCTGGGCATCAGCTCCGACCTCATGATTGGCGAGACGGTGGTCGCCATCGGCAGCCCGTTCGGCCTGAGCAAGACGGTGACGGCGGGCGTGGTGTCCGCGACGGGGCGCACCTTCCGCGCCGACAACCGCGTGTACAACGACTTCGTCCAGACGGACGCGGCCATCAACCCCGGCAACTCGGGCGGACCGCTGCTCAACGTGGACGGCGAAATCATCGGCATCAACACCGCCATCTTCGGCGGCGGCGCGCAGGGCATCGGCTTCGCCATCCCCGCCGACAAGGTCCGCCGCATCGTCGATGAGCTCACCCGCTTCGGGAAGCTGCGCCCGGCGTGGGTGGGAATGGATGCCGTGGACCTGACGCCGCGCGCGGCCCGACAGCTCGGGTGGGACCGCTCCTACGGCGCGCTGGTGACGGCCGTGGAGGACGGCAGCCCCGCGGCCCAGGCCGGCGTGCGGCGCGGGGACATCGTCGCGGAGCTGGGCGGCTCGCGCATCCAGGACGCCGAGGACTTCGACACCCGCGTGCGCGGCTACCCCGCCCGCTCCGCCTTCGCGCTGGTGCTGTTCCGTGAAGGCGCCTCGCGCACCGTCCAGGTCACCCCCTCCGAGTTCCCCGCGCGCATGGTGGAGGCGCTCGCCTGGGACAGGCTGGGACTGCGGGTGAAGGAGAACCGGGGCGTGCTGACGTTGTCGGGCGTGAGAGGGGGTTCGGCGGCCGCGGAGGTGGGGCTGGAGCCCGGGGACACCATCCTCCGGGTGAACAACCAGCCGGTGACGACGGCGGACGCATTCAAGGAGGCCCTGCTCACCGCGCGTCGCGGACGTAGCGTCCTGTTGCTCGTGAGACGGGGCCGCTACGGCTATCACATCACCCTGCCCTTCGAGCAGGACACGGGGCAGAGCCTGTAGGGCTGCCCTCCGACCAAGCTGGGGTTCGGGTTCCTCGGATTTCGAAGGGCGCGCATCTCGCACTAGCATGCGTGCCCCATGAGCACCGTGCGCTACCTGTCCCTTGGACCCTTGCTCGCCGGGGCGGGCTCCCGAGCCTTCCTGGGGCTCGCCCTGGAAGATGGATTGCCTCCTCGTCCTGTCGTCCTCATCTGGGCGCCCCAGGAGGTGGTCCAGAGCCCCGAGCTGACGGCGAAGCTGACGCGAGAGACGAGCCGCGCGCTCGTCTTCGAGCACCCGAACATCCTCCGCGTCCACAGCCTCGCGGCCCAGGACGGGGGACTTGCCCGCGTCACCGAGTTCGCCGACGGCGAGCCCCTGCGTCGCGTGCTGGAGGCGAGCCCGCGCCTGCCTCCGCCCCTGGCCGCGCTGGTGGCGGCCGACGCGGCCACGGGCCTGCACTACGCGCACATGGCCGGCAACGACGACGGCACGCCGCTGGTGCACGGCGACGTGCGGCCGGAGACGCTGATGGTCTCCTTCAGCGGCCTGACGAAGGTGACGGGCTACGGCGCGCTGAGCGTGGCCCCGCGCGAGCGCGACGGAAAGCGCGTGAAGAACCGCCGCGCGTACAGCGCTCCCGAGCAGCTGCTCGGCGGACGCGAGGCGGTGAACGTCCAGTCGGACGTGTTCCTGTTGGGGCTCGTGCTGCACGAGTGCCTCTCCGGGAAGATGCCCTTCAAGGACAACGCGGACCCGGACAAGGCCACCCTCACGCGCACGCTGCCGACGATGTCGCAGGACGTGCCGCTGAAGCTGGACGCGGTGGTGCGCAAGGCGACGGCGAAGCGCGCGTATGACCGGTACGCCTCCGCGCACGCCTTCCGCGAGGCCATCGTCGAGGCCGTGGGCACGCTGCCCGCGCACACGCTGCTCGCCGACTACCTGGCCAAGCTCTTCCCGCCGGAGAACGAGGCCCGCGCGGCGCGGCGCCGGGTCATCGACGCGGGCATCGCGGACGTGCTGCAGAAGACGGGCGTACCGCCCCCGGCCGTGGCGGAGTTCCTCGCCACCGGCGCCCTGCCCGCCTCCATCATCCCGAAGGTCTGGCCGGCGATGCAGGGCCAGCTGTCCATCCTGGCCGCCGTGTCGGGGGGAAGCAGCGACGTGCAGATCGCCGAGCCCTCCTCCGCGCAGGGGGCGAAGGAGCCCGCGAGCACGGCTGCGACGAGCGCGGCCCAGGCCGTGAGCACGGAGGGCCCGGCCTCGGCTCCCGCGAGCAGTGCTTCATCGACCGCCGTCGAATCGACGGGAAGCTCGCCCACGGTCAGCGCGGCCGCTGAAGTCACGGGCAGCACGGCCGTGGCCGCGAAGGCGGGCGAGCCCACGGACAGCACGGTCGTGGCCGCGAAGTCCCCCGAGCCCACGGCCGTGGTGACGAAGTCCTCCGAGGGCACGGGCAGCGCACCCGTCGTCGGCGCACCTTCGCGGCAGCCGGTGGCGACGAGCGCGCAGGGTTCGTCGACCCAGCCCGCGACCGCCACCGCGGCGGGCCCCGTGCCTCCTCCGACGAGCGCGGCGGCGCCGAGGAAGTCCTCGCGCGGCTGGCTCGCCATCGTGGGTGTCGGCTCCGCGCTGGCGCTCGCGGGCGCGGCGGTCATCGTCCAGCGGCTGCCCACGCAGGTGGAGGCCTCGCTGGAGGACGCCGGCCCCGCCACCGTGGCGCAGGCGGCAGGGGACGGCGACGCGGGGACGGATGCGGGAACGGACGCGGGAGCCCAGGCCATCGCGATGGGCTACCTGGACCTCACCGTCGACCCGCGCGTGGACGTGTCCTATCCGGGCGGCTTCCTCGGGCGCACGCCGCTGAGCGTGTCGCTTCCGGCGGGACGGCACGTGTTCACGCTGACCAACGCGGTGCTCGGCATCCAGCTGTCTCGCACGTTCACCATCCCCGCGAACGGGCGCAACGCGCAGCAGCTCTACCTGAACAAGGCCTTCCTCAACGTGCGCGCGCCGAAGGACGCCATCGTCACCCTCGATGGACGGCTCATCGGCGCCGCGCCGGTCGAGGAGCAGGACGTCTACGAGGGCACCCACCAGCTCCTCGTCATCGCGAACGGCGCGCGCTGGCAGAAGACCTTCAAGGTCGAGCCCGGCCAGCGCATCTCGTTCGACGTCGACTTCGAGGCGCCGCCCGAGGAGTGATTCACCCGAGGTCCCCACCGAAGCCGCGCGCCGACAGCGCGGGCGCGCGGCGAACCGGTGGGGGCATCGCGACGCAGGCCACGCCGCTCACGACCTGCCGAGACGCGGCTCCAGCCTCAGCAACTCCATGATGCGGTGGGCATCCACGGGGCGGGCCACGTAGTCGCTCGCGCCGGCGGCGAGGCACCGTCCCCGCTCCTCGTCGGTCAGCTGCGACGCGACGACGACGATGGGCAGCGCTCCGAAGCGCGCGTCCTTCCGCATCGTCCGCAGGACGTCGTAGCCCGCGTCCGTCATGGGCACGAGCAGCACCACCCCATCCACCTCGGGCGAGTCCCACAGGACGCGCAGGGCCTCCCCCATGCTCTCGGCGTGGAAGCTCTCCAGCCCTCGCGACTCGAGGACGCTGATGAGCGAGAACACCTCGCGGATGTTGTCGTCCACGACGAGGACCCGGTGCCGCGTGGGCCGCTCGAGCAAGGCCTCCTGACGCATCAGCGCCTCACGCGAGTCCACCGGCTCCCACCCAGCCACCTCCGACTCCGCATCCTCCCGGGAGCCCCCGGCGAAGTCGGTCGCCGACAACTCCATCGCCTCCAGATGAAGCGGCGAGCCGACGCCCGCCTCGACCACCGCGTCGCGCCCCCCGACCTCCGCGCCCACGTAGACGTCCGGCAGATAGAGCGTGAACGTGCTGCCGCGCCCCAACTCACTCGCGACCTGCAGCTCTCCGCCCAACAGGCGCGCCAGCTCCCGGCTGATGGACAGGCCCAGCCCCGTGCCGCCGTACTTGCGGCTCGTGTCCGCCTCCGCCTGCTGGAAGGCCTCGAAGATGCGCTGCAGCTTGTCCTGCGGGATGCCGATTCCCGTGTCCGCCACGCTGAACGCCAGCACCGCCTCGGCGCGGTTGAGCACGTCGCTCTCGAAGTGGAACAGCCCCTTCGCCACGGGCGCGACGCGAAGCTCCACCCGCCCCACGTCCGTGAACTTGAACGCGTTCGACAGCAGATTCCTCAGCACCTGCCGCAGCCGCATCGAGTCGGTCCGCAGGGAGCGCGGCAGCCCACCCGACAACACCACGCCGAACCCCAACCGCTTCTGGTCCGCGACGTGCTCGAAGTCCCGCTCGACGAGCGACTTCACCTCCGCCAGCGAGACCTCCTCCGCGACGACCTCCAGCTTCCCCGCCTCCACCTTCGACAGGTCCAGCAGGTCGTTGATGAGGTCCAGCAGGTCCACGCCCGAGGCGTGAATGGTCCGGGCGTACTCCGCCTCGCGAGGCCCCAGCCGATGGTCCGAGTCCTCCGAGAGGACCTTCGCCAGGATGAGCAGGCTGTTGAGCGGCGTGCGCAGCTCGTGGCTGATGTTCGCCAGGAACTCGCTCTTGTGCCGTGACGCCACCGCGAGCTTCTCCGTGAAGCTCATGTTGTCCGTCAGGTCCTTCCACACGCCGGAGGCCCCCGTGTCCGTGCTCGCCCCCTCCACGCCCACCTGCCGGGCCACCCGGTTCACCTCCCGCGCGAAGTCCGTGAGCCGCTCCACCATCGTGTTGACGAGGGTCTTCAGCTCCAGCGACTCACCCCGGACATCCACCTCCAGCGTCTGCGTCAAATCGCCCCGCGCCACGGCGCCGCTGACGCGGATGAGGTCGCGCACCTGCACGGTGAAGCTGCTGGCGAGCACATTCACGCCGTCCACCAGCTGCCGCCACGCCCCCGACGCATCCGGCACGTCGACCAGGCTCCCCAGCCGACCCTCCACGCCCACCTCTCGGGAGACGCGGGTCACCTCGCGCGTGAGCAGGACGAAGCGCTCGGCCCCGGCGTTGAACGTCTCCGCGATGCGGTCCAGCAACGGATGCGTCCCCGACACGGGCACGCGCCGCGAGAAGTCACCCTGGTGGGCGGCCTCCATCGCGGCCAGGAGCGCGCGCAGCTGCGCCTGGTCGCTCCCCGTCTTGTGGTTGCCATCGTCTTCCAAGCCTTGCTCCCGAGACGCCGCACCCGTCATGCCGACGCGGCGCGCGCCCTCTCACGACGCCATCTCGCGGCCACCACGAACACGCGTCGCGGTCTCGCTCATCCCGAGCGACGCTACGCGCTCTTGCGACGACGCATCATCGCCTCGTACGAGCGGCCCACGCTCTGCGAGAGGATCATCAACTCGCCCACGTCCGGCGGCGTGAGCTGGTCCGGGCCGTTGTCCACGTAGAGCAGGTGCACGACCTTGCCCCGCACCAGCAGCGGGAGGATGACCGCCGTCGTCGGGAAGCCCCCGCCCAGCAGCTTGTAGAACACGGCCATCGCCGCGTCCCGGCGCACCGGGCCCACGTAGTGCGAGCGCGTGTCGCGCACCAGCCGGAACGTGCTCTGCTCCCGCAGCGCCACGCCGATGCGCCGCACCGCCGACTCGCGCACGCCGGAGCCCATCCCGTGCCAGCCCGTCACCAGGCTGCCCTGCACCGACAGCAGCAGGTTGCGCCGCCACTTGCCCATCGCGAAGCGCAGCACCGTGCGCGCCACGTCCTCGCGGTCCAGGCTGCGCGACAGCTCCGCCTGCGCCTCCGCGAAGGACAGCGGCGTCGGCGGCGGCGCGGGAGGGGGCGGCGTCGGCGGCGCCGCGGCCACGGGCGGCTGCGCCACCGGCGGCCTGGGAGACATCTGAGCCACCTGCATCGGAGGCTGCGCCACCGGCACGCCCACCTGAATCGGAGGCTGCGCTACCGGCACGCCCACCTGCGCCGGAGGCTGCGCCACGGGAGGCTGCACCATCTGCACGGGAGGCTGCGCCACGGGGCGCTGCGGCTGAGGCGGCGCCACGGGCATCGGCGGCGCCTCGAGCACCTCGACGCCGGTGATGACCTCCTCCTCGCCCACCTCGATGTCGACGTCGCCGTCCGCGCCGCCGCGCAGGGCCTGGGCGTAGAGGGACTGGAACTCCTCCTCGCTCATCAGGTCGGGCGGCTTCTCACGCGACTTCGCGAGCTCGACCTCCTCCCGCGAGCCGGGCTTGGGGCGCGGCCGCACCGCGTTCATGTCGATGGCCCGGAGGGGCCGGAACGCCTTGCTGTAGCGGCGCAGCAGCTGGTTCATCCGGAACTCGGGGATGACCACCGGCACCACGCGCTTGCCCGTCTTGAACGCAATCGCGTCCAGCGTCGTGAAGTCGTGCGGGTTGACGACCGCGACGCTCAGCCGCGTCGCGTCCACCCGCATGGGCAGCAGCTCCTTGTCGTCCGCCTGGTTGGGCGGCACCAGCTCCAGCGCCTTCGGGTCCGGCACCATCTCCCCGGAGGCGAACGCGGCGTTGTGCAGCGCGCCCAGCGTCTTCGCCAGGTCCTGCTCGGACAACAGGCCCAGCTCCACCAGGTTCGTCCCGAGCCGGCCGCCGTGCACCACCTGGGCCTCGAGCGCCTCCTCCAGTCCCTCGGCGGTGACGAGGCCTTCCTTCAGGAGCTGTTCACCCAGGCGCATGCCGGGCTTGTAGCCGTGCCCCATCCCCCTCCGCAAGCACGCCGCCGCCCTCGCCTAGTCCTCTGGATGATGACTGAGCGCGACGCGATTGCCCTCCGGGTCTCGCACGTACACCGTCCACTTCGTCTGGTGCTCCAGCGTCACGCCCGCCTGAGTAAGCTCGGACACCACACCCTCCCGCTCCGAGCGGGCGATGCGGAACGCCAGCAGGAGCAGGCCCGGGTGCTCGTGGCGGAAGGGGCGACCCTCGGGCTCGCCGCTCGACGCCTCGATGGCCAGGAAGCCGCCCCCGGGCACGCCCACCCAGATGCTCCTCAAGGTGCCGTCCGGCCTCGGATGCCGGGCGAGCTCGGGAAAGCCCAGCAAGTCTCTGTAAAACGCCGTCACCCGCTCGACGTCCCTCGCCTGGATTGCCACGTGGTGGAAGCCCTGAACGTTCATGGGGCCGGATGGTATGGTCCGCCCGCCCATGGCGCGACTGCTCATCGTCGAGGACAACCACGAGCTGGCCTCCCTCATCGTCTCCTCGGCCCAGGGCCGGGGCCATGACGCGCGCGCCGTGCACACGGGCGAGGCCGCCCTGGAGGCGCTCAGCCCGGGCACGCGCTGGGACGCGGCGCTGGTGGACCTGCTCTTGCCCGACATCCGGGGCAGCGAGGTGCTCGGCGCCCTGCGCGCCCATGGCATCCCCGCCATCGCGGTGAGCGGCGTCTACAAGGGGGACCGGTTCGCGCAGGAGGCCGTGCAGATTCACGGCGCCCGCGGCTTCTTCGAGAAGCCCTTCGAGCTCATCCAGGTCCTGGAGGCGCTGGAGAAGGCCGGCGGCTTCGAGCCCGTGCCGCGCGCCCCGCCCCCCGTGGACGAGGCGGCCGCGCAGGACGTGCTGCTCGACGACGCGGACCTCATCGTGCTGGAGGAGCTGATGCCCACCCCGGAGGACGCGGGGGAGGCGGGCTCGCCCATGCAGGCCATCCCCGACTCCGCGCCGCTGCCCGGCCTGGAGAGCGAGGAGCCCGCGCTCCCCCTGCCCTTCGCCCACCGGGGCAAGGTGTGGTCCGGCGAGCAGGCGTCCCCCACGCCCGCGCCCGCGAAGGCCCGGCGCGCCCTGCCCGAGTGGTCGCTGGCGGGGGACCTGAAGGACACGTCCGTCGCGCGGCTGCTCAACGCCTATTACGAGTCGCGCCACCACGGCGAGCTGAAGCTGCGCCAGGGCTCCGTGCTCAAGGTCGTCTACTTCGAGTCCGGCCGCATCGTGTACGCCGCCTCCAACCTGGCCCATGAGCGCTTCGGCCGCTTCTGCGTGCGCCGGGGTGTGCTCGACGAGGCGAGGCTCGCGGAGGTCGCCACCGTCGCGAAGGAGCAGGGGCTGCGCACGGGCGAGGCGATGATTCGCCTGGGCCTGTTGGACGCGGGCCGGCGCAAGCAGCTGCTCGAGGAGCAGGTGCGCGAGCTGCTCTGGTCCACCTTCCCCTGGACGGAGGGCGCGTACGGGTTCAGCGCGATGCGCCCCCAGCGCGCCGACCTGGTGAAGCTGTCCGTCTTCCCGGGGGACTTGATCCTGGAGGGCGTGGAGAAGACGGAGACGCTGGTCGCGCTGCGCCAGCGCATGTCCGCCGGACGTCGCCTCTTCCCCACCGCCGACCCGCCGTACGGCCTGCACGAGCTGAAGCTGCAGGGTCCACAGGCCCTGCTGCTCGCGTACGCCGACGGGAGCAAGACGGTGGAGGATCTGCTCGCGCTGGTGGACGTGTCGGAGCGACAGGCCCTCGCCACGCTGCGGGGCCTGGAGCTGCTCGGGGTGCTGGAGGAGCGGCCGGAGACGCCCAGCCGCCGTCACCGCATCTCCTTCGGGCTCTGAGCCGCCCCGTCAGCCCTCGCGGCGACGGCGCAGCAGCCGAGCCACCGCGAGCAGGCCGAACAGCGCCGCGCCCGAGCCGCCCTGCGAGCAACCACAGGACGACGGCGGCTCACGGTCCAGGGTCCCCGACACCGGGACGCCCTTGAGGAACACCTCGCCGCTGAAGCGCGACGAGCCCAACAGCCGGGGCCGGGCCACGTACGTCAGCGTGCGCTGCGCGTGGGCCGGGAGCGACACGCCCTCCACCGAGAAGCCGCCCTCCGTCGCCTGCTCCGCGAGCGACTGTCCCTCCACGCGCACGCTGCCGGGCACCACGTCCATGCCCTCGACGTGCTCGACGTAGCGCAGGCCCGTCACGTCACACGCGGTGGTGTTGCGCAGCGCCACCACCACGCCCACCAGGCCCGTCTCCTGTCCCGCGGCGGCCTCCGTCTCATGGCGCACGTCGACGAAGGGGTCCGCGACAATCGGCACCGAGTGCACCCGGTCCGCCTGACCGCCGCCGCTCGCGCTGGCGGTGACGCGCAGGGTGAGGGACTCGCCCACCAGGTCCTGCAGCCCCGTCTCCCGCGTGCTCAGCGTGACGCTCGGGCCCGACAGGGACTCCTGCGTGAGGGCCGGGCCGGACTCGCGCGACCACGACAGGCTGACCTCGCTGCAGGCGTCGGCGGGAATCTCCTGGGTGAGCCGCGCCGTCGCGCCCTCGCCACATCGGGCCACCAGCGCCTCACCGTCCAGCTCCCCCAGCGCGACCGGGCGCGCCTGCGCCGTGAAGGTCTCTCTCGCGCGCCCCGCCTCGACGGGCGTGGGCCCGTCCGAGAACAGCTCACCGCGCACCGTGAAGGGCGTCTGCGAGCAGACCGCCGGGAGCGTGAAGCGCCACACCCCGGGCACGGGGACGACGTCCGAGGCGATGGGCTCACCGGACGCGGACTCCAGGAACATGCGCGCCTTGAGCGCGTGGACGCCCGGGCAGCGCAGCGACGTGCCCAGCCGCGCCTCCGCGTCCTGGCCACCCGACAGCTGCATCGACAGGTCCAGGCTCGCGGCGGAGACGTCCTCGGGGGCAGGTGCCGCCTCCACCTTCACCCACGCCTCCGGCCCCTCCAGCACCGTCCCGTCCTGCAGCGACAGGCGGTTGCGCACCGAGAACGTCAGCGAGGCGCTCGCGCAGCCCTCGGCCGACACCTGGAGCGCGCGCGCCGTCACGGGCGCGGACAGGTCGACGGCGGCGCCAGCGTCATCCCGCACCGTCAGCCCCGCAGGCACGGTGGTGCTCCCGTCCGCCAGCCGCCACACCGTCTGGACCCCGGGCAGCGCCTGCGTGCCGGCGCACGGATGCAGGAAATCCGGACGCACCTCCACGCTCTCGCCCGAGGTGAACCGGCGGACCGCGTCCGGCGCGAAGGGCGCCAAAGGACGGCCCCAGGGCTGCACGTCCACGCTGAACGTCGTGGGCGGCGAAGGCGTCTGGCCCCGGTCCCTCGCGCGGACCTCGTACGTGTAGCGCGCGCCGGAGGCCGCGCACAAAAACTCCGGCGGCACGAAGGTGGCGCTGCCACCGTTGCCCTCGGTCACCAGGACGGGCTGTCCCGGAGGCGAGCTCCACACGTAGTCCACCGACTCGCACAAGCCCGCGCCGGGGGACGCGGTGAAGACGCGCGAGGGGCCTCCCGCGCTCGTCGAGGCCTGGGCGGGCTGCACGCGCGGCGTGGCGGGCCCCGCCGTGTTCTCGACACGCACGTTCACCGTGGTCTGCCGGTCATGCGTGCCCAGGCCGTCGGCGGCGAAGACGATGAGCTGCGTGGTGGTCGGCTCGCAGACCTCGGGCGCGGTGAGCGTCAGCGTCACCGCGTCCGGACGAGGCGTGGCGCTGACGTTCAGCGTCGACTGCGCCGCGTCCACGGAGACGCGCACCGCGTCGCCGTCGGGGTCCGTGGCGGTGATGTCCAGCGTCCGCGTGGTGCGCTCGTCGATGAGGACCGGGTCCGGGAAGGAGCCGAACACCGGCGCCGCGGCGTTGGAGTAGTAGATGACGTTCGGCTCGATGTTGCTCAGCGTGAGCACGCAGAAGGTCGGGTCCACGCAGGACACCTGGTTGAACGGGGCCGACACGGGCAGCGACGCGCCCGCGAAGGCGGGATGGATGCGCCACGTCGTGCCCGAGTCCGCCGCGCTCGCGGTGGGCACCGCGCCCAGGACCACCGGCTCCCCATTGCTGTCGACGCCCACCGCCAGACCGAAGCCCGTCCCCCGGGCGCTGCCCTGCTCGGTGGTGAGGTCCACGGACGTGATGCTCACCGGCCCCGAGCCATGCAGGGTGACGCGCTGGAACGTGTCGTTCGGTGGCACGCCCGACGTGAGCTGCCCCCGGAAGAGCCCGTCCTGGTTGCCCAGCAGCGCGACGGGATGGGGACCGCTCGTGGCGAAGAGGTCCAGCGTCAGGAACGGGAGCGTCGTCAGCGCGGTGGGCACGCTGAACTCCGCCAGGCGCTGGTCGCCGCGCACGTAGATGAGGTTGGGCGGCCCGACGACCTGGAGGAGCGCGTGCGGCACCGCGCCCGCCGTGTCCGTCACCCCCATCACCGAGGTCGCCCTGAACTGGCTCGTCTGCAGGATGCGCGTGTTCCAGGGAAGCACACCGGTGCCGGACGGCGTCGCGCCCAGCACCAGGATTTCGTTCGTGTCCACGGTGATGGCCGCGTAGCTGCTCCCCGACTGCGTCTGCATCACCCGGCGCACATCGAACACGGTGGAGGTGGGAATCTCGGGGATGAACTTGGAGTCGGGCAGGCAGCTGTCGTACGCGTAGAGGGTTCCATTCGCGTGCACGCCGGCGAAGCAGCCCGTGGACGTCAGCAAGGTGCCCACCGCGGGAGACAGGAAGCGGAAGGCCACCTGCTCCTCGTTCTCGAAGAGCTCGGCGCCCGTGGAGTGCGCCAGGGCCACACGCTCATGGCCCCAGGCCCGCACGTCCCGGGGCTCTCCCGGCACGCCGGGCCCCACCTTCCATTCCGCGGAGGCGACCGCGGACACTCCCACGCAGAGACAGATGAGGATGCCGGCGCGCACGCGAGACTCCTAGTAGGCGAGCTCCGCCCGCAGGTAGAGCCGGTCCTGATTCTCCGACGACTCGGTGGCCAGACCCAAGCCGCTGAAGCCCAGCAGTGTGTACCCCACGGCCATCCGGAGTCGCTCATCCATCCGATAGGCCACTTCCGCCCGCACCGCCGTCAGCCGCTCTCCGTCCAGGGAGGCCGTCCTGCGCGCCGCCTCCGCCGCCACCTCCACGGCCCCCACCACCCGGACCGCCGGACGCACCGTGCCGGTCCACACCCACCGCGACGAGCCCCGCAGCTCACTGCGCCCCGCGTGCAGCCCGGCCGCGACGGAGAACCGGTCGCCCAGGCGCACCGCGGGCATCAGCGAGAGGATCTGCAGCGCCCTGTCTCCGAACGCGGCCCGAGTCCCCGGCAACAGCTCTCGGGTGACACCGTAGCGCGCCACCACCAGCCACGGACCGGGCCTCCAGGCCAGCGCCGCGTAGCCCTCCAGCAGCCGGGCCTCCAGCGCGTCGTCGTTGACGGTGCGCGCGAAGTCCACACGGCCGGAGGCCGTCACGTCGCGCGGCAGCTCCGCCTCCGCCGCCAGCGCCACCACCGTCTGCAGCCGGTCCACGGCCTCGGTCGCGCCCCGCTCCGGCGTGCCCTTCTCGCGACGCAGCTCGAAGCGGCCCTCCAGTCGCAGCCGGCTCAGGAGCAGCTGGCCGAAGACGCCTCCCGCGTCGCGCCGCAGCGGCGGGTCCAGGTCCAGCAGGCTGCGCACGCCGCGCTCATAGCGCGCGCCCACGCTCAAGCCGTCGAGCACCGTCTTCTGGAAGCCCACCGCGCGAGACATGCGGAGGGTGGAGGCATCATGCAGGCCCACCTCCTCGACGAAGAGCGCCGTGCCGCTGTCGGGCAGCTCCGTGCGCGCGCCCGTGAGCGTCCGGCCCGCGCCGAAGTCCGGCCCGTCGACGTCCACCGAGTAGCCGCCGTAGTACACGTCCGCGCCACGACGCGACTCCACGTTGGCCCAGGCCCGGGGCCCCAGGTCCGGCCCCCAGCCGCCGCGCACGTCCACGCGCGTGTCGCGGCCCAGCGCCACGTCCACGCCCGCCGCGCTGAACGTGTCATCCACCCGACCGGGCCCCGCGCCATGCAGCGCCAGCTTCTGCCGGTGCGACGCCTGGAGCCACAGTCCCTCGAGCAGCCGGTAGCGGCCCGCGACACCCACGGAGGTGCGGCCTCCCGTCAGCGCCTCGCCCTGCCCCACGACCTCGGCCGCCTTCAAGCGCGCGTCGCGCGCCTCCACGCTCACGCCCCAGGCGGACTCCTCCCACCCCACGCTCGCGCCGACGGTGCTCGCGGAGAAGGGATGGTCGACGAAGGGCTCGCGCGGGTCCGCCGACTGACGTCCATCCGCGAGCAGCGACAGGCGCAGTCGGCCCAGGGGCTGACGCACCCGCAGCGCCAGTTGCTGGAAGCGCGCCGCGTCCAGGTGCGCGCCATCCGAGAAGCCCCGCGCGCGCCAGCGGTAGGACGCATCCACGGAGCCATCGCCGGAGAACCCCGGACCGCGCAGCCGCAGGCCCAGCGCCTCGCCGCCCGTCGCGACGGCGCCCGTCGGACGCAGATAGCTCAGACCTCCGTCATCCGAGACGCCGAAGAGCCCCGCGTCCACCGCGGAGCCGCGACTGGAAGCCCCCTCCGCCTCCAGCGCGTAGCCACCGACACGCGCCGAGGCCCGGCCGGAGTAGAGCGTGTAGGGACGGCCCTCGCCGCGCCCCTCCCGCACCGCGGCGAGCCCCACGCGGGCACCCTTCCACTCGGCCCACAGCTCACCGCCGCCGGAGTCCTCGGTGTCCATGGAGCGCAGCGCCGCGTAGTCCGCGACGAGCACCGGCTCCGGCGCCTGCGTCACCATGTCCGTCCGGAAGAAGGTGTCGCTCGCGAGGAACGACAGCGGCCGGGACAGCAGGATGCGGCCCGCGAAGTAGTCGATGTCGTAGTCGCGACCTCGCACCAGGTGCCGCTCCGCCAGCGGCAGGCCCGTGACACCGTCGCGCACCTCCACGCGCAGCAGCTCCGAGCCCTCCGCCACCGACACCGCGCCCAGGTAGTAGAGGCTGCCGCCCGTGGCGCGGAGCTCCTCGTGCGCGGGGACCGCGGCGAGCCCTCGCGTCGGGTCGGTGAGGCTTCCGCCGAACGCGTCCACGCCGGCCCGGAGCGCTCCGTCGCGCGCGTCGGCCGACGTCGCCAGCTCCGCGTAGGGACCGAAGAGCGGACGGTGATAGCGGCCCACCTCGCGGTCCTGCACCAGCGCGCGATAGGTGCCCAGGCCCGCGCGGCCATGCTCCGCGTGCCGGGCCTCGACGCGCAGGCGCGCCTCGGAGGCGTTCGGCGTCAGCGACACCGAGTCATCGCCCCACTCCGCCGGAGAGAAGTCCGGGTCCGCCACGCGCTCGAAGCGCTCGGGCACCCGGGGACGCAGCCAGTCCGGGAGCTCCTTGCCGCGCAGCGTGCGCGCGTCCGTGTCGCGCAGGTCCACCTCGCCCACCACGTCCACGGGCCCCAGGCGCAGCTCGGCGTGCGCGGAGCCTCGCCCTCGCAGCTGCCAGTCGCTGTCTCCCGGCGCGAACGACACCTCGACATCGAGCAGGGCCACCGCGAAGGGCCGCGCCTCCGCCTGGATGTCCAGCAGCAGCTCGCGCTCGCTCGCGCCCGGCGGGGCCAGTACCAGGGGCACGCGGTTGAGGCCCGGGGACAGCGTCACGGGGACCTCCACCCAGCCCTCCGGCCCCACGAACAGGGGCTCTCGCCCCACGCCGCGAACCAGCGTGCCCTCACGGGCCTCGACCTTCATTCGCGCGACGCCGGTGGCCGCGCGCTCGTCACGCGCCGCGGGGAGGCGCACCGAGCCCAGGAGCTCCAGGGGCCTGGGCACCACCAGCCAGCCCTCGGCGCGCTGCACGACGTCGATGCGCTGGCGATACAGGCGCACCGAGCCATCCGGCGCCGTCGCGGTGATGGCCAGCTCGTTGGCGCCCGCGATGAGCGGCACCCGCGCGCTCCAACCGCCGCGCGCATCCACCTCCGCCTCCGCGGCCCCCACACGCACGTGGTCCCCCACGGACGCCTGCCCCGCCACCCGGAACAGCACCGCGCCCTCGCCCGACGCGACGCTCGCCACCGGCGGCGCGCGCTCGAAGGACAGCCCCAGCGACGACGCCGACGCGGGCCTCGTGCGCACCGCGAAGTCCTGGAGGACGACGGCGCCCCAGGGCACCTCCACCGTGGCGGCCTCCGGCGTCACCTGACTCGTCGCGGGCAATGAGCGCGCATCCACCTTGAGCCGATGACGCCCCGGCCGCAGGTGCAGCCCTCGGGTGACCTCCGGCACGCGCGCGTCCACGCCGGTGAGGTGGAAGCGCCCGTGCGAATCGGTGAGCACCTCGCGTCCCGTCGCCAGCACCAGGCGCACCTGCGCGATGCCAGGCTCGTCCGCGCCACAGCGTCCGTCACCATCCGTGTCCTGGCACACGCGCCCGGCGATGGTCGACGCCAGCGACGGCACGTCCATCGACGCGCCCTGCGCCCGGGCAAGGCCCGCCCAGAACACCACCAGCAGGAGGCCCAGGCCCGAGCGTCTCACGGTCGTACCTCGGCCAGCGCCGTGACGCCGGTCTCCACGTCCGCCACGGAGACACTCACCGGCGTGGCCGCGCGAACCGTGAAGGACGTGCGGCCCTCGCGGACCTGCTCGGCTTCCCGCGCGCCCTCCGACAGCGAGACGTGCACCCGCCGACCCTCGAGCGTGTGTCCCTTCGCGTCCTCCAGCCAGTACGTCACGCGCGTGCCCTCCACGCGGAGCCGCACGTTGACGGGGACCTCGGGCGCCACGCGCACCGTCTGCGTCAGCGGCTCGGGCACCAGCGGCGGATCCAACGGATACGCCTGTCCGTCCTTCGTCAGGACATGGAGCGTGCGCACCAGCCCCGTCCACACGCCGTGCGCCACCACGTGCGCGCCCGGCGCCAACACGCCCAGGGACACGGTGCCATCCGGGCCTGTCGTCAGCGGATGCCCGTCCACGCGCAGCGGCTGTGAGGGCACCGGCTGGTCCGCCAGGTCGGACACGCCCGCGAACAGCTCGCCGCCGCGAGACCACACCGCGATGCGCGCGGGCTCACTGCCCAACGGCCCCCAGGCCCGCGCACGCAGCGCCACCGACTCCTCGCCACCCGAGGCCGGCGGAGACCATGTGCTCAAGAACTGCCCCGGCGAGGTCTCCTGCGCCACGGAGAACTCCCCCTCGGGCGCCTCCAGCGCCAGCATCACCCCGGGACGCGGCCTGCCGAGCGCATCCCGCGCTCCCACCGACACGTCCACGCGGGAGCCGCGGTGCACGAGCGGGTCGGCCACGGACATCGTCAGCTCCGACGCGGGCCCCTGCGCGAGCTGGAGCGCGAGGCTCTCCTTCGAGCCCGCGCCACGCTGAGGCCACGCCGCCTCGATGCGCTCGTCATCCGCCAGCGTCTTGGGCGCGGTGTAGAGCCACTCCAGCATGCCGCCCGCCGCGCGCGTGCCATTCGACAGCGTTCCCCGCCGCGCCTGCGCCGTCACCTTCGCGTCCTCCACCGGCTTGCCCAAGGGGTCGCTCGTCGCGCACACCAGACGCGCTCGCGACACCCCATCCGCCGGCAGCCGCTGCGGCTGGAGCACACACGCCAGACCATCCGTGGGCGGCAGGTTCAGGTCGATGCTCTCCCGACGCACGTTGCCCGCCCGGTCCACCACGCTCCCCTTGCCGAAGCGATGTCCCGGCGGCACGACGATGGGCAGACGGAAGCGCCCGTCCGGCCCCGCCGTCACCGGGCCGAAGCTCTCACCGGCGATCTCGATGGAGATGCGCGCGTCCTTCTCCGTCGTGCCCGGCAGGTTCACCGACGCGGCCAGCGGCACCAGCACGCGCCCATAGGCACCGTGCACGGACTGCGGACTGGGCCACGCGGAGAACGCGACGAGGATGGCCACCTCCGGGTAGCGCGTGTCCGGCAGGATGTAGCGCGCGCGATACGTGCCCGGCTCCACCCGCTCCAGGTCCGCCACCCGTCCGGTGCTCACGCGCACCACGGGCGGCGCGCCGCTGTCATCGGCCGTGCCGTCCGGCCGCAGCAGCTTCACCGTGAGCCGAGCCTCCTTGTCGCGCCCCTTCACCGGCGCGGCGGGCTCCAGCGCCAGTTGCACCTCGGTGGCCGGAGGCCCCAACACGAAGCGCGCCTGCGCCTCCAACCCATCCACCTTCGCGCGCACCACCACGTCCCGAGCCCCCGGCCGCGGCACGACGACGTACGTGCCCAGCGGCGGCCGAGCCCCGCCCGGCCGGAGCTCCGCGCCCTCCACCGTCACCACCGGCTTGCCCACCCACGGCACGGGCGTACCCGAGGCATCCCTGCGCACCAGCGCCAGCGGGAAACCATCGGGCGTCACCGCCGATGACGGTCCAAGCAGCTCGAGCGTGTCGGCCCAGGCCGAGGCAGCGCACACGCATAGCAGCAGGAGAACTGGGGGATGAAAACGGTTCAGGACGCACGGAAGTCTACAGGCTGCTTCCCCTTCTCCGAAGTTCCTTCCGCGAAACCAACACCGGCTCGCGCCGAGGCCGCGCCAGCCACAACGCCAACATCACCAGCCCCACCGCCCCGGACGTGGTTCCGCTCGTACTGCACCCGAGGCCCCGCCCATCTTCACCCGGCTCGAAGGTCAGGGATGACACCCCACTCGTCCCGAGGGAAATCGGTGTGATGGCCTGCCCGAGCACCTGCTGCGAGCCCGCGGGCGACACCGTCGCGCCACACTCGGACGCGGTGCCGTACACGCGGATGCGGAACGAGCTTCCTGGATTTCCGGAGATCAGCGCGGCGAGCCACGTGTTACCGCCCAGCGTGACGTCACGCGCCACGAGCGACACGGTGGGCTTGAAACGGGACGGGTCGACGATTTCACGCCCGTCCAGCCACACCCACCCGGACGTGGCGCGCTCGCCGCTGTAGCCGTTGTCGACACACATCACCCCGGCGCCCTTGCCGTGGAAGCCCAGCGAGACGGCGTTGGGCTGTCCCGTGGTGCGCGCGACTTCCAGCGCGGCGAGCAGCGGCGTCTTCCCCGGCTGCTTGCACACCTCCTCCGCCGTCCGAGTCGGCGCGGGCGAGGCCGTGGGCGAGACGTCGCACGGTCCATCCCGGGGGAGCTGGAAGGTGAAGCTGTGCACGTCGAAGTCACCGTTCTTCGACACCGTCCACACCACGCGCACGGTGCCGTCGTCGGACACGCTCAGGTCGTTGAGGTTCTCGTTGTCCGGCGAGTCGGTGAGCAGATACAGCGTCTGCGTGTCGAGGTTGTACAGCGCGATGTCGAAGTCGCCCTTGGCCGGGTCCCTCCGCTCGAAGGCGATCAACGAGCCGCTGATGCTGGGGTTCGCATCCAGTCCCGGCAGCGCGAGCCGCTGCTCGGTGCCACCGTTCACCGGCTTCCAGTAGATGTCCCGGTCCGAGGCCCCGTCGACGGTGCGCGTGCTCGCGTAGACGACGAGCTCTCCGTTGGTGTCCGGCTGGGACTCCTCGCCCTCGCTGCCGGTGAGCGCCTGCGAGTAGAACGCGGCGCCCTCCCGCCGCGCGCGCCAGATGTCGCACTGCAGGCCCTCCGCGTTGCACTTGGCCCAGACCACCGTCCGGCCGTCCGGCGCCACCGCCGGCGTTCGGTCCAACATCCGGTCCTCGGTGAGCCGGGTGAGCGTGCCCTGGTCCAGGTCGTAGAGGGCGATCTCCGGCTCGAGCGTGCTGCCCGTGAAGCCGAAGTCCTGCCACGCCACGGTGCGCCCGCCGATGACCGCCGCCCTGCGGCTGCTGCCCGGCTGGGGCGCCAGCTCCCGCGCCGGCAGCCCCGCGCCCACCTGGTACGTGTAGATGGCGCTGGAGGCGCTGACGCGGGTGAAGACCACCGTGTCCCCGCTGATGTCCGAGACGAAGTCGAACGCGCCCTCGTTGGGGATGGCCGCGTCCTCGCCGGACACCAGGTCGTGGTAGCGAATCTCGCTGCGGCCTCCGGACTCGTTCGTGTACGCGACCAGCGCGCCGCTCACGTGCGGGTCCGTCTGGTCTCCGGGGCTGTCGTTCACCACCTTGGCGAAGCCGGACAGCGTTCCCACTTCGGGGGTGTCCGCGGAGGCCAAGGCAGGGAGCAGGCACGTCACGAGGGACAGAGCGCGCAGCATCGGAAACCACCTTCCCGGAAGGACGCTGGAACCACAGACCCATGCCCGCACAAGGCAGCAGTGGGCCCGGAGTCCTCCCCGGAGCTGGTTCCCCACGGCAACCACGGCCGGCCTTGCTTCGGGCCCCGCGGCTTTGCGCACCAAGGCTTTCGCCCTGGATTGCCCTTGAACAGGAATGACTTCGCGACGAAGTCTAGGGAGACCCCCTGCCAGGGGTCAAGCCGACCGCCTGCCAGGACGCTCGGGGTTTCAGGGGCTTGAATCGTTCGCCTGATTCCAGATGTCCGAGTCCGTCTTCAACGGCGGCGGGCGCGTGTCGACGATGACCTCGGCCTGCTCGCGTTGTTCGACACGACCGACGCCCACGGCCCGCACGTCCACGGTGTTGGCGCCCTCGCGCAGCTTCACCTTGCGCTCGAAGCGGCCCTCCGCGTCGGCGAGCACGCGCACGTCGTTGACCTGCACACGGCTGCCCGGCGTCGTCTGGCCCCGCACGACCAGGTCCTTCTCGCGGCGCGTGCGCTCGGAGGGCCAGTCCACCTTGAGCAGCAGGCTGGTGGGGACGGCCGCGGGCTCGGACGGCGCCTGGCCGGGGCGCACCACGGACTGCTGGCCCGCACGGACGATGACGACCTTGCCCTGCCCCAGCAGCGTCACCTCGCCCTCGCGCGTGCCCACGGCCACGGTGCCCTGGCCGTTGTTGCTCATCGTGAAGGCACCGGACTCGTGCAGGGTGGCCACCGCGTCGCTCTGCGCGGCCTTCACCTCGAAGGTGTGGCGCTTGCCGGGGCGCACCACGGCGGTGGCCATGCCGCTGGCGAGCAACAGGCGCGACGCGGACTTCGTCAGGTCCTCCACGGACACCTCGGTGCCCGGGTCCATGCGGAACTCCACCGCCTCGCCGCCGATGAGCACGGCGTACGAGCCGTCCTCCGTGCGCACCTTGTCGTGGCGCCTCAGCGCCATGCCCACGGACGCCTTGCGCCACGCGCCGCTGCCCTCCTTCACCTCCACCGTGCCGGTGACCTCGGTGAGCTCCAGCTCCATCGCCTTCTCCACCACCGGCGCCACCACGGGGACGACGGGCGGGGGCGGCGGCGTCGGCGGCGCGGGAGGCTGGCGCAGGAAGAGGAACCAGCCCAGGGGCAGGGCCGCGAGGATCAGCACGAGGCCGACGTAGAAGGGCGTCTGGCGCCGATGAGTGCGGGGCTCGGCCATGGAGTCCTCCTAGCTATCACAGGCCGCGTGGGATGCTCAGGCCCTCGGCAGCTCCACGGTGAAGCAGGCCCCCTGCCCCACTTCCGAGCGGACGCTGAGTGTTCCTCCCGCCTCCGTCACGACGCGCCACGACACGCTCAGGCCCAACCCCACGTTGGACCACACATCCTTCGTGGTGAAGAAGGGCTCGAAGATGCGCGGGCGGATGTCCGCGGGGATGCCCTTCCCCGTGTCCTCCACCTCCAGGAACGTGCGCCCGTCGCGCTCACCGGTGCGCAGCGTGAGCCTGCGCGTGGGGGACTTCATCATCGCGGTGCGCGCGTTGGACAACAGGGCCAGCACCACCTGCGACAGGTGGCCGGGGTCCGCGCGCACGCGGCCCATCCCGGGCGCGAGCTTCGTCTCGAGCGTCACGCCGTCGCTGAGGATCTGGTGCTCGGTGAGGCTGAGCGCATCGCGCACCACGGCATTGAGGTCCACGGGGCGCAGGTCCGGACGCTCGCGCTGCTGGGAGAAGCGCAGCAGGTTCTGGGTGATCTCCTTGCAGCGCTTGGCGCTCTGCTCGATTTTGCGCAGCGTATCCAGGTCGGGGTCCGCGGAGCCGCGGTCCAGCATGAGCAGTTGCACGTTGCCGAGGATGCCGGCCAGCGGGTTGTTGATTTCGTGCGCCACGCCCGCGCCCAGCTGTCCCACCGCCGCCAGCTTCTGCGCCTCGAGCAGCTGGGCCTGGGCGCTCTTGAGCTCACCCGTGGCCTCCTCCACGCGCACGCGCAGCTCGTCGTTCCATCGCAGCATCCGCGCGCGCGCCGCCTCCAGCTCCGCGCCCATGCGGTTGAAGGTGTTGGCCAGCTCGCTCAGCTCGTCCTGCCCCTCCACCTTCACGCGCTTGTCCAGCTCCCCCCGGCCGAAGGCCTCCGCGCCCTGGACCACGTCCTCCAGCCGCCGGTTGAGCCGCCGCGTGAAGAGCGCACCCAGGCCCAACAGGACGAAGAGCGCGCCGCCGATGGAGAAGAGCACCGTGCGCCGCATGGCCCGCACGGGCGCCAGCGCCGCGGCCTCGTCCACCTCCACCACCACGTCGAAGCGCAGGCCTCGCGACACGCGCGCCACGCTCACCCGGCGCGGCGGGTCTTCCAGCCGGAAGCTGCGCACCACGTCCGGCTCCGGCGCCGTGGGCGCGAGCAGGTGCGCGGCGACCTCCGGCGAGAGCGTCACCATCCGCCGCTCGGGCTCGGAGCTGGCGAGCACCCGGCGCTCCTCGTCCACCAGGTCCACCCGACCCAGCGCGCCCGGAGGACGGCGGCGCAGCGCGGCCTCCAGCGGACCGAAGACCACCTCCGCCAGCGCGAACGGCGCGTCCTCGCCCTCGGCCAGCTTCACGGCGACGGCCACCGCCGCCCGGCCGCTCTCCGCGTGCACGTACGCGCCGCCGAGCGCCGCCTGCCCCTTGCCGCCGCCCCGCAGCTGCTGCACGGGCACCGAGCCCACCATCCGCTCGAGCCCCGTTTCACGGAAACCGGGGTGCCCCTCCGTATCCCGGGGGCGGAACACGGGCGCGCCCACCGGCTGGCCCCGCGCGTCCAGCTTGAGCACGGCGCTCACGGCCTGGGACTGGCCGTAGAGCAGCCGCAGGCCGCCCACCGTCTCCGCCTCCGTGGCGGCCTGCCAGTCGATGAGCTCCGCGGAGCGCGCCAGCGCGTCCACCACCTCCATGAGGGTGGAGCCCACGGCCTCCGCCGCCGCGGCGGCCTGCGTGCGCTGCTCCGCGTCGATGCGGGCGACGAGCTCCGCCTCCGCGCGCGACAGCAACAGGAAGCCGACGGCGGCCAGCGGCAGCACCGTCGCCGCGAGCATGAACAGGACCAGTTGCTGGTAGAGCCTCACCCGGCGACGGAGCGTACCACCTGCTCGCGGTCACTGCGCAGGTAGACGGAGCCCTGGATGGCCTTGGCGCGCTTCTTCATGTCGGCCGCCCGCCGGGCCAGCTCCGCGTGGTCCTGGGTGCCGTCGGTCATCACCGCGACGATGGACACGCTCATGATGGGGAAGCGCCGGCGCTCCCCGAAGCGGTCCTCCGCCTCGATGTGCCCCCGCTCCCGGTCCTGCCGGTCGTAGTAGAGCGGGATGATGCGGTCGAAGGTCTCGATGGCCGTCTGGCACACCCGGTCCACCGACTCCGGCGAGGCGATGAAGACGAAGTCGTCCCCGGCCACATGGCCCAGGAAGTCCCCGGCCACGCCCTCCTGCGCGAAGATCTCACGCATCAGGTCGCCCGTCTGACGCACGACGCCGTCCGCCTTCGCGAAGCCGTAGTAGTCGTTGTAGGCCTTGAGGTTGTCCAGGTCCAGGTAGCAGAAGGCGAAGGGGCGCCGGGCGATGAGCCGCCGCTGCACCTCGCGTTCAATCGCGGTGGAGCCCGGCAGCTGCGTCGTCGGCGAGGCCGACAGCTCCTGCTCCTTGCGGCGCAGCACGCTCTCCACCCGCGCGCCCAGCTCCAGCGCGTCGAAGGGCTTGGTGAGGTAGTCGTCGCCGCCCAGCTTCAGCGCGCGCACCTTCGAGGACGTCTCCGCGCGCGCGGAGATGAAGATGACGGAGATGTGACCGCTGGCGCGCTCGGCTTTTATCTCCTCGAGGAAGAGGAACCCGTCGCCATCCGGCAGCGTGACGTCCAGCAGGATGACGTCCGGCCTGCGCTCGCGCAGGGCGCGCCGGCCCTCCTCCAGCGAGCCCGCGACCGCCACGTCGAAGCCGATGTTCTCCAGCACCTCGCGACAGATGGCGGAGATCTTCGAGTCGTCGTCCACCACCAGCACGCGCCCGTGCGCCGGGCCCGCGCGGCCGCGCACCAGCGAGTCCACCGTGGCCAGCAGCTTGTCCGGCGTCAGCGGGCGCACCAGGAACGCGTCGGCGCCGGCGCGGAAGGCGCGCTGGCGCTCGTCGAACGCGGACGTGAGCAGCAAGGGCGCGCGCCGCGTCTCCGGGTCGTGCCGGAGGATCTCCGCCAGCCGCAGGCCGTCCACGTCCGGCAGGCGCACGGACACCAGCACCATGTCCGGGTGGTGCTTGCGCGCGCTGGACAGGCCCTCCTCGGCGTTGAACGCGAGCCGCACCTCGTAGCCGCGCGCGGACATCAGCGCCTTGGCGATGTAGCCCACCTCGTGCTCGCCCTCGATGACCAGCACCCGCCCCCGGCTCTCGCGCCGCTTGGGGGACTGGGCCTCGGCGGCGTCGTCCGACTGCCGCAGCTCCGCGGGAGGCTCGGTGGGCAGCACCGCCATGAAGCGCACGCCGTCCACGCACGGCTCGCACCAGATGCGCCCGCCGTGGGCCTCCACGATGTTGCGGCAGATGGCCAGGCCCAGGCCCGTGCCGCGCACGGTGCGGTTGGCCTTGGTGCGCGCCTGCTCGAAGCGGTCGAAGATGCGCTCCAGGCTGTCCTCGGCGATGGGGTCTCCGCTGTTCCAGCAGGAGAGCACCACGTAGCCGGGCAGGCTGGACGTGGCGTGCAGCTCCACGCGCACCTCGCCGCCCTCGGGCGTGAACTTCACCGCGTTGTTGAGCAGGTTGTTGAGGACCTGGTTGAGCCGGTTCGGGTCCGCGATGACGCGCAGCGGGTGGCGCGGAAGCCCCGGCGTCACCTTCACCCGCTTCTCGTCGAAGGCCGGGACGTACTTCTCCACCACGCGCTGGACCAGCTCATCCAGGTACGCGACCTCGAAGTTCATCCGCAGGCGGCCCTTGGCGAACTTCGACAGGTCCAACAGGTCGTCGACGATGGTGTTGAGCTTCTCGGTGGAGTCGCGCGCCAGCGACAGGTAGCGGCGCTGCCGCTCGTTGATGTCGCCGGCCATGAAGTTGAGCACCAGGTCCAGCGCGCCGGAGATGGACGTGAGCGGCGTGCGCAGCTCGTGGCTCACCA
Organism: Myxococcus sp. AS-1-15; assembly: GCF_020037055.1. NCBI lineage: Bacteria > Pseudomonadati > Myxococcota > Myxococcia > Myxococcales > Myxococcaceae > Myxococcus > Myxococcus sp. AS-1-15. The sequence goes on along the minus strand of NZ_JAIQDF010000022.1, from coordinate 122,618 downwards.
TGGAGACGAACTCGTCCTTGCGCTCCTCCAGGCGCTTCTGGTCGGTGATGTCGCGCAGCACCACGCACACCCCGCGCAGCGTGCCGCGCGCGTCGCCCACCGGCGTGGTGGTGGTCTGCACGTGCCGGTCGAAGAGCTTCACCTCCTCGCGCAGCACCTGCGTGCCGCTGTACTCCCAGCCGCGCACCAGGTGGAACGGCTGGAAGCCCAGGCGCTCCTCCATCATCCGGCTGGTGTGCTCCGCGGGGTCGTCCCCCACGTGCAACAGCCTTCGCGCCGCCGGGTTCATCACCACGATGTCGTTCTTCTCGTCGGTGAGCACCACGCCGTCGGCCATGGACTCCACCATCCGCTCCATGCGGTGGCGGGCCTCCTCCTCGGCCGAGCGCAAGGACTGGATGGCGTCCGCCGTCTGGTTGGCGAGCACGTCCAGCAGCACGCCGTCGTCCTCGGTGAACGCGTCCGAGCGCTGGCTGAACAGCGACAGCATGCCCACCGGACGCCCGCCGGCCACCAGGTTCACCGTGAGCTGGCTGGGGTAGACCGCCGGCGCCGCCGCGTCCTGCGTCGTCGTGCCCGCCACGCGGGTGATGACGCGGTCCTCCGGAAGCAGCAGGCCGGAGCTCTTGCGGTACGCGCCGAGCATCGACTCCTTCACGCCCAGCAGCGCCTGCTCCCCCACCGTGCCGTGACAGCGCAGCCGCAAGGTCGCGCTGCGCGACTCGTCCGGGGCGATGAGCGCCGCGCCGCAGTCGTACGGCAGCACCCTGGCCACGGCGATGAGCACGCGGTCGATGATGTTGTCGTAGCTGGCCGGATCATTCGCGCTCGCGCGGCTGACCTCGTAGAGGACGAACAGGGCCTCCACGCGCTGGTGGAGCTGGCGGATGAGCCGCTCCTTGTCGCGCCGCAGCTGCGTGTACTCCACCGCGTTCTTCACGGTGATGAGCAGGTCGTTCACGTCCCAGGGCTTGGTGATGTAGCGGTACACCTGCCCCTGGTTGATGGCCGCGATGAGGTCATCGGGGTCCGTGAAGCCCGTGAGCAGGAGCGTGGTGACGTCGAAGCCCTCGGCGCGTGCCGTCGCCGCCAGCTCGATGCCCGTCATCTCCGGCATCCGCTGGTCCGTGACGAGCACGTCCACCGTCTCCCGGCGAAGCACTTCCAGCGCGGCCTGCCCGCTCAGGGCCGTGAGCACGCGATACCGGCGCTGGAACATCCGGGTGAGGATGTCCAGGACGTCGGCCTCATCGTCGACGAAGAGCAGCGTGTGGCGGAGTTCGGACAAAGCGGGCGGAATTGTACGTCGAGTTCGTCCACTACCCTCAAGAACTGAGAATGCCGAAAAGATGGGCACGCACTCCAGGTGCGCGGTGGGACACTGAACGAATTGACTCTACACGTCTGTTCAGGGAGAGTGGACACTGAAAGCCTGTTGCCTGGGCAACCGCCCTGTAGCAATCAGGCCCGCCGAGCGAGGGAGCGCATGGAAGAGCTGACGGACCGCCAGCGCGAGATTCTCAGCTTCATCGTGAAGGAGACGGAGACTCGCGGATTCCCGCCCACCATCCGGGAGATTGGCGAGCACATGGACATCCGCTCCACCAACGGGGTGAACGACCACCTCAAGGCGCTGGAGCGAAAGGGCTACCTGAACCGGGGCGAGCAGCAGAGCCGCTCGCTGGTGCCCACCAAGCGGGCCCGGCTGCTCTTGGGCCTGGGCGCCAAGCGCGATGCGGGCATGGTGGAGGTCCCCCTGCTGGGCAAGGTGGCCGCCGGCGCGCCGCTGCTCGCGCAGGAGCACATGGAGGACTCGGTCAAGATCGACAGCTTCCTTTTGGGAGGCGTCAACGGCCGGGAGGTCTTCGCCCTGCGGGTGAAGGGCCAGTCCATGATTGACGACGGCATCCACGACGGCGACTACCTCTTCGTGAAGAAGACGCCGGCCGCCCAGCCGGGCGACATCGTGGTGGCGCTCATCGAGGACGAGGCCACGGTGAAGCGCTACTACCCGGAGGGCGACCGCATCCGCTTCCAGCCGGCGAACGCGACCATGCAGCCCATCTACGTGAGCCGCACGGAGTTCCGCTCGACGATGATCCTGGGCCTGGTCGTCGGCGTGTACCGGAAGATGCAGGGCGGACGCGCGTAGCGGCCTTGCGTGCTCCTGGGCTCCCCGTGGAGCTCAGGGGCACTTCTTCTGGGCGGGGTCCGCGGCCAGCGCGCGGGCACACGCGGTCTGCTGGAGCGCGACGTCCTTCAAGTCTCGCGCGAGGCGCGCCGTGGTGAGGTGGAGCTCCGCGTCCTTCGCCATGTCCTTCTCGGCGCTCAGGTTGCCGAGGATGCGCAGCGCATCCGACTTGCGCTCCATGGTGACGAGCAGGTCCGCCAGCTCCCGCAGCTCACGCACGTCGTTGCCCTGCACGGACTCGAGCGCGGCGGCGAGCTCCTGCTCCGCGCCCTCCTTGCTCTTCATCGCGAGCTGGATGCGCGCCAGCGCCACGTGGACGATGGCGCGGTCCTTCACGCGCAGGGACTCCTTGTACGCGGCGATGGCGTCGCCCGGCTTGTCGAGCTGCAGGTGGATGGTGCCGACCAGCTCCCACAGCGTCGGGTCTCTCGGGGACTTGCTGGCGGCCTCCTGGTAGGCGGCGGCGGCCTCGGGCAGCTTCTTGGCGCGCACGAGTGAGTCCCCCAGGGTGGTGAGCACGCCCACGGTGCGCACCCCCTCGTTGGCGGACTTCTGCGCCAGCGCCAGGATTTCCGGCTCGCGCCCCTGCTTCGTCAGCACGTCGACGGCGCGAAGGATGAGCTCGGACTTCGCCTCCAGATGGGAGGCGACGTTGGCGGCGAGGATGAAGTGGCGGACGGCCTCCTCGTGCTCGCCCTTCTTGAAGTGGATTTCGCCCAGCTGCTCCAGCGCGTTGGCGTCGTTGGGGTACAGGCCGATGGCCTTGCGCAGCGAGCTCATGGCCTCGTCGGTGCGGCCCAGCTGGGCCTGGACGAAGCCCAGGCGGCTCCAGTTGGTGGAGCGCTTGGGCTCCAGCTTGAGGGCGGCCTCGAACTCGGTGGCGGCCTCGGAGATCTTCCCCATGGAGAGGTAGACCTCGCCTCGGGCGGCGGGCAGCCGGGGGTCATTGGGGGCCAGCTTCTGCATCTCGTCGAAGGACGCGAGCGCGGCGGTGAACTGGCCCTGGAGGTACTCGGCGGTGCCCTTGATGTAGAGGCCCTCCGCGTGGTCCTTGGGCGTCACCGTGGGGCGCTCGTCGCACGCGGCGGCGGCGAGCAGGGCAATCAGCGGGAAGGCGCGCAGGCGCTGGAACATGAGGGGCTCCGAATCCTAGAAGTGGTACGCGATGCCCAGGTTGAGGTCCAGATTGAGGCCATCGCCGAGCTGGGATTCCGCCAGGCCGAGCACCGCCTGGGCGACGTTGGTGCCCGCCTCCAGTTGGACGCCGACGTGGCCGGCGATGAGGTACTCCAGCCCGATGAAGCCCACGACGGTGGGCAGGGGGCCGGTGGACTGGAAGATGCCGAAGTCGCCGAAGGACAGCTGCACGCCCAGGCCGAAGCCCCAGTACGGGCGCAGGGACTTCTCCACGTTGTGGTAGTGGCGCGCGCCCACGACGCTGGGCAGGACGTTGAGGCCGCCCTTGGCGCCCTCGGTGGTGGACTGCACGTAGGAGAAGCCCACCTGGATGAAGCCGAGCCACTCGGGGTGGAACCAGTAGCCCACCTCCACGTCGGCGCCCGGGTTCAGGGTGGCGAGCTTGTCGACGAAGTTGTTGTTGATGCGCAGGCCCAGGGACAGGCCGCCGCCGCCCGTGCGAGGCGCGCCGCCAATCAGCGGTCGGGCACCGTGGTTCTCGCCGGGGTTGACGAGCTCGGCGACCAGCGCGTCGGCGATGGCGTAGACGGTGGGGAACAGCGTGTCGGCCTCGGGGGACTCGGCGCGCGGCTTCGCGAGCGTCAGCCCCGCCTCCGTGTCCACCAGTCGGGCGGTGAGCAGGTACGAGTCGCCGAAGCGGTCCACGCGGCCGGACACGACGTAGCGCGCGCCGGTGAGGGTGGCGAGCTGCTGGAGGCACGGGCCGACGTCGCATGTCTCGAGCTCGGCGAGCTGGCGGCGGCGCTCGGCGTCGAGGGACGCCTCGAGGTCGCGCTGGGAGATGACCCAGAGGCGGGGTGACTCGGCGAGGCGCGCGGTGATGAGCGAGGTGACGCCCGTCACCGAGTCCCGCGCGGAAGGATTGGAGTCGAACGCGAGCACCGCGACGCTCATCGGCGCTTCGTCTGGAGCGGGAGCGGACGGCGCGGTGACGGCGGGAGCTTCGGAGGCCGGAGGCGTTGGGGCCGAGCCCACCTGCGGAGCCTCGGGGGGCGGCACCGACGCCACGGGGGACTGTGCCCACGCGGAGGGAGCAAGGACGAGGAGGACCACGAGCTGGGCGAAGACGCGCGACACGGCGCGGGACTCTACCCTTCCCCGGCCCCCACCCGGAGGGCCTGCCCGGTCTCGATGGAACATTCTCACGGGAACCCGCCCCCAGCAGGCGACGAGGCGAGCCCCGCCCTCCCCGGCCAGGCGCTCACAGGCTGGGCATCGGCCCCAGGTAGTCGAGCGGGTCCACGGGCTTCCCATCCAGCCGCAGTTCGAAGTGCAGGTGCGGACCGGACGTCTTGCCGGACTCCCCCACCGTCGCGATGACCTGCGAGCGGCGGACCTTCTGCCCCGTGCGCACGCGCAAGTCGCGGTTGTGCGCGTACAGCGTGATGAGCCGGTTCTCGTGCTCGACGATGACGATGTTGCCGTAGCCGCGCTGCTCGCCGGCGTAGAGCACCGTGCCCTCCTGCGCCGTCTTCACCGGCGTCCCCGAGGGCGCCGCTAGGTCGATGCCGTCGTGCGGCTCGCGCCCCTTCTTCCCGAATCTCCCGTACAGGACGCCCTTGAGGGGCCAGTCGATCATCCCCTGCGTGGCCAGCCGGGGCCGCGCGCCCGGACGCGACACGGGTCGACGCGGCGGCTCCTCGCGCCGCGCCACCACCGGCCCACCGCGACGGGGCGGGGTCTCCACCGAGGTGCGCACCGGCTCCGGGTCCGCCTCCGCCGCGATCGTTTCCGGCGCATCCACCGGCACGCGCCGCTCCACGCCCGGAATCGTCAGCTCCTGGCCCACCGCCAGCGAGCGCACGTCCTTGATGCCGTTGGCGGACTTGAGCTCGTCCACCGTGAGCCCGTACGTCTTGGCGATGCGGTACACCGTCTCGCCCGCGGCCACGCGGTGGCGCACGGCCACCAGCTCCGGCTCGTCGTGCGAGGAGCGCAGCGCGAACGGGAACGCCCCCGACTTCGGCGGTGGCGCTTCGCCCGACGCGGCGGACGCACCGGCTCCGTCACCCGAGACGGCCTGCGACCTGGTCTCCTGCACCAGCGAGAGCTCCGTCCCGGAGGAAGACGCCCGGGGGCCCACGCAGCCCGTCACGACGACGGTCGACAGGAGGAACAGGAGCGCCCTGGCCGCTCGGATGCAGATGCCGGGCCTCAACGCTAGGCACCATCCGGCTCGTGTCGGGCGAAGCCCTGGAGGTTCCACCCTCCCAGGTCCTCGAGGCGACCATGGTCCGTCAGGTCCAGGTGCAGCGGCGTCACCGACACCCGCTTCGCCAGGTGCACGGCGTTGCAGTCGCTGCCCGGGATGTCCTCGTGCTGATAGTCGCTGCCGCCAATCCAGTAGTACTTCCGGCCGCGAGGGTCCTCCTTCTCCACCACGCCGTAGCCGTACGAGTGGCGCCCCAGCCGCGTGACGCTGTAGCCCTCCGGCTCCACCCCACCCGGGATGTTCACGTTGAGCAGCATCCGCTTGGGCAACGGACGCGACAGCGCCTCCGTCACCAGCGCGCGGGCGAACCGGGCCGCGGGCGCGAAGTCGAACGTGCCCCGCGCCACGAGGCTGAACGCGATGGCGGGCACCCCCAGGAGGGCCCCTTCCATCGCCGCCGCGACCGTCCCCGAGTAGGTGACGTCTTCGGCCAGATTCGAACCGTGGTTGATGCCGGACACCATGAGCGTGGGGCGATCATCCTTCAGGAGATGGACGATGGCCAGATAAGCGCAGTCGGTCGGCGTCCCGTCGATGGCGAACCACCGCTCGCGGACCTCCTTGATGCGCAGGGGCCGGTGCAGGGAGATGGCGTGGGACGCGGCGCTCTGCTCGCGGTCCGGCGCCACCACCCAGACCTCTCCCAGCGGCGTCACCGCCTCCACCAGCGCCTGGAGTCCCTCGGAGAAATAGCCGTCGTCGTTGGATACGAGAATCCGCGGTTTCCGCATGGCCGCGCGGTTGTAGAGGAGCCCTCCGGAGTGGGCAAGCACACTCGGGGACCGCGCTGCTACAGTGTCCACCCGCCGAATGCCGCCGCCCCGTCGCCGCAATGCCCCTCAGGGGCCTGATCCGCTCCTCGCCCAGCGACGCAGGGGCGCCCTGCTGGGGCTCGCCGTGGGCAACGCCCTCGCGGTGCCCACCGCGCACCGGCCCCTCCACGCGCCCGCCTTCCCCACCCTGGCGGACGGCATCTACACCGCGATGTCCGGTGGAGGACCCCAGCAGCTGCGCAAGGGCCAGGTGACGGAGGAGGTCCACCTGGCCTGCGCCCTGGGCCACAGCCTGCGGGACTTCAAGCGCTACGACGCCGCGGATGCCCTGCGCCGCTACCGCGCCTGGCAGCCCCACGCCTTCGACGTCAGCGAACCCCTCAAGGAAGTGTTCGAGGAGTGCCAGTCCGGCCTGCCACCGCTCGGCGCGGGCCGCCGCGTATGGCTCCGGGGCCACCGCAAGGCCGTGGGCGCCGGCAGCCTCGCGCGCGTCGCCCCCCTGGGCGTCTACCTGGCGAGCGACCCGAAGGCCCGCACCCAGGCCTCGCTCGAGGACTCCGCCCTCACCCACTACGACCCACGCTGCCAGCTTGCCTGCGCGAGCCTCACCGCCGCCATCGCCAAGGCCGTCACCAGCGGCGCGGAGCTCAAGCTCGAGGACGTGCTCACCGCGGCGGAGTCCGGCCTGCTGCTCGCCGGCGCGGCGCTCGGCCGCTCCGCGCCCGACTACGTCCAGGAGGTGGCCTTCGCCCAGCAGCTGCTGCGCGAGGACCTGGCGCGCGCCCGGGACGACGACCCGCGCCTGTACGGCCCGGAGCTGCACGTGCACCGCGCCCAGCACGCCATCCACGTCGCCTTCCGGCTGGCCTTCTGGGAGCTCCTGCACGCGCCCACCGCCCAGGCCGCCCTCATCGACGTCATCCACCGGGGCGGAGACACCGAGGTCCACGGCGCCGTCACCGGCGCGCTGGTGGGCGCCTTCCACGGCGAGGAGGCCCTGCCCGCCGAGTGGAGGAAGCACGTGCTGGAGGCCCTCTCCACCCAGAAGGGCCCCCTGTGGGACGTCTACCACCCCCGCCACCTGCTGGGGCTCGCGGCCACCTGAGGGCCGTCCCCGCCCGGGCCCAGGATGCACGAAGCCCGCGGTGGACCGTCCTCATCGGGACGTCCGCCGCGGGCTCCTGGCCACACGACGCGGCCATGGGGCCGCGTGAGGTTGTCTCTTCACGAGAGCATGTCGATGACCACCACGCCCCGCTGGGGCTTCTCTTCCTCGGTCTCCGTCCGTCGCCGAGGGCGGTCGTCCGGCATGGGCAGCGGCAGCTCCACCACGGGCCTGTCGTGGTCCTCGCGGCGGCGCTCGCGGCGCTTGATTTCCTCGATGATGAAGGCGTCGAGCATGGGTCTTCCGTCTCCCCTCAGCCTACGTACCCCGATGTACGCCCGCCGTCCCGCCCGAAAAGCGCTTCGACTTCCACGACACTCAGATGCAAATTAAGAACCCCGGTTCCGCACTGGGTACGCTGCCGCCATCTCGCACGGTTGCTCGTCCGCCATCCGACATCAGGGCCAGGGGAACCGTGGCATAGATGTCATGGACATCCGAAACTTCCGGTCGGGATGGTGTTGATTCTAATGCCCTCACGACGGCCCGCAAGCAGACCCTTCTCGGGCACACGTCGCCCTTCAGGGAGGTCAGCCTCCCTGCTGGAAGGGCTCGCCCGCCTGCCTGCCGCGTGACAGGCGGGGTCAACGTCCGGCAAGGGGTCCGGGTGGACCCCTGACTCAGGGCGACTCCGCGCGCTTCTTGAAGGCGTCCAGCATCTTGGGCAGCGAGGTGTCCACCAGGGCGTTGACGACGGCCTTGGGCACGAGCAGCCCCAGGGCCATCTCCACGTTGTAGGTCGCGCGCGTCTTGCCCTCGCCCTCGGCCTCCAGCAGCCAGCTGCCCTTGTTGTCCTTCATGACCTCGCCCTCGATGAAGGTCCAGGCCATGCGGCGCGGGCGCTCCTCCACCACGCGGATGGAGTAGCGGACGGTCTTCATCACGTCGACCTTGTAGTGGACGTCGACGGTGTCGCCCTTGCGGTTGGCGGTGCGGATCTCCTTCACCTCCGGGAGGAACTCCGGGTAGCGCTCGTACTGCGTGATGACATCGAACACCTTCTCGATGGGGGCGTTGATGACGATGGTCCGCGTGGCGCCAGGCATGGTGTCGGTCTCCGAAAGCGTCGAGGGGTCGGCCTAGATGGAAGCGTATCCCGGCTTCTTGTCGAACTTGTGCAGGGACTGGATGAAGCGCACGGTGCTCGTCTTGCTGCGCATCACCACCGAGTGCGTCTCGCAGCCGCCGCCGAAGAAGCGCACGCCCTTGAGGAAGTCGCCGCTGGTGACACCCGTGGCCGCGAACATCACCTCGCCCCGGGCCAGCTCCTCCGCCGCGTAGATCTTCGCCATGTCGGTGATGCCCATCTTCTTCGCGCGCTCGACTTCGCCCGCGTTGCGGGGCACCAGCCGGCCCTGCATGTCGCCGCCGGTGGCGCGGATGGCCGCCGCCGCGATGACGCCCTCGGGGGCGCCGCCGGTGCCCATCAGCACGTCCACGCCCGTGCCCTCGAAGCACGTGGCGATGGCGCCCGCCACGTCACCGTCCTCGATGAGCCGGATGCGCGCGCCCGCGGCGCGGATCTCCTTGATGAGGTCCTGGTGCCGCTCACGGTCCAGCACCACCACGGTGAGGTCCGACACGTAGACCTTCATCTTCTCCGCGATGGTGCGCAGGTTCTCCGTGGCGCTCTTGCGCAGGTCGATGGCGCCCCGGGCCCTGGGGCCCACGGCCAGCTTCTCCATGTACGTGTCCGGCGCGTTGAGCAGCCCGCCCTTGCTGGCCATGGCCACCACGGTGATGGAGCCTGGACGGCCGTAGGCGCACAGGTTGGTGCCCTCGAGCGGGTCCAACGCGATGTCCACCGCGGGGTCACCGTCGGCGCGGCGGCCCACCTTCTCGCCGATGTAGAGCATGGGCGCCTCGTCGCGCTCGCCCTCGCCGATGACGATGGTGCCGTCGATGTGCAGCGCGTCGAAGGCGCGGCGCATCGCGTCCACGGCGGCCTGGTCCGACTCGTTCTTGTCCCCACGGCCCATCAGGCGGGCGGAGGCGATGGCCGCCATCTCGGTGACGCGCACCACCTCCATTGCCAGGTTGCGATCCATCTTCTGTGCTCCTTCAAGGTCCTGCGTTCGGATTTTCCAGCAGCCGGGCCACGGACTCCGGCAACCGCGTGGGCTTGCCGTCGCGCCCCACGCACGCGTGGAGGGTACGACCGGTGCACAGCAACGTGCGCGGCTCGCCCTCGCGAAAAAGCTCGTAGGTGAACACGACCGAGGCCCGCCGCAACTCGCTCACGCTCGCGCGGATGACGAGCATGTCGTCATAGCGCGCGGGCGCCTTGTACGCGCAGCTCGCCTCCGCCACGGGCAGCATCAACCCGGAGCCCTCCAGCTCCCGGTAGCTGCCACCGCGCGCGCGGAAGAACTCGCTCCGGGCGAACTCGAAGTAGCGGAAGTAGTTCGCGTAGTACACGACACCCATCTGATCGGTGTCGCCGTAGATGACGCGAAGTCGGGCCTCGACCATGAGGGCGCGGACCGTAGCAGGGGGTGGGCGCCTGCGTCCAAGCCGCGACGTACCTTCTGGATTGCATCCACGCGGCCGGGCAGTGCAGCTTCTCGGACGTATGATTCGCGCCCTCGTCCTGACCGCGGTGCTGGCGTCGCTCCCCGCCGCCGCGCGTCCTCCCCGACTCACCCTGCTCATCACCGTGGACGCGCTCGGCAGCGACGTCCTCTTGCGCAACCGGCCCCGGCTCCAGGGCGGCTTGGGTCAACTGCTCGACAGTGGCGCCTACTTCCCGTACGCGCGCTATGGCTACGCGAAGTGCCGCACGGCGCCGGGCCACACCACGCTGGCCACCGGCGCCAACCCGTGGCGCCACGGCATCGTCGACAACCGCTGGTGGGACCGGGCCTCGGGCAAGCGGGTCTATTCGTTCGTGGACCCGGCGCACCCGGTGCTGGAGGCCGCGTCCAAGCCGGGCCAGGACGCGAGCCCCGTCAACCTGATGGCGGAGACGCTGGCGGACCGGCTGCGCATGGCCACGCAGCAGCGCGGCAAGGCGGTGTCGATGTCGCTCAAGTCCCGCTCGGCCATCGCCATGGCGGGCCGGCTGGGTCAGGCGTGGTGGTTCGACGAGGACAGCGGCAAGTTCGTCACCGGCACCTGGTACGCGAAGGAGTTCCCCCAGTGGCTCCAGCAGTTCAACGCGCGCAAGCTTCCGGACCGGTCCTTCGGCAAGACATGGGAGCTGTCGCGTCCGCGCGCCGAGTACGTGGGCGAGGATGACCTGCCCCACGAGGCGGACTCGTACGGCCTGGGCCGCGTGTTCCCCCACCCGCTCACGGGAGGGTTGAAGGCGCCGGGGACGGACTTCTACAAGGCGTTCGGCGTATCCCCGGACTCGCACGAGTTCCTCGTGGAGGCGGCCAAGGCGGCCATCGCCGGCGAGGGACTGGGCAAGGACGCGGTGCCGGACCTGCTCATGGTGAGCTTCAGCGGCACGGACAACGTGTTCCATGAGTACGGCCCGTACTCGTGGGAGATGCAGGACACGGTGCTGCGGTTGGACAAGGCCCTGGGGGAGCTCATCTCCGCGGCCGAGCGCGCGGCGGGCGGTCGCGCCAACCTGAGCATCGCGCTGGTGGCGGACCACGGCGGAGCGGCGGCGCCCGAGGAGTGGGCCGCGGCGGGACTGCCCGCTCAGCGGATGCACCCGAAGGCCATCAGCGAGGGAATCACGGCGATGGTGAAGGAGCGCTTCGGGCCGGACGTCACCGTGGCGATGGAGGAGCTGGACGTGTACCTGGGGGGCCCCGCGCTGACGTCGGGCAAGGTGGATGGGGCCCAGGTGCGGCGCGCGGTGGTGGACTGGCTGAAGAAGCAGCCCATCGTGGTGGCGGCGGTGACGCGCGAGGAGCTGTTCTCCGCGCCGGACCCGGCGGGCCACCTGGCCACGCTGCGCAAGGGCTACTACCCGGAGCGCAGCGGCGACGTGCTCTACATGCTGGCCCCCTTCCAGGTCGTCTATTACGACGCGCAGGGCAGCACGCACGGCTCGCCGTACTCGTACGACTCGCAGGTGCCCGTGGTGTTCGCGGGCAAGGGCGTCAAGCCGGGCACGTACATGACGGAGCTGGACCCGGTGGACGTGGCGCCCACGCTCGCGGCGCTGATGGAGATGGGTATGCCCGCGTCGACAGAGGGCAAGCCCCGAGCGGAGATCCTCACCGGCAAGTGACGCGAGTCCCCGGTCCTAGGGGGTCTTCGCGATGAGCTTCTGGACGGCGTCGAGCTCCGCCTCCACCGACTGACGCTGGGTGGAGAGCTGCTGCAACTGGAGCTCGAACGCCTTGTCCACCTGCTGGATGTTCGCGATGCGCGACTCCAGCGTCCGTCCCTCGCGCGAGCCAGGTGGGTGCTTCGCCGCCAGGTTGGACAAAACGCCAATCAGGTGGCTGAGCTGGTTGCGCGACTGGAGGATGTGCTGGGCCTGGAGATCCAGCTCGGACTTCTTCGTGGTCAGCACCGACAGTCGCGCCTGCGAAGCCGCGAAGCCGGTGCGGGGCACGCTGGCCGTGGGCTGGAACGCGTCCTTGGGAGACGCGCTGGCCCGCGCCGGTGTCGGCGCCAGGGGCTTCGGGTCAGGCGGACGTGCGGGGACGGACGCCTTCGGCGGAATGTCCGGCAGCCCTCGGGCCCCGGGCTTCTTGGGAAACTTGATCATGGTCGGCTGGGGGATGACGGCGCGACGCTGGCCCTACGCTTCGAATCTTCACATCACGACATTTCCCGGCAACGCCCGCACACCACGAATGCCCACCACGCGACACCCTCGCCGCCCTTCGGAACGAGGATGAGGCCGACGCGTCCGTGGATCAACTTGTGGTCGCGAGGAACCGATCCAGGACGCCATTCACCCACACAGGCGCATCGAGCTGGAGCCAGTGTCCGGTGACGGGTTCCACCTTCAGGCACGGCAGCTCGGACACCACGTGCTGGTACGCGTCCGGCCCCTGGTTGTGCGCCGTCACCACGGACAGCTTGGGCCCGGGGTAGGCCCGCAGCGCCGTCACCGGGTCGAACGTCAGCAGCGCGCCCAGCCCGGAGCGCACCGCGCGCCGCGGGGTTGCGCGCAGGCCCGCGAGCACCTGCGCCCGGACCTCCTCGCTGGACGGCGCGAGCATCGGCGCCCAGTACTCCTCCACGACGGCCAGCCACGCGTCCGAGCCCAGCACCGCCATCAGCCCCTGGGCCTGCTCGGCGGGAATCTGGCGACCGTCGGAGGCGGGGTCCAACAGCAGCAAGCCCGCCACGCGCGAGGGGTTCGCCGCCGCGTACGCCGCGCACACCGCGCCGCCCAGGCTGTGTCCCACGAGCACGAACCGCTCCAGCTTCAACCCCTCCACCACCGCGGCCACATCCGAGGCGAAGTCCTCGACGGTGGCATCCGCGGCCTGCGTGAGCTCGGACTGGCCGTGGCCGCGCAGGTCCAACGCGAGCGCGCGACGCGACGTGCGCAGGTGCTCCAGCTGCGCGCGCCAGTGCTTCGTGCTCCCGGCGCTCGAGTGGACGAACACCACCGGAAGCCCACCCACGCCACCATCATCCACGTACAGCTCACCCGCCGTGCCCTTCATGACGACCTCCAGGAATCGAGAGCGCGTCCAGCCGCGCCATGAATCCTTGAGTACGCCCCATCCCTGTCAGAATCTGTCACCAAATGACACGAGTCAGCCGAGTGATGCGTCTGGTGGACTTCCTGCGGGGGCGCGAGGCCACCACCGTGGGGGAGATTGCCTCCGCGCTGGAGGTGAGCGAGCGCACCGTCCACCGGGACCTCGCGACGCTGCGCGGGCAGGGCCTGCCCATCGCCAGCGACACGGGCCCGGGAGGTGGCGTGCGCCTGGAAAGAGACAGGGGCGTCACCGCCGTCCACCTGTCCGTGGAGGAGGTCGTCTCGCTGTGGCTGATGGCGAGCCTGTCCTCGACGGGGAGCGCGCTGCCGTGGGGGGACGCGGCGCGCTCGGGGCTCGACAAGCTCTTCGCCAGCGTGCCGAAGGAGCGCGCACGCGGCATGCGAGAGCTCTGCCGGCGCGTGGTGGTGGGGAAGCCCGCGACGGAGCGGGTGCTGGCGGAGCTGGGGACTCCGCCCCGGGAGCTGCTCGCCGTGTTCGAGCAGGCCTTCCGTGAGCAGGTGTGCCTGTCCTTCGACTACGTGGACCGGCATGGGAAGAAGAGCCGCCGGTGCGTCGAGCCGCACGGGCTGCTCGTCGAGGCGCCCGTCTGGTACGTGCTCGCGCGCGACGTGGAGAAGTCCGCGGCGCGGATGTTCCGGATGGACCGCATCCAGCGGCCCCGCCGCGTGCCCGGGCGCCACTTCACACCCGACATGGAGGGGTTGCGGGCCCAGGCCCTCGCCCAGAAAGGCAAGGGCCCGGAGCAGTGACGCTCAGCCCTGAGTGGGCGTCGCGCGCGGACGACGCGGCTTCTTGGTGCTGGTGATCTCCAGCGACAGGTCCATGGCCCGCGCCGAGTGCGTCAGCGCGCCCATGGAGACGAAGTCCACGCCCATCTTCGCCAGCCGGGGCAGCCGGTCCAGCGTGACGCCGCCGGAGACCTCGAGAGGCACGCGGCCCCCCGCGAGCTTCACGGCCTCGCGAATCTGCGCGTCGTCCATGTTGTCGAGCATCACCACGTCCGCCCCACCCTCCAGGGCCTCCGCGAGCTGCTTGAGGTTGGTGACCTCGATTTCAATCTTGCACAGGCGCGGGCCATTGGCCTTGGCGCGCTTGAGCGCCTCGGAGATGGAGCCGCCCACCGCCGCGATGTGGTTGTCCTTGATGAGGACGCCATCGAAGAGGCCGAAGCGGTGGTTGGTGGCACCGCCCATGCGGACGGCGTCCTTGGCCAGCACGCGCATGCCCGGCGGCGTCTTGCGCGTGTCCAGCACCTGCATCTTCGAGCCACGCACCGACGTCATCGCCTGCTGAGCCAGGGTGGCGATGCCGGCGGCGCGCTGCACGAGGTTGAGCGCGGTGCGCTCGGCGGCGAGCAGGGAGCGCAGCCGCCCGTGACACCGGGCGGCCACGACCTTGGGTTTGATCTCCTGGCCGTCCTGGCGGACCAGCTCCACCTCGACGTCCGGGTCGACCTTGTGAAAGACGCGCGTGAAGGCCTCCAGCCCCGCGAGGACCAACTGCTCCTTGGCGACCAGCTCAGCGCTTCCCTCCGCGTCGGGAGGGATGAGCGCTTGCGAGGTGACGTCTCCCGCCGCCCCCAGGTCTTCGTCGAGGGCGAGGTCGATGAGCCGATCCAGGTAATCCTGCTGCACGTCTCCTCCTGCTACCGCCGGGCCTTCGCCCGTGCCGAGGGCTTCGCCCGGGTGACCTTCTTGGCCGCCGCCTTCCGGGCGGAGGCCTTCTTCGCGGTGGCCTTGCCACCCGTCTTCTTGCCCGCCGACTTCGCGGGGGCCTTCTTCGCCGGGGCGCCCTTCTTCGCGGCCGTTCCCGCGGACTTCTTCAAGGCGCCCTTCTTCGCGGCGGCCTTGCCCGTGGCCTTCTTCGCCGTGGCGCCTTTCTTCGCGGCGGCCTTGCCCGCGGACTTCGCGCCAGCCTTCTTGGCCGGAGCCTTGCCCGCCGACTTCGCGCCGGCCTTCTTCGCAGCGGCCTTGCCCGTGGACTTCGCGCCAGCCTTCTTGGCCGGTGCCTTGCCCGCCGACTTCGCGCCGGCCTTCTTCGCCGGAGCCGTGTCCGCGGGAGCCTTCTTCGTCGGGGCCGTCACCACGGACTCCGCGCCCGGAGGCGCCACGTCCGCGCCGGCCTTCTTCGCGGCCACCCCACCCGGAGGCGTGGGCTTGGGCGCGGCGGGCTTCTTCGCCGGAGCCGCCTTGGCGACAGGGGCCGGAGCCTCCGTCGGGGGCGGGAACGTCGTCGCGCTGGGAGCCCCGTCGTCGGCCTGCGCCTTGGCCTTCTTGGGCTTCTTCTCGGCCTTGGGAGCATCGGCGGGAGCCTCGCGGCCATCGCCGCCCTCCTTCGCCTTGCCGAACTCGCGCATCGCGTCGTCCACGAGCCCCATGCTCATGTACGCGACGCCCAGATCGTGGTGGTCGGAGGGAGACAGCCCCTCCTTCGTCCCCTCGCGCAGCTTCGCGAGCGCGTCCTGGACCTGGGGGTCCGTCTGGGGCACCTGGCCCTCGTCCCCTCCCATCTCACCCTTCAGCTCCTGGCCCAGGTCGACGCCGCCCGTCTCTTCCTTCGACGGGGCGACCTTCACCTGGGCCGGCTCGGAGGGGGAGGCACTCTCCTCGTCAGGACGCGTGGTGCTCTCGGACGGCAGGTTCTCGGGCATGGAGGGCTCCGGGGCAATCCGCTGCAGGTGATCTTCGAGCTTGGCCTTGCGCTCCTTCAACTCCTCCACGCGGGCGCGATCCTTCTCCACCACGTCCGGAGGCGCCTTGGCCACGAAGTTGGGGTTGTCGAGCTTGCGCAGGACGCTGGCCGCTTCCTGCTCGGCGCGGGCGATCTCCTTGCGCAGCCGGTCCCGCTCCGCGTCCAGGTCGATGAGCCCGGCCAGCGGAACGTAGATCTCCAGGTTCGTCGCCACGAAGGCCGCCGCCTGGGGAGGCTTGGCGCCCGGCGGGCCCACCTGGACGTCGGACAGGCCGGCCAGGGGCAGCAGGTAGCCCCGCCACCGCTCGAGCAGCTCGCGCGTGCGCGCATCCGGGCTCTGCACCACGGCCTTCAGCTTGGTGGCCGGCGACAGGTTGCTCTCACCGCGGATGGTGCGCAGCCCCTCGATGGCCGCGATGACCGGCGCCATCTCCGACTCGGCCGCCTCGTCCACCAGCGCCGCGTCCGGCTCCGGGTAGGAGGCGATCATGATGCTCTCCGTCGGCCGGGACATCGGCAGCTTCTGCCAGATCTCCTCGGTGATGAAGGGCATGAACGGGTGCATCAGCCGCAGCACGCGGTCCAACGCGTACACCAGCACCGCGCGCGTGGTGTCCTTCGCCGTCGCGTCGTCGCCGTAGAGCGAGGGCTTCGACAGCTCGATGTACCAGTCGCACAGCTCCGCCCAGAGGAACTGGTAGAGCGTGGAGGCGGCCTCCGCGAAGCCGTAGACCTCCAGCGACGCGCGAGCCTCCGTGGTCGCGCGCTGCAGGCGCGAGAGGATCCACCGGTCCGCCAGCGTCAGCGGCAGCTCCTTCGGCGAGCGGCCGTCGTACTGGTACCCGCCGCCCATGTTCATGAGGGCGAAGCGGCTGGCGTTCCAGAGCTTGTTGCAGAACGCCTTGTAGCCAGCGAGCCGGTCCATCGACAGCTTGATGTCGCGGCCCTGCTGGGTGAGCGAGGCGAGCGTGAAGCGCAGCGCGTCCGCGCCGAACGCGGGCATGCCCTGCGGGAACTTGTTCTTCAGCGTCGCGTTGAGCTGCTCGGGCTTCGCGCCGAGGATGACGTCCAGGGGATCGATGACGTTCCCCTTCGTCTTGGACATCTTCTCGCCCTTCTCGTCGCGCACCATCGCGTGCAGGTACACGGTGCGGAAGGGCACATCGCCCATGAAGTGCAGGCCCATCATCATCATCCGGGCGACCCAGAAGAAGATGATGTCGTGGCCCGTCTCCATGACGGACGTCGGGTAGAAGGTCTTCAGCTCCGCCGTGTCACGCGGCCAGCCCAGCGTGGAGAAGGGCCAGAGCGCGGACGAGAACCAGGTGTCCAGCACGTCCGGGTCCTGGATGAAGCTCTTGCCGCCGCACTTGGGGCAAGCCTCGGGCGCGGTGCGCGCGACGATGGGCTCCGCGCGAGCGAAGTCCACGCCGCCCACCTTCACCGTCGGGGCATCCAGCGGGAGGTCGGTGTCGTCACCCTGACGGGGGCTGCACGACGTGCAGTAGTACGCGGGAATCTGGTGGCCCCACCACAGCTGGCGGCTGACGCACCAGTCGTGGATGTTGCGCATCCAGTGGAAGTAGGTGTTCGTCCACGACTCGGGGACGAACTTGGTGCGGCCCTGCTCCACCGCCTCGATGGCCGGGCGCGCCAGCGGCTCGATCTTCACGAACCACTGCGGCGACAGGCGCGGCTCCACCACGGTGGTGCAGCGCTGGCAGGTGCCGACGTTCAGCTTGTGCGGCTCCTCCTTCTCCAGGAGCCCCTGCTCCTGCAGGTCCGCGAGCACCGCCTTGCGCGCCTCGAAGCGGTCCATGCCGGCGTACTTGCCGGTGTCCTTCGTCATCCTCGCCGACTCGTCCAGGATGGACAGCATCGGCAGCTTGTGACGCAGGCCCGTCTGGTAGTCGTTGAAGTCGTGCGCGGGCGTGACCTTCACCACGCCGGTGCCGAACTTCGGGTCCACCAGCTCCGCGTCCGCGATGATGGGAATCTCGCGGCCCGTCAGCGGCAGCACCACCTGCTGGCCGGCGAGCCCCAGGTAGCGCTCGTCCTCCGGGTGGATGGCCACGGCGGTGTCGCCCAGCATCGTCTCCGGGCGCGTCGTCGCCACGGTGAGCGTGCGCTCGCTGTCCTTGATGGGATAGCGGATGTGCCAGATGGAGCCGTTCTTCTCCTCGTGCTCGACCTCCAGGTCGCTCAGCGCCGTGCGGCACGAGGGACACCAGTTGATGAGCTTCTGGGCCCGGTACATCAGCCCCTCTTCGTACAGGCGGACGAAGACCTCGCGCACCGCGGCCGACGACTGGTCGTCCATGGTGAAGCGCTCGCGGCTCCAGTCCAGCGACGCGCCCAGGAAGCGGTGCTGCTCGCCGATGCGGGCGCCGTACTTGCCCTTCCACGTCCAGACGCGCTCCAGGAACTTCTCGCGGCCCAGGTCGTGGCGGCTCTTGCCCTCGGTCTTCTTGAGCTCCTTCTCCACCACCATCTGCGTGGCGATGCCGGCGTGGTCCGTGCCCGGCAGCCAGAGCGCGTTGAAGCCGCTCATCCGCTTCCAGCGCGTGAGGATGTCCTGGATGGTCGCGGTGAGCGCGTGGCCGATGTGCAGGCTGCCCGTGACGTTGGGCGGCGGCAGGACGATGGAGAAGGCGGGCTTGTCGGAGGTCGCCGCGGCGCGGAAGTAGTCGCGCTCGAGCCAGAAGGCATAGAGGCGAGCCTCGACCTCGGTGGGCTCGTAGGCCTTGGACAGTTCGGTCGTGTCGGTCATTGAAGACGGCCAGCCCCCCTGAGGAGGGCCGGCAAAGGTCAAGGGGTTACGGCGCGGGGCGCCTCAGTGCTGGGTCTCTCGGTCCTTGATGAGCCGCTCGAGCTCCTCACGGATGATGGTCTCCGCCAGCTGCGGTACGACCTCCCAGGCAATCTTCTCGATGACCTCGCGCGACGCCTTGGACAGCGCCTCGCGAAGCAGGGCCTCGCCCCCATCCGACGACGTCGGGCGCGCCGTGGCGGCCGGACGGGCCGCCGGAGCGGGCGCCGTCGGCGGGCCACCGATGTCGAGGGAGATCTCCTCGGCGCCGCTGGTGTCCGGCAGCGAGTCCTCGATGCTGATGGCCGGCTGGGCGGCCACCGGCGCCGCCGGAGCCCCCAGGCCGAATGGATCCCGGTTGCGAGCCGCCGGCTGCGTCGCCCCACCACCCGCGATGGGAGGCAGCGGCGTAGCACCCGGCGGACGGGGCAGCCCACCCGGCATGCCCGGCCCGGGAGCGCCCGGACGACCGGCCATGCCCGGAGCACCAGGCCCCGGAGGCATCCCCGGACGCGGCGGCATGCCCGGCGCGGGAGCCCCCGGCGGAGGCGGGACACCCGGACGACCCACGGCGCCCGGCGGCATTCCCGGACCCGGAGGACGCGGAGCGCCAGGGCCCGGCGGCATCCCGGGGCCAGGAGGGCGCGCCATGCCCGGACCCGGCGGCATCCCTGGACCCGGAGGACGCGGAGCGCCAGGGCCCGGCGGCATGCCAGGGCCAGGAGGACGCGCCATGCCCGGCGGCATGCCTGGACCCGGAGGACGAGGAGCGCCAGGGCCCGGCGGCATCCCGGGGCCAGGAGGACGCACGCCCGGCGCCGGCGGCACGCCCGGACGGGCGGCCGCGGGAGGCGCGGCGGCGGGGGCCGGCTGCGGCGCGACGGGCGTGGCGGAGGGACGAATCACCTGCGTGGCGACGGAGGCCGGCAGGGTGTTGGACTTCTGGCCGACCAGCGCCTTCACCTTGTCGAGCAGCACCTGGCTCTCGAAGGGCTTGGTGATGTGGTCGTCGGCGCGGGCGGCGCGGGCGCGGTTCTCGTCGAAGGCCTCGAAGGTGCCCGCCAGCAGCATCACCGGGATGCCCTGCGTGGCCGGGTCGTTCTTCAGCGCCTCGCAGACCTCGTAGCCGCTCTTGCCCGGCATCATCACGTCGGCCAGGACGACGTCCGGACGCAGCTCGCGGCTGCGCGAGATGGCGTCCAGCCCGTTGTCGACCGCGGTCACCTGAAAGTCCTCGGTCGCGAAGATCATGCCGATCACCTTGCGGATGGTGAGCGAGTCATCGGCGACCAGCAGATTCTTGGGCATCGGTATCGGGCCTCGGGGGCGTCGGACCCCCTGAATTCGTTGAGGAATCCGGCCGTGAAAACCTGCTTCACGGCACGGTATCAAGCCTGGCAGCTTACGGTTCGCGCTCCGGGACGATCAAGAAAACATGCGCTGCAGGTCGAGGAACAGCACCGGCTCCGCCAACCCGGGCACCCGGAAGGTCCCCGCCGTCTCGTCCGGCTCGAAGCGCTGCAGCACTCCGAGCACCCGCGTGGCCGTCAGCCCCACGTGACGTCCCGCCAGCTCCGCCAGGAGGAAGAACGGCTCCGGCGCGGGGGGCGTGCCGAGCAGTGCCGGAACCGAACAGATGGGCCACAGGACCTGGGCATGCGGGAAGATACCGGCGACCGGCCCGCTCTGCACGGGCAGGACGCTGAAAGCCTCGCCCCGCTCCACCACCTGGGACACGAAGGCCAGGGGGACGCCGAACAGCCGCCCCTGTGACTCGAAGACCAGCGCCCGCTCGGGCACGGACTCGGCCCAGTGCACGGGGCGCGGGGGAGCAGGCGTCGCGCGGGGGCCCACCCGGTGCGGCAGCGCCTCCGCGATGAGCTCCAGGTACAGCCGGTCCTTGTGCAGCACCGCCCCCCGGCTCAACGGCGCCAGTGAGTCCGCCAGCCCCGGCGGCAACAGGAAGAACGGCGCGCGCGCCACGTCCGCCACCTCCACCACGGAGCGCACTCGCACCGCGAGCGTGGGGCTCACATCCAGCACCACCACCATGCCCGCGTCCGGCTCCGGCGCGCCGCCGAGCAGCGCCGCCAGGTCCTTCACTTCCAGCACGCCTCGCAGGTTGCTGCCATTGCCACCGGGCATCGCCACTTCCATGACGGATGTGGCTTCCACGGCATAGCGGGTCTCCCCGGCTTCGACGAGCAAGCAGAGACGGCGACCGCTTTCGAAGGGCGACACGGGGCGCGACCCTAGCAGCGTTCCATGGGGGGTGCTAAGCCATGCGGGAGATGGCGCGCATTCTCCTCGTCGACGACGAAAAGATCGCCCGCACCCTCTACGGCGACTACCTCACGGCCGTGGGCCACACCGTCACGGCGGTGGCCACGTTCCTGGAGGCCCGACAGGCGCTCGCCGCGGACCGGTTCGACGCGGTGGTGACGGACCTCATCCTCCCCGGTGGCGACGGCATGGAGGTGCTCCGGCACGTGCGGGAGCGGCATCCGGGCGTGGAGGTGGTGGTCATCACCGGTCTGGACAAGGTGGACCCCGCCGTGCGCGCCATCAAGAGCGGCGCGGCGGAGTACCTGGTCAAGCCCGTCGCGCCCGAAGCCCTCCAGCACGCGGTGCGCCGCGCGCTCACCACCCGCGAGCTGATGCAGGAGAACGCCTCGCTGCGCCGGCACGTCGCGCTGCTCGAGGCCGGACAGCGCCTGGCCACCACGCTGGACCGCGAGAAGCTCGCTGTCGCCACCACCAGCGCGCTGGAGACCATGGCGCACGCCAACGGCATCGTCCTCTTGGAGCGCGACGCGAACCTGGGCCTGCGCGCGCAGGGCACGCGGGGGCTCCCCGAGGGCACCGAGGAGGCGCTGGTGGCGTGGCTGCGCGAGCAGCTCCTCCACGGCAAGGCGCCCAGCGACTCGGAGATGTTGGATGTCCCCTTCCAGCGCGTGAGCTCCTTCCCGGCCATCGAGTCGAACACGGTGCTGGGGCACGCGGTGCTCTTCTACTCGGACGCGCGCGCCACGGACGGCGGCGCCGAGGCCGCCGGCTACCTGGTGCGCAACTGGGCGCTGGCCCTGCGCAACCTGGACCGCTTCGCGGCGGTGGAGGACCTGGCGTACGTCGACGACCTGACGCGCCTGTTCAACACGCGCTACCTGCACCTGGTGCTGGACCGCGAGGTCCAGGCGTCCATCCAGACGCAGCGCCCCTTCAGCCTGCTGTTCCTGGACCTGGACCACTTCAAGTCCATCAACGACAACCACGGCCACCTGGTCGGCTCCAAGCTCCTGGTGGAGACCGCGCGCGTGGTGAAGGGCTGCGTGAGAGACCACGACGTGGTGGCGCGCTACGGCGGCGACGAGTACGTGGTGCTCCTGCGCAACACCGACTCGGGCGGCGCGCTCAAGGTGGCCGAGCGCATCCGGCGCACCATGGAGACGCACCAGTTCCTCGCGCGCGAGGGGCTGTCGCTCAAGCTGTCCACGTGTATCGGTGTCGCGAGCTTCCCGGAGCACGCACGGGACAAGGCCACGCTGCTGGATTTGTCGGACCGGGCGATGTACCGCGGCAAGCGCGGCACCCGGAACGTGGTCTACATGGCCGCGCAGGACCTGGAGGCCCCCCCGGCCGAGCGGCGCCAGGGGAGCAACGGCACCTGAGCGGCACCTGAGCTTCAGGGCCGCATGTTCCCCACGGTGAGGCGCTTGACGATGCTGGGCTCGGGGGCCTCGGCGCCGCCCTTGCCTTCCTTGCCCACCGCCTCCACGGACTCATGCGGGGCACCGGAGATGATGAGCTTGAACTTCTCCACGGCCTCCTGGGCGTGCTGAGCCTGCTCCGGATCCAACCGGGCGATGAGCTGCCAGAAGAGGGCGGCGTGCTCGCGCTCCTCGTCCATGACGTGACGGAGGACGGCCTTGGCCTCCTCGTTGTCGGTGGCGTCGATGTGGGCGGCGTAGAGGTTGATGGCGTCCAGCTCCGCCTCGATGTTGAGCCGGATGGAGCGCGCCAGCTCGGAGTCGGTCATCTTCCGGGGCACGAGCGAATGGAACGGGTCGGTCTGCGGCATTGAGGCCCTCCGAGGCCTGGCGGCGGCGTCCAGTCCAGGGGAGGCTGGGGCCGCGAGGCGAACGCTCGGAGCATCCGCGTCCCCGGGGAGTCGGTCAACGGAATCCCTCCTGGTGCGTTGCGTGGAGCCGCCCGCCTCCGTCATGCTCCTCACATGGAGATACCCGCGCCGCTCGCCCAACTGCTCCAGGCCCTGGATGCGGGGGACCTGCCAGCCGCGCGCGCGGCCGCGGCGGCCTTCCAGCGCTCGGGACTCCACTCCACCCAGCTCGCCGCCGAGGTGCTGCACGAGCTGCGGCAGCCGCTGCTCGGCGTGAAGGCGTATGCCCAGCTGCTCGCCGAGGACCGTGGCCCCACGGGCCCCTTGCGGCTGCTCATGTCGCAGGTGGAGCGGATGGAGCAGATCGTCTCCGACTACATCCGCCTGGCGAGCGAGCGACCGGCGCCGCAGCAGCGTCTGTCGCTGGCCGCGCCCATCTGGGCCGCCGCGAGGCTCTTCAGCGTCAACCCGGACTCGGCGCGAATCTCGCTGGAGGTCGAGGCGCCCGAGGACATCTTCGCGCAGGGCAACGCGCGGCTCATCGAGCAGCTCACGCTGAACCTGCTCAACAACGCGCGCGACGCAATGTCGGGGCGCGGGCGGGTGAAGGTGGTGCT
Source organism: Myxococcus sp. AS-1-15 (assembly GCF_020037055.1). Taxonomy (NCBI): domain Bacteria; kingdom Pseudomonadati; phylum Myxococcota; class Myxococcia; order Myxococcales; family Myxococcaceae; genus Myxococcus; species Myxococcus sp. AS-1-15. The sequence goes on along the minus strand of NZ_JAIQDF010000022.1, from coordinate 99,198 downwards.
CACGCGCGAGGGCTCGGCGCCGGTGCTGTACGTGGCGGACTGGGGTCCGGGCATCCCCGACGAGCTCAAGGAGCGCATCTTCGAGCCGTACGTCACCGCCAGCAAGCGGGGCACGGGGCTGGGGTTGTCGGTGTGTCGGCGCATCGCGCAGGAGCACCACGCGCGCATCGACCTGGCGCCGCAGGGCGCGATTCGGGACGTGCCGCCGCCAGCGACGGTGTTCCGGGTGCTCTTCCCCGCGACCGAGGCGGCGCCCGGGCGGCGCAAGCGGCTGTTGGTGGTGGATGACGAGACCATCATCCGCATGGTGTTCCGCGACCTGATGAGCAAGGAGTGCGAGGTCATCGAGGCCGCGAGCGGAGAGGAGGCGCTGGACCTGCTGCGCGAGGCGCCGGTGGACCTCATCGTCACGGACAAGAACCTGCCGGGCCTGTCGGGGCTGGAGCTGGCGCAGCAGGCGCGGCGGCTGTCCGCGACGTCGCGGGTGATTTTGATGACGGGCTATCCGTCGCTGGTGACGACGCAACAGGCGCTGGAGCTGGGCGTGGTGGACTACCTGCTCAAGCCCTTCGACGACATCCGCGAGGTGCGCAACCTGCTGCGCGCGACGCTCGCGGCGCCGCCGGCCCAGCCTGGCGCGGCGACGCAGGTGAAGCGGGTGGACGTGCTCGAGGACAACCCCACCACGGCGGCGCAGATCGCCGAGGCGCTGGAGCTGGTGGGGCTGGAGGCGCGCATCCTCCCGACGTCGGAGCTCATCGCGTTGGAGCAGCCCGCGGGCGTGGTGGTGAGCTGGGACTTCTCGCCGGCGTATGGGCGCAAGGCGCTGGAGCTGGGCAAGGCGCTGGCGCAGGGCGCGCCCTTCGTGGTCCTCGCCGAGCACCTGACGATGGAGACGGCGCTGGAGTCGCTGCGCGCGGGGGCGGCGGCGTGCCTGCCGAAGTTGTTGTCCGACACCACGGCGCTCAGCCGTGAGCTGAGCCGCGCGTTCAAGAAAGGCGTCCCATGAGACTCGCGCTCCTGTCCGTCCTGTTGCTGGGTGTGGCGTGTTCCTCGGACAAGCCCCCGGTGCAGGGCGAACCGGACGCGAGCGGGCCCGTGGACTCGGGCTCGGATGCGGGAAGCGATGCGGGTTCCGACGACGATGGTGGAACGGGCGCCGATGACGGCGGCTCGACGGGAGACGGCGGCACCGGCTCGCCGGATGCGGGCTCTGGCGAGGAGGACGCGGGGAGCTGCGAGCCCCCTGCCTCGGTGCGCGAATCCCTGCTCGTCCCCGGGCTGAACAATCCGCGCAGGCTCGCGGTGGACGCGACCGACATCTACATCTCCGAGTCGCACTCGCTGCGTCCGAGCCAGACCGAGGGCAACGGGCAGATCCTCCGGGTCCCCAGGTCGGGAGGCGATGTGGCGACGGTGGCGAAGGGCTTCATTGCCCCCAACGCCATCGCCGTCAACGCGCAGTTCCTCTTCGTGTTGGACCAGACGGGACTGTGGCGCGTGGACAAGGCCACGGGCGCGCGCGGCACGGTGCCCATCGATGCCTCGGTGCCGGATGTCATCTCCAGCGGGACGGACGTCCTCCTCGGACGGTTGGCCGGGCGTGACTACGTCGTGGTGGCGACGGGAGCACGGCGGCTCGTGCGGGTGGACGCGACGGGGAGCGCCTCCTCGTCACTGGTGCTCTACGAGGGCCCCGCCGGCACCCAGGTCCGTGGTGCGCGCATCGACGGCACGGACGTGTGGTTCCTCGTGACGGGGAACACGGAGCCGGGTCTCTACCGCGTCCCGTTGGACCTGGAGACTCCAGCAGAGCGCGTGAATGCGAGCATCTCCTCGGGCACTTCGCTGGAGCTGACGCCCTCGCGCTTCCTCATCACCGAGGGAGGCGGCGGCACGGGCCGTGTCCTCGCGCTGCCGAGAGCCGGTGGCGAGGCACGCGTGCTCGCGGACGGGCTGCAGGGTCCCCTCTTCCCCGTCGAGCTGCACGGCGCCGTGTACTTCAAGGAGTCCGTGGCCGGTGACGCGGACTTCCTGCGCCGGGTGCGCGGATGCCCGGCGAACACCACGGATTCCGTGGGCCCCGTGGGCACGGGCCCCGGTGGACTCATCGTGGACGGAGACACGCTGCTCTTCACCTCACAGGAGAGCGGCACCGGGGGCGCGGTCGGCCGGGTGCCCTGACACGTCCAGGCCTCGCGTCGCTCCCAGCCGCCGCCGAGGCCCGGCGGACCACGAGCCCTGACGCGCGTCGGCCCCGCCCTCATCGTGAGCCCGTGGGCACCTGGACGCACGTCCCCTGCCCCACCAAAAGACAACGGCCCCGGTGCCTCACACGAGGCAACCGGGGCCGAGGCCGGCTCACCCACCGCCCCCCCGAGCGTGGAGCCCGGGGCGCGGAGCGTGGCTCAGTACTCCATGTCGTCGCCGCCGTAGTCCGGCATGCCGCCGCCGGCGCCGCCGGCCTTGGACTTGCCCTTCGGACGCTCGGCCACCATGGCCTCGGTGGTCAAGAGCAGCGAGGCGACGGAGGCGGCGTTCTGCAGCGCGGTGCGCTCCACCTTCGTCGGGTCGATGACGCCGGCCTTCTCCAGGTCCTCGTAGGTGTCCGTGCGGGCGTTGTAGCCGAACGCGCCCTTGCCCTCGCGCACCTTGTTGATGACCACGGCGCCCTCGACGCCCGCGTTGCTGGCGATCTTCCGCAGCGGCTCCTGGAGCGCGCGGCGGATGATCTCCACGCCGAAGTTCTGCTCACCGCCCGGCTTGAGCGCCTCCAGCGCCGCCAGCGTGCGCAGGTACGCCACGCCGCCGCCCGGGACGATGCCCTCCTCGACGGCCGCGCGGGTCGCGTGCAGCGCGTCCTCGACGCGGGCCTTCTTCTCCTTCATCTCCACTTCGGTCGCCGCGCCGACGTTGATGACGGCCACGCCGCCCACCAGCTTCGCCAGGCGCTCCTGGAGCTTCTCGCGGTCGTAGTCGCTCGTCACGGCCTCGATCTGCCCGCGGATGAGCTTGATGCGACCCTCGATCTCCTCCTTCTTGCCGTTGCCGTCGACGATGGTGGTGTTGTCCTTGTCCACCGTGATGCGCTTGGCGCGGCCCAGGTCCTTGAGCTCCAGGTTCTCGTACTTGTGACCCAGCTCCTCGCTCACCACCATGCCGCCCGTCAGCGTGGCGATGTCCTTGAGCATCTCCTTGCGACGGTCACCGAAGCCCGGCGCCTTCACCGCCGCCACGTTCAGCACGCCGCGGATCTTGTTCACCACGAGCGTGGCCAGCGCCTCGCCCTCGATGTCGTCCGCGATGATGAGCAGGGGCTTGCCGGAGCGCGCGACCTGCTCGAGGATGGGAATCATGTCCTGCATCGAGGAGATCTTCTTCTCGCTGATGAGGATGTAGGGGTCGTCGACCACGACCTCCATGCGCTCGCGGTTCGTCACGAAGTACGGCGAGACGTAGCCGCGGTCGAACTGCATGCCCTCCACGACGTCGAGCGTCGTCTCGAGGCCCTTGGCCTCCTCGACGGTGATGACGCCCTCCTTGCCCACCTTCTCCATCGCGTCCGCGATGATGGTGCCGATGGTCTCATCCCCGTTCGCGGAGATGGTGCCCACCTGGGCAATGGCCTTCTTGTCGGACGTGGGCTTGGAGATCTTCTTGAGCTCCTCCACCACCACCTCGACGGCCTTGTCGATGCCGCGCTTGAGGTCCATCGGGCTGTGGCCCGCGGCCACCAGCTTCAGGCCCTCCTCGTAGATGGCGCGCGCGAGCACCGTCGCCGTCGTCGTGCCGTCGCCCGCCTTGTCGGAGGTCTTCGACGCGACCTCCTTCACCATCTGCGCGCCCATGTTCTCGAACTTGTTCTCGAGATCGATCTCCTTGGCGACGGTGACGCCATCCTTGGTGACCGTGGGCGAGCCGAAGCTCTTCTCGATGACCACGTTGCGGCCCTTGGGACCCAGCGTCACCGCGACCGCATCCGCCAGCGTACGAACGCCGCGCAGGATGGCCTCACGGGCGGACTGGTGGAAGAAAATCTCCTTCGCTGCCATCGCAACCTCCTGAAGTTACTTGGAATTTTTGTGGGTACAACGCAGGCCGTTAGCACTCGGCCCTGGCGAGCGCCAACATAAGGGGCGGGGCAACGATGTCAACCGAGAAGGGCGGACGTGTGGGCGAGCGGACGGCCCGCCGCGTCCTGGGGACAGGGGCGGCCGGGACTACTCGGCGAAGCGCACCAGGGTCAAAAGCTGACCCATGTCCAGGGGCTTGTTGAGGGTGAGGGCCACGCCCTTGCGCAGGCCCTTCTCGGTGACGTTGCCGTCGGTGCTGGCCGTCATGAGGAGCACCGGGATGGCCTGGAACCGGGGGTCGGCCTTGAGCATCTCCGTGAAGGCGATGCCGTCCAGGTGGGGCATGATGTAGTCCGTGATGACCATGCCCACCTCGTTGCGCTCCATGATGTCGAGCGCCTGGAGGGCGTCGGACGCCGAGTACACGGTGTACCCATGCATCTCCAGGAAGCGAGAGAGCAAGGTGCACAGCTCGAGATCGTCGTCGACGACAAGGATGTTCACAGGACGGAATGCCGCACCAACAGGGCGCTGAACCGTAACAGCCGCCCCTGTCGTTGACAACGCACAGCGGGCCTTCTTATGAGCCGGGCCATGGAGAAGCGGACCGGGAAGGCATCGGGGTCGGGGGACCCGAGGGTGCGGTTGGAGGCGGTGGCGGACGCCTTCGAGGCGGGCGATTTCGAGGGCGCCCTGGGACAGGTGGAGGGTCTGCTTTCGGACGCGCCGGAGCTGCCGGAGGCCCTGCACTACCGGGCCGCGGCCCTCGCGGAGCTGGGGCGCCTGGAGGAAGCCGGTCGCGCCTTCGGCCTGGCGCTGAAGGCCGCCCCCGAGGACCTGGAAATCCTGCTGGGCGCCGCGGACTGCCTGGTGTGCCGGGCGGGCGAGGACCGCGAGGCGGTGGAGGAGGGCCTGGAGCTGTGCGCGCGGGGCAAGCGCCTGGCGCAGCGCGAGCAGGACGTGGAGATGCTCTACGAGTTCCTGCTGCTGGAGGGCATGGGGCTCAACCAGATGGGCGAGTGCGAGCAGGCCCTGGTGAGCCTGGACGCGGCGCTCGGGCACATGCCGCGCTCGGTGGACGCGAGGCTGGAGCGGGGCATCGCCCTGTTCGAGCTGTGCCGCTTCGACGACGCGCGCGTCGCCTTCGAGGCGGTGCTCAAGGACATGCCGGACGAGCCGTGGGCGCACCACTACCTGGGGCTGATGGCGGAGCGGCGCGGGGACGAGAAGGAGGCGAAGAAGCGCTTCGCGCGGGCGCAGGCGCTGGTGCCCGAGGAGTTCCCTCCCCCGGTGGCGCTGGGCGAGGCGGAGTTCGACCGCGCGGTGGAGGACGCGGTGAAGGCGCTGCCCCAGCACGCCAAGCAGTACCTGGACAACGTCACCATCGCGGTGGAGGACATCCCGTCGGACGAGGACCTGTTGGGGCAGGACCCTCCCCTGTCACCGAGCATCCTCGGCGTGTTCCGTGGGACGCCCGTGGGCGAGCGCAGCGTGACGAGCGCGTATGACCACCTCACCGCGTCCATCGTGCTCTACCAGAAGAACCTGGAGCGCTTCGCGAAGACGCGCGAGGAGCTCATCGAGCAGATTGGAATCACGGTGATGCACGAGGTCGGTCACCTCATGGGGTTGGACGAGGACGACCTGTGGCAGCGGGGGCTGGACTGACGGTGGCCGAGCGCGGCTGCTTCATGGCGGCGAGCGTCTGGCGGATTCCCTCGGCGTAGGGCGTCTTGGGGAGGTCCCCGAGCAGGTGGCGCAGCTCCGAGTCGTCCATGAGCACGGGGGTGGTGAGCAGGTAGTGCATCTCCACCAGCTCGCGCATGAACGGGTCGAACAGGCCGATGAAGCGCAGCATCCCCTTCCCCATCGTGAGGACCTTGGCGGGGCGGCCGAGCTGTCGGTACGTCTCTTCGATCATCTGTCGCTGGGTGGTGGCGCCGGCGCCGGCGAGGTTCCAGGAGCGGCCGTAGGCGCGGGGCTCGTCCATGAGTTTGAGGACGATGGGGCCCACGTCGGGGACGAAGATGAACTCGTGGGGCCGGTCGATGGGGCCGATGAGCTGGGCGCGCTTGCCGGCGAGGGCGGCGACGAAGGCGCGGTGGAGGAAGCTACGCTCGACGTGGGGGCCGTAGAAGTCGGGCAGGCGGAGGATGGTGGCCTGGATGCGGCCGGCGGAGTGCTCGGCGAGGAGGAGGTCCTCCTGTTCCTTGCGCATGCGGCCCTTGAAGGAGTTTGGCTCGCGCGGGTGGTCGTCGCGCACGGGCGTGGTGCGAGGCAGGCCGTAGGGATAGACGGTGCCGATGAGGACCACGTGCTTGACGCCCTCGGCGATGGCGCCGTCGAGCGTCTTTCGCATGACCTGCGGATGCAGGTGGAACTGCCAGTAATTGACGCCCACCATGTAGATGAGGGTGTCCACGCCCCGGGCGGCGTCCCTGACGGAGGCCGGGTCATCCGGGTTCCAAGTGACGACTTCGGCGAGCGGGTCCGCGCCGAACTCGGACTCGAGTGAGCTCCTGGAGCGGCCGACCACCCGGTAGGCCCGTCCCTCGGCCTTCAACGCGTTGGCCACGCTCTGGCCGATGACTCCGGACGCTCCGAACAACGCCACCTTGCCTGCCATGTCGGACTCCCTTGCGCGAACAGCGAAGATTTTGTGAACACCGTTCACTGAACGCCGTTCATTTAATGGTGGTCGTTCGGGAGGTCAAGTCCTAGGGTGATGGGTATGGGGATTTCGGAGCGGAAGGAGCGCCAGCGGGCGGAGTTGCGGGAGCACATCCTGCGGGTGGCGCGAGAGATGGTGGTGAAGGAGGGGTTCGCGGCGCTGTCGATGCGCAAGCTGGCGGACGCCGTGGAGTACGCGCCGGCGACGCTGTACCTGCACTTCGAGAACCGGGAGGCGATTGCCCGGGAACTGTGCATCCGGGGGTTCGAGGAGTTCCTGGCTAGGTTGGAGCCCGCGGCGGTGGAGCCCGAGCCGTTGGCGCGGCTGAAGGTGATGGCGGCGGCCTATGTGGCGTTCGGATTGGAGCATCCGGAGACCTACCGGCTCATCTTCATGGAAGACCCCAAGCTGTCGGCGGAGCTCTTCCAGGGCACGCAGGATGGAGCGGGGCCGCGCTCATTCGGGTTGTTGGCGAGCGTGTTCGTGGATCTACAGACCGCGGGGAGGCTGGCGCCGGAGGCCCAGCCCGCGAGGCTCGCGGAGATGCTGTGGGCCGGGCTGCACGGGATTGTGAGCCTCAAGCTCACGTGCGCCGCGTTCAAGGAGACGACGGCGGAGATGCTGCGGGACACGCTGCTGGAGACACTGGTGCACGGGCTGCCGGGGCTGAAGCCGGCGCGAGGTGCACGGGCGCGTTGACGGGTGAGGGGGTGGCCGGCACTAATCGGAGGCGGTAGGGCCTCCGGACCTGGTGGCCGGCCCGGTCTTCAAAACCGGTGAGGGGCATGGAGACATGTCCCTGGGAGGTTCGATTCCTCTGTCCTACCGCCACCACCCGGAAGACTTGGAACCCCACCGCACGAGCAGGAGCCCGCCCTTTCGCCGGGCTCGATTGGGGCCAAAGGAAGCCGCCCGCGTTCCTGTGCTCGCACGTGCACCGCGCCCATCATCTCCCGCGCAGCCGCGCTCTTAAAAACCTTCAAGCCGGCCAGCGTCGCGCCACGCTCTGCATTCAACGACGTTGGCACTGAGGAGCAGAAGCACGAGTTGCTCCATCCAGCGCTCGCCGGAGAGAGGAGCGCTTCGCTTGAGCTGAGCGATCCGTGCGCGGGCTCGGACCTCGCGCACCTGCGCACCACCACGAGCCGAGACGGGGACAACTCCGTCATCCGTCCTCTCCTAAGTAGGTCGCCACAAGTTCCGAGACAAATGCAGGGACCTTGCCCGTTCCCGCTCCGCCGCGGATTCGCTCAGGAACATTTGGCGACCTACTTAGTGCGAGCGACCCAAGCACAGGCGGAAAGTGGGCCCGCGCAGGTCCCGGAACAATGACGCTCGCCCATCGGATGTTCTGCTAGGCTTCAACCACCTGTGCGATGCCACCCGGGGGCAGTAGCGCTCGCCAGGGCATGGGGAGGTTGCGTGCTTCAGCAGAGTTTTAGGGGGACCGTGGTCGCGACGTTGCTCGCGGCCGTGGCGGTGGCGTGTACCCAGGGGCCGAAGGAGGGAGTTCCCAAGGCCGCCCCTACCCCGCCTCCGGACGAGCGTGCGGTGGCAACACAGCAGGCCTCGCTCAGCACGCCGCAGACTCCTGTGCTGGTGCGGACGAGCGCAACCCAGACGGCGCTCACGGATGGCCGAGTCCTGCTCGCGGGCGGCACCACGAATGGCAGTACGGGCGGCACCCGACACGCGGAGGTGTTCACCTATGCGTCGCCGAACACGACATGGCAGGCCACGGGCCAGCTGAATGTGGGCCGCTACGACCACGCCGCCACGCGCCTGCAGGATGGGCGCGTACTGGTATCGGGCGGCATCACCACGAATGGCGACTGGACGAGCGCGGAACTCTACAACCCCACCTCCGGGCAGTGGACCACCGTCGCGGCGATGAGCACGGCCCGGGCGCGGCATACGCAGACACTGCTGGGCAATGGAAAGGTACTGGTCGTCGGAGGAGTCAACCCCACCACGACACAGGGGCTCGCTTCTGCCGAGATCTTCGACCCAGCGACCGGGACGTGGACGACCACCACTCAGCCTTCCTTCACCTACTCCAGCCACTCGGCCACGCTGCTGCCGGACGGTCGGGTGCTGTTGCTAGGCAACCGCAAGGAGCATGAGCTGTACAACCCCAGCACCAACACCTGGGCGCGCACGGCCAACAGCCTCGTGACGATCTCTGCCGGCCACACCGCCACCTTGCGTACCAGTCCCAACGTCGACGTGCTGGTGGTGGGCGCCACCTGGAACAACGGGGTAGTGGCCCCTTTTGGCCACCTGTATCAGCCGGCAACCAACGTGTGGCTCCAAACGTACCCCCCGAACGTGCCTCGCAAGGGGCACCAGGCCGTGAAGCTGGGCAATGGCGCTGTGCGAATCGTGGGCGGAGTGCATCCCACCCTGGGCACGCCGATTGCCCTGGTGGAGCGGTACAGCATCTCGAATGGCACCTATTACACGGAGCCGCTGCTCGGCCAAGCGCGCCGGGATGTCCAGGCGACCCTCGTGGGCACCTCGGACCCCATGCTCGTCGGCGGCGGATGGACGACGCCGACCGATGGGGGAACGCCGGCACGACTCGCGCCCGAACTCTACTCGGGCTGCGCGGCCAAGACAGCATGCGCCGCCGGCCAGTGCGGAAACATTTCCGACACGTGTGGCGGCAGAATCGACTGCGGGACGAACTGTCCCTCTGGGCAAATCTGCAACGGGGGGACGAATCAGTGCCAGCAGCAATGCGCCCCGACCGATCCATGCGGGCAAGGCCGCTGTGGCATCCAGCCCGCGGATACATGCGGCACGACGACGGTCGACTGTGGCCCTTGCACCCTGAACTGCCCGCCGGGCAAGGTCGAGTGCTGTGGCGCGTGCTTCTTCGATTGGAACTGCGATTCGATTTGCTGAAGGCCGGGTGAGCGGCCTCGCCGCGTCAACCTTCGCCGCAGCGGGCCTGCGCAGCTCTCTCTGACAGCAGGGCTTGGTTGAGTCCATCCTCCGGCGTGATCTGCTCGGGGGATGACCTCACGGGTCACGGGAACTTGCTTGAAGCGCTCATCCAACATTCGCTTGCAATTGGCAAACCCCAATGTGCAAGGCTCTCTCCCGGTGTAGATGCGCGTTACCTCTTTACCCCAGCGGCTGTCTGCACCGCCTATGTTGCCCGAGGGACTCCACACAGTGTGCGGGAGATCCACGAACCCGACGCAACTCCACCCGGCAGTCCTCCTGCCTGTCTGCGCACTCGCGCTCAGTGCCAGATCCCCCCGTACGGACTGTCTCACTCATCTCGACGGAGAGGTCCGTACCCAGGTGGGACCATGTCGCCCTCGATGTCGGTCATCTGCCCCAGCTCATACTCGCCGAACAAAGAGAACCTCAGCACCGAGTCCAACCCAGGGAGAATGTAATACACAAGCCACTGGTTGCTCAGTGCCATCCACCTACCATCCTCTGACACGAAGTAAATCGCGTCATCTCCAAACGAAACCGGACAGGCAGACTCCGTGAAGTACCGCCTGACGTACGGCAGAAGGTCCACCTCCATTTGGTCAAGGGCGTACTCCGCATTAAACCGAAGCGTCCTTTCATCCTTGGAGCGCAGGGTCAACCCGCCGAGGGACCTGAGAACGCGTTCGGCGACAGGATGGATGGTGACACCCTCGCGCAACAGAGCCGCTCGTGCATCCCCCACCGGGACGTTGCGTTCTGGTGTCCAGCCCGCAGCTCGCAAGATCACCATGACATCCTCACCAGGGTTTTCGACCACCCCTGTCATTGCTTCACCTGTCCAGTCTCTTTCATTGTCTCCTTCAAACCACGACCGCTCAATCGCGCTTCCGGTAAACACAGCATAGCGGAGCACCGGCACGACGCGCACCGGAACCACGGCCCCTCTTTTTTGGCGACGCGTCGCTTGGCGAATCCTTCGCATTTGCCTTCTCAAAACCTCCCGACAAACACCGCCCATCGAAATCCTCGGACATGCCTCCTTACGTGTGGCGACAACCATTTCCCAGAAGGCCCCACCCTGCAACCTCAATCGATGATTCGTGGATCAGATCCGTATCCGGGCGGAACCATGTCACCTTCGAGGCTGGTCATCCGTCCTAGTTCATTCTCGACGAACAAAGCGAACCTCAGCACCGCGTCCAGCCCAGGAAGAATGTAGTACACAGTCCACTGATCGTGCAGCGCCATCCACCTCCCACTCTCTGACACAAAGAAAATCATGTCGTTTCCAAACATAACCGGACAGGCGGACTCCGCGAAGTACCGCCTGACGTACGACAGAAGCTCCATTTCCATTTGATTGATGGCGTTCATCGCATCAAACTCGAGCGACCTATGATCGCTTGAGCATAGGGTCAACCCTCCAAGGGACCTGAGAACACGTTCGGCTGCAGGGTGGATGGCAATACCCAAGCGCAACAGAACCGTTCGTGCCTCCCCGACCTGAACGTCGCGTTCCGGCGTCCAACCTGCCGCTCGCAGGATCACCATCACCTCCTCGCCAGGGCTCCCGATCACTCCTGGCATCGCTTCACCTCTTCAGCCCCTTGCTTTGTTTTAAAGAGTTGTTTCCGGCCTGAATCCGCAATTGCCTGGGGCACTATGGGCTCGTTCAGCTTGAGTGTATCGGGAATTCCAGGAGGAAGTGTCGTGGTGGGGCACCATGTCGAATTCAGACCATATACCGCAGTGAAATTCTCGCACATGGACTTAAAGAAGAGGCCAGTTCTCGCCGAATTTTTTGCGGTCAGCACAACAGCCAAAGCAGTTCCGCGTCGTGTGGTTCGTATCGAGGACGCCCCATCAACGACTATCGACAGGGCGAATCACGCCAAATGTCCCCAACCACAGCCTCCATGTGGTTACAGAATGTAAAAAAAGCAACGTCAAACTCCCTCTGCCGCCCCTTGGCCTCACCAGCAATCTCCCTCAGGGCAATCTTATCAACCGGCTCTACACGAAGAGCCTGCTCCCAGCGCAGCGCAATCTGTACAGGGAAACACACATCACCGAGCTGGCGATACCGCGCGCGATACAACTCCACCCTCTCAGAAGCAAGCCTGCGCTCATCCTCAATATCCATGGCTCATCTACTTCGGCACCAATCCCATTGTTGCTGCATCAGAAATACTAAATACAACGTTGCCACCCCAATAGAAGGTCGTCTTTTCAAACAACCCTCGATTGTCATGCACCTGTCGCAACTCCCACTCGGCTATCAGGGTCTCACCCTCGAGCCCTGCCGGGCTCGGGTGCATCGCGCGGCGTGTTCAGGAGCGCGGCCACACCCGGTTGAGCCCGTCATATGACGAAAGCCGGCCTCATTACGCACCAATCCCATCGAGCAACCGCCGCGTAGCGCTAAGATTGAACAACACTCCAACATGCTTTCGGTCGGTTGGACAATGTATCCCGGGATGCACAGACGCTGCATTCGCAACCTCAAGACTATCTGCGACAATCAAAATCGCCCCACACTTTGGGCACAGCAGGCGTTCACCAGCGCCAACGCAGGCTAGGGCACGACGGATATCACCATCGTAAACTTGGCCACTCATTCCGATCTCCCGTAAGCAAACTAGGTGCATTCCCCCTGTGGAAGGTGAAAGTAGCTCTCAGTAACCCTCTGCCAGATTCTGATGCGTCCCTCGAGCGAGGAGCCGGCCCCCGGAGCAAAAACCGGCCAATGAGGGGACCACCGACGCCGCGCCGCGCAGCCGCGCCGCATCCGTTCCGTGGGCGCCTTCCCGGACCGCGCCAGTGCCCGGCGCCTCATCACCGCCGTCGACCTCGAAGTCACAGGCGTCTGGGATGACCGGCGCTACCTCGACATGTCTCTGCTGAAATCAACCCCTGACACTGCCGCTGCTTGATGCCGCCAAGGAGCCTCCCTCCCCCGCCCCCTCCGAACCAACTACACACGATTCGGGACTTGCCCCCCCCCGCCCGGACTGTCTCATTTATCTCGGAGGAGAGGTCCAAACCCCGGCGGAACCATGTCGCCCTCAATCCCGGTCATCTGTCCCGGCTCATACTGGAGAAACAATGCGAACCTCAGAACCGCGTCCAAGCCAGGAAGCAAGTAATACACAGTCCACTGGTCGTGCAGTGCCATCCACCTACCATCCTCTGACACGAAGTAAATCGCGTCATTTCCAAGAGCAACCGGACAGGCAGCCTCCGTGAAGCACCGCCTGACGTACGGCAGAAGGTCCGCCTCCATTTGATCAAGGGCGTACTCCGCATCAAACCGGAGCTGCCTCTTATCCTTGGAGTACAGGGTCAACCCGCTGAAGGACCTGAGAACGCGTTCGGCTGCAGGGTGGATGGTGATACCCACACGCGACAGAGCCGTTCGTGCGTCATCAACCGGGACGTCGCGTTCCGGTGTCCAGCCCGCCGCTCGCAGGATCACCATCACCTCCTCGCCAGGGCTTCCGATCACTCCTGGCATCGCTTCACCTCTTCAGCCCCTTGCTTTGTTTTAAAGAGTTGTTTCCGGCCTGAATCCCCAATGCCTGGGGCACTATGAGCTCGCTTAGAGACTCTATCGGAATAAGACTGCTCCCTCCAAATCCGTATACCGCAGAGAAGCACCCGTCAAATCAGCACCAGTAAGATCCGCCCTAAACAACTTAGCATACCCCAACTCTGCATTAACCAACCTAGCATTGCGGAACGATGTCTCAACAAGAAGGGCTGCCGTAAAATCCGCACCATTCAGAATCGCAGCATCAAATCGTGCTCCAGAAGCGATTGCATCCGTAAACATGGCCCTGGGGGCATTGACGCCGACGAGAGATGCGGACACCAAATTCGACGACTGAAAGAGCGTGCCCTCCAATGTAGCCGCGTCTAGCCGCGCGTAATCCAGACGAACCCCTACAAGGTCGATCCCGGAAAGGTTCAGTCCCGACATATCGATTCCCCGCAGGTCGGCATGGGCATCAATCTCAGATGCGCCGGGAAAATCATGCATGAGGCTCAACCACAGACCCGATTTCAATCTCTCGAGCACCAGGCACCTGAGATGCTGCCCACTTTCAGTCGTCCATCTTGTAATTAGCTCTTGAGGGGTCATCAGTTCTTCCCTGGATTCTTCTTCCATTCACGAACAAAGAGCTTGCCGCTTACAGATTTCTCTACCTGTCCATATCGGAGGATCTGGCTGGGCTCAATTCGCGATGGTATCGCAAATTCTCCCTCTCCTCGGACTGGATTACCCCCAAAGCCCCCAGGATTCTTCACTCGTCCATCCAGGAGAGCATTGACATCCCACGTCAGAACTCCCTCAAGTTCGTAGACCCAACCTCCCTCTCCAGCCCAATAAGCTGCTCCATTACCATCTGGAGTTGCAACCATCTTTGTGGTTCCTCGGAATGCAGAGTTCCCGCCCTCCGTTACATGATTCCAGAGGTCCCAATTAGTGCCGCCCGCAGGTATTCCTTCTTTCAAGGCTACCTCCGGCGGAAATTGGCTCGTACCGTGGAATCCACCCGAATAGGTCCCTTCCACCTGCTGCCCATTCGGCAGGATCGCCTTCCGCTCAGTCACCGGCCGTCGGTCTACAACAGCCTCTTCAGGTGCAAGATTCCACGCTTCAGCGAGAGCGTCATTGATTTCGGCATCCGAAATATAGCTCTTTGGTGTCGGTTTCCCACCCTTGCCAAAGAGAATGGGCCCCTTTCTGCCCGCGGCCTCAAATCCTCCAAGCACCACGATGCCCATTTCACCGATGGCGCCCGCACATTCCGCTCCTCCGAGTAGTCGTGCATCGGAATTCAGGGAGCTGTCTAGCGCTTGGCCGCATCCCTCAATAGCGCGACCAGGCGCCATTAAAAGGCTCGCGAGCATCTGCTCTCCATTGAAGACCATGTTGGGAATGCCTAGGGCGACACCACCAGCAAACTGCGCCCCCGTGGTGGTGGCTGTTCCTGCAATTACGTGCCCCTGGTCAGCAAGCTTCGCGCCTTCATTCACCGCCCGCTTATTGAAGTCCTCCTGATAGACACGGACCTCCTCACCCGCCCACTTCTTGAATCCACTGTAAGCGAAAGCCAACGACATGGACGGCAGTGGCACTGGCAACCCATTCTCGCCAGTTGGATCCACATACCTAAGCGGGTTGTTTCGAGCATACCCCCAGGGATGCAACTCATTCGGCGTCCCCAGGAAAGCCCCCGCCCCCACCGGGTCCTCGGACAAGAACCGCCCCGTGGCCGCGTCATACCAACGCTGCTGGGCGTAGGTGAGCCCACTCTCCGCATCCCAGGCGTGGCCCGTGTACCCGATGCTGGCTTCACCGGCGACAGGGCCCGTTCCGCCACGGTACCCGCCCCAGGCGTCGAATTGGTACTGAGCCGAGAGGCTTCCGTCTGTCTTGACTCGCCCCACCGCACTGCCGAGCCCGTCATGTAGCACGCGCTCACCACCGGCGGACACGACGTGGCTCCCCAGGTTCTCGTAGAGCAGCCGGCTGGCCCCCGTGCGTTCCTCCACCAGCCCCGAGCTGTCCCACAGATACTCCGTGGCGGGACTGCTTCCGACCTGCTTGGAGCGGCGCAATCCATCGAAGCCGTACCGGTACTTCACCTGGGTAACGCCCGTTCCACCTCCGGCCCCCTCCGTCGGATGGTCCACCTGTGTCAGCCGCCCCGCCGCGTCCCAGCCATACTTCGTCTCAGGCCCGTTCGCGACCACCTTCCCCCTCGTGCGCCCCGAACCATCCGTGGTGAACGACGTGACCAGAGCGCCGTGCTGCTCGATGCGCTGGAGCACTCCGACTGCGTTGTAGCCGTAGGCCCAGTCCACCTCCGGCATCACCACTTCGGAGAAGCCGCGCTCGTCCAGGTTAACCGTCGACGGCAGGTTCGCCGCGCGCTTTTCACCCAGGCGCAGCCCCTCGGCAGAGAGCTGGTACAGCACGCCTTCCCGCTGACTCTGGCTGTCCGCCGGGTAGCGCACGCCCGTGAGTCGATCCGCTGCGTCGTAGCCGTACTCGGTCAGCTGCTCCGCCATCGCAGTAGCGGTGCCACGGAAGCGCTCACTCTTGCGGTTACCCCGCCCATCGTACTCGTACTGGAACCATGTCAGCGCCGTGGAAGGCGACTGCGCGCAGCCCACCTCGTTCGTCAACGTCGTGGCACGAACCGACGTCAGCCGCCCCCGGCCGTCGTAGCAGTGGTTCTCCACCACCTGCCCCTGCGGCCCCTCGTCCGCAATCCGGGCCAGTCGCTCGCCACCCGCCTCGAAAGCGACGCTCCGAGAGGACTGGAGCAGCGAGCCGTCGAACGTCTTCAGCGAGTTCACGCGAGACAGCGTGTCGTAGCCGTACTCCACGACCCGCCCCGTCTCCGTTCCGCGCCGCGACATCCGTCGGTGGAGTCGGTCACTCCCCGACACGTACTCGTACTTCACGAGGTCGCCTGCGCGGTCGACCTCCTCCAGACGGTGGCGCCCGTCATAGGCATAGGTGTTGAGGACGTCAGCCTGGCCATCCCGGCCCTCTCGCGCGCGCAGCAGGCCATCCTGGCCATCGTACGCGTAGGCCACCTCGGACAAATCCTTGTA
The DNA here is from genome assembly GCF_020037055.1 of Myxococcus sp. AS-1-15. Taxonomy (NCBI): domain Bacteria; kingdom Pseudomonadati; phylum Myxococcota; class Myxococcia; order Myxococcales; family Myxococcaceae; genus Myxococcus; species Myxococcus sp. AS-1-15. The sequence continues at coordinate 82,872 of NZ_JAIQDF010000022.1, read as the reverse complement.
GGCCTGCGTCGAGGCCCCTGGCTGGAACTTCTCCAACGCGACTCGACCACGGCCATCCGGGAGCGCCACGACGATGTCATCGTCCGGATTGGTGCGCTCCGAAGCCCCCTGGATCCACTTCGTCATCCATACCGACTCGCCACGCTTCCGATAGCTCTGGCGCCCCAGGTAGTCGTACTTGAACTCCTCCAGCGCCCCCACGCTTCCAGGCGGCCGGATGCTCACCAATTGTCGAAGCGCGTCGTACCCATATGCAAAGGTGCCCTGCCCCGGCGCCGTCGTGCCGCGCAGCTCGCCCAGCGGCCCGTAGTCGAAGGTCCAGTCCTTCCTGTCGGCAGTCCCATACCCCTTCGCCACCGACTTCAGGAACCCGCCACTGTCGTAGGTGTACTTCGTCGCCACCTTCTCGCCGCCCAGTCCATACGTCTCGCGCTCCACCAACCCACGGGGCGCGTAGAACAGCTCACGCTCGCGACCCGAGGGCTCCGTCACCTTCCGAAGCTCGCCGTCCAGCCGGTACTCGAACGCCGTGGGCTCCGTGCCGAAGACCTGGCGGACGAGCAATCCTTCGTCATAGGTGAAGGTTGTCTCGGTCGTGCCCGCGGGCGCGGCCATCACGAGCCGGCCATCGGAGTCATAGCTCCATTCATCCGTCAGACCGCCCTGCGTCCGGCGAATCAGATTGCCGAGACTGTCCACCTCGAGCGTGAAGTCCTGCTGCCGCACGGACACGGAGGTCGTGCCCCGCTGGACCACGTTGACGGTCCGTCCGTTCCAGGGGCTCTCGGTCACGTACTCGTAGGCATGCGCCGAGGACTCGACGCTCCCCGTCCAGTGCTCACGTACCTTGCGCGAGCGGCCCCGGTCGTCGATGTCCTCCCGCTCCAGGGTGGACACCCACGCGCTCCCCGGAGCGCCCGCCGTCGACTCCGTCACCACGCGCTTGCGCAGCCACGGCCCGTCGTACGCAAGCACCGTGGTGAGCGTGTTCTGGCTCTCGGGAGCCACACCCTTGTCCTCACGCACCTCCTTGAGGAGCTGGTGACGCGCGTTGAAGAAGCGGATGGTCTTGCGGCTGAGTGGATCCGTCTCGACCTCGGCGCTGTCCGGGACCGTCCCGTCGGCCCCCTTCGCGCCCTTGACGCCATACGCATACGTCCAGGTCGCCCCCAGGGTGTTCGTGCTGGTGGTCAGCAACTTCCGGGAAGTCAGCCGCCCGAAGGCGTCGTACTGGAACTCCCACACGTCATCCGTACGAGGCCCCTGCGTGTGGCTCACCCGCCAGCCGGGGTCCACGACGAACTCCGTGATGGCTGCCGGCGCGTCGGCGTTGCCCGGCTCCTCCCTCTTCAGGAGATTGCCCACAGGGTCGTAGTGCAAGAGCGTCGTTTCGTCCGTCGGCGTGGTGATCGACGTCACATTGCCGCGCGCATCGTAGGTGTACCGGGTGCTGGCCTGGGCCCCATGCACCCGGGTGACCTCCTTCATGATGCGGTCCGCCGCATCGATCTCCTGCTCGATTCGCTCGAAACGAACCGAGGCACCCGCGGCTGGAATCCTACGGACGATGATGACCTTCCGGCGGCCATTCGTGTCACGAGCATCCTGGTACTCGCGTGTCTCCTCCAGCCTGAGGGGCGTGGCGCCTGACTGCGTCGTGCGCGAGTAGGAGGTCAGTCGTCCAAGCGCGTCCTTGTACTCGAACGTCTCGGAGCTCCCCATGACGGTGTCGCTCCGGCTCGTGACGCGCCCCATCGCGTCGTATGTGACGGAAGTGGAGACGCCCCCCGGCAAGCCCACGCTCTGGGTCGAGGTGGTGCGACCGAGTGGGTCTGGCTGCATCGCCAACACATGCTTCAGCGCCAGCCCACCAAAGGCATGGGAGATCGGCCTGCCACTGAAGTCGCGGCGGATCTCCTCGGACTCCCGGGCGGTCATCGCATCCGCACCCGTGTAATCCCAGTGCACGGGCCGCCCGAAGACGTCGTACCCCACCTTCGTGACCAGTCCATTCTGGTCGATGACACGGCGCGGGTTGCCGTCCGCATCCAGGTCCTCGTACTTGACCTCGTAGGTGCCAGCGACCGGGCCCGTGGTGTCCCCCGCGTGGGTGAGCTTCACACCCGTCAGCCGACCGCTGTCGTCGTACTCGTACTCGCGCCTCACATCGAGCGCATCGACGGAGCTCACCGGACGCCCGTTCCGCAGGTAGGTCACGCGAAGGGACTCGGGCCAGGACGCATCCGACTGCATCTTCCCGTAGCGAACCTTCTCCAGCACGGTGACACCCGCGTGCTCCCCAGCAAGTTCCTCCTTCGTCTCGATGGTCCGGGAGTGCTGCACGGCGGGCATCGTCTCCGTGAGCGTCACGGCCCGATTCGCCGGCTCGTAGCGATAGAACCACTCCTGGTCCGGCTCACCCTTGACCTTGTGGCGCAAGAGGCGCCCCACACTGTCGTAGCTCCACTCCTGGGCTGCGCCAGTCTCCTCGACCGTGGAGCGGGTGACGCGGCCATACCGGTCGTAGACGAGCCTGTGGGTCAGCGTCCGCAGCGCTGTACTGGTTGCCATCGGATGGGTGATCTTCACCACCTGCGGCAGGCCGAGCGCACTCGGCTCCAGGTACTCCACGGTCTGCTGGATCGCATCCACCGCGTTCAGGAGGATGCCCTTGCCCCCCGTATCGTAGTTGCGAGTACCGGAGTCGTAGACCTGCGTGTTGGTCGCGTCTCGCACCGTGACCTTCGCCAGCGTCCCCTGGAGATTGAGCTGGGTCGTGACGGTATTGACGCCCGACTGCTCCGGGAAGGTGCTGATGTTCGCGACACCGAACCGCTGGCTGACGTCGTCCGTGTAGCGCCGGTCGACCAGCGCCGTATCCACCGCGACGCCCGAGACCCCACCATCCGGCAGGTTTGCCGGGATGGACTTCACCGTCACCTTCTCCAGGCGGTGCGAGGCATTGATGGCGTACTCGAGCTTGAGCTCGTTCGGCAGGGTGATGGTCTCCGGGGAGATCTGCGCGTCCTTCCAGACCGTTGTCTGGGCAGGCGCCGAGCCCACCTTCCGGCTCGTCACGCTGCCGTAGTGATTCAGCTCGTACACGACGGCCACAGCATCCGGCCGCGTCACCGTGCGCTTGCTGGCCGAGGCGTCGTAGGCCACCCGCAGCGGGTCCGGCCCCTGGCCCGACAGCACCGCCGAGTCGATGACCTCTTCTTTCGGCACATGGTCATACGTCTCCGACGTGCCGGAGCTGGCGTAGGTCGTCACCGACTGGTCGAAGAAGTCCAGCGCATCATCCGGGTCGGGCTCCGAATCCGGATGCGCGGTCAGCTTGAACCGCGCGGTCCTCAGCTCGTTGGCGAGCCGCCACCGCGCATATCCTGACGTCCCCTCGGGCAGCGGCGCGTACTCGTACACCCACGCCTGTCGCGGCAGGCCCGTGGGACGCTCCGCGCGCACCAGGTTGCCATGACGATCATGGCTGAGCCGCACCCGATGAAGGGCGACGTCGGTGTCGAGGTCCTCCAGGTCCGCCGGCACATCCTGCCGGTAGTAGATGCCGACTTCCGACAACAGCTCCAGCCCCTCGATGCGGGCCCGCACCTTGAGCCGCTCCACGTACTTGTCAGGCAGCGAGCCCCCGAAGATGTCCCGCTCCGGGAGGATGGGCTCATAGGTGAAGACCAGACTGAGCTGCCCCGGCTCCCGCGTGACGCGCTCGACCCGGTCCGTGTCCCCGACATAGGTGATGAGCGTCCACCCCTTGTCCGGCTGCTGCGGCTCCTCCGGCACCTCCTGGCCACTCGCGAACCGCGTCAGCACCCAGCGCCGGCTCCCCTGGTCCGTGGTGAGCTTCGAGCGGCGGTTGAACTGGTAGCGCACCCCATCCTGGGACATGAACTCGACGTCCGGCGTCCCCTGCGCCGTCACGCCGACCCGCAGCCTTCCTCCGTGCGCCGTGTCCGTGCGGCACCCCTCCGCCGTCCTCTCGACGGGGTCGATGGTCTCGCAGTCCGGGAAGTCATAGGACTGCCCACCCATCACGACGGTGTAGCGGCCGAGCGACTCCTCGAAGACGAAGCCCTCGTGGTTGTGCATCCAGCCCGTGCCGGTGGGCCCGGTGACATTGTTCTGGTTGTTGTAGGTACGAACGAACCGGACCGACTCTCCGAACTGGGGAATGGAGAAGTCCTCGTACGACAGCGCGAGGTTTCCACCGGCCAGGTTGATGCCCTCGACCTTGCTCTGGCCCGGCGCGCGGGCATTGACGAACGTGTAGCGGCCCACGGGCTCGCCGAGCTCGGTCCGTTGGACCGGCGGCGGAGTCATCCATGCGAACAGCGGGTCCTGTTGGGTCTTCAGCACGAGCACGTTGCCGCGCCGCTGAGCCCCCATCATCGTGCCCACGTCGGTCGGGACGCTCATCGAGAAGCGTCGGGCGTTGTTCGCACCGGACTTCTCGAGTTGGACCAGCGGCCCGCCTCGACCTGTCTCATCGAGAATCTTGTAGGAGGGACGCTTGGCCCCTTCCGGCTTCGCCGGATCCACGGGGACCCTCTCCACCTCGAGCCGCGCGTGCTTCAGCAGCGCGTCCCCGGTGCAGGGCTCGGCCTCGCAGATATCAATCGTGCCCCGGGAGAACTGCTCCGGCTCGAGCGCGAAGTAGACGACCGCCCTGTCGGAGATCGGCTTCCCATCCGCGGTGGTGACTGGGGAGGCCCGGGACGTTCCCGAGGGCTCCGGCAGGGGAGACAGGGACTTCTCGACGGTGTCCTCGCCTCCGGCCGTGACGTAGTCCGTGCGCGGAGAGATTCCGTGGAAGTTGAAGCGATAGAGGACGTTGTCCGCGTTCCCGCTCAGGAACAGCTCGAAGTACACGATGTCCGTGGCGGACAGGACCTCGGGCAGGTATTCGCCCACACAGGAGCCGCTGAGCTTCTGGTTCTCCTTGTCAACCTTCACAGGGCAGTCGATGCCGAAGTCGTCCGAGCCCAGCCGCAGCGTGTACTCGCCGCTCAGGGTTCCCGCGCGGCCCGGCTGATCCGGCTCCTGGAACTGCTCCAGGAGGAAGTCGTACGCGAGGTCATCCTCGGACGCGCTCGGCCGGTCCTCGTTCGTCAACACGCGCCCCGGCGTGCCCGCGTCCGCGAGGTCCACGCCCGTGTTCGCGGTGATGACCGCAGAGCCCCCCATCTGCAGCACGCGGAACTCGTGCTCTCGCGCCAGGTCGTAACGCTCCAGCGCCGTGCCGTCCGCCTCGCGGTGCCGGTAGACGTTCTTCAGCCCCACCGCGAACTTCGGCAGGCCGAGCACCGGGGGGTCTTCTGGGCGCAGCACGCCGTCCGCGAAGTCCGGCGGCTTCGAGCTCTGCTCGCTCGGCTGCAGGAAGCCGTCGTCATTCTCGTCACGGTCCAGCACCGGGTGCCCCACGACGTGCAGGTAGTAGTTGGCCCGAGGCAGCGCCCCCACCACCACCGGCTGGCCCGCATCGTTCTCGTAGGTCAGCGACGCCTGCACCATGGACGTGTGGCGGCCCGGCCTCACCGGGAACGCCACCACCGCCGGCTCTTCCACCGACGTCTGGGTCACCCGCACGATGCGGCCCGCCAGGGGTGGCACGCCCGCCGGCACGTCCACCACCCTCGCCGACCCCGCCGCGCACTGGCCCAGCACCCGCTGCGCCGAGCCCTCCGGCAGCTCCGAGCAGAAGACCTCCAGCGCATGGCCTGGCGTCCCCCAGTCGCGAATCACGCCCGGCTCGCACACCCCGCCGTCGGGCAGGCGCCCTGCGTCCTGGCACCAGGAGTCCGCGTCGAAGCCACCATCCGGCAGGCCCGCGTCCAGCGGCGGCGGACCGGCGTCATGGCCCCCGTCCACGCCGCCATCCAGGTCGGACTCCAACGTCTGGCGCACGCGCCAGTGCGTGGACACCTGCAGGAAGTCGTCGCGCGTCGTGGCCGCTCCGCCGTGGCGGATGAGGCTCGGCCTGGGCGCCACCTGCACACCCTCCGGCGTCGTACGCCGCGCGACGCGGACCTCCAGCTCCGGCGGGTACAACCGCAGGTCCGCCGGAATCCCCAGCTCGGCCTGCGTGCACCGCGACAACGTCAGCGTCTCACCGTACTCGTCCACCTCCAGTGGGCCCGACGACTCGTCCAGCGGGCACGTCCCGTCCTCCCGGCGCAGCACCCGGTTGATGCTCGGCACGATGATGGTCCGCATGCCCGCGTAACCCGTGGCATGGTTCACCGCGAAGACCACCAGGCGCTCACCGGGGTTGAGGCGGAGGTAGTTCGTCCGGTTGTCCTGGCAGTTGGCCTGGTAATAGGCCCAGTCCGGGTCGTCCGAGCCGCCGTCCCCCAGGCCCGCGTCCGTGGCCAGCGTCCGCTCCAGCTCACGGCAGCGCTCGCGAGCCATGCGCCGGATGTTCGCGGCCGGCCCCGTCCGCACGCGGGCGTAGTACCCGTGCGGCTGCCCCTTCTCGAACGCCCCTTCCTGCGCGCACGCCGGCTCGTTGGGTTTGCCGGTGGTGAACGTGGCGATGGGGTTCGCCAGGTCGTCCTCGCGGAAGAAGTGCACCTCCGTCTTCTTCACGTCCTCCGCGGCGATACGGACGTAGTCGCCTGTCTCCGGGTCCACCTCGGCCGTCTCTGCCGAGCCGACACAGGTGCCCTCGAGCGCCATGCCGTCACGGCCCATGAACGTCAGCGAGCCGTGCAGCATCCGCACGTCCACCAGGATGTCCGCGCGCGTGGAGCGGCCCGGGGACACCCAGAACGTCTGCGAGCACACCGGGAACTGGTAGAGGACGGGCTCGTAATGCACCACCCCGTCGGCGCCCACGCGCTCCACCATGCGCGGGCCGGTGGGCACCTCCGTGCAGGCAATGCCCATGGACTCGCCACCCAGCGACACGATGGGCGTCCCGTACCCGCCCTTGTCCCCAGTCACCGAGACGTAGCCAGTGCCCGGTCCCGTCACCGAGACCCGCAGGCCCCGGAAGCGAACGGGGCTGTGCACCGCCTCGTCATCCGCTTCGTTGAAGGTGTCTATCGTCTTGCGCAGCGTCAGCCGCACAGCAGGACCGGCATCCGGGTTGGACGTGCCGTCGTGCTTCAGCTCCGCCTCCAGCTTGAGCACGCGGTGGCTGGAGCGCGAGTAGGCCGTCAGGGTGATCTCCGACGTGCCCAGCGGCAGTTGCACGTTCGGCGCAAGCGCGGCCTCTCCCTCGTACTCCTCCGTCGTCCAGGACTCGCCCTCGGGCGGAGTGAGAACCTCGCCGCCCGGCCCCTTCGCCTCCATCACCAGCCGCACCGTCTCCGGGTTCTGCGAGTCGTACGGGTCCGAGGACTCGAAGCGGGCGGAGAAGTCGAGCGCCAACGTGTATGGCATCGACACGAGCTTCGACGCCGCCGCGCCGAAGTCCGCTTCGGTCGGCTGGCGCAGTTGGAGCGCCAGCTGCCGCTCCAGCGGAGCGCGCACGAAGCCCGTCAACGCGGCCGGCACGGAGTTGTTGAGGATCGTGTCCAGCGCCGAGTACCCGCCGTAGAACACCCCGCCGAGCTGCGCGTGCGCCTCGCCGATGGTGAAGGCCGACAGCAGGTGCTTCCAGGCCGGCATGGCCGGGCCCCGGCTACCCGAGGGCAGGCGCAGGCCCAGCCCACCGTCCGCGGGCGAGCTTCCACCCGCCCCGAGCGCCGCCGCGACCGCTGCGCTCTGCGCGTCCGTCAGCGGCATGTAGCCCAGGAACTCCACCGAGGGCATCAGCAACGGTTGGGTCGAGACGACGAGCGTCTGGCCCGGTCCGCCGGGGACCACCCGCCCGAAGCCCACGCGCTCCAGGACATGGTCCTGGGGGTCATATGCGAGCAGCAGTGCATACCGCCCCTCCGGCAGTCCCGTGAGGTTGGGCATCCGCAGCGTGGCGGGCTTGTCCAGCCGCAGGCCCGAGGGGCCGACCTGCCACAGCGACGCGAGCGCCGCCCGGCCCTCCATGGGGACGGGCAGCGCATAGGAGGGGACCTCCGTGGCCGTGATCACCCCGTGCGTCCGGCCATCCGGGAAGGACAGCCCCCCCGCCTCCGTCATCTCCACCGAGAGGCCCGGGTGCCGCCCCGCGAAGTCGAGCGTCAGGGTGCTCGGTGCGTCCACCATCTGCGCGGACGTCAGGTCCACGGGGGTGAGCGGCAGCGGCAGGTCCTGGGTGTCGCCTCCCTCGGTGACGACGAGCCGGCGGCGCACCATGGGCAGGGTGCGCCCGTCCGACGTGACGCCGCCCTCATAGCGCACCACCATCGCCCCCCCACGGGGAGCGAACAGCGCCCAGTTGCCGTCCGGGCCGGTGACCGTGGACAACCCCAGTGCCTCCAGCGTCACGGACACGCCGGCCAGCGGGCGGAAGTCCGTGTCCGTCACGATGCCGCGCACGCGCGTGAGAGGCCTGCGCACGGCGAAGTCGCTGGTGAAGGACGCTGTCATACCCACGCTTCCGGCATCCGGCGGCCTCTCTGCCTCCAGCCCGGAAGCCTCCACGCGCAGCCGCGCCCCCTCGGGCAGCGGGGCTCTGGCGATGAAAGTGACTGTCTGCGCCCCCGGGGCCACGGAGAAGCCGCCGGCGAGTCGCTCGGACTGCCCCTCCACCTTCACGGTGATGCGCTCGTCCAGACCCTCGACGCTGATGGGCTTGTTGAACGCGAGGCTGATGAGCGAGTCCGGCTCCACGTCCTGCGCCCCCGGACGGGGCACCACGCCCGTCACCGCGAGCGGCTCCTTCAGCGCGTCGCGGTAGCGCACCCGCACGCTCGCCGAGCGGCTCATGCCCGCGTCATCCGTCGCGACCACGGTGATGGTGTTCTCTCCGAGGTCGAGGGCGTAGTGGGGGACCTCGTACCGGTTCGTCTCCCCGATGCGAATGGCCTGTCCGGTGCCGACACGGACCGTCACCGGCCGCAGGCTGTCGACTTCCACGACGACAGGAATATCCCCGCCCGGAGCCTCGCTGCCCTCCACCGGCGACAGGATGCGGACGACCGGCCACGAGGCCTGCGCCTGGAGGACCAGGTTCCGCTCCGTGACATGGCCCACGACGTCCCGGGCGACGATGCGGACGGAGGTCTGCGCCCCCTCCCCCATCGCCAGCTCGACGGCGTGGCTGAACTGGCCCGCCAGAAGCTGCACCGGCGCGCCGTTGATGGTCAGCGAGACCAGGTGCGGCTCACCCACGGTGCCCCGGACCCGATAGGGCGACGCGAAGACGATCGCGGGGCTGATGCTGGGGTCGGTGATGGTGAGGGCGGGCGCCGTGCGGTCCATCACCACCGTGCGCCGCGCGGTGGCCGTGCGGCCCAGCGCGTCCGTCACCTGGAGGTGGAGCCGGTGCTCGCCATCCCCGTTCAAGACCAGCGAGCTGGTGAAGTCACGACCGATGATGGGCACGTTCACGCCCGCGACGGTGACGCGAAGCGGGAGCTTGCCTCCCTCCACCCGGCCGGACACCACGACGTGGTTCCCACCGAAGACGCCCTGCTCCTCCGGCGACTCGACCACCAGCACGGGCGACGGCTCGGGCGTGCCCGGGCCCGCGTCCACGCTGGCCACGGGGCCTGCGTCGGACGTGCCGCTCCCCGTACCCGCATCGCGAGCAGCGCCGGCATCCGAAGTACCCGCGTCCCGGGTCCCCGCGTCCGGAGTGCCCGCGTCCCAAGTCCCTCCATCCGAAGGCGGCTCGGCGCGGGTGACGGTCCGCACCTCCGTGCGGACCAGGCCATAGCGGTCCGTCGCGGTGATGGTCAGGGTGTTCGAGCCCAGCCCGAGCGGAATGTTCGCCGTGAAGGCTCCCTGGCCATCCAGGGGCACCTCCGTCTCGCCGATGGACACGATGACGGCGTTCGCTGGGTCGCCGCTCCCACCGGGCGCCGCGGTACCGCTGACCGTCACCTCTTCGGTGGTGAGCGTGGCGCCATCGCTCGGCGTGGTCACGACCAGCGTCGGGAGGATGACGTTGGAGCGCACCACGCGGCTCATCGATACCGAGTTCCCCAGGTCATCCCGGGCCGTCACGGTGAGGGTGTTGGAACCGGGCACGAGCGGGACGGTGAGCGAGAAGTTGCCCAGGCTGTCCGCCTGGACGGAGGAGGTCCCCACCGTCACCGTCACGGGCGGAGACAGGTCCGTCGCCGTGCCAGACACCGTGACCTGCGCCTCGCGGATGCGCCCGCCCTCCTCGGGCTCCGTCAGGACGAGCTCCGGAGCCGTCATGTCTCGGAAGACGGTCACGCGGTGGTTCGTGACGTTGTCGCCCTGGTCCAACACCTCCACGTCGATGACGTTCGCCCCCTCGACCAGGGCGAACGTGGCGCGGTGGTTCCCATCCGCCCCGCGCGCGAAGGTCGTGGCGCCCGAGCGCACGGTGACCTGGCTCAGGTTGTCGGTCGCCTTCAGCACCACCTCGACCGACTCGGCCTTGACGTGGAGGTCGTCCTCCGGACTCACTCGCTCCACGACGGGGTCCGTGAGGTCCACCGTGAACGACAGGGAGGCCTGCGCCTCGTTGCCCGCGCCATCCTTCGCAGTGACCACGAGCGTGTAAGCGCCCTCGTCCGAGACGGTGGACCCGTTCACGAAGTCCTGCGTCCCCAGCTTCGCAATGGCCGGGGGCCCAGGGTGGTCGTCCTGCACGGTGTAGGTGAGGGTGAAGGGGCCTCCTCGGACCTGGCCCGGCGAAGCCCCCGAAATGGAGATCTCCGGGGGCCTGCGGTCGACCGTGAACGCAAGGGTCCTGCGCTCCTCGTTCCCGACGTCGTCCGTCGCGGTGACGACGAGCTCGTGGTTGCCCACGCCCACCGCCATCGGCTCGCCGCTGCGAACCTCCGTGCTGCCATCCAGACGTCCGACGTAGGTGATGGGCCCCGGCCCGTCATCCGTGGCGCTGAACACCGGAGTGAGGGTCTCCGCCCTGGTGAGGGCGGGGATGCCCGTCACCACCAGCGACGGAGCCGTCTGGTCGATGGTGAAGGTACGCTCGAAGACCGCGACGTGGCCCGCGTCGTCCCGGGCCTGAAGGGAGAACAGGTGTGTTCCCGGAGCGGTCACCGCCGTGCCGCTCACGTAGTCCACGCCATCCACCTTGGCCGTCCAGGTGTCCAGGTGGGGTTCCACGATGGAGTACACGATGGTGACGGGCGTACGGCTCCGGAGCACCTCCAAGCCCGTCACCTCCAACCGCGGCGCGGTCCGGTCGATGGCGAAGCGCACATCCGGATGCGTCGCGACGTTGCCAGCGCGGTCCCTCGCGGTGACGCGGAGCACGTAGTCCTGCTCGTCCACCAGCGCCGTGCCACCCGCGAAGGTGTCGCCATCGAGCGTCGCGGTCACCACGGGCGGATAGCTGGACAGGTCGTTGTCCGTGGCGGTGAAGGCCGGCGTCACGCTCGCCACGTCGAGGATGTCGCCGTCCTGGACGCCCGACACTGTGATGTCCGGCGGCTGGGTGTCGATGAAGATGCGCCATACCCGCGTGGTGGTGAGGCCAACGGCATCCGTCGCCTGGAGCGTCAACGTGTGCCAGCCCTCGTCCTGTATGAAGGGGCCCGACCCCACCGGCACGCCATCCAGCCAGGCCTCCGTATGGGTCGAGGTCAGGTCCACGGTGGACCAGCTCGCGAAGAACGGGACATTCGTCGCGTGGTCCCAGGGCTTGCCGTAGAGGTTGAAGTCCGGCGGAGACCGGTCGATGGCGAAGCTCACCGTCCGGGTGGTCATCCGGCCCGCGCCGTCCGTGGCCTGGATGAACAAGGAATGCCAGCCCTCCTCCGTCACCTGCGTGCCACTGGTGTAGGGCTGCCCGTTCAGCGTCAGGGCCAGGATGACGCCGTTGGAATCCGACGCGGTGACGACGGGGGTGAACGAGGCGGCGTTCGCCACCTGGCCATCGCTCACGCCGCTCACCTGGATGGAGGGGGGCGCCGCATCGACGAAGAAGCGCAGCACCGCCGTGGAGGTCAGACCGACGGCATCCGTCGCCTCGACGACGAGGACGTGCCGGCCTTCCTGCGAGACCTGAACCCCGCTCCGCGCGGGTACGCCGTCCAGCCACGCATCATAGGTGGTGGCGTTCTCGTCCGAGATGGACCAGGTGAGGACGGCGGGCGGCGTCACGGCCGCGTCCTGGGCCGTGCCGAAGGTGATGGCCGGCGGCGTCACGTCCGTCGTCACCACGGCGGCGCGCGACTGGCCAGTCGCCGAGCCCCCGGCGCTTTCAGGCTCCGGCGAGCGCCCGCACCCGGCGAGCGCCATGAACAGCATCCCCACGACCACGACATGGCGAATCATCGACGAACGCCCCCGTCCGTCTGGCTGGCGACCGGAGAGGTCCCCAACCGCTCCGGGTAGGTCTTCACGTCGATGCGCTCCCGGAGCTCGACCAGCAGCCTCGCCTGGACCTCGCGGCGCGCCTCCGCCTCCAGCTTCCCCCGGCTCTCCTCGAAGGAAGGCACCACCGTCTTCACATCCTCCACCGCTTCCACGAGGTGGAGCCCGTAGATGGAGGCGAACGGCTTGGAGCGCTCCCCTCGCCCAAGCTTCGTGGCCTCGTCGAAGAAGCTGCCGTCCACCTGCCCCTCCATCACCGGCCCCAGGTCACCGCCCCGCGCGGCGCTCACCGGATCTTCGGAGGCCTCGCGCGCCACCTTCTCGAAGTCCTCGCCGCCCACCAATCGCGCGTAGATGGCGTTCATCCGCGACTGCGCCCGGGCCTTCGCCTCCAAATCACCAGACGGGACGTTCACGAAGATCTGCCGCACCCACACCTGACGTCGGGCCAGCGAGTTCCTTGTGTCCTCGTAGCGCTTGCGCAGCGCCGCTTCCGTGGTGACGACCGCCTGACGGCGTTCCATCAGTTCCTGCGCCAGCACCTCACGCTCGGCGGCCGCCAGGCGGGCCTTCACCGCGTCGTCCTCCAGCAGTCCCGAGCGGCGCGCCTCCTCCGCGAGCAGCGAGCGCGTCACCAGCGCGTCCAGCGCATCGGAGGGCGAGGCCTGCTCACGCACGCTCACGGAGCCGAGCCACGCGGCCACATCCGCCTTCGTCACCTTGCGCTTGCCGACCTCAGCAACGACCTTCGGGTCGTTGCAGCCGACCAGCATCAGCACGGCCAGCGTGAGCACGAGCCGGGGCACGGCAATCACCAGGGCGGAGGGCGAGGACATGGGGCGCGGGCTGTGACTCATGGGGGTGAAGGACTCGGGAAGCAGCGGTGGGACCAGCGGGCTCATGGGGCGGGCACCTCGCGGATGCCGAGCGAGAACGGTCCCTGGTCCTGCGAGGTCTGGCCGTCGACGACGATGAGGATGGGCTGGCGCTCCTCGAGGTCGAGCACCAAGCGGCTGGCGCCCGGAGTGACGCCGCCCTCGACAGTACATTCCAGCAGCTCCGCTGGCCGGCAGGAAGGCGGGTAGACCGCCAGGAGCGTGTTGAAGCTGGAGTTGTTGGTGTTGAGCTCGTAGCGGCCCGCGGCGGGCGCCACCCAGAGGAACACCTTCTCCGGCGCGGAGTCCTCGGGGGAACTGCACTGCGAGGAGATTGCCCCCGAGCCCGAGGTGACGTCGTCGACGAAGAGCGGCAGGGGCCCGGAGGGCAGCTCCGTGGCCTCCACTCCCTGACACAGGGCTGTCTCGCTCTGAACCCCGGGCCCGAAGCAGGCCGGGTCGTCGCTGTCGATCTTCCCGTCGCCGTCGTCATCCCTGTCGTTGCGACACGGCAGGCTGGGAGGCTCCGTCTCGTCGTTGTCCAGCGGCGACTCGCACCCCGGGTCCGCGGGGTAGTCGACGAGGCCATCGTCATCATCGCTGATGCCGTTGCTGCACTGCGTGGGTGCCTGGATGGTGAGGGTGAACGGCCCCACCCTTCGGTCGGTCTCGACCACGAAGACGATGTGCTGCCCCTGCTCCAGTTGCAGCTCCCGGGTCAGCAGTCCCGCCCCATCGGTCAAACCACACGCGTCGCCGATGACGTCGCCGCTGCAGCCGCCACTCCTGATGCTGAGGAAGGCCTCTGAGTCGGTCTGCAGCGTCACCTGGTAGTGCCCTCGCATGGGCGCGACAAAGTCGTAGACCTTGTTGGGACTGCTCGATTCCGTGCAGCTCCACCTGAGATCCCTCGAGCCCCCAAGCGACCCGCTGACCACGATGGGGAAGGCCCCGGTCGCGATGTTCTCGCCGCAGTAGCGCTCGCTGTCGTCCGAAGCACTCCGGCACTCGGGGTCATCGCGGTAGTCGTTGAACCCGTCGCCATCGTTGTCCGTTGCATCGGCGCACTCCGGGACAGGCACCGGGTCTGACTCGCTGTTGTCGAACGGGTCCGTGCAGCCCGGATCGTTCGGGTAGTCCCGGAGGGCGTCCTCGTCCCCGTCGTTGTTCTCGCCGTCGTTGCACTGCGGTGTGCCGCAGGAGTACCCGGGCGCATCCGCGTTGGGTAGACACCGCTCGGAGGAGTGACAGATTGCCCAGGGGTGCGAGGGGTCGCACGGGGCACCCGACGCCAGCTCGTGAGCGATCTCGAGTGTCGCGACCCCCGCGCCCTCGGCCACCACATAGACCGTCTCCGCCGAGTCCAGGTACACGTCGGCCTCGATGGGCGCCGAGCCGGTGCCGGCGTCCCAGGAGGAGCCATCGTCTGGCAGCTCGCACCCCATGTCCCGGAGGTCGCGGCCGCAGGCCGTCCGCAGCGAGAGCGCGGTGATGTGGTTGTCTCCACGGACGTTCAGATGGCCTCCCTCAGGCACCCGGATGCCAACCACCCGGTCGACGGCACCGGGAGTCCCACAGCGGAGCTGCTCGTCATCCGCCGCGGTGGTGAAATCGAGCTGAACGCGGGTCGCGCCATTCGCTGAGAGCTCATTGAAATCGATGGGCGCCGCGCAGCTCTCGCCGTTGCCAGACTCCGAATTCCCGCTCGCGCTTCCACAGCCGGGATCCGCCGGCCAGGTTCCGTGGCCGTCCCCGTCCGGATCACCCGTGCTGCTCGGAGCGCACTCGGGCGTCGGAGTTGGATCATCCTCGCTGTCGTCATCGGCCGACGCGCAGCCCGGGTCATGCGGATAGTCCACCAGGCCGTCGACGGCCGCGCCCGTCTCGTTGTCCACGCCGTCGTCACACTGAGGCACGTGGCAGCGGTGCTCCGGTATTCCGTCGGGCAGTGACGCGCCCGTCGGCAGGCAGCGCCCGCGCGCACAGGTGAAGCTGGACACGCCAGGCACGCACCGCGCGTCCTTCCCCAGCGCCGCGGAGCCGATGGACACGCCCCGGAAGTCGGGCAGCGCCCCCAGGAAGACGCGGGCATTCTTCGACACGTTGGTGACGGTGTACGAGTAGGTCTCGGGGGTGGTGCCCTGCCAGTTGAGCGAGCACTTCGGCGCCCCCACCGCGTTGCAGGTCCCCGCCTCCATCTCCTGGACGACCACGAACGGCAGTTTGTAGGGCTCGTGCCAGGGGCCCGTGGTGGAGGCATAGAAGGTGGCCCGCTCCACGGGCCCATCGAACGGAAGCTCGAACCATGCGCCCTCTGTGAGCGTCAGGCCACAAGCCTCGAACGCCGGACTCAGGGATTGCATCATGGGCTTGAAGTGCTGACCGGCGA
Source organism: Myxococcus sp. AS-1-15 (assembly GCF_020037055.1). Taxonomy (NCBI): domain Bacteria; kingdom Pseudomonadati; phylum Myxococcota; class Myxococcia; order Myxococcales; family Myxococcaceae; genus Myxococcus; species Myxococcus sp. AS-1-15. The sequence continues at coordinate 67,233 of NZ_JAIQDF010000022.1, read as the reverse complement.
AGATGGGCACCGCGGTCTCACACGTCCTCCCGGCTTCCTCGGGGAACACCTGGAGGCGGAGCTCCGTTCCACCGACCAGCCCCGGGTAATCCGTTGCGCTCGCGACGAAGCGGAGCGTCCCGGGCGCGGTGGCCGTATGGGGTTGCGTGAACTCGACGAACTTCGTCTCGGTCCCATTCTCGGACCACGAGGCCAGGGTGACGACGCCACCGTCGGACTGCTCCACGGCCAGCTCCGCCGCCGACAGCCGGAGTTCGTCGTAAGCGCTGGCCTGCACGTTCACGGTCGAGCCCACCAGGGCGTAGCTCGCCGACGCGGACAGCTCGAGCTCGGGGGGCTCGTTGGGGCTGGCCATGACGATTTGATCGGAGGCCGTCACAGCATCCTGATCGTCGCGCGCCGTGACCACCAAGCGCAGCGACTCGCCCTCCATCAGGATGACGTCTTCCACGCGGCTGGTGCACTCCTCGCGGCTGGGGAAGCACGACATCGCGGAGCCAGGGAACGAGCCCCGTGGGCTGATGACGTTCACCTGCAGATCGGCCACCAGATGCACACCATCGGTCGCCGTCACGCGGATGTTCACCGGGTAGCCCGCGGGAATCCCCTCCAGGACCGAACCTCGGTTCTCGACCTCCGCATAAATGGCGGGGCCAGGGTTCGCGTGCACGAACTGACAGAAGGACCGTTCGCTCTTGTGGCCCGCCCGGTCGGTCGCGACGACGAGCAGGCACACGAAGTTCCGGCCTCCCATCGATGAAAGCCGGGGAACCGTGTACGAGCCAGTCAGAGGGGAGCCCCCGGACTTGAGGAACTGGCGGGTGCCTCCCTCGACCTGACCCTCCTCGATCCACCGGCCCCCCACGACGGAGAAGACCTCCAGCTTGTCGAGGTCGTTCTCCACGTCTGACGCGCGGAAGTCGTACGCGTAGGTGCCGCCCTCCTGGGCGTCGTACGGGAGACTCGAGTACGCGTAGATCTCTGGCGCATAGCCATCCGGCTCCACGACATAGTCCCGGGTCCTCTCGGTCGGCGCATTGCCGGCGAAGTCCTCGACCACGGCCTTGAGGCGCACGGTCTTCCCCAACAGGTCCGGAGAGAGCCGGAGGGTGACGGGGAGCCAGTACTGATTCCCGTTCGCCACCAGGTTGGATGCGGACGCCACGAGCGTCCCATCCACGTACAGGCGCAGCGTCGAAGGGCCATCGTCCCTCGCGTAGAGGTTGAACGTGTTGACGAAGGGCAGGATGCGCAGAGGCTGCGTCGGCAGCTCGCTCAGCGTGGTGGGCGCCCCCAGGTCCACGCTCAGATACAGGGCGTGGGTGATGGTCGCCTGCCTCCCCGTGCTGTCGACGGCGGTGACACTGAGCACGCCGTCAGGCAGCGGTGAGCCGAAGGCTGGCAGGCGCAGCGTCCCCGCGAACTGCTGCGAGTGCGGCAACGAAGGCCACAGTGAACCGAGGACCGTTCCATCCAGGTGGGCCGTCACCGTGTACGGAGGCAGTCCGCCCGTCACGCTCACGCTCAGGTTCAGCGGCTGCCCTGGCTTGTAAGGCACGTCTGGGGGAAGGCCGTTGAAGCTCACGACCGGAGCCCCGGTCGAGGTCGACCCGAGCACCCGGAGGCTGAGCGCCGGCGACAGCGACTCGACGCCGCCCGCGCCCCGCGCACGCACCTGAAGCATGAACCGGGTCGCGGGGGTGGCCGATGCCGGCACCTGCCAGTACGCCCGAGGCTCCTCGGTGTCCAGTCGCAGCCAGGGCTGTCCGTTCACGAGCAGCTCCGCGTCGTCGACGCGCAGGCCCGACACGAGCGCCTCGAGCGTGATGAGTTGACCCGGATTGACGTCGAGCACCGGCGTCGCGGGCACCAGCCGCGCGGAGGGCGCGACCCGTTCGTCCGGCGCGGGGAAGATCTTCACGCCGCCCGCACCGGCCGCCACGACCACGAGTCCGCCCACGAGGCGCGCGTCCCTGGCGTCGTCCACCGCCAGCCACGCCACCCGTGCCGGAGTCGTCTCGCTCGTCAGGTCCCAGGCCTCCACTCCGGCTCCGGTGACGACCAGGGCCAGCCGTCCGGCCAGCCGGATGCGGAGCACCGGGGCGTCCGTCCTGCCCACGCCACGGAGCACGGGCACGGCACCGCTCAGGTCATGGACCTGGAAGCCCGTCACGTCTCCCGTCACGGCGAGGTCCCCATCCAGGGCGACCGCGTCCACGGCCGCGCCCGGCACCATCGTGCGCAGCGCCAGGCCTCCCGTCGGGTCCAGCTCGACCAGCGCGAAGCCCACCGAACCCAGCGCCACCACCGCGCGGCGCTCGTCACCCGACACGTCCACCGGCGCCGCCGGCAGCTCCAGCTGCCGTGCATCCTGCGCCTGCGGAAGCGTCATCGAGGACAGCCGGCTCGCGCCGATGGCCCACAGCCGCCGCTGGGCCGCATGGAACCGCCCCACGGGGCCCAGGTCGTCCAGGCGTGTGCGCCGATCGACATCGCTCGTGGGCTGGAGGAAGGAGCCATCACCCTGCTCGACCCAGACCGCGAGCCGGTCCTGGCCGAGCACGAAGACGTCGTGCCCCACCTGCTCCACCTGGCGCGCGGACGCGCCCTCGTGGAACGTCTGCGCCACCACGGGCGCCGCGGGGTCCACCAGGTCCAGCAGGCGCACGCCATTGCCCGAGGCCACCAGCGCGCCGCGCCGGGAGGCCACCAGCGCCGTGGCGTTGGTGTCGAAGGAGCCCAGGGCCTCAGGCGACAGGGCCACCTGGGGCACGTGCAGCGCCCGCAGGTCGAGCCCCGACGCGGTGGTCGCCACCAACAGGCCCCCGGACACCGTGAGCGACGTGGCCACCAGCGGCTCCACGGCGACCACCCGGAGAGCCCGGGGCTCACGCACGTCCACGATGCGCAGCAGCCCGTCCTCGCAGGACAGGTAGGCCATTCCGCCCGCCACGGCCAGGGCCCGGACGCCGGTGCCCAGGCCCAGCTTCTGCCGGGGCAGCCACATGTCCAGCGGCAACAACTCCAGCGCCTCGCTGGTCCCCACCATCAAGACGTCGCCGGTGAGGCGCGCCGCGCGTGGAGTCCCCTGCACCGCCCAGGTGTTCCCCATCACCTCCCCGTTCAGGGGCAGGACGCGGACCGAGCCGGTGCGGCCGGTGACGAGTGCATCCGGGTTCAGCGCCAGGAGCACTCCGTCGTCCAGGAAGCTGCTCCCAATCCCGGGACGCCGCGGGTCCGACAGGTCGACGCCCTTGACGGAGTTCTGCTCGGACATGACGACGACGCCAGCGCTCGCCACCGCCAGGGCCGGCGACGACACCGCCGCGTTGCCCTGGAAGCGGGGCTGCTCCGGCGTGGTGATGTCCATGACATCCACGCCCGCCGCTCCGCGTGAGACGACGAGGAGGTTGTCGGAGAAGGCGACGCCCGTGGGCTCGCTGGCATAGGGCAGCGTGGCCAGCGGCGTGACGGACGGAACGGGCCGGTGCGACAGTCGTCCGAGCACCACGCCCGTGGGGGTCGTGACGGCGACGAGGTCTCCACGCAGCGTCAGCTTCCCGGCGCGCGCGAACGCCCCACCGGAGACGCTTCCCGCATCAGGCAGCACGGGCGCCACCACCCGGAGCGTGCGGATCTGGGTTGCCTCGATGCCGTTGCGGTCCTTCGCCTTCGCCACCACCTGGAAGGAGGTGTCCACCCGCGTGTTCCCGGGCACCTTGAAGGACAGGGTCGTTCCACCCGAGGCCACCAGGTCGCCTGCCAGGAACGCCTGAAGCGACAGCGACTCCACGCCGACCTCGTCACTGGCCGACAGACGCGCCAGCACGGTGGTTCCGGCGACGACCGTCTCCCCAGCGGGCTCGACGACGAACTGCGACGCGCCGATGACTGGCGGCACGTCGTCCTCCACCACCTGCACGCACAGTGGCGCGCCGCTGCTCGAGACACGCCCGTCCTTCGTGACGGCAACCGCTGTCAGCTTGACGGCCCCAGGGCACGGGCCCTCGTTCAGCTCGTTCGGCCGCGGCATGCGCAGCAGCACGACAAAGGGCGCGCTGCTGACGAGCTGCTGCTCCTTGCCATCAACGGAGAAGCGCACCTGCGCCACATCCGACTCGCCCTCGAGGAAGACCGCCTTCACCAACAGGGAGGTGCCCTCCGGCACCAGGGGCCCCTCGTTCTCGAACCGGGCCAGGGAGAAGGAGGGGCCGGCCTGCGCCCCGAGAATCTGGATGGGCTGCTCCCAGACCGCTCCCTGCATGCTCCGGTCGTAGGCGATGGCCCTCAGGACGTAGTCCCCTGCCGGGCGGCGCTCGGCCCCCAGCAGCGGCACAGCCAGGTCCACGGCGAACGTCGGCGCGATACCCTCGGCGCTCGCGACGACGGCTCCGCCAGCCCCCGGCGTCGCCAGCTCGACGACCACCCGGTCCACGCGGGCCGGCTCGGCCGGGACGGGCACCACCGACAGGTGGGTGTCCTCGTAGCCCGAGGCGGGCGCCCGGAGGGCCACCAGCGCGGGCCCGCCATCCGGCGACCCCAGCGCCACCGTGGCCGAGGCACTCACCCGGTTGCCAGCGTGGTCGCGCACGTGCAGCGTCAGGGCCGCCGACCCGCCATCGCGCGGCATGTCCACCGCGCCCGGCAGCCGGCTGTCGAGCACCTCGACGCTCCGCCCGTCCAGCCGCAGCTCCGCGGTGTAGGCGTTGAGCGCAAGGCCCTCGTCGTCCTGCATCGTCGGCGACAGCAGGAGCCGCGTGCCGGCCACGCCGCCATCCGGCGCCCCGAGCGTCACCATGGGCTGGGCCGGGCCACGCGCCAGCGCCAGGCGGGAGATCGCCCGCGCATCCGCCGCGAAGAGGTCCCCTCCCGCGATGGCCACATGGCCCACGACCGCTGGGAAATCACCCGAGCCCAGGGGGTAACCCGCATCCGGAACCGGCGTCGAGGCCGCGTCGAAGATGCGTGCACCCCGAGCTGTTCCCACCACCAGCCATGGCCCGAAGGCCGTGGCCGACACCGCGGACGAGTCCAGCGGCAGCGTGCCCAGGGAGCCCGCCGCGCTGAAGCACTGCACCGAGGTGCCCACCGCGCAAGGCATCTGCCCGACGAGCGCCACCGCCGTGGCCCCCGTCGCGTCCGAGTGTGTCCGCACGACCCGCGGCGCATGAAGCGCCGTCATGTCCAGCAGGCCCACATGGCCACCCTCGCGCAGCGCCACCGCGTCCGTTCCGTTCGCCGCGAGCGCGACGACACGGTCCAGTGGCACGAGCGAGAGGAGCTCGCCGCGCGCGTTCCGAGCCTCCACACCCTCGTTCGTGCCGACGAGCAGGCCGCCACGCACCGAGGCGACCGCCGAGGGCGGCCCACGCAGCTCCACCGTCGCCGACATGGACAAGTCCGGCAGCGACAGCAACTCGATGGCGCCCGTCCCCAGGCGGCTCACGGCCACCGCGAGACGGTCCTCCACGAAGGCCAGTCCCACCGCGCGGCCCACGAGCGTCCGCGAGCCGATGACGTCCAGCGTGGCGCGCGCGCGCAGCTCCACGAGGCTCTGGCCGGCCCCGTCGTCGCGCAGCACCGCCCACGTGTCGCCGCGCACCACCACTGCCTTCACGTCGGCGCCCGACACCGGGCGCACCGTGGCGCCCTCTCGGGCGAACACCGCCAGGCGGCCTTCGCGCGTCCGCACGAGGTTGCCCGTACCGAACTCATCCGCCTGCACCGAGGCGACGACAGCGTCGTGCTCGCGGGCCACGGGCAGCTCGAAGGCAGCCCCCCCCACGGAGGGCACGGAGGCATCAGCCGCCTGGACGAAGGCCGACAGCGCCACGCCTCCGTCGGTCCCCTCGCCATTCACCTGCAGCGTGGAGCCACCGAGCCACACCGGCCCCGACGGGCGCGTGGCCACGGTGAAGGACGGCGTCGAGCCGAGGGTCTCCTGGATGACGACGTCCTGGAGCGCGGGCTCGCTCTCCTGGCCGTTGACGTCGACCGCCACCGCGCGCAGCTCGGCGCGGCGTGCAGCTCCGTGGGTCATCGGCACCGGGAACACGTGCGTCCAGGGCGGCCGCGTGAGCGTGACCTCCTGGCCGTCGAACGACAGGCGCACGGAGGCGATGCCCGCGGGCGAGGTCGCATCCACCTGCGTGTTCAGGTTGGAGGATTCGGAGACCGCCTGCCCCGCCGCCGGTGAGCGGATGGCCACGATGGGCCGCCCGGACGCGAGCGGCGGCGTCACGGTGACCACGGTGTCCTTCGTCGCCTCGTTGCCACGGACATCCTTCGCGGTCACCCGCAGGCGAACCAGCGTCCGCTCCGTCACGGAAGGCGCCACCCAGCGAATCCCTGCGGGGGGACGCTGGAAGGACGCCAGCGGCACGGCGCTCTCGACACCCATCGCCTGGGTGACGGAGACGGAGGTGACGGGGTTGTTGTCCGTGACGGTCAGCCGCAGCTCCAGCGCCGTACCAGAAGCCACCTCGCTACCGTCGGTCGGCGCCACCCACGCCAGGGTGGGCGGAGTGACATCCGGATTCACCGTCACCTGGATGACCTGGGGCTCGGAGTAGCGGCCATTGGCATCCACGGAGCGCCCGACGATGTCGCGAACCTCGGGCCCGCTGGCCACCGACTCCATGCGGAGCGTGGCCACCGACACCACGGGCTGCGACTGTGACGACGTGAAGGTGTCACGCTTGAAGCGCAGACCGTTCAGGCTCAGCTCGATGGCGCTCACCCAGCTGTTGTCCCGGGCTTCCGCCGACAGGCTGATGGACTCGCCCTCCTCCTTCGTGAGGACCCGCTCCACGGGCGTCTTGAAGACGAGCGTCGGCGGCGGGTCATCCGTCAGCGTGAGGGTCACCGTCTTCGTCCCCTCGTTGCCCGCCGCGTCCACCAGGGTGGCGACGAGCTGGGGCTGCGTGTGCGCCGCCTCCAACGGCCAGCGATAGCGGAAGTTGCCGCCACTCGCCGTGAGGGCCTGGCCTCCGATGGTGAGACGCGGGTTCACCGGCTGCACACCACTGTTGTCGCTGCCCGTCACGGAGAAGACGTGCTCCACCCCCACCGGCAGCGGCAGGGTGCCGAGCGGCTGGGAGCTGCCCACCAGGGAAATGAACACGTCCGGCGGGACGTCATCCTTCACCACGAAGGTCTCTGAAGCCGGGGCGGACTCGTTCCCCTCCACGTCCGCGACCTTGTCCACGCGGACCGTGTACCGGGCCATGCCCGTCAGCGGCTCCGCGTTCTGCGGCAGCACGTACGACACCGTCCTCGCGACGCGGTCCACCACCACGGAGCCTCCGAGCACCGGCGCCCCACTGGAGTCATACAAGCCGATGGTCCTGCGAGGACCGCCGTCTGCGTACAGGGGCTCGTCGAACGTGGCGGTGAAGACCTTCTGCAGGCGCTCCACCTGGACCCTGTTGCTCACGTTCCAGCGGAGCACCTTCGGCGCGCGCCGGTCTCCCCGCGTGACGGCCCCGGGGACGGAGAGCGCCTCACCCTGCTGCTTGATGAGCAGCGTCACCGGCCCGGCCGGCCCCGCGGGGACGAGCACGTCCACACTCGTCGGCGTCAGGTTCGAGGTCTGGGCCAGAACCCCGTCGAGGAACACCTGCAGGCCGCGCGTGAAGCCGCTGCCCATGACGGTCACCTTCTCGCCCCCCACGTCCGCGCGGTCGGGCGAGACTCCCGTGAACCGGAGCTGCGACAGGTAGACGAACCCGCCCGGCACGTCGAACGGCGTGCCGACCTCGGGCTGGACGCGGACACGGACCGGGCCCGCGGAGGCCATCTTGGGCGCCAGGACCTGGAGCGCCGTGGACGTCGCGGTATGAGCCGGATCATCACTCGCCTGCAGGCCGCCGAAGAACACCTTCGCGCCCGCGGGCAGGCCGGTGCCAAGAATGGCGACGGGGTAGCCCCCCTCCATCGGGCCAAAGCCCGGAACGATGGCGCTGACGCTGAAGGCCGGAGCCTCGGCGCCTGCCTTCAGCCAGAAGGACCACGGGCGGAGGACGGTTCCACCCTGGACCCCGGTGGAAGCGAAGGTCACCCGGGCCGTGTACGGACGGCCCACCGTGAGCGGCGAGGCCGGCGTGTACTGCACGGTGCCCGCGACGGGCGAGGCCGGAGCTGGCGGGACGACCACGCCCTGGTCGTCCATCAGGCCGAACGAGGTCTGCGCCGCCACGGACAGCGACAGCTCGCTGGCCAGCGACAGGAACACCGACTGCCCCGGCGAGAGCGAGCCTCCCGGCGACGGCATGGCTCGGGCCACCGTCGGGTAGGACAGTGTGTCGAAGAGGTACGTCTTCGGCGTGCCGCCAATCATCGCCATCCCGTTGCCCAGCAACGCCTTCGGGGTCGAGATGTTCGGGTAGGTGATGAAGGTGCGCTCCACGAGCCCCGAGCTGCCCGTGATGTCCACCCACGCAGCGCGATTCAGGCCGGCGGCCAGCACCCAGGGCCCGGAGAGGGCCACCGACAGCGGCGCGTGCGCGGCGTCGGCCGGCGTCCATGTGCCCAGGAGCTGCGGGGCTCCCGGCTGGAAGGCCTCGTAGACCGAGACCGATGTGCCAACGGCCACGGCCACCCGGCTCCCATCCACCGCCAGGGCGCGAGCCCCGGCCGGCAGTCCGGTGATGACGCTGAGCGTCCGGAGCGCACCATCCTCGGTGCCACGCAGCTCCAGCCGCGACACCCCACCCTCCTCGATCAACACGGCGAGCGTGCCGCCCTCCACCATGCCCAGCCCGCGGATGTTGCCCGGCGCCACGGAGAGCTGCGCCACGACCTCGAGCTCCCCGGCCGTGCCGCCAGCTCCGCGCAGCTCGCTCAACAGCACCAGGTCACCGCCGCCGCCCAGCGCGATGGTGGTGGCATCCGCGTTCGCAGCGGCGGCCGTCATCAGCGTTCCCGGCGCCAGGAGCACGCGGTCCCGCTCCTGCGGGATGCACGGGGCGCCCGGACCGCTTCCACAGGTCCCCAGGTCGTAGCGAGCCACCACGCCGGTGCCCACGAGCACCGCGCGGCTGCCCGCCACGGTGAGGGCGCTCGGCCCCACCACGCCGGCCACCTGCGCCGACGTCAACGTGCTGCCCGGCACGGACAGGTCCAGCGCCAGCAGCTTGTCACCCTTCGCCGTGAGCAGCGCATACCCCACAGTGGCCGCCACATGGCCATCGGCGGCGAGTTCGTCACGCAACGGCAGGGTGAAGGTGAAGGCCCTGGGCAGGGTATGCGAAACGGGCCTCACTGCCCCCGGCGTCTCCAGGGTGATGGCCACCGGCCCGACGATGCCATCCGGCACCGTCACCTCGAGCGCGCCGGAGGAGTTCACGACCACGCTGCGCGCCGGCACACGCTCGATCGCGCCTTCCGTAGCGAAGAGGACGCGAGAGCCCCCGAAGAGCCCCTCGCCGGAGAGGGTGATGACCGCCCGGCTGTTCACCGGAGCGGAGGCCGGCTCCACCTTCGTGATACGTGGCGGCAACAGGTACCGGTACGCCCCCAGTCGCATGGCGGACAGGCCGTCCGGGTTGGTGACCTGCACCGCGGCCGCGCCCGGAACACCCCGGGGCGCCTGCGTCGTCACCAGCGTGCCGGCATCGTTCTCCAGGCGGCAGCCCAGGGCCGCCGCTCCGCCGATGGACACCGCGCAGCCCTGCATGAAGCCCTCGCCGCGCAGCGCCACCACCTCGCCACCGTCCGGAAGGCCGTAGGCGGGAAGCACCTCACCCAGCACCGGGGCCGCCGGCGTGTCCAGCGAGGCCGTCTGGAACCGGACCTCCGTGTCCGTCCCCAGGCCGCCATCGCGCAGGTCCGTCAGGCCCGCGCCAATCCGCAGGACGTAGTCCGTGGACACGCTCAGCTCCGGGTCCACCGCCACGATGCGCGGGCTCCCGTCTGCGCTGGTGGCCAGCCACTCCACTGGCACGGTGCTGCCTCCGTCCGCGACCTCCAGTCGCACCTCGTGCAACGTCGTCGAGCGCGGCAGCTCGCTGAGGAGCACCTCGGGCGCGGTGTGGATGGACACCCGCTCTCCCTCGCCCGGCCGGGTGCCCAGCACCTCGATGTGCGGCAGCGGCGCCGTGGCGAGCATTCCCGCCAGTGGCGAGCTCGCTTCGTGCGGGTGATGCACGGGCAACTCCACGGCCCGCCCGCCCGCGTCGAGCACCAGTGTGCCCACCAGCAGGTGGCTGCCACGGAACGCCAGGGTGGTTGCATCGCCCGTGACGCTCACCCGCTCCAGCCACGCGGGACTGCCTGCCGCTGGCACCCGGAAGCGCTGCACCTTGCCGCCGCCCGCCGCGACCCAGGCGATGCCCGCGGCCACGTGCGTCTGCTCCGCAGAGACATGGCCGCCCCCGAGCGGGTCCTGCAGCGGCAGCACCCCGTTGACCTGGGGGTTCGCCGGATCGCTCAAGTCGATGAGGGCCACTTCCTTGCGCTTGCCCAGCGAGACGAACGCACGGTGCCCTTCGGTGGTGATGTGGCGCGCACGGCCGGCGAGCGGGAGCTGCCCCACCACCGCCAGGTCACCGCGGCGCGCATCCAGCACGTAGAGCACCGCGCTGCCCGCGCCACCGCCCGCCGCGAGGAGGTAGCCGCCATGGAGCGCGAGCGCCGAGACACCGCCTTCGATGACGCGCTGGCCCGTCAGTCGCGGCCGCACGTCCTCGGTGGTCCGCCATGCCCTCACACCGCCGCTGTCAGCGGTGAAGAGGAGCTCGCCTCCCGCGACGACGTCCACGGTGGGGCCCTGGCCGGACAGCGAGGACTCCAACGAGGGTGCCGCCGGACGGGTGATGTCGACGACCTTCAGGCCACCGGTCCCCGCCGCCACGTAGAGCCGGTCTCCCATGCGCGCCAGCCGCCAGGCGCCTCCCTGCGTGCTGTCCGGGAACGTCAACCGGGTGATCTCCCGGATGGCGGTGGGCTCGGCGGGGTCCGCCACCAGCAGCCCACCGGGCGACCAGGAGCGCAGGCCACCTCCCGACACCGGCTCACCGCCCGGGCCGGTGACCTCCACCTCGCCGCCCATGGCCGCGAACACCACACCGCGCTCGAGGAGCAGGTGCCGCAGCGGCGGAGTCCCGAGCCGCGCCACCGCGCCCGTCCCGTAGAGGAAGGACTGGTGCTTGGGGAACGAGTGGTCGTCCGAGTCCGACACCCTCAGCCGCGCCACCACGTCCACCAGGCCGGGCTCGTGGGTCGGCGCGTTCGCCACGGCGGTCTGGGACGACAGCACGCGCACGTCCATGGACTCCGTCCCACCGAACACCACCTGCAGGCCGGGCCGGAAGCCCGTCCCCGTCAGCACGACGTCCACCCCGCCACGCTGCTCCGCGCGGTCCGGGGTGAGCATCTCGATGGAGAGCGGGGCCCGGTAGGTGAACCCCCCCAGCCGCAGCGCCGACAGCCCGCTCGGGTCCACCACCCGCACGGACACCGGGCCGGAAGTCGCGCCGGGGGGCACGTCGATGAGGAGCGTCGCGCTGTCACTGCCCGCCTTGGGGCGCACCTCCTGCGTGCCCACGAGGACAGTCGTCCCCGTGCCGTCGACACGCGGACGGAAGTTGCTACCCGTGATGACCACCGGCGTGCTCTCCGAGACCAGGCCGCTGGTCGGCGAGATGCTCGAGAGGATGGGCTGCGCCGCCCCCTCCCCGGCCACGGTGAAGGTCAGCTCCACCGCCGTGGCCAGCGTGACGAAGGAGCCGCCCACCGTCCGCAGGCTCCCCTTGGGAATGGTGACGTGCACCGTCTCGCCGCCGTTGAACGGCGGCACGGGCAGCTCCTGCGTCATCGAGTCCGGCGTGAAGAGGAGCGACGACCCGCGCACGCGAGGGATGACCGTCCAGGTGCCCGGAACGGTGCGCTCGCTCCCGCCCGCGCCCACCGCCTTGATCTGCACGGCCCCCACCACGGACGCCGGCGCGACGGCGAGGTTGAAGTCCAGGCTCACCTGCGCGTCCACCGGCGCGAGCGCGCCGTTCACCGGCGAGGAGCCCACGCTCAGCAGCTCCGCCGGAGGCACCTCCACCACCGTCTGCGTGGCGTCACCCGTGGCGACCCACAGGCTGCCACCCGCCCAGGTGAGGCCCCGGCCGTCGTCCGCCAGCTGCGCGGACTGGAGCGCGACGGGCGCCTGCTCGTGCTGGGGGCTCACGTCGAACACGTACACGCGCCGCCCCACGGTGACGTAGGCGCGGCCGGCGCGCACCGCCACGCGGCTGCGCATCAGCATGGAGGTCTGGGTGATGGCCGCATCCACCGTCACCCAGCCCTTGGGTGTGCCCGCGCGGTCGTAGATGCGCAGCCGCAGTCCGTCTCCTGAGCCGCCGTTGATGGCCGACGTCAGCACGTAGAAACGGTCCGGCCCCAGGTCCAGCGCCAGGCCGTCCTCGGGATAGAGCAGGCGGGCCTCGCTCGTCAGGACATTCAGCGTGGGCGACGTCAGGTCGAGCACCTGGATCTGCCCGCTGCCGGCGCTCGGCTCGGTGACGCTGACGTAGGCACGCGTGCCCTCGATGCGCACGCCCGTGGCCGTTCCCGAAGTGGCCACCCGGCCCACGACGAAGGGACGCGCCGCGTCCGAGACGTCCACCGCGGTGATGCCCGGCCCTTCGGCCAGCAGCGCCAACGGGTCGCTGACATCCAGGCCCAGCACCGGAGCCGCCGTCTTCAGGCTCCCCTTGCGGATGGGCCGCTCTTCCAGCAGCACGTCGAAGATCTGCAACCCGGGGGCATGGGCCGACACACCCACGTACAGGGTGTTGCCATCCAGCTTGAGCTCCGAGGCCTCGAGCGGCGGGAAGCCCGGCAGCGACAGGTACGAGCCGAACGGCAGGTCATACGAGAAGGAGCCCACCACGATGGACTCTGGCGGGTCCTCGGGGTCTTCCGCGTCGCGCTCCAGCGCCACGGGGACCAGGCCCGCCGTGCCCTCGGGCAGGGTGAACTTCACCTGCCGCAGGTCGACGACGTCCACCTCACCCGCGAGGCGCGTGCCCACGCGCACCCGCATCCCCGGGGACAGCGCGGCGCGGTCCAGCGTCAGGGTCACCCGCGTGTTGCCACCCACGGGCCCGTGGTCCGGAGACAGCGTCGCGCGGGCGCCCACCAGCTCGTCCATGTAGAACAGGGCCGAGGAGAGCGCCGAGCTGGGACCGCCCGGGTCTCGCGCCACCACGTCCACGGGCCCCGGCAGATCCGACGGCGGCGCGTTCAGGGTCAGCGCCGAGCCATCCGAAGCCGCGTCGCAGTCATTGGCCGCGACGAGGCAGTCCACCTCCACTCCGCCGATGCGCACCCGCGCGTTCGGCGCGAAGCCGCTGCCCACCAGGGTGATTCTCCCGCCCTGGAGCGGCACGGACCGAGGCGTCACCGAGACCAGTTGGGGGTGCTTGCTGCTGACCGCACCCGTCTTGAACCGACCCTCGAACGGGATGAGCAGGCGGCCACCTCGGTCGTCCGTGATGCCGGCGATCCGCAGCGTGTAGGGCTTGTCCGCCTCCAGCGTGCCGCCCACCGTCACCCGCAGGCCGTACCGCAGCTCGCCATGGTTGGAGATCTGCGTCCACGACAGCGGCATGCGCGCGTTGCCCTGCATGACCGGCTGATGGCTGCCGTCGAGCAACTCGAGCGTGATGGGCGCTCCGCCGGAGCCCACCGACGTCCGGACACTGGCGGGGTTGATGGGCCGACTGACGAGCACCATGAAGACCGGGGACTCCGGCGGCACCACGGAGTCGCGCTCCGGCGTCATGCCGGTGACGAACGTGAAGGGCACCCGCAGCTCGGTGACGCGGTCCTTGCCCGCGACGAGCAGCCGGTCTCCCACCGCCGCCGAGTCCATGGCCGCCTCGGTGTTGCCACCGCTCACCAGGCGGGGCTCACGCGGGTCGGCCACGTCCACCAGCACCACGCCGCCCTCGTTGGCGGACACGAAGAGCATGTCCCCCACCAGCCGCAGCCGCTGAGGCTGGCCGGGCACGTTCGACAGCGTCTCGTCGAAGAGGATCCGCTTGTCCTCGAGTTCGACAGGCGCCTCGGGGTTGGAGACGTCGATGAAGAGCAGGCCCAGCTCGGCCGCCGCGACGATGGCCACGTCGCGCACCACCACCACGTCCGTGAGGTTGGCGTCGAACCGCAGCGAGCCGAGGTCCGGCCTGTCGCTGCTCGACGGGTCGTGGATGGAGAGATACCCCTCCGGCTTCTGCGTCGCGCCTTCGCGCTTGTGGTACGTCGTGCGCTGGCCACCACGCTCACCGCCCGTCAGCGAGTACTCGGGCGGAGGCGGCGCCAACGGGTTCGACGGGCAGTAGTAGATGCCCTCGTGGTGACCGGCCGCCACGAAGAGCAGCCCACCGTGGAGGGTCATGCCATACGGCTCTCCGGGCACGCTCACCGTGCGGACCAGCAGCGGGTCCGCCGGGAAGCGCGTGTCGAGCAGGCGCACCCGCCCCGGGGTGCCCGCCGCGGGCTGAAATCCCTCGCACTTCGGCGATTCTGGCGGCGGGTTGGGCGCCATGCCGTTGAACGCCACCCAGCTACCGATGGGCGTGGGCAGCAGGCGCGTCGCGTACTCCGCCAGGCCGAAGACGCCGAACTTCGCGGCGCCCAGCTCCCCCAGTCCGCTGGGGTCCACCACCACCAGGCCCGCCTCGCCGTTGGCCACGAGCACCTGGCCCTGCCGGGGCACCACGTCCATCGAGTCCGGCGTGAGCGCGATGTCCGGCAGCGGCGAGCCTTCCGGCAGGTAGCGATTCAGCACCGCGAACAGCCGGTCCACCTGAGCATGCTCCGGCGCCGCGGCACTCCCCGCGCTCCCTTCCGGATTCCCCTGCGACTTCACGTCGTAGCGGGCCAGGCGCATGGCGTCGTAGTACACGCCACCGCCCGTCAGCGGCCCCAGGTACGGGGATAGCGTGCGGTTGCCGCTCCCGGACGCGCCCGCGGACGCGTAGACCAACAGCGGCTCCGACGGGTCCGCGGCGAGCGCCTTCGGGTAGAGCCCGACGACGCGCTCCTCTCCCGCGTCCACCGGGCCCGGGAGATTCGTGCCCAGGGGGAGGCTGCGCTCCAGGCCATAGCCCACCTGCTCCGCGAGGTGGGTCGACTCGGGCAGGCTGTCCGTCGAGTCGGCGCCCTGGTTGTCGGGCAACGTCGTGCTGACGGTCACCGTCGCGAAGCCGTCGGCGCCGAACGAGCCCGGCGGAGCCTCGACCCTCAGCAGGCTCGTGGACACCACCGACACCGCGGGGGCATCCACACCGCCGACCTTCACCAGCGGAGCGCCCATGGCGCCATAGGCCCACGCGGGCAGGAACCCGTCGCCGGCGATTTCCATCAGGCTGCCGCCGCGCGGATTGAGGAAGCGCGGGGTCGCCTTGCTGAGCCAGAGGGGCGACTTGTAGAGGAAGCCGCCCGGCCGCCGGTCGGAAAGCCCCGCCAGGCAGCCCAACTCGCAGTTGATGACCTCCACGTCCGCCAGGCCCGGCACCCCCTTGGGGGTCTTCACCGTCAGGCGCGTGGAGTCATGCACGGCGGACGGGAGGACGTCGGCCTCGACGCCGCCGATGCGCACCTTCGCGTGCGGCTCGAAGTCCGCGCCGAGAATCTGGAGGATGGAGCCACCAGCGATGGGGCCGACACGCGGCACCACCTGGGCGATGCGCGGACGCGGGAAGAAGCCGGAGGCGGACTCGAACTCCACCTCGAAGGGCGTCATCAGGTGCTTGCCATCCGGCGTGCTCAGCCCGGTGGAGACGGCGAGGCGCAGCCCCGCGGCCTCGGGCAGCGGCGTGCCCGGCCGGAACCGGAGCACCGCCGTGCTCACCGGCAACTCCGCGCTCCCGGCCTCCAAGTCCACCTGCGGAGTCGCCGTCTTCAGCCACTCGGTGCCATTCACCTGGAACGACACCGCTTGGCGCGCGCTCTCCGGGGTGATGGTGGTGGAGAAGGTGAGCAGCAGCGAGGGCAGCTCGCGCGGCACGCGCTCTGCCCAGTTCACACTCGAGGACACCAGCACCAGCTCGGCCGCCGGACCGAACTCCAGCGACCAGCCGGAGGAGGCACGCTGCCGCACGTTGATGATGCGGCCACCCGCCACCGCCACCAGGCGTGCCGCGCCGCCCCGGGCTCCCGTCACGTGGTACAGCAGCTTCGGGGCCCCCTGTCCGAGGTTGCTCAGGTCCACCACCGCGACGCCCGCCTCGCCCGCGGCCACGTACGCGAGATTGCCCACCAGCCGGACGTCGGACGCGAAGCCTCCGAGCACGTCCCTGCCCACCTTGTGCTCGGACACGGCGGGCGCGTCCTCGCCCGTCAATCGCACCAGCACCAGCCCCTCGTCACCGGCCGCCACCACCGCCCAGTCGCGGTACATCCGCACTCGCTGGACGTCGACGTCCACGGAGCCGAGCACCCGAGGAGGCGCGTCCTCGTCATCCGCGAGGCGCTCCACGTCGATGAGGTGCAGCCGCCCTTGGGTGAAGCGGTGCCCGTCCATCCACACGCCGGTGCCGAGCACCGCGCGGCCATCCCCCACCGCCAGCGCGGTCGCCTGCGTGGACAGCGTGTCCGGCGAAATGGGGGTCGCCCGCTCGTTCAGCAGGAACGGCGCGTGGGAGATGTCGAAGCCGAGCAGGCCGCGCGCGCCCGCCGCGGCGAGCAGCCGGTCGCCCCGTGTGTCGAGCCCGAACACCGCTCCCGCGCCCGCCCGCGTCGCGGAGATCATCCGGGGCTGGGCCGGGTTGGAGATGTCCAGCTCGATGACGGTCGCCAGGGCGTACTGGCCCTTGTCGTTGCGCCGGCCCGCGCCCACGAAGAGCCGGTCGCCTCCCTCCGCGGGGTACGACAGGGAGAGCAGCTCACCCTCCAGGTTGCTCCACTGGCCGATGAGGCGGTCGTCGACGTTGTCGCGGTCCTCGTCGATGAGCTCCGTCCGCCGCTCGGGCGGAATGGGAACGCCGGCGAGCGGCCCGCGGGTGTAGAGGTTGGACAGGTCCACCACCTGCAGGCCCCCCGCGCCCACGGTGTAGACAGCGTCACCGATGACGAGCAGGTCGCGGATCTCCGTCATGGCCAGCGCCGAGTCCGTGGGCTGGTCGAAGGTGAAGAAGTCCTCGCGCGTGACGCTGGCCCCGTTCGGCTCGGGGAGCATCACCCTCACGTCCACCGGTCCCCGCAAACCGTTGGGCGTATAGGCCTCCAGCCGGCCGATGCCGAGCGTCCGGACGCGCAGCGCGCGCTGGTTGCCGAAGTAGACCTCCATGGGACGGTCGGTCGCGAAGCCGGCGCCCTCCAGCACCACCCGCGTGCCCCCCGAGGTCGGTCCCCGGTCCGGGGAGATGGAGGCCAGGGACAGCACCTCCGTGTAGAGGTACGCGCCCACCCGTGTGAGCGAGCCCCCCGAGGGGTTGCGGACCTCGAGCGTCGCGGCGCCAGCGGAGCCCGCCGGGGTCTCCACCTCCACCCAGGTCTTGTCGGTGGCGACCCGGACGACTCTCGAGGGCTTCCCGCCGAAGCGGACCTCCAGGCCGGACTCGAAGCCCGCGCCACGCAGCGTGACGAGCGTTCCACCCTGCACGGGCCCCTGGCGGGGCTCGACGCATTCCCTGGGCCCGTCCGGCGTCGCCGCCGGGCACAGCAGCGTCACCGGGACGCGGTCGCCCGCGGTGGACGTCTCGAACTCGGCGACGAAGCGGCCGGGCATCACCGCCTCGCTCTTGGAGACGAGCCCCTGGGCCACCACACGGTAGGAGGTCCGCTCCTCCAGGTCGTGCGCCGGCCGGAGGATGATGGCGGTCCGCGACTCGTTCAGGCTCCAGGTCGCCGCCACGGGCACGCCCTCGGCGGAGCCGTTGAGCTTCACCAGCCGCACGGAGAAGCGGGACTGCACCGCGCTGCCCTCATGCAGGGCCGTGCTCAGCTCCAGCGTGATGGGCTCGGAGACGCGCACGCCGGTCTCACCGGAGCGCGGCGTGCTGGCCACCACGATGGGGAACGGCACCTCGATGAGCGCCAGCGCGTCCGTCGCCGCCGAGCGGGGGACCAGCTCGCGGATGGTGGCGGCGATGAGGTTGCCCTCGACAGCCACGTCCGCCAGGTTGACGGCTGGGTACAGGTCCACCGCGTCGACCGGGAGCGGCGCCGCCAGGTCCGAAACGAGGTTGAGCTGGACCAGCGAGCGGCCAGCGGTGGCGCCCAGGTGGGGCCCGAGGCCGGCGGAAGAGAAGTCGACCGGCACCAGCGACTTCACCGTGGACACCACGCGGGGCCGGGTGGGCAGCGCCAGGGACACGGTCCTCGCGCCGCCGGACGCGGCGAGCCCCGCGGAGCCGGACGTCGCCAGGTCCCCGAGGTCGGGGTCCAGCTCCCCCACCACCGGGAAGCCCGGACGCGCCAGGTCCACCACGAGGGTAGAGGCGCTGCTGGAGCCACGTTCGGCCGTGACGACGGCGTAGCGCCCGCGCGCCTGCACGCGGGTGATGGACGGGGTCCCCAGCACGCCGCCCTGCAGGAAGGACCGGACGGAGCCGATGAGCATCGGCTTGAGCGGGTCCCTCAACGAGAAGAGGGTGAGGCCACCCTCGCCGGAGGCCACCAGCACCAGGTCGTCCACCACGTCCACGCCATGCGCCTGGCCCTCGAAGGGAATCGCGTAGGCGAACCGGGGAGCCGTGGGGCTCGTGGCATCCACCACCAGCAGCGACGGGCCACCCTCGCCCACCAACTCAACGGCCTGGAGCTCCGGCGCGTCCGCGACGACGTAGGCCGTGCTGCCCCGCACCGCCAGGGCGCGCGGCAGGTACGGCGGCGGAAAGGAGACGCCGCCCATCACCTTGGCGTCCGCCGGGTCGCTCACGTCCACCAGCGACAGCGCGCCCTGGAGGCTGTTCTTCAGCACCTCCACCACCGTCGCCCCCTGGCTGACGGCGCCGTCCGACAACATCCACACGCGCTTGTTCGTGAGGACGAGCTGCCCGGGGATGCCGCGAGGGAGCCGCTCCGGGGGCCTGTCACCGTGACCATCGTGACGGCTGACCACGGCCGACGTGTTCAGGTCCGAGTACAGGAAGGCCCCGAGCGCCTCCACACGTTGGCCGTCCGGGTTCTCCACGATGATGTCCGCCGGGCCGAAGTCTCCCTCGGGCGTCTTCAGGCGGATGCGCCCGGGCGACTGCACCACGACCTCCGTCGCCGCGCGGCTCACGGAGACACCCCGGAAGGTCACCTTCGCGCCGACCTGGAAGCCCGCGCCGGACAGCTCCACCGGCTCGTCCCCCAGGGTGCGGCCCGTGGCGGGGTACGCGAAGCCCAGCTCGAGCATGGGCAGGTAGACGAAGCCACCCAGCAGGCTGCCCTGGAGCCCGTCCGGGTTGACGACGGTGACACGCACCGGCCCCTTCACCTGGGGAGGCGTCACGGCGGTGAGGAACGCGCCCGTCGTGTCGAGGCCCACCTCCGTGGCCTCCTCGGAGGAGAAGAACACGCGAGCGCCCGACTTGAGCCCCACGCCATGAATCTTCACACGCGTACCGCCATCCACCGGCCCCGCGGGCGGCTCCACCCTCACGACGGAAGGCGGCGTGCCATCCGCCGGGCGGGTGCGGAAGCGCGAGGTGAACCCGGCGCGCAGCGGCGCTCCGCCTTCGCTCCTCAGCCCATCCGGGCCTCCCATGATGACGACGTAGATGTCCGTGTTGCGCGGCAGCTTCGGGGCGTCGCCCGTCAGCGTGAAGACGAGTTGGCGCTCGTTCTCGACGGCCGCCGTCGCGGGCACCACCGTCGAGGAGAAGGGGCTGCCCACGCGAAGCACGGCGACGGTGGGGTTGTCGCCGAGGAATTCCGAGTCGATGGGCTGCGAGAACGTCACCGTCACCCGGGGGTCCATGCCCGACAGCGCCACCTGATCCGCGCCGTTCGCCGGCACCACGTCCGTCACCAGGAACTGCGGCAGGCTGAAGTCCACCAGGCCCTGGTGACCGAACAGGGTGAAGGGCCGGCCTTCATAGAGGCTCACGTCCTGCGCCAGCGGGACGTTGGCGCGCACGAACGTGCGCGGGAGCCCGTCCGGAGGGACGACGGAGGCGGACAGCAGGCCCTTCACCGGCACCGCTTCCTGATCCACCAACTGCACGGTGGACACGGAGAGCCCACCGGACGTCGCCAGCGAGCGCTGACCGGTGGCCACCAGGTCCCGGCGCCGGGGCGCGTGCGACAGCAGCGCCTCCAGCAGCGGCGGGCTGGAGGTCAGGTCCACCACCGCGAGCGCCGCGGCGAAGCCCTGGCCGCCCACGAGCGCGCGGGTGCCGGAGACCTCGACCTCTTCCGCGCCACCCGGAATCGGCGTGAAGGTCCGCTCGCCCAGTTCCGGGTCCAGCAGGTCATGCACGCGCAGCCCGCCGGACCCAGCCGCCACCAGCAGGTCGTTGCCCATCACCACCACGTCCCGCGCCTCCCCCACGACGGGGACGACATCCAGCCGCTGCGGCAGGCCCTGCGCCTTCAAATCCACCACCACCACGCCGGCCTCGCCATTGGCAACGAAGGCCAGGTGGCCCTCGGCCGTCACCGCATGCACCTGCGGACCGGGCAGGTCGATGGAGCCCAGCAGCTTCGGCATCGACAGGAGGGTGACGTCGATGACCTGCAGCGTGGGCAGCTCGTCGAGCTTCCCCTGCACCACCACCAGCGCCAGGTTGCCATGGAAGGTCGCCGCCACCGGAATGCCCGGCAGCATCAAGGGGCCGGCGGTCGCCACGCCCTCCGCCGTGACGGTGAAGAAGTGGACGCCCTGGGGCCGGATGAGGGCGTGCTTCGGGAGGTTCCAGCCGCCGACGACGCCCCGCCCCGTCTTCGCGTCCAACGCGAGCGAGCCCAGCTTGTACTCACTCGGGCCGCCCGTGCCGAAGAAATAGGTCGGCAGGTGTTCGGGCCGCATGCCGACCTCCACGCGGACGTTCGACGACTGGCCTTCCTGGCCGGACAGGTCCTTGGCTCTCGCATCGACGACAAGGAGGTCCTCCTCCGCGGCGCTGGCCGCGGAGTTGGGCACCAGCCAGGTGAAGGGGTACAGCGGACGGCCCGCCGGGCCCTGCACGGGCACCGCCGACGTGCCAACCCGGACGCCATCCACGTGGAACGAGACGGCGTCGACAACGCCGTTGTCCTCCGCGGCCGCGGCCAGCACCAGCGGCTCCGCCTCGGTGACGACGTCGAGGTCCGGAGGGTCCACCAGCTCGACCTCCGGGGGCACCGTGTCCCTGATGATGAGGACGCCATGGGCTTCCGAGGCCACCTCGTTGCCCGCGACGTCCACGCCCACGGCCTGGAACTCCAGGTAGGCCTCGGGGTTGTCGACGGGCACCACGTAGCTGGCCACGTAGGCGTTGGGCCGCCCGGGGATGCCCGCAGGCGCGGTGGCGGTGGCCACCTTGCGCCCGTCCACGAAGAACGTCACCGAGGACACCTCGCCCTCGGCATCCTCCACCTCGGCCTCCATCCGCACCCGGCCGCCCTCCAGCAGGGTCGCGCCAGCCATCGGCCTGACGAGCTTCACGCGCGGCGGACGGTCCTCCACCACCCCGAAGGACACCGCGTCGGACAGCCGCTCCTGCCCCGCCGAGTCCACCGCCCTCGCCCGCAGCCAGAGCGTCTTTCCCACCTGGGCGGGGTCCGCCACGTAGCGAAGCTCGAAGGGAAGCTGGAAGTCCCGGCCCACCTCCGCGACCGAGTCCTCGCTCGGCCCCACCAGGAAGGTGACGTGGGCCACCGCGACATCGTCGCTGGCCTTGGCGAAGAACGTGGTCGGCAGTCCGACCACCGCCTGCGGGGACGTGGACACCGCCACGCTGGGCTTCGCATCACCAATGGCCTCCACCCGCACCCGGGCCGTGGCGTCGTTGTTGCTCGTGTCGACTGCCTTCGCGGTGAACTCCAGGGGCACCGGCGTCCCGTCCTCGGACACCAGGCTCTTGTCGATGAGGTACGAGAAGCGGAACGGCGGCGCGGCGAAGCGGGCCACCTCCTTGGGCGTGGCATCACCCACCTTGGCGCTCACGGTGACGGCGGCGACGCCGACGTTGTCCTCGGCGCGCACCTCCACGTCCAGGCGCAGCCCCTCCACCATCCGGGAGTTGTGGGCCGGCGAGGCGAAGGCCACGGTGGGCTTCTGCTTGTCGTCGATGACCGTCACGCGCACATCCGGGGCCGTCACCGTCTGCCGCGCCGAGTCGCGCGCCTTCGCGCGCACCGTCAGCGTGCGGTCAGCCGAGCCATACGGCAGCGGCACGCGGAAGGAATACGGACGCGCCGTCCCCACGAAGTGCAGCGGCCCGTCCACGCCTCCCTCCACCGTGACCTCCACGGACTCCACGCGGACGTCGTCCTGCGCGGCCACCAGCACGGAGAAGTCGCGGCCCTCCACCACCTGGACCCCGTCGCCCGGCTGGGCGATGGCCACCGTGGGCGGCTGGTCCTCCTGCGCGCTCAGCGTCAACGCCTGCGAGAAGACGACGTGACCGAAGCTGTCCACCGCCTTGCCTTCGATGACGACCGTCGTGCCCTCCGGCAGGTCCGCCGGCGGCACGTAGGCGAACGTGAAGGGAGGCCGCTCCAGCGGCAACCCATAAGGCACCTTCGTCGTCACTCCGCCGACCTGCAGGACGCGCAAGAGCTGCACGCTGGTGACGGCGACGTCATCCTCGGCCGCGAGCACCACCGTCACCGGGTTGCCGCGGACCACCCGGGTGCCGTCCGCCGGGGACACGATGGCCAGCGCCGGCTCTCTGTCCCGCACCACGTCGATCTGCTGGTACTCCAGCTCGCTCCACTGGCCGGACACGTCCCTGGCGCGCGCGGCCACGAAGTACGGCACCACGTCCAGCGCGGCTTGCGCCCCCAGCTTCGGGACCATGTGCTGGTAGGTGATGACGGGCGTGTAGACGTCGAACGCCGAGCCGGGCAGCGCGTTCTCCAGCGGGAAGTCTCCCGCCGTGTGGACCCGCTTCAGTTCCTCCGCGCTCGCGCCGGCATAGAGCTCCACCCGGTCCACGAACGCGTTGTCGCGAGCCTGGACCTGGATGAGCACCGGCGTGCCCTCGACGATGTCGCTGCCGAGCGAGGGCCGCAGGAAGCTGGCCACCGGCAGCCCCGTGTCCTGGACGACGCGCACGCGCCGCTCCACGGAGGACCGGTGGTCCTCGTTGTCCACGGCATCCACCCGCAGTCGGATGAAGGCCTCGGAGCGGCTCGGGTCCAGCTTCACGAAGCCCGGCGGCAGGCTCAGCGTGGTGCGGTACGTCTTGAACCGGCCAATCTCCTCGGTGGGCACGCGCAGCGCGGCCAGCGCCTGTCGGGCGAGCGGGTCCGAGGGCGTGCGGAGGCCATCGCCATCGACGAAGGTCTCGACCGGGATGCCCGTGCTCCCCTGCAGCGTGATGGCGGGCGTGGTGCCACCGTTGATGTAGACCTCCAGCCGCTGGATGCCGAGGTCGTCCCCGGAGAGCGCGTTCAGGCGGAGCTGGATGCTGCCCTCCACCAGGTACCCATCCACCGACGGCTCGAGGATGGCCAGGTCCGGCGCCCGGGGCTGCCGCGACTCGATGATGAGCCGCGTCTGGCCCACTGCGCCCCGGTCGTCGCGAGCGGTGATGACGAGGACCGAGGGCGCGCCATTCAGTCCCACGGGCGGCGTGAACGAGAGGCTCTGCGTCCTGTCGGGCTGGTTGACCGTCACCCAGGAGAGCGGCCCTCCCGACGGGTCCCTGCCATCGTAGTCGACCTGGTAGTCGACGACGCGCACGTCATCGCGCACGCGGAAGCGCAGCTCCGCGGACGTGTTCTGGATGAGGCGGACGAAACCGCTCTGGAGCTCCTTCTGGGTGATGCGCTCTCCCGCCGAGCCCAGCTCCAGCAGCTCCACCACGGGGATTGCGTCCGGACGGACCTGCACGAAGGCGGGGCTCGACGTCACGGGAGGATTGCCCGCGCGGTCCCACGCCGTGGCGGACAGCTCCAGCGTGCCGGCGGTCGCCAACGCGCCGGGGATGGTGAACTCCACGTCCTGGAGCGGGCCCACCAGCGGCGTCTCGCCCACCAATGTACCACCCGCATGGAGCCGTACCCTCGCGATGCTCGCGTTGTCGGTGACGCGCACCGTCGCCTGGAAGCCCCGGCCCTCCACCGCCGCGCCACGGTCTCCCGCGCTCACCACCGAGACGGCCGGTGACTGCCGGTCCGGCTGGACCGAGAAGGTCCGCTCCGCGCGCGCCGCCGCGCCACGCGAGTCCACGACGATGGCCGTGTAGCGCACCGCGTCCGCGCCCCAGCCAGAGGGAACGCGCAGCGACACCGGACGCTGGGTGGGCCGGCCGGCCGTCACCGTCGCGTCAAGGGCCTCCACCGCCACCTTCGCCCCCTCGGCGACGACACGCGCCTGGGGCGACGGATGGCCGAGGTAGCGCAGGGACAAGCGCGAGACGAGCGGCGCCTCGCCGCTGGTACCGGCGGAGAAGGTGACGACGACCTCCTCCATCTCCACGCGGGCCGCCGGGAAGGCGAGGTCCGCGGTGAGGAGCGCGCCCTGGGGGACCAGCGTGACTTCACGCGCCTCGGTGGAGGGGTGCTCCGTGAAGAACGGGTCCGGCGCCCCCGCCTTCGGACGGTAGATGTAGGTGACGTGCGCGACGGCAGCGTGGGCGGGCTGCCAGTTGGGGAGCTCCAGCCGCAGGGCGCCGGGCGCCTCGTCGTTGCCGAGCAGCGCGGGGGGCGACACGGTGAGGGCCTGACTTCCGACGGTGGCGGTGAACCGGGCCGGCAGGGACGTGGCCTTGTCCCGGCCGAAGGAGAGCGTCGCGCTGGGCACCGGGCGATTTCCCGCGACGACGGTGGACGCGAACGGAACCTGGAAGGAGCTGGCCCCCACCGCGGACAAGGGCGCCGAGGGCGCGACGAGCCACGCGGAGCGCAGCGTCACGTCGTCCTGGAGCTCCAGCGTGCCGGGCGTGAGCTGTTCCTCGGTGAGCCGGGTCGCGGGGTCGGGCGAAGCCCAGAGCGCGATGGGCGAGCTGTCCGCCACGAGCTGGCAGGAGAAGCTCGTGACGGTCGCCCGGTGGCTGGCGTCGACGGCCCGCGCCTCGAAGACCACGGTGCGGGGGCCTTCCGCATCCAGCGGAGGCAGCGGGAAGGGCCCGGCCAGGGTGATGCTGCTCGCGCTGCGCGTCTCCACGACGGCCCCTCCCGGCACCACGGGAGCCCCGTCGAAGAGCACCGCGAGCGACGTCAGGTTGCCGTCATCCGACGCCTGGACACGCAGCAGGGGGGTGGAACCCGCCACACACGTGCGCTCCGAGGGCGTCCCGCCCAGGGAGATGCGCACCACCGGAGGCAGCTTGTCCTCGCGCGCGAGAATCTGGAACCGGACCGGCGGGCTCAGCTCGAAGTTGCCCGCGGCGTCGTACACCTTCGCCTGGAGGGTGTGGAGGCCGGGTCCCAGTTTCGTGTCGCTGGAGGGGAAGGAGACCGAGCCGCTCCAGGTGCCCACGTAGCGCCGGCTGAGGAGGATGTCCCCCGGGCCGAGCGGGTTGGGCGTGCGCTCCTCCTCGAACTTCCACTCGAGCTCCCGGACCCGGGGCTGCCCGGACTCCTCGGCCAGCTCGTAGCTGTCGTCCACGACCACGCCCACCCGGGTGACACGCACGTCGTCGGACACCTCCATGCGCATGCTCAGGCTGCCGTTCTGGGACACCTCCAGCACGCCCTCGCGGGCGGCCTGGGGCGTGACGAGCACCACGGTGGGAGCCTCCGTGTCCTCCGCCACGTCCAGCACCACGTCGGTGAAGGAGCCAGCATCGTGGAGGTCGACGGCCGCCACACCCACCGAGGGCGTGCCACCGTCCTGTACCAGCGGCGCGCGGACCACGAGGCGCTGGAGGCTGGACAGGTCCTGCCGCTCGTTCGTGGGGATGCGTGGGAATTCACCGACCCGCACGCCACCGGAGCGCCCCGCCCAGGCCACGTTGCCGTCGTCGTTGGCCACGGTGAAGGTGATGTCGACGTCCTCACCCTCCTTCACCGGCGTGCGCGCCGCCGGGGTGTAGATGGAAATCTCGGGAGGGAGGTTGGCCCCCACGGGCAGCTCGATGCGCCGCTCGGCGACATTGCCCGCGGCATCCTCGACCCGCGCCAGCAGCGACATGGGCTGGTCGGTTCCCGCCGGGGTGGCCCTGACGGTGCTGAACTGGAAGACCTGGTACAGGTTCTCCTGCGTGAAGCCGGTCGACGTCAGCGCGCCCGCCTCGTTGCCATTGACGACGAGGGTGGCCTTCTTGACGCCCACGTTGTCCGCCGACAGCACCTCGATGGGAACGAGGTCGTCCGTGAAGAGGCGCGTTCCTTCCATGGGGGTACGGAAAGCCACCATCGGCTGCTCGTCGTCCGGCACGACCTGGACGGTCAGGATGGCGTCGTCGGACTGCTGCGCGGAGGAGTCCCACGCACGGGCCGTCAGTTGGAGCGGCTGGGGGGTGGCGGGCAGCTCCACGAGAAAGCGGTACGGCGGCGACAGCAGCGGCTCACCGACGCGCTCCGCGCCCCGGTACAGCTCCACGCGGGCGACGGCGACGTCGTCCTCGGCGCGCAGCAGCACCGCGAGCTTCGTGCCGACGGGAACGGCGTCCTCCGCGCTGGGGGTGACGAACGCCACGGTGGGCTTCGCGTCGTCCGTGTCCAGCTCGACGGTGAGCTCCTCCCTCCGGGTCCTCCCCGATGCATCCTCGGCCTCCGCGATGAGCTTCAGCTGGTCGATGCCAGCGAGCCGGTTCTTGGGCACGACGGCATGGGTGACGAACGAGCCCAATCGGCCCTGGTCCTCCAGCGGGGAGGGGTCTGCCACGAGCAGCCCGGGGCTCTGCTCTTCCGGCCGCTGGCTGTAGATGCGCACGGCCACCGTGTCCACGTTGTCCCCGCCCGTCACCGTGACGAGCAGGGGCTGGGACACGGGAACCTTGATGCCAGGCCTGGGCGCCTGGAAGGTGACGTTGGGGTCCGTCGTGTCCGGCTCGACGTGCACGACGACGGGGTGTTCGGGTGAGGCCGTCTGGCCGCGCCCATCCCGCGCCACGGCCGTCACCACGAGGTCCCCGCCCTGACCGGGCGTGACGTAGCGCACCCGATAGGGCGGCGCGCTGGACTGGCCCACGCCCGCGCCGTTGACGTACCAGGTGACGCTGACGCTGTCCGCGCTGTCGTCCACGACGTTCGCCGTGAGGAGCAGCGAGGAGCCGGCCACCACATTGGCCCCGTTCGTGGGCGTGGCGATGGAGATGATGGGCGGCTCGTCGTTCAGGACGATGGCCTCGAAGCCCACCCGCCGCTCCAGCCCGGCGTTGTCGATGGCCTGCACCTCCACGTGGTGCCGCTTGCCCAGGCTCGAGCCGGGTGGCGTCCACGTGAAGACGAAATCCCTGGAGTGGGTGCTGGTGCCCGCGAGGCCCTCCGCGGACAGCTGCACGCTGCTCACGGCGTTGCCATCCACCAGCAGCGAGGCCCGCACGCCGAACGCCAGCGCATCATCCCCGATGATGCCGCGGACGGTGAGCGGCAGGCCGGCCCGCACCTCCACCTCCTGGCCCGCCGGTTGACGGATGGAGACCAGCGGTGGCGCGTTCTGCACGATGCGCACCAGCATCGCCCCGGCGTCGGCGAGTGCTCCGCCCGAATCGACGCCCACCGCCCGCAGCGAAGCGGTGGTGCCCGCGCTGCCCGGCGGCGGAACGTAGGTGACCTCCCAGAGAGGCACGGCCACGTGCTGCTCGGGGTTCGAGTTCGGCACCGTCCGGATCTCGATGCGCGGCGTCTGGGACACACCGAGCGGCGCCCCATCCACGGAGAAGCGCACCGACTGGAAGTCCAGGGGGGACAGCGTCCCGGACCTCCACTCGCCGCTGGTGACCCGGATGACCTGCGGCAGTCCCTCGATGAGATGGGCACCCGGCGAGGGCACCTCGTACATGACCTGCTTCGCGCTGGGGCCGGGGACGGGCGTGACCTTCACCTTCACCGGCTGGGCAGGGCTCACCGCTCCACCGATGTCCTCGACCTCCGCGGACACCTCCAGCGTCGCGCCCGACTGGGTCGGGGCCTGCACCTGGAGCACGTAGGGCTCCTGGGTGTCCACCGCCACGGGGACACGTGCCTTGCCCAGGAAGAACCGCACCTCCTTGATGCCCATGTCGTCCGTGGCGAGCGCATTCACCGAGAAGGAGGTGCCGGTCGTCACCGTGGCGGGTGAAGCCAGGCGGATCTCCGGCAGGGCGTTCTTTGCCTCCACCGAACGCGGCGTGGCATCGAGCACGGTGGAGTCGTTCACCCGGTAGGTGGCCTGGATGGAGGCGAAGCCCGGGCGCTTCGCGGTCAGCCGGCCCTGGGGAGACACCTCCACGCTGGTGTCGGAGGACGACCACACGATCTTCGACGTGAAGGAGGTGAGGTCGACGAACCGCTCCCCTCCTCCCACCGACAGGACACCCACGAGCTTGAGCGGCAGCGTGCCCCCTACGCGGGGGATGCCGAACTCCAGCGGCTCGATGAGCGCCTCGGGGTCCTGGTCCCGGTGGATCTCCACCCGCTCGAACTGCGCCTGCTGGGTGACGAGGACGGGCACCTCCTCCGTCTGGTTCGCATACGTCACCTGGAGCGTCGTCTCGCCCGGGAACAGCGCGACGGCGGTGCCGTCCGGCGAAACGGAGACGACGTCGGGGTCCCCGGACGCATAGGTCACGCCGCGCCGCGCGCCCGACAGGTCCACGTCTCCCGCCACCGCGAAGCGGCCGGTGACCTGCAGCCGCACCGGCTGACCAATCTGCTCCATCAGCAGGGACGAGGGGGACACCACCACGTCCACCAGCGGATCAAAGGTGGTGGAGCTGGTGAACTCGACGGCCGAGGTGTGCACCGTGCGGCCGAACGCATCGCGCAGCGCCACGTCCGCGATGACCACGCCGTCCGGAGGAATGGAGACGCCCTCCAGGGTGGGAACGGTGAAGCTGATGCGGCCGGGGGCGCTGACACGGGGCCGGCCCACCAGCCCGCGAGCCACCATGAAGGCCCGGGGCTCCACCATCCCCAGGTCACCGTGCGCCAGGTTCAGCGCGATCGCCGAAGCGCCGAGCACGGACACCTCCGCGGAGGACACGTCTCCCGTGTAGTTCACCTCCAGGGTGATTTGGTTCCGGGCCTCGTTCGCACGCACGGCAACGGGCGTGGCCCCGAAGGCCGGGGGGCTCGACTTCGCGCTGAACGTCACCGGAAGCGCGTCGCCGGAGGTGCCATCCGCGGCCAGCGGCGTGGCGGTGACGGTGAGCACACCGTCATCCGGGAAGGGAGCCGTCAGGGGGATGAGCAGGTGGAAGGGCACCGCGCCCGCGAAGTCCCGCTCCACGAGCACGTCGCGCAGGGTGACGAAGCTTCCCTTGGTCGCGGAGGTGCTCGTCACGGACACCCGGAGGCGCGACGCCTGCTCCGCGATGTCGAAGCCAATCTCCGCGCTCGTGGCTCCCGGGCGCAGCGGGGCCAGCGGGTAGGCCGCGGTGACGACAGGCTCCGCAGGCGGCTGCTGCGCGCTCGCGGTCAGGACAAGGCCCAGGCAGAACATCACCAGCACGGCACGCCCACCGTTCGTAACGAACCGATTCACGAAGCCCCCTCCATACGGTCCCATTCGCGCTGTGACTAGGGACGCCCCGCCACGTCGATCTCAATCGTTCCCGCCCGCCGCAGCCGCTCGAGCAGGTCTTCGAATACCTTCCGCTTGCGCTGCGGGAGCATCCGCGCCTCCACCTCGGCACGGACCTCTTCGAACGGCGGGACGCGTGCTTCGCGGCGCTCCAGCAGTTGGAGCACCGAGAAGCCTCCCGCCTCAGCCACCACGGGACTCACCTCGCCCACCTTCTTGAGGGCAAAGGCCGCCTTCTCCACCGCCACATCCCCACGCCAGTCCCCGCGCGCGAGCCCCCCCAGCTCACCGCCCCGCGCCTTCTCCGGTCCATCCCCGCCCGCCGCCACCTTCTCCCGCGGCTGGCCCGCCCGAAGCTGCTGCGCGAAGCGCTCCGCGCGCTGCTTCGCCTGGGTCCGCTGGGCCGCCGAGGCCCCGGCCGGCGTGGCCGCGAAGATCCGCACCACCCGCACCCGCTCGGGTTGTGTCAGTTCCGAGAGGTGCCCCTCATACCAGGCGCGCAGTTCCGCCTCCGAGGCTGCCCCCGCCGCGCGCTCCTCCTCGGCCAGCAGCGCCTGGAGCATCAGGCGCTCTTCCAGTGCCTGGACCTGCTTCTGGATTTCCGGGTTTTCGTTCAGCCCGCGCGCACGGGACTCCTGGGCCAGCAAGCGTTTGTCAATCATCGACCGGACGAACTCGTGCCGTCCGTTGGGTCCTTCGAACTGCTCGCGCAGGGGCGAGGGGAGCCGGGAGGACTCGGCGAGCAGTTCCTCCTCCGTGACGACGCCCCCGTCGTAGCGCCCCACGACCCTGCCGCCATCCTTCAGGTTTGCCTGCTCCTGGGCGGACGGTTCGCGGACCGGCGGAGTACAGGCCCCGGCAAGAAAGACAAGAGTCAGACCTGTAGTGAAACGGAACGGGCTCAAAGGGGGCGCTCACTGCTTGGGTGGCTGTTCACCGGGTCGGCCCGCCTCGATAGCGACTGTCCGCAGACGAACAATCCCCGACTTCGGGGCAATGATGCAAGAATCTCTTTCAACTCACCGCACGCCTTCCCGGTCCCGACGCACCGGGTCTCGGACTGCGAGTCTGCCTTACCCTCGGAATCCCTGTCATGCACATGCCGTCCCTCCCTCCTGACCTCGCTCGTCCTCCTCGAATGCTCGGGTGACAGGAGTTCCGGTTCGGAAGCCGCCACCCGCAAGAAGGGGCCGTGGTGGCGCTGGTGAACGGCCAACCCGTGATGGAGGAGGTGGTGGTGGAGGCGAAGCGAAGGGAGCAACCGGCGTTCATCCGCGCCCGATACGCCATATCCGAGAAAACTGAATTCCTGGACAATCTCAGCCGTCTCGAGCTGCTGGCGCAGGAAGCGCGGCGGGTGGGACTGGACAAGGAGCCAGAGATCCTGGCCACGCCCGCGAAGGTGAGGGTGCAGAAGCTGCTTCGCCAGCAGCAGGAGGCCACCGGGACACCCTCGGAGACTGAGCTGCGCAAGCATTTGTTGCTGCCGCGGCTGGTGCGAGCCGGCGGCGAGTAGACGGTGAGAGGGGTGTGGCGACACCCCTGCCCACCAATGCCCCGCGAGAAGGCTGTGGAGAGCGCTTCGCGGAGCACCCGAGGAGTCATCCGAAGTCAGAGAGGAGTCAAGTCCTGGGCCCAGGAAGTGCCCTCGGTGGAGGCGGCGCGTCCGGCCCGCTGCCCAGGCCCGTCCTCTCCAGTTCGCATATCACTACGCCAAGGACGTGTTGACGCCGGAAGATGCGGATGAAGACGGAATTCCACTGCTCCTTCCGCAGAGTGCGGGCCGACATGGACCTCCACCGCAAGTCATTGCATTGCCCAACCTGAGCGGCGAACTGCGCTACATCGCCGGACACCTGCAGCAGCTCCACTCGGAAGGACTCCGCGGAGAAGATCGACCTCGCGGAGGTCGGCACGCTGGGCGCAGGTGAGTACCTGGTGGTGAGCTCGGCCGCGGTTGTCGGCCCCTCTGGCGAGTCGTCCCGGGGTGAAGACCCTCCAGCGGGGGACCTCGGACTTCATCCAGAACGGCGGCAGCGCGACGAGCCCCCCCCGCGGACGCCGTGGCACTCTACGAGGGGGGCCAGGATGCGCTCATCGACTCGCTCTCCTACGAGGGAGCCATCACCCAGGCCACCATCGCGGGCTCCTCCAAGCGGTTCGACATGCAGGAGGGAACCACGAGCGCGACGACGCTGGCCGACAGCAACACGCTCGAAGGCTCGCGGTACCGCGACGCGAACAGCACGGACACCGACGACAACGGGGTGGACTTCAAGTTCACCACGACCGTGACGTCGGGCGGGGCCAATGTCGTAACCGCGCCGTGATGCCCGTCCGCTGACCGGACGACGAAGGCCTGGGCCGTGCTGGAGAATTCAGCGCGCGCCCGGGCCTTCACCGTTCATCGACTCTCAAGAGCGAGACCCGGTAGCCCATCCGCATCAGCCTGTCATGGGCATGGGTCAAGTTGAGCTGGCTGAAGAACGGCAATGAGTGAGGCCAGTTCGACTTTCGCTTGGTGATGATGGCGAATACCACCTCGAATTTCGAGGGGTCAGGCCTCGCGTCGGGAATCAACGTACCCAGCGCAGGCCGCCCCTTCACGACTTGATTCCGGGTGTGACTCCGGTACTCCGGGTCCATCCAGAACGAGTCGGCGGATACAACACCCTGCGCGAAGAGGTGGCTCAGCGTCGCGGAGCGCGTCTTCCTCTTCACATGGACGAACTGGCAATCCTTCGTGAACAGATCACACACTTCGATTCGGGTCTTGCTCCCGTCCACGAAGACGTTTCGCCGATCCATCAGCGCGTAGTTCTTCGAGGTCTTCGCCACCTGGCTGTTGTAGTCGTCCTCGTGCTGCTCGCTCCCCGCCGGAGGGAGCACGAGCTTTGAAGCGGGAATCTGTCCCAACTTCGTCTTCACTCCATCCGCGAACGTCTTGTCGACCTGGAACCAGTCTCCTCCGGAGAGGACGTAGACCTTCCCCTCCAGCTCCGTCTCGAAGACGAGGGTGTCGAACACGCTCCACTTCGAGAGCGGGACCTCCGAGCGCGTGTCATGGAGCCTCACCACATCTCGCTTGAGCTTCTCGAATGAGAGCTCGTCCTCGTCCACCGTGCGGAGATACTCCTCCATCCGCAACTCATGGCGCGGAGTCGGCTCAGCCTCCGTGGAGAAGGAGAGCCCCGACGATTCGTGCCAATCGATGATGTCGGGAGGGGCCAGATGCAGGTCATCGTGCTTCTTGGAGCGGATCGTCTCGAGCAGCATCGTGGAGAGACTCGCTATCACTGACGGGTCGCGCACGGCCCGCAGCTGGTCGAACCAGGGGAAATGCTCCCGGTACGCGTTGCTCTGGTAAGCCGCCAGCAGCTCCTCGCACTTCGCCCCCAGGTCTTCGACCTCCAGCTTGGCACTCAACGACAAGGAGTCCGAGCCCGCGATCAACTTCGCGAACGCCTCGTCGATGGGCTTCCCGGCGATGACCCGAGGGATGTCCTGATGCAGGTTCAGCGCGAACGCCGTCATCGGCGAGTTCCGACTCAGCTGCTTCCGAGTCTGCGTCGTCAGGCTCTCGACGCTTCGCACATCGACGCTCCGGAGCTGCTTCGGGTCCACCGAGTTCAGCACCACCTTGATGCCGAAGTCCCGCTCGAAGCAGTCGACCTTCAGCAAGTTCCTCCCGTGCCCCTGCGTGAAGACCAGCCACCGCTTCTGGACACGAACAAAGAGCACCGCACTGATGTTGTCGTTCTTCAGCTCCGGAAGGCGCCCCTCCAGCATCGGCGCCACGAAGCCCATCCAGGCAGCGGACCTGGCGCGCTTGGACTGCACGTAGAACTCCCCCGTGAAACCAAGGCCGCGCTTCACCCCTATCTGAGTCACCGAGGCAGGGTCCTTGAGACAGTCCTTGGGACTCTTGAACTCACTCTTGATCAACAAAGCGGTCAGATGTCTGACGCGCTTCCGCGACTGAGCCTTCTTCGTGGCCATTCACTCCCCAATCGAAGGTCGTGTTTCGATCTGGAGGATGGGCCTCAGGGGTTGGGATGTCTCTACCACCCCAGGGGTACGCACGGGGCGGCGCTAGCCGGCGCGGCGAAACACACCGTCCAGCGCCCGGAAGCGCTCCAACGTACTCGTGGGAATCTCATCGAGCGCCGCCACGAGCGGCAGCGTGAAACGGTGGAAGCTCGCGTCGTACAGCGGCTGACCCACGAACCGCGCGCCCATCTTCCTGGCGAACAGCGACGGCGCCCGGGGCATCCTCAATCCCGCCAACAACCCCTGCCCTGCCCGCTCGCGCTCCGCCGGCGTATAGAACGGGCTCCTGGGGATCGCGGGCGACTCATGAGGCACCGTCGACCTCACCCGCCAACGCGGACTCACCCAACCCCGGTGCTCCGCCACACACGCAATCAGCCGCGCGTCCTCGTGTGAGTCCGTGTCCATGTTGGCCGCGGCAACCCAGTGCGTCACGCCGCGCCGCCGGCTCTCCGCGTAGATGCCCGCCTGCAGGTGCGCCACCGCCTCCGTGTGCCGCCACTGTTCGAGCACGCAGAAGCGCGCCGTCTCCGCGATGACCCGCCCCGGCCCCACCAGGCTCGACAGGTCCAGCTTCTGCTCCATCTCCACCCCCAGCCGCCCTCCCGTCGCCAGCGCCACCTCCGGATTCGTCAACAACATCCGCAGCGTCGCCACCGGCGTCCGGTCCGCATAGACCACCAGATGCACCGTCGTCTCCAGCGTGTCGAAGCAGCCCACCTCGCGCCGCGTCGGTGACGGATTGCCCCCCAGCAAGCGCAGCTCTCCTCCGAAAACAGCCCAGCGGATCCGCAGCGCGTCATCCAACTCACGCTGGGTGGTGGCGACTCGGCAGTGCATGGACGTCATGGGTCCCTCCTGAAACAGGCCGGCGACATACCGACCCCGTCCCCCTTCTTCGGCGCCGCCGCCCCGACTGCGCCCACCACCCCATGTCTCGTCCACCCTGAGCCATACCACCCGGGAGGTACAGACATTGCTTCGCTTCGCGACCAACCTTCCGCGGACGTGAACGAGACACACGCCGTCGAACTCACCGAGCCGGTAACGAAAGGACACACAGTTCGATGTCAACCCGAGAGCGGGCACGTGTTCCCGGCGAGGAGTGGGGATGAGTCTTCCAACACCATCGGAGGAGCAGGAGCTTCACGAACGCATCCTGAAGAAGGATGAGTCATTGGCTACCGCGGAGGTCTTTGAAGTCTTCGTCGACCCAATCACTGCACACTTGTGCAGAGACCTGAACCGCACCAAGGAAGAGGCCTGGGACGCGGTGGTCGATGTCATCTACGCCTATCTGGCGCACCCTGAACGGTACGTTCCCCAGAAGAGTCGGCTGTCCACCTACCTTCGAGAGGCCGCCAAGAAGAAGCTCACCGACCGCTACCGCTCCCGGGTAGCCCGCACCCACCGAGAGCAGGATTACGGGACCGTTTTCGAACTTCGCACGCGGGCACCGAATGAAAGCCTGGAGGTCACCGTGGAAGCCAGGCTCGCCGTGAGACGAATCGACCATGCCAGACTGCCGGAGCGAGACCGAGTCTTCCTCGGGCTGGTCCTCCAGGGAGAGGGCTCTACTCGAGTCCTCGCCCAAGCCATGGGGTTGCCCCCCATGTCGGATGAGGACCGCAAGCGCAGGGTGAAGCGGAATCGAGACCGGCTCATGAAGTGGTTGAGGCGCTTCGGAAAGGAGGACCGAGATGACGAATCCTGAATGGCTCGAGCGAGCGGCCCGACGCGGCCGGAGCGAGCCCTGGTCAATGGCCTACACATTCGAGCAGTACCGACAAATCGAGGGCATCAACGAGGACACGCTGGCCGGGGAACTGGGGTGCACCCAGGAGACGCTCCACTGGATGTCCCTGTGCCGCCGCCCCGAAGGCGACAGCTTCAGCGAGCAGTGCACCGCCATCGCCAAGAAGTTCGGCGTGGACCGCCTCATGCTCATGCAGGTGATTCGCCACGTCGACGTCATCAATGTCTTCTCCAACGGCACACGAACCGGGTCGACGACCCCCATCCGGATGGCGGCCCAAGACCACCTCCCGGATGAAGAAACGGACACGTGATGGAAAGCTGGCTGCAAGAAGCGGTGGAAGCCTGTGCACTGAAGGACTGTCATGCGTCCGTCCATGACCTGCTCGACTGCTTCTGCGGCCAGTTCCACATCCGGCCCGTTGCCCTCCCCAGATTCACTCCGCAGACAGCCCAGGACTGGCTGTCTCGCCGGAGCCCGGGGCAGTGGTTCACGACACAAGATCATGACCTCCATGGCTTCATGGCCTGGTGGCGCGGACACGGCATCCTCTTCTTTGACAATCAGCGAAAGGATGCGGAGCAGCGCTTCACCATCGTCCACGAGGTCGCGCACTTCGTCCTGGAGGAGTGGCTCCCCCGCAGACGAGCACTGAGCATCTTCGGCCCTGAGATACTCCCGGTCCTCGATGGCGAGCGGGCCCCCTCTCCCGAGGAGGCCCTGACCCTGTTCTTCGAACAGGTCCCGCTGAATCTACGCACGGACCTCATGGCCCGTGATGGCTCGGGGGGCTACGCCAGCCGGGATGTCGTCGTGGCCGAGCACCGCGCGGACCGGGTCGCGCTCGAGCTGCTGGCGCCCGTGGAGCGCGTCCTGCCGCTCGTGAAACAGCTCTCTCGGGAGGATGCCATCAACAGCTTGCGGTTCCAGTTCCACCTGCCCGTGGAGAAAGCCACCGAATACGTCGATGGGCTTCGGCGGCGGCTGCGCGTGTCCCGTTTTTCCATCGCGGAGTTCCTGGGAGTGGAGGAGGGGTAATCCATGTCGAGTGACTTGCCGCCCGAGGCGGATGAACTGAAGGAAGAGCTGTTTGGCGATGCGGACTACCGTTCGGCGTTCGGCGAGGACCTCGCCTCGACGTTGGACCTCGACCGGTGGTCCACGGGGCTCGACCTCGACAAGATCATGGAGCGGTTCCGCCGGGAGATCGCCAGCGCCGTCCACAAGGAGGGCGAGCTGCGCGCCATCGTCCGCAGCGAGCTCTTCCCTCGGCTGGCCACGCGCCCCGATGCCTTCCCGGACGCCGGTGTCTACAAGGTCACTCCAGAAGACCTGACCCTGGTCCACGAGCGCCTGCTGTTTCGCAGCAAGGTCGACGCGGTGACCGGAACCCACGTCTCCCATGACAGCCTGCCCATCGGCATCTCCCAGATTGGCGTCGGCATCGTCAGCTACCAGGGCACCTCGGGCGCCTTCACCAAACGGCTGTTCCGCAAGGAGATGGCGTCCCAGAACACCAGCAACCCTCTCCAGGAGGCGATGGACTTCATCGACATGCGCCAGAACCGCTACCAGGGGAAGCAGGACACCCTGTCGCGCATGGCCCGCCGTGGCATCCAGGCCTATGCCGAGCGCGCCGCGCTCGTGGAGAAGGCCACCGCGGAGTGGCGCATGGGCTCCGGCAATCCGTGCGCCCACGAGCTGCTCTCCGGTTCGGGGTACATGTCACTCCTGGACCGCTCACTCACGGTGCTCGAGCGGCTCATCCACGAGCACAAGAAGTTCGTCTACGTCTCGGACTCCCTCACCGACCGGGGATTCCTCACGATGGGACTCGCGCTGGACGCTGGCGAGTATGCCCTCCTGGAGACGCTCAAGCGCGAGGGCACGCAGATCGTCCGCAACTGGGAGTACGGCGGACGGAGCAAGCACCGCGCCTGGAAGTTCGTGAGAGACTCGAGCCCCTGCGTCGTCAAGGGCATCTTCCGCGTGTCGGACCACTCGGCGCCGCGCTTGTTCTACGCGCACAAGGACCACGCCCACGAGGCCGCCTGGGTGGCCATGGCCGACAGCATCCTGCGCCCCGAGCGCGGGTTCCCGATGCTCCTCGATGTCGCGGCGGTGACCTGCCGCGGTGTCTTCGGGGTCGATGGTTTCCTGGGGCTCGTCGAGGACGCCTACACCCAGGCCGGAGCCAATCTGCAGTTCATGACCGAGCGCGGGATGCGCCGTTAAGGGGGGACCACGGATGTCCAATGATGGCAAGGAACCGAGGCCGCAGGGTGCAGGCAACATCAACGGGAAGTCTCCCTCCCTCCAGATAGTGAATGGCGCACGTGCCGTGCCTCCACGCAACGGCACGCCACCGCCTCATGGCGCCACGAGAACCCCACCGCCGAGCGCGCAGCGCGAGCCGGCTCCCAACGGCGCGGCCGGCCGCCCTCCGCCTCCGAATGGCTCGGCTCACCGGCCCAACCCTTCTCCTGTGTCCGTCGGACGTGCCCCGTCATCGGTGCAGGCATCGGACCGCGCCGAGCCTCCTGGGGCGCCGCCGCCCACGAAAGCGCCCTCCCCTGGCTCATCGCCCCCTGTTTCGACAACCACCTCGTCCGCCCTGAACGGCGCCTCCCGTGCCTCGGGCGGTCCTTCAACCCACTCGGGGGCGGAGGGCCCGTCCCGCACCTCGGGAGGCCCCTCGAACGCCTCTGGACCTCTGACCTCGAGCGCGGAGGGCGCCTCCCGCTCCATGGGAGCGCCGCCTGGCGCAGGCATCACGTCTCGCGCGTCAGGAGGCCCCTCACCTGTCGCGGGAACCTCCTCCGACGCAGGAAGCGCCTCTCGCACCCCGGGAGCCACCTCCCCTGCTTCGACGCGTGCCCCCACCGGAGCTCCGATCCCTCTCTTGTCGAGGGGCCCCTCGACGCCCCCCAACGGGTCGGAGAACGTCGTCCGCGAGACGCCCGCCTCGGCCCGTGCCGCGCTCGAGGAGCTGAAGAACGATTCCTCGGCGACACGAGTCGACCCGGAGCTCGAGTCCGCCGCGGGCTTCACCCACTTCGACACCGCGTCGAGCGAGGACAACCTGCTCACCGTGCTGCTCACTCGCGCGGACCTGCACCTGCTCGCGTCCCAGACGCTGGTGCGGGTGAAGTCCCGAGAGGATGGCCGCGCCTACCTGGGCGTCGTCGTCAAGGGCCCCTTCGCCGAACCCAACGCGGTCCCCGCCAACTCGACGATGGCCGTCGGTGTCGTGACGCACGGCAAGAAGCTCACGTACACGTTCGACTACCACGGCCGCGCCGAGGTGGAGCTGCTCGGCGAAGAAGTGGAAGGCACCCTCAAGCCACCCCGCTTCCGTCCCCGCCCCCAGAGCCCCGTGTTCGTGCTGACGGACGAGGAGAGCGAGCGCGTGCTCGGGGTCGGTGGAGACATGAGCCTGGGTGTCGTCGTCGGCTACGAGCAGATGGAGGCTCGAATCAGTCCTAGCGACAAGTCCGTCCTCCCCCGGCACACCGGCATCATCGGGACCACGGGCGGCGGCAAGTCCACCACCGTGGCCACGCTCGTCCACCGCGCTCAGTCCCAAGGCATCGCCACCATCGTGTTCGACGTGGAGGGTGAGTACACCCACGTGGACGAACCCACGGACCATGAGCCCATGCTCGAGGCCCTCAAGCGCCGGGGCCAGCAGGCCGAGGGCGTCCGCGACCTGCACATCCACCACCTCATCGGGCGCACCAGCCGCAACCCCCGACACCGCAACCTCCACCGCTTCTCCCTCAACTTCTCCAGCCTCTCGCCCTACGCCATCGCGGAGATTCTCGGCCTGTCGGATGCCCAGCAGGAGCGCTTCCTCAAGGCCTACGACGTCACCAAGCAGTTGCTGGAGGACTTCGAGGTCTTCCCGCAGACGGACGAAGAGAGGCGCCAGGCGCTCGAAGTCGACGAGATGTCCACGGGCTATCCCAAGATGACCATCCAGCACCTGCTGGACGTCGTGAACGCGTACATCTACAGCCTGGGCGACGAGAATCGCGGCGAAACAAAGAGCCGTTCAAAGAGCAAGCGCAAGGAGGCCGCGACGGACACCACCGAGAGCGAGGACGAGGCCGAAGAGACGGCGACGCCCACCGGTCCCTTCCTCCAGAGCGAGTTCAAGGCTAACCGTGGCACGGTCATGAGACGCGTCATGGCCCAGAGCAGCCGCAACGCGGTGAGCTGGAAGACGCTCTACGGAAAGCTCCACCGCCTGCGCCGGCTCAACATCTTCGACATGGGCTCGGTGCCCGGCCCCGCCTACAACTCGATGCTCGCTCCGGGCCGCGTGTCCGTCATCGACCTGTCGGACACGGACTCGCCGCAGCTCAACAACCTGGTCATCGCGGATGTCCTCCGCGGCCTCCAAGAAGCCCAGGAGGTCCGCTACGAAAAGGCCAACGCCCAGGACCAGGCCGTCCCTCCCGTGCTCATCATCATCGAGGAGGCCCACGAGTTCCTCTCCGCCAGCCGCATCAGCCAGATGCCCGTCCTCTTCGAACAGGTGGCTCGCATCGCAAAGCGCGGCCGCAAGCGCTGGCTCGGACTCGTCTTCGTCACCCAGCTCCCCCAACACCTCCCCAACGAGGTGCTCGGCCTGCTCAACAACTTCATCATCCACAAGATGACCGACAGCACCGTCATCTCCCGCATGCAACGCACCGTGGGCAGCATCGATGAGAGTCTCTGGAACCGCGTGACGAGACTCGCGCCAGGACAGGCGCTGGTCTCCTTCAGCAACTTCGCACGCCCGCTCATGGTGGCCGTCGACCCCGCGCCCGTGAAACGCCTGCTCGTCGACTGACCCCCAGGGGCGGCATGGTATGACCCACCCCCATGCCGCCCTCGGAGACCGAGTCCTACCTCCTCGACTACCACCGTCGCCTCGCCGGTGTGACGGCGCGGTGGTTCTCCCGAACGCCTGTGACTCGAGGCGACCACCGCTTCGACTCGACCTACGCGCTGCTCGCCGCCGAAGTCCCCTCGGACTCGCGCGAACACACCGTGCTCGACCTCGCCTGCGGTGATGGCTACCTGCTGGAGCTGCTCGCCCACCGCGAGCCTCCCCGCCCCCGACTCCTCGGCCTCGACATGAGCGCCGACGAGCTCGCCCACGCCCAGGCCCGACTCCAGGGCGCCGCCACGCTCCACCAGGGGCTCGCGCAGTCGCTCCCCTTCGAGGACGACAGCCTCGACGTCGTGCTCAGCCACCTGGCCCTCATGCTGATGGACGACTGCGAACAGGTCCTCTCCGAGGTCCGGCGCACACTCAAGCCCGACGGCAAGCTGTCCTGCGTCGTCGGCGGAGGCTTCGCCCCCACGGGCTCGCTGGCCGTGTTCCGCGAGCTGATGAAGCCCGCAATCGAATCCCAGCCGCGCCCCCTGCTGAGCCTGGGCGACAAGCGCTTCCGCTCCACCGAGGGACTCCAGCAGCTCTTCGGCCTCGCCTTCCAACACGTCGACGTCTTCGACCTCCTCG
Organism: Myxococcus sp. AS-1-15; assembly: GCF_020037055.1. Classification (NCBI taxonomy): domain Bacteria; kingdom Pseudomonadati; phylum Myxococcota; class Myxococcia; order Myxococcales; family Myxococcaceae; genus Myxococcus; species Myxococcus sp. AS-1-15. Next base: position 26,160 of record NZ_JAIQDF010000022.1, on the reverse strand, counting down.
TCCAGGACGGTGGCTCCCCGGAGCACGTCTGGGACTCGCTCGCCCAGACCTATGACGCGGACCAGCTCTCCCCCTCCACCCGCGAGGACGTCCGCAAGGCCTTCCTCTCCGCCGTGGAGCCCCTGCGGGATTCCGCTGGAAACATCTCCTGCCACTGGAGCATGAGGCAGGTGACCGCACACGCCCCGCGACGCTGAAGGCTGCGATTGAGGTGACGAATGCGTGACCTTGTCACCCACGCGACAAGGTCACCGACTCGTGATGCGGTGGGCGCACCGCGCCGTGCGACTCAATCTCCTTCGCCCTCCTGGCGATTGGAGACATGCCCATGCAGCGCAGGAACTTCCTTCGACTCACCGCGATGAGCAGTGGAATCCTGGTCCTGGGACCCGGCTTCTGGCGCGCGGCCTATGCCGCCCCCGCCCGTCCGGGCCCCGGCCCCTATGGCGCCATCTCGGGCTCACCGGACGCCCACGGCCTGAGGCTGCCCGCGGGCTTCACCTCGCGCATCATCGCCCGGACCGGACAGAACGTCCCCGGGACGAACTACACCTGGCACCTCGCCCCCGACGGCGGCGCGTGCTTCGACACCGGTGACGGAGGCTGGGTCTACGTCTCCAACAGCGAGATTCCCCTCCTGGGCGGTGTGTCCTCCATCCGCTTCGACGGCGGCGGCAACGTGGTGGACGCCTACCGCATCCTCTCCAACACGAGCATCAACTGCGCCGGAGGTCCCACCCCGTGGGGCACCTGGCTGTCGTGCGAGGAATGGGACCTGGGCCATGTCTGGGAATGCGACCCGCGCTCCCCCTCCCAGGGCCAGCGCCGCTCGGCCCTCGGCGCCTTCACCCACGAGGCCGTGGCCGTGGACCCGGTGGGACAGCGCCTCTACCTCACCGAGGACCGCCCCGAGGGCCGCTTCTACCGCTTCACGCCCTCACAGTGGCCCTCGCTCGGCGCTGGGAGACTGGAGGCCGCGAAGCTCAACGGCAACGCCCTGGACGGCACCGCGAGCTTCAGCTGGGTGAAGGTCTCCGCGTCGCGCTCCGCCTCGCTCCAGCTCGAGCGCTTCCTCACCACCGCTTTCAATGGCGGAGAGGGCTGCTGGTACGACAGCGGCACCGTCTACTTCACCACCAAGGGCGACAACCGCGTGTGGGCCCACACCCCCGCCACCGGCCAGGTCGAAATCATCTACGACGACGACCTCTACCCGGACTCGCCGCTCCGAGGCGTGGACAACATCACCATGTCCCGCTCGGGTGACCTCTTCGTCGCCGAGGACGGCGGTGATTTGCAACTGTGCCTCATCACCCCGGGCCCCGAGCGCACCGTGGCCCCCTTCCTCCAACTCGACGGACACTCGGGCTCCGAGCTCACAGGCCCCGCCTTCAGCCCCGATGGTCGGCGGCTGTACTTCAGCTCGCAGCGCGGGACGGACGGCACCACCGGCGTCACCTTCGAGGTGAGCGGGCCGTTCCGCTGAACGGACACGACTCCCCGCGCGGTGGCCGACATCGCGCGGGGAGTCCTCACGCCTCAGGGCGAGTAGTAGAACGCGTTGCCCCAGATGAAGGCGGACTTCCCGGACGGCGGCGTGCCCAGGTAGCAGTTGGCGCCGTCGAACCAGCCGTACTCACACACGTTGTTCGGGCCGCGCGTGACGTAATAGTTGTTGGCGTGGATGAACGGCGAGCCGTCCTGCGCGGGGACGGCGGCCACGTAGCAGTTGGCGCTATCGAAGCCCGCCTTGATGGTGTTGCCCAGCCAGCTCACGTCACCCGGGCAGGCGTCACCGGGAACACCCACGATGAAGCTCGAGCTGCACACCGTCTGACCCGCCGTGTTGGCGACGTTCATCGTCACCGTCGAGTAACGACCCGGCAGGGCGCCGGCCGCCATGATGAAGCTCAGGTAGAGCGTCGTCGAAGAGCCGATGAAGCCCTTCTGCCCGTTGCTCCAGCTCACGCCCGGCGCCGCGCTGAAGGCCAGGTTGATGAGCCCCGCGCTTCCCGAGAACGACGCCGTGATGATGTACGTCCCGTAGGCCAGCCCCGAGACGTTGATGGTGTCCGCGTACGACGTCCCCGGCGTGACCGTGGTGTTGGTGGGCCAGCTCGTACACTGGGCCTCGGCGCGCACCGGCGCCCCCAGGACGAGCGCCACGGCGGCGACAGCCACCAACGAGCCAAGACGAGACAGACCCATGCGTCCACCAGACGATGAAGCAGCGTGCATACGACCTCCAGGTGTGATGCACGCACTCTGCTGTGATTGATGGCTCAAAAACAAGACACAACATCAACATTTTACGATACGCCACTCCGAGCTGTGGCGCTCGATGCTACACTCCTGACAGCGACGCCCCGGATACATGGTGACACATTGAAACTGTAGCGCCCCACGCCACAGCCAGGTCACCTCTGTCAGTCTTCAGCTGTAACCCCATTCGCCACAACCGAGACACCACCACCCGGCCCTGTCTCCAGCCGACGCACCTGACGGTCTCGCGCCCGACGGGCAGGCATTGCGCGTCCACGGTTCGAAGACGCGGGCACGCCGCATCACCGTCCACCGACCGCCGTCCCGGCGCCATGGATGAGCACGTGACTCGGCGCCGGAATCGTCCTCCACGTCACACGGGCGACGTCCGTTCCAGCAGGTCCTCTCGCTCCGGGTGTGTCCTGGGTGCGGCGGACCGTCGCCCCGAGCCGTCGACCAGGCGTCGCCCCTCCCAGAAAGGGCGCGGCGCGGGCGGGAAACTGGCGTATGGAGCGCTCCATGGCGCGGAACATCGATGGAACCGAGATCAGCCGGGTGATGCGGGCGGAGATGGCCCAGCAGGTCGCCGAGCTCCAGGCCCAGGGAATCACTCCGGGGCTCTCCGTGGTGTTGGTGGGCAACAACCCCGCCAGCCAGGCCTACGTGGCGAGCAAGACGCGCGCGTGCGAGGCGCTCGGCATGCGCGGGCAGACGCTCAACCTGCCCGAGGACGTCTCCCGGGAGGAGCTCTTCGCCGTCATCGACCGGCTCAACCAGGACCCCGCCGTCCACGGCATCCTCGTCCAGCTCCCCCTCCCTGCGCACCTTCCCTACAAGGCCGTCCTGGAGCACATCGACCCGGACAAGGACGTGGACGGCTTCCACCCGCGCAACGCGGGCCTGGCCTTCGTGGGAGACCCCCGCGCCTTCATCCCGTGCACCCCCGCGGGCATCCTCGAGATGCTGCGCCGGGAGAACGTCCCCACCCGGGGCAAGCACGTGGTCATCGTGGGCAGGAGCCTCATCGTCAGCAAGCCGCTGGCCTCGCTGCTCATGGCCCCCGGCCCCGACGCCACCGTCACCATCACCCACCGGCACACCCCGGACCTGGCCTCCTTCACCCGCCAGGCGGACATCCTCATCGTCGCGGTGGGCAAGCAGAACCTCATCACCCGCGACATGGTGAAGCCCGGCGTCGTGGTCATCGACGTGGGACAGAACCGCGTCGAGGACCCCGGCTCCGCGCGCGGCTTCCGCATGGTGGGCGACGTGGACTTCGACGGCGTCAGCCAGGTCGCCGAGGCCATCACCCCCGTCCCCGGCGGCGTGGGCCCCATGACCATCACCATGCTCCTGGCCAACACGCTCCAGGCCGCGCGCCAGTCCGCGCAGGCCCGCCGCACGTAGCCACACCGGGGAGTCCGGCGCGCCCCATCCCGGGGTGCGCGCCTGGGCGCGACGCAGTGTGAATACATCGACGCGGCTTGCGTCGAGTACCGCACGTTTGCCGGCCAGGCGGCCGGTCAGCGCCATTCCCGGACTCCCCACCATGACGAAGCATGTCCTCGCCCTCGCCGGGCTGTGCCTCTGGCTGTTCACGCCAGGCACCGCCCATGCCGCGCCCCGCCCGTTCGACTTCTCGCCGCGCCACCAGTCCAGGGCCCTGCGGCTGATGTCTTCGCCTTCCGCGAGGGGTGTCATGGCGGAGGGCAACCGCCTGCGGGCCCTGCAGACCGACACGTACGAGGACGACGAGTTCATCCCCACGCATGTCTGGCTCGTCCCGCTGATTCTCACGGGCGGAGGGCTCGTCGCTGGAATCGCGGTCTGCGCGTCCGGCGCGGTGGGCGACGGGGACTGCGGCAAGGCCATCCTGGGTGGAATCGTGGTCGGCGCGACGCTTGGACTGGGCTACCTGGAGCTGCTCGCGGACCTGGATGAGTACGAGGACGACGAGGGCTACGGCGGATGCGTCGACAAGGCGTCCTGCCGGCAGGCCCAGCGCGGCGGTCCCCGCCCCACCCGGAAGGCGCAGCTCGCGTCCTCGCGCGGCCCGCAGCTCCGGCTCCCGCTGGGACTCATGCCCACGGTGGGTCGGGTCAACGACGCCGCGGTGCTCGGCCTCGGTCGCAGCTTCTGACGCCCACGGCACTCCGGGCCCCACCGACGACGGGTGCGGCCGGAGTGCCCCTCGCTTCCGAGCGCCCTGGGTCAGTACATGAAGTTCAGCGCCGCGATGTCCGTCGAGGTGAACTCCCCGTTCGTGCTCAGGGGCACGCAGGTGTTCATGATGGAGCCGCCCGGCGTCGCGCTGGAGGGTGTCCCGGGGATGAGGATGGCGCCTCCCGGGTTCGCGCCCTCGCGCACGGGCGTGCCGCCGCAGCTGATGGCGGTGTTGAAGAAGTCCGTGTGGCGAAAGCCAATCGTGTGGCCAAGCTCATGCGTGAGGACGTGCTCGATGACATCCAGCGGGTACGTGGACAGGCCCGTGCCGATCCAGATGGTCGGATAAGGCAACCCGCCGGAGGGATAGCCGCTCGCCCCGCTCGGACCACTGGGGAGCGTGGAGTTGACGACCACGTTGATGGTGGCGTGGCTGCCGGGCGGACACGCCGAGGGGTCGGCGAGGCACGGATTGGCGGTGTAGAACGTGAGGCGAAGCCCCAGCGCGTTGTAGTTGGCGACGGCCTCCGCCAGGCCCGCGGCAATCGTCGACGCAACGGGTGAAGGGAGCTGGACCGTGACCTTCCTCACCGCGCTGGAGACCAAGTTCGTCGTCCGGTAGTGCTCCGCCGTCGAGCCTCCCGTGTCGAGCATCTCCCGCGAGGCCTGGAGGCTCACGACCGCGTCGCCCCCCACCTGGACGACACCGTCAACCACCTGGATGTCTTCCGTCCGGAACCCCGCCTCCACCAGGTTCTCCACGGTCTCCCGCGTCTCGTCCGTGAGCACCGGCCCGACACCTCCACAGCCAGACATCCACGCGCAGCAAAGCCATGCAACAGCGGTCGCCTTCTTCGCCATCGACTTCTCCCGGCCAGCATTCGAGGTGGGCGTGCCATTTACAGAGGCACGGCATCAATCCAAGCCGACGGGCCACGGGAAGTCCACCAGCGGATGGACTCAATCGCAGACGCGCAGGTCGGGCCTTGCCCCAGGCAACGCCATGTCACCATGCGTCCGCGGCAAACGCCCATGGCGGGCAGAGGAGACACCTGTATGAACTGGCTCGATTTCCGTCGTCTCACGCGCGCGGGCTCCTGGAGACTCGGCGCCCTTCTCACGGTGGCGGGGCTCGCGACGGGCTCGCTGCTCTTGTCCCCGGCCGAGGCCTCGGCCGATGACACCAATCCCTGTCCCTTCTCGGACGTGCTCTGCCTGTTCGATGGAGAGGACTACACCGGCGCGGTGTGGAACGTCCGGGCCTGGCCTCCGGGCACGTCCACCTGCGTGGGCCTGCCCGAGCACGGCTGGGAGGGCCGCGCCGAGTCCGCCATCAACCGGGGCACCCAGAACGCGTACCTGTTCCCCAACGAGGACTGCTCGGGCTATCCGGTGACGCTCCTGCCAGGCGAGTGGCTGAGCCCGCTCGAGTTCGCGCCCAAGAGCGTCTTCGTCTTCTGACACGCGGGCTGTGCGCCAGGAACCGAGTCGCCCTGGCGCACCACCTCACGGGGCTGCTTCGCGGCCCCGGACGACAGCGCTACTCCTGGGAGCCGCCCTGCTCGGAGCGCACCCAGGACGCATCGACCTCCTCGGAGGACTCGGAGGACATCAGCGCCTCCTCCTCGCCGCCCTCGGCCGCCAGATAGGGCGTGCACGTCGTCCCGGAGTGGTACTCGGTCGCCCACCTCCCGCAGTTGATGATGCGCGTGGTCCAGGGAACGGCGCACGTGGTGTCACACGCCTCGAACTCCTCGCAGATGACATCACAGTCCGGCGGCAGCGCCAGCGCGGACAGGGGGGACAGCACGCACGCCGCGAAACCCGCGAGCAACGTCTTCGAGATGCGCTTCATTGGAATCTCCAGACTGAAACGTCGAGTTGAACCCATCACCAACCGTCCCAGGAGGACGGGACTCACTGCTCGGCGGCGTCCTGCTCGGAGCACTCCCAGGACGCATCCACCGCGTCGGCCTCCTCGGACGAGAACAGCTGCGCCTCCTCGGGGGCCTCCGCCGTCAGGCCCGGCGCGCACGCCGCGCCCGGGTCGTAGTCCGCCACCCAGACGCCGCACGTCACCACCTGCATGCTCCACGGAATGGCGCAGACGATCCGACACGGCGTGCTGGACACGCAGCGGACATCACAGTCCTGCGGCAGCGCCAACGCCGACAGGGGGGCCAGCGCCAACGCCGCGAACAACACCTTCGAGATGCGCTTCATCGGATTCTCCAGGATGAGATGTCGGACCCAGCAAGCCGTGTCACGTCACACGGCGGCGGGACTATCCACCCCAGGCCAGGAAACATCAAAGACAGTCGCGCCGGGTCGGACACCACTCCCCAGGCTTGATACAGGTCAACGACAGACGCGGCCCCGGAGGTCCCGTCCCGCCACAAGACTTCACCCACGCGGCAGCTCCCCCACCCCACCCACCCAGAACAGCCACTCCGGGATGACGCAACACGTCGTCACTCTTTCGGAATCCGGCCGCGCAGACACTGTTGACACTCCGCCAACAAGCCTCCAATATCCCTTTCATCGAAGTGATGAGGCCCCCACCATGAGCTACCAACACATCCGGACCTCGGTCTCGGACCGGGTTGCCACTCTCGAGCTGAACCGTCCCGAGGCACGAAACGGCTTCACCATCACCATGGCGGACGAGCTGGCGGACGCGCTGACCCAGGCGGACGCCAACGAGGACGTGCGCGTGGTCATCCTCACGGGGGCCGGCAAGGACTTCTGTGTGGGCGCGGACCTGAGCGGCCTGTCCTTCGAGGTCGCCAACGGAGGCCTGCCCGAGCCGGGGTGGGTGGAGCCCGCGACGCGGGTGACCCGCCGCCTGTTCTCCCTGCGCAAGCCCGTCATCGCCGCCGTGCGGGGCGCCGCGGTGGGCGTGGGCTCGACGATGCTCCTGCCCGCGGACTTCCGGCTGGCGGCCAAGGACAGCCGCTTCGGCTTCGTCTTCAGCCGCCGGGGCATCTACCCGGAGGGCGGCTCCAGCTGGTTCCTGCCCCGACTGGTCGGCATGGGCCGCGCGCTCGACTGGATGGTGAGCGGCCGGCTCATCCCCGCGGACGAGGCGCTCGGCGCGGGGCTGGTGCGCTCGCTCCATGAATCCGACGAGGTCCTCGGCGCCGCGCAGGCGCTGGCGCGCGAGCTGGTGGAGTGCACCGCGCCCGTGTCCGTGGCCGTCATCCGTCAGTCCCTCTACCGAATGAGCGCCCTGCCCAGCCCGGAGCAGGCCTTCTCCCTGGACAGCCAGCTCATCGCGAGCCTGGGACAGAACCCCGACGCCGTGGAGGGCGTGATGGCGTTCCTGCAGAAGCGGCCCCCCGCCTTCACGCGCACCGTGGAGCAGGACCAGCCGGCCTTCCTGCCGTGGCGGGAGCACAAGTCATGAGCCCCTCCCCCGCCCCCCGCTGGAAGCGCCTGGAGCCGGACGAGCGCCGCGAGCAGATCCTCGAGGTCGCGACGCGTCTGTTCGGTGAGCGTCCCTACGCGGACGTCTCCACCACGGACATCGCCAAGGAAGCGGGTGTCGCCCGCGGCCTGCTCAACCACTACTTCGGGCAGAAGCGCGACCTGTACCTCAAGGTCGTCAAGCGCATGCTCCTGATGCCCGGCCTGGAGGAGAAGGTCAGCAACACGGGCACGCTGCGCGAGCGCGTGGAGCGCAGCGTCCGGTGGTACCTGGACACGGTGGCCACCCACGGCAAGACGTACGTGGCCGTCACCGCGGTGGGCGGCATCGGCGCGGACCCGGAGGTCGAGCGCATCATCTCCGCCGCGGACGACGTGGCGGCGGCGAAGACGCTCGAGTTCCTGGGGCTCAAGGTGGAGGTGGGCAGCGACGCGCGCCACCGCGCGATGATGCGCTCCTACTCCGGCATGGTGAAGGCCACCATCCGCGAGTGGATTCGCGGCGGGACGCTCACGCGCGAGGAGGCGCACCTGCTCTTGAGCGAATCGCTCATCACGCTCGTTCGCGACGTCATCCCCCAACTGAAGAACATGCCGCCCCGCGCGGAGCCGGAAGCCACGCCCGCTCCGTCCGAGGGTCCGAGCGACAAGGAGCCCTGATGAGCCAGAAGCCTCTGTCGGGACGCACGTTGTTGATGTCCGGAGGAAGCCGCGGAATCGGCCTCGCCATTGGCGTCGCCGCGGGGAGGCTGGGCGCCAACGTGGTGCTCCTGGCCAAGACGGACACGCCCGACCCCAGGCTCCCGGGCACCGTCCACACGGCGGCCGCGGACATCGAGGCCGCCGGAGGCCAGGCGCTCGCGGTGGTGGGCGACGTGCGCGAGGAGGCGGACGTCCAGCGCGCGGTGGACCAGGCCGTCAAGCGCTTCGGCGGCATCGACTTCTGCGTGAACAACGCCAGCGCGCTGGCGCCGCTGAAGACAGACGAGCTGCCCCTCAAGCGGTTCGACCTGATGCAGCAGATCCAGGTGCGCGGCACCTTCCTGCTCACGCGCGCCGCGCTGCCGCACCTCAAGCGCTCTGCGCACGCGCACATCCTGTCGCTGTCGCCGCCCGTCAACCTGGCGCCGCACTGGCTGGGCAAGCACCCGGCGTACACGGTGGCGAAGTATGGGATGACGCTCCTGACGCTGGGCTGGGCCGCGGAGTTCGCCGAGGCGGGCATCGCCGCCAACGCGCTGTGGCCGCGCACGCTCATCGCCACCGCGGCGGTGAAGAACCTGCTCGGCGGGGATGACTCCATGCAGCGCGCGCGCACGCCCGACATCATGGCGGACGCGGCGGTGGCCATCCTCCAGCGCAAGCCGCGCGACTGCACCGGCCACACCTTCATCGACGAGGACGTGCTGCGCGCCGAGGGCGTCACCGACTTCAGCCGCTACGGGGGCGGCGACGACGTCATCCTCGACCTCTACGTCGACCCCTGAGGAGCACCCCACACGCCGCATCCGCAGTCGCCGCGAAACCAGACGCAGGAGGAGTCCATGGGTACGTCGCTCGCAGACCTGGAGGCGCAGTGCCAATCCCTGGCGAACAAGCTCACCCTGCCGCTCTTGCTCAAGCGCAACGCGGACGAGCTGGCGGACGAGCCGGCGCTCACCGCCGGTGACACCACGCTCACCTGGGCCCAGATTCGCGCCCGCACCGCGTCGCTGAGCCGGGGCCTGGGCGCGCTCGGGCTCCAGCGCGGCGAGCGGATGATGATCATGATGTCGAGCCGGCCCGAGCACTGGCTCATCGACTACGCCGCGGCCCACCTGGGCGCCATCCCCTGTACCGCCTATCAAACGCTGAGCACGGAGCAAGTAGGCTACGTCGCGCAGCACAGCGCGGCCACGGTGGTGGTGCTCGAGGGCGCCGAGGAGGTCGCCCGCTGGCGCCCCATCCTCAAGTCGCTCTTCTCCCTCAAGCGCATCGTCGTCATCGACCCAGCGGCCGTGCCCGCCGGAGACCCGCTCTATGTCTCCTTCGCGCAGCTGGAGGAGGACGGCGCCGCGCTGCACGCCCAGGCGCCGCAGGTCTTCGAGGACACCTGGAAGCCCATCCGTCCCGAGGACCCCATCGCGATGATGTACACCTCCGGCACCACCGGAGACCCCAAGGGTGTGGTGCTCAGCCACCGCAACGCCTTCTACGAGGCCATCTGCGTGGACGCGGTGGTGCCCACGCCCATGCGCGCGCCGTCCATCGCCTACCTGCCGCTGGCGCACATCGCCGAGCGCGAGCTGGGCCTGTACCGGATGCTCTTCAAGGCGCTGCACGTGCACGTCTGCTCGGACCCGGCGGGCGTGGTGCCGCTGATGGCCAAGGTGCGCCCCCCCGCCTTCTTCGGCGTGCCCCGCGTCTGGGAGAAGCTGGCCGCGGGCCTGCGCGCCAAGCTGGGCACGCTGGAGGCGCCCCGCCGCGACGCCATCATGGGCGCGCACGCGCTCGCGCTGGAGGCGTTCCGGCTGGAGGGCTCCGGCCAGAAGGTGTCCGAGGAGCTGGCCGCCAAGGTCGCCGTGGCGGAGGAGAAGGTGCTCAAGCCCCTGCGCTCCACGCTGGGCCTGGACGCGCTGCAGTGGGCGAGCAGCGGCTCGGCGCCCATCCCCGTGGAGGTGCTGGAGTACCTGGGCGGCTTCGGCATCCGCGTGCTCGAGGTGTGGGGCATGAGCGAGACGACGGGCTGCGCCACCATCAACCTGCCCACCGACTTCCGCGTGGGCTCGGTGGGCCGCCCCGTCCCCGGGCTCGAGCTGAAGCTGGCCTCCGACGGTGAAATCTTCGTGCGCGGCCCCGTGCTTTTCATGGGCTACCTGGCCGGGGACGGGCGCATCGTCAGCGCCACGGACGAGGACGGGTGGCTGGCCACCGGTGACATCGGCACCATCGACGCCGAGGGCTACCTCACCATCACCGACCGCAAGAAGGAGCTCATCATCACCTCGAGCGGGAAGAACATCGCCCCGTCCCGCATCGAGGGCTTGCTGCGCGCCCACCCGCTCGTGGGCCAGGCGCTCGCGATTGGTGATGGCTGGCCGTATGTCACCGCCCTCATCTGCCTGGACGCGGAGGTCGCGCCCGTGTGGGCCAAGGCCCGGGGCCTGCCGCCCATGTCCGTGGCGGAGCTGACGAAGGACCCCGCCATCCGCTCGGAGCTGGAGGCGCTGGTGGCCTCGGTCAACCAGCGACTGTCGCGCGCCGAGCAGGTGAAGCGCTTCGAGGTCGTCACCGAGACGTGGTCGCCGGCGACGGGCGAGCTCACCCCCACGCTCAAGCTCAAGCGCCGCGTCATCCTCCAGCAGTACGCCGAGCGCATCGCCACCTTCTACGAGAACGCCTGAGCCCCACCGCCATGCACGCCAGAACCCCCGAGCAAGCTTCGTTCGCCGCGTCCATCGATGCCTTCTGCCGCGCCAGGACGGGCACCCGCGCCCAGCGCGACGCCTTGACCCGGCACGGCGTGGAGGCGCACAACGTCGAGCTGTACGCGCAGATGGCCGAGCTGGGCTGGCTCGGCGTGGGCATCGACGCGGAGTACGGCGGCTCCGGCGGCGGCATGTCGGAGATCTGCCTGTTCGCGGAGCGCACCGCCTACGGGCTTGCGCCGGTGGGCGGCTACGTCACCACCGCCGTCGCGGCCGGGCCCTACGCGAGGTTCGGCACGCCCGCGCAGAAGCAGAAGGTCCTCACGGGAATCACGCAAGGGCGGGTGGAGGCCATCTCCATCTCGGAGCCCGGCGCGGGCTCGGACGCGGCGGCCATCACCTGCCGCGCCGAGCGCGCCTCGGGCGGCTTCGTCGTCAACGGCCAGAAGACGTGGTGCTCCAACGCGCACATCGCCGACCACCTGCTGCTGGTGGCGAGGACGCGCGGCGCGGGCCCAGGCTCGCGCCACGAGGGGCTCACCATGTTCTGCGTGCCCACGAGCACGCTGGGCGTGGAGATTCGCGGCATCCCCACGCTCAACGGCAAGGAGGTCAACGACGTCTACTTCACCGACTGCTTCCTGCCCGAGGACAGCGTGGTGGGCGCGGTGGACCAGGCGTGGCCGCAGCTGATGTCGGGGCTCAACAGCGAGCGGCTCATCCTGGCGGCGACGATGCTGGGCCGGGGGCGGCGCGCGTTCGACGACGCGGTGGCGTACGTGAAGGACCGCAAGCAGTTCGGCAAGTCGGTGGGCTCGTTCCAGGCCCTCAAGCACCGCATCGCGGACCTGGCGCTGGAGCTGGAGTGCAGCGAGCTGCTCCTGTACCGCGTAGCGCAGATGGCGGACGAGGCCCCGGAGAAGATGCTCCCGCGCGAGGCCTCCATGGCCAAGCTGAAGGCCACCGAGACGGCCAAGCGCGTGGCGCTGGAGGGCGTGCAGATGATGGGGGGTTACGGCTACGCCACCGAGTTCGATATGGAATCGCATCTGCGTGCCACGGTGATTTCCACCGTCTATGGTGGCACCAGCGAAATCCAGCGGGACATCATCGGCAAGACGTTCGGACTCTAGACAGCAGTCACGACAGCGCGGAGACAGACAATGACGGCACGTCCTCGGTGGAGCTCCGACGAGCTCGAGCAGGTGCGCGGACTCGCGGCCACCTATTTCACGAAGGAGGTCCTCCCCAACGTGCCCAAGCACGTGGCCCAGGGCTTCCCGGACAAGGCGCTCTACCGCCGGGCGGGCGAGCTGGGCCTTCTGTGCATGTCCATCCCGGAGGCATACGGCGGCGGCGGCGGCACGTTCGCCCACGAGGCCATCCTCCTGGAGGAGCAGGTGCGCGCCGGGGACCCGACGATGGGCTTCGCGGTGCACTCCACCATCGTCGCGCACTACGTGCTCGCGTACGCCTCCGAGGCCCAGAAGCTCAAGTGGCTGCCCAAGCTCGCCAGCGGCGAGTGGGTGGGCGCCATCGCCATGACGGAGCCGGGCACGGGCTCGGATCTGCAGGCCATCTCCACCCGCGCGGTGCGCGACGGCGACTTCTACAAAGTGAGCGGGTCCAAGACCTTCATCTCCAACGGCCGCGTCTGTGACTTCCTCATCATCGCGGTGCGCACCAGCGACGTGAAGGGCCATGCGGGCATCTCCCTGTTGTGTGCCGAGGTCTCCGACACCACGCCCGGCTTCGAGCGGGGCCGCATCCTGGAGAAGCTGGGCGGCCACGGGCAGGACACCACGGAGCTGTTCTTCGACGAGCTCCGGATTCCGGCCGTCAACGTGCTGGGCGGCGCGGAGGGCTCGGGCTTCATCCAGCTGATGCAGCAGCTGCCCCAGGAGCGGCTGGCCACGGCGGTGCTCGCGCAGGCGAGCATCGAGCGGGCCGTGGCGCTCACGGTCGACTACACCAAGCAGCGCCAGGTGTTCGGCAAGCCGCTTTTCGCTCTGCAGAACACGCGCTTCGAGCTGGCGGAATGCGCGACGCTGGGGCGGGTGGGCCGGGCGTTCCTCGACGAGTGCGTGGAGAAGCACCTGGCGGGGGAGCTGGACGTGGCGTCCGCGGCCATGGCCAAGTACTGGCTGACGGACCAGGCGAGCAGCGTCGCGGACCGTTGCCTCCAGCTTTTCGGAGGGTATGGGTACATGAAGGAATACCCCATCGCTCACCTGTTCGCGGATACTCGCGTCATGCGCATCTTCGCCGGCGCCAACGAGGTCATGAAGGAACTCGTCGCCCGTTCGCTGTAGACCACTCCCACACCGAATCCCAAGGAGGCTCCCGGTGAGCCAGGAAGCATTCATCTTCGACGCCGTCCGTACACCTCGCGGCAAGGGCAAGAAGGGCGCGCTGCACGGCATCAAGCCCATCTCCCTGCTGGTCGGCCTGGTGGACGCCCTCAAGAAGCGCCACCCCGGCCTGGACCCCCAGCAGATCGACGACATCGTGCTGGGCATCGTGTCGCCGGTGGGCGACCAGGGCGCGGACATCGCGCGCACGCTGGTGCTGGCGGCGGGCCTGCCGGAGACGGTGGGCGGCGTGCAGCTCAACCGCTTCTGTGCCTCCGGCCTGACGGCGGTGAACATGGCCGCGCAGCAGGTGCGCTCGGGCTGGGAGCACCTGGTCATCGCGGGCGGCGTGGAGAGCATGTCGCGCGTGCCCATGGGCTCCGACGGCGGCGCGTGGGCCATGGACCCGGCCACCAACTACGACACGTACTTCGTGCCGCAGGGCATCTCCGCGGACCTCATCGCGACGATGGAGGGCTTCACCCGCGAGGACGTGGACACCTACGCCGCGCAGTCGCAGGCGCGCGCCGCGAAGTCCTGGGCGGAGGGCTACTTCAAGAACTCCGTCATCCCCGTGGTGGACCAGAACGGCCTGGTCGTCCTGGAGCGCGACGAGCACCCGCGCAAGGACACCACCGTCGCCTCGCTGGGGCAGCTGAGCCCGTCGTTCGCCGCCATGGGCGAGATGGGCGGCTTCGACGCGGTGGCGCTGCAGAAGTACCACATGGTGGAGCGCATCGAGCACGTGCACACCCCGGGCAACTCCTCCGGAATCGTGGACGGCGCGGCGCTGGTGCTCATCGGTTCGGAGAAGGTGGGCAAGTCGCTGGGGCTGACGCCGCGCGCGCGCATCGCCGCGGTGGCCACGTCCGGCTCGGACCCGACCATCATGCTGACGGGGCCCATCCCCGCCACTCGCAAGCTGCTCGACATGACGGGCCTGTCGGTGAAGGACATCGACCTGTTCGAGCTCAACGAGGCCTTCGCCTCCGTGGTGCTCAAGTACCAGAAGGACCTGGGCATCCCGAACGAGAAGATCAACGTCAACGGCGGCGCCATCGCCATGGGGCACCCGCTGGGCGCCACGGGCGCGATGATCCTGGGCACCATGGTGGACGAGCTGGAGCGGCGCAAGGCGCGCCGGGCCGTCATCACCCTGTGCGTCGGCGGTGGCATGGGCGTGGCCACCCTCATCGAGCGCGTCTGACCTTTCTGCGCATCCCCTTTCGACCAAGATTCGAGCAAACCCCATGAGCGAGCAGAGCACCATCCGCTGGGACAAGGATGCCGACGGCATCGTCACCTTGACGCTGGATGACCCCCACCAGTCCGCCAACACCATGAACGCCGCGTACATCCAGTCGATGCGCGCGACGGTGGAGCGGCTGGTCAAGGAGAAGGCCGACATCAAAGGCGTCGTCATCACCTCCGCGAAGAAGACCTTCTTCGCCGGCGGCGACCTGAACGACCTGTTGAAGATCCGCAAAGAGAACGCGAAGCAGGCGTTCGAGCTGGGCCAGGAGCTCAAGGCGCAGCTGCGCGCGCTGGAGACCCTGGGCAAGCCCGTGGTCGCCGCCATCAACGGCGCGGCGCTGGGCGGCGGCCTGGAGATCGCGCTCGCCTGTCACCGCCGCATCGTCGCGGACGTGAAGGGCGCGCAGATTGGATTGCCGGAAGTCACGCTGGGCCTGCTGCCCGGCGCGGGCGGCGTGGTGCGCACGGTGCGGATGCTGGGCATCGTGGACGCGCTGATGAAGGTGCTCCTGCAGGGCCAGCGCTACCGTCCCCAGGAGGCCAAGGAGGTGGGCCTGGTGCACGAGGTGGTGGACTCGGTGGAGGCGCTCATCCCCGCGGCCAAGGCGTGGGTGAAGGCGAACCCGAGCTCGCAGCAGCCGTGGGACCAGAAGGGCTACAAGATTCCGGGCGGCACGCCGACGTCCCCCGGGCTCGCGGCGAACCTGCCGGCCTTCCCCGCCAACCTGCGCAAGCAGCTCAAGGGCGCGAACATGCCCGCCCCCCGCGCCATCATGGCGGTGGCGGTGGAGAGCACGCAGGTGGACGTGGACACCGCGTTCACCGTCGAGTCGCGCTACTTCACGGAGCTGGCGACGGGTCAGGTCGCGAAGAACATGATTCAAGCGTTCTTCTTCGACATGCAGCACATCAACTCCGGTGGCGGCCGGCCCAAGGGCCATCCGCAGCACACGGCGAAGAAGGTGGGCATCCTGGGCGCCGGCATGATGGGCGCGGGCATCGCCTACGTGTGCGCCAAGGCGGGCATCGAGGTGGTGCTCAAGGACGTGAGCGTCGCCGCCGCGGAGAAGGGCAAGCAGTACTCCGTGAAGCTCGTGGAGAAGGCGCTGGAGAAGGGCAAGACGACGAAGGAGAAGGGCGACGCGCTGCTCGCGCGCATCACCCCCACCCAGGACGCCGCGGCGCTCAAGGGCTGCGACCTGGTCATCGAGGCCGTGTTCGAGGGCGTGGAGCTCAAGCACAAGGTCTTCCAGGAGGTCCAGGACGTGGTGGCGCCCGACGCGGTGCTGGCGTCCAACACGTCCACGCTGCCCATCACCCTGCTCGCGGAGGGCGTGAAGCGCTCCGAGGACTTCGTAGGCATGCACTTCTTCTCCCCCGTGGACAAGATGCCGCTGTTGGAGCTCATCGCCGGCAAGAAGACGAGCGACGCGACGCTGGCGAAGGCCATCGACATCGCGGTGCAGATCGGCAAGACGCCCATCGTCGTCAACGACAGCCGCGGCTTCTTCACCAGCCGCGTCATCGGCACGTTCCTCAACGAGGCCATCGCCATGGTGGGCGAGGGCATCTCCCCGGCGTCCATCGAGCAGGCGGGCCTGCAGGCGGGCTACCCCGCGGCGCCCCTGGCGCTCATGGACGAGCTGACGCTGACCCTGCCGCGCAAGATTCGCGAGGAGACGAAGGCCGCCGCGGTGGCCGAGGGCAAGCCGTGGGCGGACCACGGCAGCTACGCCGTCGTCGACTCGCTCATCGACCAGCACGGGCGCAAGGGCCGCTCCACGGGGGCGGGCTTCTACGACTACGTGGACGGCAAGCGCGCGGGCCTGTGGTCGGGGCTGGCGAAGCAC
Source organism: Myxococcus sp. AS-1-15 (assembly GCF_020037055.1). Taxonomy (NCBI): domain Bacteria; kingdom Pseudomonadati; phylum Myxococcota; class Myxococcia; order Myxococcales; family Myxococcaceae; genus Myxococcus; species Myxococcus sp. AS-1-15. The sequence goes on along the minus strand of NZ_JAIQDF010000022.1, from coordinate 9,447 downwards.
TACACCAGGCCGGGCACGACCATCCCCTTCGAGGACATGAAGGACCGGATGCTGTTCGCGGAGGCCATCGACACGGTGCGCTGCTTCGACGAGGGCGTGCTGCGCTCGGCGGCGGACGCCAACATCGGCTCCATCCTGGGCATCGGCTTCCCGGCATGGACGGGCGGCGTGGCCCAGTTCATCAACGGCTACGAGGGGCCCACGGGCACGGGCCTCAGGGGCTTCATCGCCCGCGCGAACGAGCTGGCGAAGCGCTACGGCAAGCACTTCGAGCCGCCCGCGTCGCTCATCCAGAAAGCGGAGCGAGGTGAGCTCCTGAAGTAGCCGCGCATCGCCTTTCGCAAGGAGAAGTCCATGGTCCAGAGCTCCAGTCGCCTCGCCGCCGTACCGCCTCCGCTCGACGCGGGGGCGCTCGTCGAAAAGCAGCGCGCCTATTTCGAGTCTCGCGTGACGCTCCCGCTCGAGTGGCGGCGGGCGCGGCTGGAAGCCCTGGACCGGGTGGTGCGCAAGTACGAGGCGGAGATCCTCGCCGCCCTCAAGGCCGACCTCTCGAAGAGCGCCGAGGAGGCGTATCTGACGGAGGTCGGCAGCATCCATGGAGAGATCAAAGGTGCGCTCAAGCACCTGAAGTCGTGGATGAAGCCGCGCCGGGGCTCGGCGCCCATCGTCATCCAGCCGGCGCGGGCGTACCAATACTCGGACCCGCTGGGCGTGACGCTCATCATCGCGCCGTGGAACTACCCGTATCAGCTGTCCATCGCGCCGCTCATCGGGGCGCTCGCGGCCGGGTGCACCGCGGTGCTCAAGCCCAGCGAGCTGGCGCCGGCGACGTCGGCGGTGCTGGCGAAGCTCCTGGGTGAGGCCTTCTCCCCGGAGGTCGTCGCCGTGGTGGAGGGCGACGCGGACGCCAGCCGCGAGCTCCTGGCGCAGCGCTGGGACCTCATCTTCTTCACCGGCGGCACCCAGGTGGGCCGCGTGGTGGCCGAGGCCGCCGCCAAGCACCTGACGCCCACGGTGCTGGAATTGGGCGGCAAGAGCCCCTGCATCGTCGACCGGAGCGCGGACCTGGAGGTCACCGCCCGGCGCATCGCCTGGGGCAAGTACCTCAACGCGGGCCAGACGTGCATCGCCCCGGACTACGTGCTGATTCCTCCCGAGCTCAAGGCGCCCTTCACGGAGCTGGTGAAGAAGGCCGTCACCCAGTTCTACGGCCAGGACGCGCGCCAGAGCAGCGACTACGGCCGCATCATCAGCCCCCGGCACTTCGAGCGCGTCCGCGCGCTGGCCGGGCACGGCAAGGTGGCCTTCGGCGGTGAGCACGACGCGGCCAGCCGCTTCTTCGCCCCCACCGTCATCACCGACGCGCCCCTGTCCAGCCCGCTGATGCAGGATGAAATCTTCGGCCCCCTCCTCCCGCTGGTGGACTGCCCGAGCATCGACGAGGCCATCCGCTTCGTGCGCTCGCGCCCCAAGCCGCTCGCGCTCTACAGCTTCTCCAAGGACGCGGCCGTCAACGAGCGGGTCCTGACGGAGACGTCCAGCGGCGGCGCGGTGGTCAACGACGTGTGCGTGCACTTCGCGGCGGAGGGGCTGCCCTTCGGCGGCGTGGGCGAGTCCGGCGTGGGCGGCTACCACGGCCAGGCCAGCTTCGATGCCTTCAGCCACAAGAAGAGCGTGGTGAAGCGACCCTTCCTGCTGGACCTGGCGATGCGCTACCCGCCGTACGTGGGCAAGCTGGGCCTCTTCAAGCGCCTGATGTAGCCCGACACGACGAGGCCGCCGGGACGCTGCTCCCGACGGCCCGGTTTCCTCCAGGCCTCTCGCGGACGGGCACCCTGCCCCGCCCGCGCGAGGCCTTCGTCGTCACAGCGTCTTCATGTACTCGATGATGGCCCAGCGCTCGCTGTCGGTGAGCGACTGGGTGAAGTCGTGGCCCTCGTTGCCGAGCCCGTACAGGTGCGAGTTGAAGATCATGCGCGAGCGGATCTGCTTCTGGGTGATGGGCGGCGGCGACTGGTAGGCCAGCGAGTTGTAGTTGGCGACGGTGTTGGCGATGTTCGCGAACAGGACGTCGAGCGTGGCCATCTCCTGGCTGCAGGGGATGAAGGGGTCATTGGCCGGGCGGTCTCCGCAGGCCAGGGCCTGCACCTTCCAGCCGAGCTTGTTGAAGTCGTACGCGGCGAAGCTCATGTCGTAGCCGGCGTTGGAGCCCAGCGCGTTGCCGGAGACCTGCTGGCGCTTCCAGACCTTGGGGCGATCCGAGGGCTTGAGCACATCCCACAGCGTGGGGACGCTGGAGTTGTGGAAGTACGGCGCGGAGGCCCAGGCGCCGTAGAGCGGCGTGGCGATGTAGCCGAAGGGCTTGATCCAGATGTTCGGCCCCTCCGGCGAGTAGATGGGCCCGGTGCCCCGGTCATACGCGGCGCGCGGCACGCGGCGCAGGGCGCTGGTGATGGGGTCGTCATAGAAGGGTCCGTGGTCCGGGTGCTGGTCGTTGTAGGCCAGGAAGGACGTGTTCCAGGCGCGGCGCTTGCGCTCGTCCGCCATCAGGTCCTTGCGGGCCGGGTCCGTGCGGATGGTCTCAATCGGGGTGATGACGCCGGAGATGCCCTTGAGGCGCGGGTCCGGGAGGAAGGCGGGGTTGGCGGCGTGGCGCGGCGAGTAGACGCCGTGGCAGCTCGCGCAGGAGCCGTTGCCAGCCTGCTTGGGAATGTTGGCGTTGGCGCCGTTGGCCCACAGGTCGCGCTCGTGGAAGAGGATGGCGCCCTGCTCCGCCAGGGCCGTGTTGATGGGCTTGGGATAGGTGGGCGGCGACAGGGAGACGAAGAAGTTGTCGTTGTCCTCGAACTCGGCGGTGAGGGCGCGACGTTCGGGGGCGGAGCGGGTGATGTTGGCGATGCCGAACGCCATCTCCGAGCGGACGTTGTCGGACGTGAGCGCGCCGTCCCAGAACTGGCGCGTCTTGAAGGCGCGGTACCACCAGTTGGGGGCGCGCGACATGCCACCCGCGTGGGTGGGGAAGTACTCGAGCAGGCTGGGCGCCAGCGACATGGCATCCATGTCGAAGAGCGCGGGCAAGAGGTCCACGATGCCAATGGCGTCGCTCATGCCGCGCCCGACGCTCCACGGCACCGGGACGATCTGGAAGATGTTGCCCACCACGGTGGAGCGGAACATGTCGGACTGGATGAGGCCCGCGTCGATGGCGTCACTGGAGCGGCCCCACAGGAAGGACGACTCCGAGTCGCCCCCCAGCTTCGAGTCATGGCAACCCGAGCAGGAGGAGGCGATGGCGCCCGTCCAGCGGCCGTTGGCGTCGCGCTCCTGGACCATGCCGAGGGGCAGCTGCCCGCTCCCGCCGTTGGTGAGGTTGGGGTTCTCCCAGGGGTACGGATAGGGATTGCGGAAGGGGGCCTTCGCCAGGCCGAAGCGCTTGATGATCTGCTCGTCGAAGTCCGACGGGCGCAGCGGGTAACCCCACAGCGTGTACATGAAGTAGTACGCGGACGCCGTGGTGAACGGCTGGAAGTAGGCCCGCGTCTCGATGTTCTTCTTGCCGCGGGCGACGCTGGCCCGGAACTCGCCACATGTCTTGGGGTTGGGCGGCAGGTTGGAGATGAACGGCGGCGGCGGGGTGTGCAGGTCCACCCAGAAGGCGTTGAACTGCACCGCCGCGCCCGGCTTGTTGACGCCCGGGACGACGAGCGTGCGCGGGTCCACGGGTAGCAGCGTGGAGTCCGGCTTCCCCTCACAGGCCGCCGCGAACGGCGCTCGCAAGGGGGTGCTGTCCAACAACGGCAACTCCGCGGCCGCGGCCTGGGTCACTCCCAGGGCCGCGACGAAGACACTCGACAAAGCCAACGAACCACTGCGGTGCAGTCGCATGAGCGGGCCCTCCTCCGCTTATTAGCAGGGTGACAACAAGACACTTTCTATGCCTGTCAGTGAAGCGTCTCAATACGCGTCGCGTCACCCCGTGACTGCCAATTGCCAATAAGGCCTCCTCGCCGGCCGAGCGGGTCCCGGAGGCAATCACAACCAAAACAACGACACGGCAAAGAGAGACTCCACCTGAAAGACAGCCACTTCTGTCCATCAGCCGACAGGGCCTGGGCGGACGGCTGGCGCCTCAGGACAGCTCCTCAATTCGTGCATTCCAGGTCATAATGAGAGGACCGCCACGAAGGAGGCTCGCGATGTTCGACGTCATGCAGGTCGCAAGGCAGCTCAAGAGCGCGGTGCTGGCGGACCCCGAGCGTTTCTACTCGAACGAGACGGGTGCATGGGTGGCAGGGCTGCCCAGACCACAAGAGATTCGCGTCGTCACGGGGCGGGAGCCCTTCTGGATCAACCTGGGCTACTGGCGTGACGTGGAGCGCGTGGACGAGACGAACTGCGAGCGCGTCGGGGATTTGTTCAAAGCCGCACAAGCGCAGATGGCCCATCTGCTCGCGCGCACGGCGCGGCTGGGCGAGCGGGACGTGGTGCTCGACTGCGGGTTCGGCTACGCCGACCAGGACATCCTCTGGGCGGAGGAGTACCGCCCCGCCCGAATCGTGGGCATCAATGTCACCCCCAATCAGGTCCGCGTGGGCAAGGAGCGCGTGAAGCTGACGGGGCTGGAGGACCGGGTGAGGCTGGAGGTGGGCTCGGCCACCCAGATTCCCTTCGGTGACGGCGAGTTCGACGTCGTCTTCGCGCTGGAGTCCGCGATGCACTTCCGCACGCGCGGCGACTTCCTGCGTGAGGCCTTCCGGGTGCTCAGGCCTGGCGGGCGCCTGGTGATGGCGGACATGTGTCAGAAGACGGACCGCGAGTCCGGCGCGGGCCTGCGCCGACGACTGCGGCACCGGTACTGGCGCGGACGGATTGCGTTTCCGGAGGCCAACGTCTGGACGACGCAGCGCTATCTCACGGAGCTGAACGCGGCCGGCTTCCACCAGGGGAAGCTGGAGTCCATCGCGTCGGACGTCTACCCGGCCGTCAACACCGCGCTGGCCGCGCTCCGGGGCATGACGGCCGCGGAGCGTCAGCCCGGCAGCGTCACCGTGGCGAAGGTGCGCGAGGACGTGCGGCGCGCCCGCCAGATGGAGTTCGAGCAGCTCCAGTGGCTGACGCTGTTCAACTGCGACGAGTACGCGGTGGTCAGCGCCGAGAAGCCCTGACGCCCACTCGCCCGGAAGTCGCTGGAGGACTTCCGGGCGGGCACCCCGCCTCAGGCGAGCGAGGCGACGTAGAAGTGCGTCGGCAGGTGGACGACGAGCGCCTCGTGAATCTCTCCGCAGACGGCCAGGCCGTCGCGCGGGAAGATGCCGGGAGGCGGCGTGGCGAAGCGGATGGAGGAGCGGCCGCTGTCGAAGATGGTGGCCGCCGCGGTGAAGTCCCCGACGATGACCTGCCCGGGGTCCACCATGCGCGCGCGGGCGATGCGCACGCCCATGCTCGTCAGGTCCGACAACAGCCCGCCCTTGCCCACGAAGTAGCGGTAGTAGTCCGCCGGGTTGACGAGGATGCCGTCCGCGCTGCCGCCCATCTGCTCCACCCTGTCACACGCCGCCAGCAGCGAGGACACGGGGTCCGAGCGCGCCGGCAGCCGCGTGATTCCCGGCGTCTCCAGCAGGCCCCGCACGCGGTCCCCTCCCCGCCCTCTGGCGAGCGCCTGGTTCTCCGCGGTGCACAGCCGCACGAGCAGCCGGAAGTCGATGAACGTCGCCAGCGTCTCCGGGTCGTCCAGGAGCGCGGGCGGGACCTGGATCCACGCCGTGGTGGGCTTGAGCGTCGCGAGGTCCGTGTGGAACTCGAACGCGGCCTCGGGGCGCAGGCCCACGTCCTCCACCTGGACGGTGGGCGGCGACTGGGGCGGCGTCTCGTGCCAGTACTTCACCTTGCCGCCCTCCGCCTTCACCACCTTGAACAGGCCGCGCACCGCGATGCGCGGGCGCCGCTTGAAGCCCGGGAAGGCCTCCGTGATGGTGTGCGAGAACTCCACCGAGGCCTTCGCGCCCTGCGTGGCGACGGCCTGGGCGAAGACCCTTCCGGGTGAGAGGAGCGGCTGCTCCGGGGATTCGTTCGTGCTCATGGCGCTCCCGGGCCTACTCGCCCCAGTCCTCCTCGACCTCGGGCGCTTCCTCAAGCCGGAGCGGATTGAGGCCGACCACCTCGAGCTCTCCGTCACAGCCCGAGCACGTCAACACCTCGCCCTGCACGCGGCCCTCGGCCTCGATGGGCTCCGAACACGTGGGACAGCGGGCCTGCCCGGTCGATTCCGACTGCTTCGTCAGTGCATGCATGCCCTTGCTCCTCTTTTGCTGAATCGGCGCAGTGTGTGAGTCTTCATTCCAGTCGTCAAGACAAGCCCTGAAACACAAGTGAGTGCAGCAAGGCCACATTTCTCAGGTATTTCGGCACGGCGTATCGACGTGCTCACGCGGACACACTCCGAGGGAGTGTCCGGGCGTGGGAACGTTCCAGCGCGTCACGCAGGAGCGTGACGAGGGTGTGAACTCCCGGGGCGCGCAGCAACGCGTAGTGGTCACCGGGCAGCGTGTGGACGACCGCGCCTCCCCTTGCGAGCAGCTCCCATTCGTGCGCGCGAGGTGACTCGGAGGATTCGATGGAGACCAGCGCTCCCGGGTAGGGCCTGGGCACGTAGCGCCAAGCGGCGCGGAGGTTGGCTTCGAACACGGCGCGCAGCGCGGCGAGCCCTGTTTCAGGGAGCGCCGAGGCGCGGCGCGCCGCGTCCTCCAGCACGCCCAGCGACTCCTCGGGGGCAAGGCTCGCGAGGACGTCTTCGGAGCACGGCAGCCAGGCTCCCGCCGAGCGCAGCACGTCCCGGAAGAAGAGCGCGCCCAACCGCGCGGGTTCGAGCCAGGACGGGTCCACCGCTCCTCCCGCGTGGGCCCGCGCATAGGTGTCGATGAGCACCAGCAGGTCCACCGACTCTCCGCGCGCCTGGAGCTGCTGGGCCATCTCGAACGCGAGCGTCCCGCCCAGGGACCAGCCCCCGAGCAGGTAGGGGCCCTGTGGCTGCACCGCGCGAATCGCGTGCAGGTAGCGCTCCGCCAGGGCCTCCACGCTGTCGAGCGGCGCGGTCTCCCCATCGAGGCCGGGCGCCTGGAGGCCGAAGAAGGGCTGGTCCGCGCCCAGCAGGTGCGCGAGCTCCGCGTACGCGAGCACGGTGCCACCCACGGGATGGACGCAGAAGAAGGGGCGCTTCGTCCCGCCGCGCAGTTGGACCAGGGGCGAGCTGGCCGCGGGCGCGCGACTCGATACCAGGGCCGCGATGCGCTCCACCGTCGCGCCCTGGAAGAGCGCGGCCACGGGGAGGGCTCGGCCCGTGAGTTCACGAATCCGCGCGAGCAGGCGCATGGCCAGCAACGAATGGCCGCCGAGCTCGAAGAAGTCATCGCGGATGCCCACCGGGTGCACGCCGAGCGTCTCCTCCCAGGCCCGGACGAGCTGGAGCTCCAGTGAGGTCCTCGGAGGAACCCGGGGCGCCGTGTCCCGTCGGGTGACGTCCGCGTCCGGCGTGGGCAAGGCCCGGCGATTCACCTTGCCGCTGGGAGACAGGGGAAGCGAGTCCAACATCACGAAGTGGCCTGGAACCATGTGGTCCGGCAGCCGCTCCTGGAGGAAGGCGCGCAGGGCTCTCGACTCGGGCTCCGCGCCGTCCGTGCCCACGACATAGGCCACCAGCCGCGACAGCCCCGAGCCATCCGCGCGCGCCTCCACCACGCAGTCCTTCACCGAGGGATGGTGTGCGAGCGCGGCTTCCACCTCCGCGAGCTCGATGCGGTAGCCGCGCACCTTCACCTGTGCGTCGCGTCGGCCGAGGAACTCGAGGGTGCCGTCGGAGAGGTAGCGCGCGAAGTCTCCCGTCCGGTACACCCGTGAGCCTGGAGCAAGGCCCACCGGGTCCGCGACGAAGCGCTCCATCGTCAGGTCCGGACGGTGGAGGTAGCCGCGCGCCAGCGCCGCGCCGCCGAGATACAGCTCGCCGGCGACACCCGGAGGAACCGGAGTGCCTCGCGCATCGAGCACGTGCACACGCGCATTCGAGATGGGACGACCGATGGGCGGCAGGTCCGGCCAGGACGCGGGGTCGCCCTCCAACGTGTGGGCCGTCACCACGTGGGACTCCGTGGGCCCGTAGTGGTTGTGCAACACGCAGCCCGGCAGGCGGCCGATGAAGCGCCGCAGCGCGGGTGTCACTCGGAGCTGCTCTCCGGCCGTGATGATTTCGCGCAGTCGACCCGGCGCCAGCCCGTCCCGGTCCGCCACCTCGGCGAGGTTCTGGAGCGCGACGAAGGGGAGGAACAGCCGCTCGACGCCATGCTGCTCCAGGTGCTCCAGCAGGGCACGTGCGTCCAGCCGCAGCTCCTCGGGGATGAGCACCAGCTCCCCGCCGGCCGCCCAGGTGGAGAACAGCTCCTGGAAGCAGACGTCGAAGCTCAGCGCGGAGAACTGGAGCGTGCGCCCCTGTGGCAGGCGCGAGGCGCCGAGCTGCCACTGCACCAGGTTGAGCAGGGGCCCATGGGGCATGGCCACGCCCTTCGGGTCTCCCGTCGAACCCGAGGTGTAGATGACATAGGCGAGCGACTCCAGCCCCGCCAGTGGCGGGAGGTCCTCCGGGTCCTCGTCCTCGAAGCGCGCCGCCTCCGTGTCGAGCAGCAGCCTCTGTGCCGCCCCGTCCGGCACGAGGTCGGCGAGGGAGGACTGCGTGAGCAACCACGGCGCCCTGGAGAAGCGGAGCATCCACGCCAGTCGCTCGCGCGGATAGGACGGGTCCAACGGGACGTAGGCGCCACCCGCCTTGAGGATGGCGAGCACACCGACCGCGAGGTCCAGGGAGCGACGGACGCACAGCCCCACCGGCACATCGGGGCCCACGCCTTCCCTGCGAAGGAGTCTCGCCAGTCGATTCGCGCGCTGGTTCAGCTCGCCGTAGGTGAGCACGTGCTCCCCGAAGCGGACCGCCACCGCGTCGGGAGTGCACTCGGCCTGCTCCTCGAAGAGCGCGTTCACCCGGCTCACGGAGGCAAGTGGCGCCTCGGTGGCGTTCCACTCCACCAGCAGCCGGTGCCGCTCGGACTCGGCGAGCAGCGGCAGCGTCTCCACGTCCTGCGCGGGCTGGGCGAGCGCGGACTGGAGCAACCGGAGGTAGTGCCCCGCCATCCGCGACACCGTCTCCTCGTCGAACAGGTCCGTGTTGTATTCCCAGGACGTCACCAGCGACTGGGGCTGTTCCTGGACGAACAGCGTGAGGTCGAACTTCGACATGCCCGGCTCGAAGGCGAGGCTCTCGACGCCGAGCCCCTGGAGCGACACCGGCACCGTGGGGCCCGGCATGACGAACATGACCTGGAAGAGCGGTGAGCGGCTCAAATCCCGGCTCGGCTGCAGCGCGTCCACCACCTGCTCGAAGGGCAGGTCCTGGTGCGCGAACGC